>JALHLR010000004.1:0-109062 GCA_022844475.1 Hyphomonadaceae bacterium | reverse complement strand
TTCTCTGGGAAGGCTCTGTTCAACGGCCTTTGGGGCGCCGAAATGACGCGAATTTCGTAAAGGTGGCGTCGCTTCTCAGCTGCCGTGATTTGGCATGCAGTCTGGCTGTCCTTCCAGTTCACGCTGGGCGTGCTTGACGTTTCACAGGTGTTGAAGAGTTGCTCGCTGATCCTGGTGTGGACGCGAGTTGCGAAACCACCCGCGCCTCGACAGTCAAGTTCAAACCGAGGGTCACAGCCAGTCTTCGACGCAGCAAGTCTCCGCCGTTGCAACGCTGACATCGCGTCGAGATGTTGTCCACGATCTCGGACGATTGCGTTTGGATCTGGCGGGTCGTCGACGGCCAATGAGTACAAGAATCGATGGCGAAAGCGGCCGAGCAGGAATCGCTCGACGATTCTGATCGCCGCCTTGACCTTGGCCCTGGGTCGCAAGTTCGGTTGTTGCCGGGCTCACCAGGTTCCCCCGATCGTCCGTCAGCCCGCCGCGACGCCGTCGCGTGGGGCATGGGCTGGTCGCGGCATCAGCTTGGACGCCGCCTTCTTTGCCAGCGCGATCCCCGTTGCAGTGACCCCTGCCTTGCGCAGCGAGTGGCGGATGAATGTCAGGCGATCGGGCCGGTCCAGGATGTGGGCCAGCGTAATCGCGGCAATGCGTTGACGGTAGTTCCACTCGCCCATGGCGGCGCGATGCTTGTCGGCGGCGGCGAAGCGATACTGGATTTCCTCCCACGACCGCCCGCGGCTCGACGTCGTCATCGATGAGGCCGCATTGAACGTGTAGTAGAGCAGAGGTTCGGCCACATAACCGATCTCGCCGACCTCCAGCACGCGCAGCATGAAGTCCCAGTCCTCGGCGTACTTCAGCGCCTCGTCGAACTGCACCGTATCGAACAGGTCACGTCGGCAGAAGAAGCCGCTAGGCCCACAGACCGAATTGTACTGGCTGATCATCCTGCGCGTGATCGCCGTGATCTGCTGAACGTTGAATGCGGTTTCAGGAATGAACTCCTGACCGCACGTCGTCATCGGCCGTTTGCCGATCGTTGCGTACTGTCGCTGCAGCTTTTCCGGCTTCCAGTGGTCGTCATCATCGAGGAAGGCCACGAACTCGCCCCGAGCCTTGCGGACGGCTACGTTTCGCGCATAGCCGCAGCCACCATTCCGTTCTGTTCTGATCACCACGACATCCTCGCCATAGCTGGCCAGTTCTTTGTGCACGTCGAACGAAGAGCAGTTGTCGGCGACAATCACTTCGCAATTGTCGAGCGTCTGCGCCAGTGCGCTCCGGATCGCGCGATGGAGCAGGTCCAGCCGGTTATACGAGACGATGATCGTCGAAACTCTGATCGCCATGATCCAGTCAACTTCCTTCTAGGTCGCAGCCGTCGAACGCATCATGAGCGTCCGCAGGGTTCTGAGCTGCCCCGCCAGCTGCCCGCGGCAAGCCATCAACAGGACGGCATAAGCAATGGCCAGCTCAACGAGCGAGGCAAATATCTCTTGCAGGTCACTCATGTGGACAGAGTTGCGAAGCAGGGCATGAGCAGCGCAAATCCCCAGCGCTGCCATGGTTGCAGGTACAAGTATGCTGAGGAAACTCAATATCCTGAGATCCACCTCCGGCAGGGTGAGTCCCAGCGAACGCGGCAGGTAGAGCAGGTTCACCACCGTGAAGGCTCCCGCGACCGCCAGAAGCCCGAATGGGGCAGACAGCGGCAAAAGGATGACCCACAGCACGGCCGTCTCGAATGTCTGCCGCAAGCGCACATCCGTACGACCCCTCGCCAGCAGAAGCGCATTGGCCGGAACCAGAATGGTCTGGACTGCGGCCACGGGCGCTAGCACCGCGAATACCGGGGCCGCCTGCAGCCATTCGGTGGAGAGCAGGAAAGCAAAGTAAGCTGGGCTCGCCGCCGCCAGCGTCGCGACAGCCGGAAAGACCAGGAGGGCGACCGCTGTGGTGAGGATCAGCAGCAGGTCTCGCAATGCTGCCTTGTCATCGCGTAGCTCCACCATGCGAACGAACAACGCATTCTGCACCGGGCTGGCGACCAGCTGGTGTGGCAGGTTCATCACGCGCGTTGCGAAGGAGTAAAGCCCGGTCGGCGCTGCGCCGAGAATACGTCCGAGAACCAGCGGATCGAGTTGCCTGCCAAAGAAGTAGAGCAGGGTCGCGCCAAGCGTGTCGCGTGCAAAGCGGCTGTGCTCGGCAAGGTTCAATGTCGAGAATTCTAGTGTCGGCCGGAACCGTGTGCGCCAGACAATCAGAACCGCCTTCATCAGCCAGAACGCGACCTGTTGCAGCACGAGCGCCCATGCGCCCGCCCCTTGAAACGCCAGCACGATCGCGACGCCGAGACCTGTCAGCGCGGACACGCCTTCGATCGCGGCCAGTTCGCGAAACTTCTGGCGCTGCTGCATGTCGGCTGTGGGGGCGGCGATTGCGGAGACGATCATGGGTACAACCGCCAGCCCGAGCAGCAGCCCCTGTAAACGCGGCTCTCCGAACACCAACGGCGCTGCGAACGAGATGGCGATCAGCAGAAGGCTCAGCACGCCGCCGAAGCCAGAGATCATCCAGAACGCGCTCGACCAGGTGGTCCGTTCAGATGCCGGCGTTCGTACCAGCGACTGGCCCATGCCGGCGTCAGCCATGTAGATCGTGCACATCACGAAACTCATCGCCACCGCGACGAGACCGTACTCATGCGGGCCCAGCAGCCGCGCGACGATTGGCAAGGCAAGGAATGCCGCGACGGTCTGCACGATCCGGCCGGCGGACAGCGAGGCGAGATCGATGCTGAAACGCTTCAGGGCCATGCGGGGGCCGCGCCGGGCGCGTCACCGATGATCCCCGCCGTTGAGGGGGATGCGTGGTTGGCGCGCCATCCGGGGCGGAAGCTGGCTTCCAGCCGATCGACATAGGCCTCGATGTCGACCCGGTCGCGCCTGCTGGCGAGCGAACTGGCCATGGCGCGCGCATGATCCGGACTAGAAACAATCCGGCGTACAGCCACCTGCGCCGATGCCAGGTCGCCCCGGACGAAGCTCTCGCAATGGACGCCGGGCTGGACGCCATAGGCTGGCAGGTCAAACGGATCGTCGATCACGAGGGGCCGTCCCAGCGCGATTGCGACTGCAAGGGTGGTCGAGCCGGAAAAGCGGAAGTTGGCTGTCGTCGCAACCAGCAGGCACTTGCCAGCCGCCGCAATCCGGGCCGATTGCTGAAAGCCCGATCGGAAAGCCAGCGTTATGTTCGAATGGACGGCAGGCGGCAGCGAATTGATACGTCTGCGAACCTCATGATCTTCCGTCACGATGGCGACGCGCAGGCCACCAGCGGCCAGGCCGATCGGTATCTCCCAGTCGCGCCGCGAGTCGCTGCCGATAGCGACGACGTCGTGCGACAACGTGGCAGGCATGATCTTGCTGTAGTAATCGATGTCCACGAACATCGGGTGAAACGCCATCCTGCCCGCGTGATGGGGCAAGGCCTCCGACCAGATCTGCCGTTCATTTTCGCTGGCGAACCAGATTGCATCGATTGCACCGAACAGTTTGTCGTACTTGTTCAGGTAGCCCCTGTTCGAGAATGACTGCGGATCGAAATCGATCCCCCCCCAGTGAACCACCACCCGCCGCCGCTGCAGCCCTGCCTGCTTCATTGCTGCGAGCACGCGAATCCACGGCAGGTCCGCTGTGTAGATTACGCTATTGGCGGGGCGCGATGCCTTCAGGACCTTACCCACGGCGGCTACGTACTGAAGTTTTCTGGCAACTCCACTCGGCGCCTTTCCGCGGGTCCAGGGCGAAACGGAAAGTACGCCATACCCGCGTGCCTTCAGTTCGCGCGCGCCCTTGTCGGCGTTCGACGGGGTTGTGCGCGTCTCGAGATCGGGCGCGGGCCGGTGGCCGCCCCAGAGGCAGACAACAGGCGGACGCTCACGCAATAGGCCAGACATGATCGACGTCGTTCCGCCGGCAATGTGGACCGGCTCAAGTGTTGTGCCGCTGGCTCTAAGCGCCTCGCCCGCGGCCTAGAAGGTCCGTTCGGCCACGCGGATCGTATCGCCGGGGCCGATCCACGTTGATGCCGTAACTGGTAGCGATTGTTCACGCGTATTCCCCTCACGCGTGACAAAAACTGTGCCCGTGTTGGCGCGGTAGGTGAAGCCACCAGCCGTTGCCACCGCCTTGGTCACGGTCATGCCGATCGCATAGGGATACTGGCCGGGTGTGGCAACTTCACCAAGTATATAGAACGGTCTGTACGCAATAATGTCAGTGCTGACTTTTGGCGTTCGCACCATGTCGCTTGCGACAAGCTTTTCTTCGACAGTCTTCGTGAAGGCATCCAGCGTCGTACCGCCTGCCTGCACCTCGCCGATGAGGGGCATCGCCACGGCTCCTCGGCTGGATACCAGGAATTCGCCGGACAGCTCCTGCTCGCCGAACACCGTTACGCGAACACGATCGCCCGCGCCGAGCAGGTAGTCAGGGACTGCGCCAGGCTCCGCAAGCGCAGCGCCGGGCGGCAGCGCCGTCGTTGTACAGCCGCCGCCGACCATCGTTGCCAATGCAAGAAGCGCAAACGAGATTTTCCGCACAACATGTCTCATCATCTGTCCCCTGATACTGCCCATACGCACGAGCTTAATCTAGCTGCAGGGTAGAACCGGCAAAGCGCCGCCTGCCAATTTCGTCCGTACGCGGTGCATACCAGATCGAATGCACAAATACGTCAGAAAAAGCTGGCGCGGACGGGAACACTCTGCGAAAGAATTGATTAACTACCGGAAGTAGAGCGGGTAGCGCTATGGGCGTCGGGGTTCCGGAAGCAATCGCTTCCGAAGCGGTTACAGCACCTCAGGATTTCGTCGGCGGAAACGCGGATTTTCGTCCGCCCCCGCTGGCGGCGGGGCATGGCCGCAGCAACGATTTGCATCGTTCGGCGAAAGTTATCGGGGGCGTCTCCAAGCGCACGTTCGACATTGTCGCAGCAAGCATCGCGCTGGTCATTCTTGCGCCGGCCCTGCTGGGTATCTGGGCGCTCGTGCGCATCGACAGCCCCGGCCCAGGGTTGTTCAGGCAGCGGCGCGGCGGGTTTGAAGGCAGGCCCTTCCGTATCCTGAAGTTTCGCACGATGAAGACCCAGGAAAGCCGTTCCATTGCGCAGGCGAGGGACGGCGATGACCGAACCACTGCGCTTGGGCGCTTCCTCCGGAAATATAGCGTCGACGAACTGCCGCAGCTTATCAACGTGCTGAAAGGCGACATGTCGATCATCGGGCCGCGCCCGCACGCGCTTGCGCATGACAGGAAGTTTGGCGACGTCGATCGGCGCTATGCATACCGCCACCGCGCCCGTCCCGGGATTACCGGACTCGCTCAGGTCTCCGGCGCTCGCGGCCTCACCGACACGGACGCAAAGATCGTCGAGCGACTCGAATACGACCTGACATATGTAACCAACTGGTCCTGGGCGATGGACGTGAAGGTTCTTCTGCGGACCGTCCGTGTGCTCCTGTCAGACCGGTCTGCGTTTTGATCGCCAGTACCCTGTGGCCAGACAGGAAAAGGCCGGCGGTTGAACACCGCCGGTCTTGGTCCGATGGATCACCTTATCTCAGGCCTCGCGGGTGTAGTAACCGGAAAACGCCTTCGAATAGTAGAGTCCGTCATAGAACGACCGCTTGCGCCCCTTGCGGACGTCGGCCCGGTTGATCACAACGCCAAGGACGTTCGCGCCCGCGAGCTCCAACTGTGCGATCGCTGCCCGCACTGCACGCGCAGGGGTTTTTCCGGAACGAAGCGCTACAACCACGTTGTCGGCCAGTGAGGCCACAACGCGTGTGTCAGCGACTGCGAAGATCGGCGCGCAGTCGAGCACGACCAGCTCATAGTTCTGGGACAGTTCGGCAACAAGGCGCTCCATCGCGCCGGTGCTGAAAATGTCCTTCGTCGTCAGGCCGGAAGCGGGCAGCACGTGCGTCCCGGTCTCCGTGTCTGTTCCCACAACTTCGCGCCAGTCCTTCTCGCCTGACAACACCTGCTGCAAGCCAAACTCCGGCGCAATGTCAAGCAGGCGGTTGATTGTCCTCATGCGAACATCGCAATCGACGATGATGGCGCGCAGCCCGCCCATGCCGGCCACGCGGGCCAGGCCAAGCGACAGTGTCGTCTTGCCATCCCCGGGCATCGCGGACGTCACGGCCACAACATTCTTGTGCGGCGCGCTTGCGAGCATCACGGCGGTCTGAAGAACACGGAAGGATTCCGTGAACTGCGACAGGCGCTTGGCGAGCATGTACCCGGTCGGCGATCGGTTACGCTCGGGGATATGCTGCAAGTCGCGCTTGCTCAGGTCGGGCACCGTCACCAGTGCGCGAACGCCGAGTTTTTCTTCGGCTTCCTCCGCTGTGTCGATCGACCGTCGCGAGCGTTCGGCAATGATTCCGGCGAGGAGACCCAGCAGGATACCGGCCGCGATCGACAGCGCTGCGCTCAGCAGAAGTTGCGGTGATGTCGGGTCGCTCGGTGGACGGGCCGGCGCCAGCAATCGTGCGCTGACAGCCGCCGGAGCGCCCTGGCTCTGGATTTCGTGTGAGCGCTGCAGGAAGCTTTCATAGACGACCCTCGCTGCATGGGCATCGCTGTCCAGCCCGCTCAGTCTCACGGCGTCGAAATCGTCGCTGACAAGCTTGCCGGTCAGGCTGTTCAGCTGCGCCTGTTGCGTGTCGAGCCTCGCGGCAACTGCATCGGCGCGCAGCTTGGCGGACGCAGCCAGGCGCTGCATTTCGCTCGTGATGCGTTCATCGAGCGCCTGTTTTTCTTCATAGGCCTGGAGCAGGCTTGGGTGGGCTTGGCCGTAGCGGGTCTGCAGGTCTGCGATGCGCTGGCTTAGGGTGGCTTCCTTCGAGCGGAGATCGCGCATCGTTTCATCAGGAATGTCCACGGAATTCAGCGACCCACCGGCGCGGGCAATGCCGGAAACCAGCTCGTATTGCGCGCGATGCTGGGCGTATTCCGAACGCGTCGCCATCAGCGAGCTCTGGATTTCGACGATCTGCTGTTCTGCCAGGCTGGAGCCCTGAGCCGTGAGCAAGTTGCGCTGAGCGCGATACTGCTGGGCGGCGGCGGTCTTTTCCTGGACTTCACGGCGCAGTTCAGCCAGTCGCTCGTCCAGCCAGCCGTTGGCGTCGTCTGACGCGGCGGCGCGCGCCTCCTTCAGCGATGTGAGATAGATCGATGACAGACTATTCGCCATTTCGGCGGCGCGGGCGGGAGACTCGGAGACTGCCGAAACTTCAACAACATAGCTAAGGCCACGCCGGCGAACGTCGATGGCGGCAGCAACCGCGTCTGTGACTTCATCCGGGATCGCACGCACCATCGGAGCCATCGCTGAAGCAGCCAGCGGCGCAGCAGCGGCGGGGCCGTACCGCGCCGGCACCGCATTCACGGCCGCCGACGACGGCTTGAAGCCAATATCACGGCCTGGAGCGCCCGCCCCGGTTGCAAGTGGTGACGCAGCGTCTGCGGCAATGATGGGCTGGTCGGGGGGCGCCCATTCTGGGTCGCTATCGAGGGCCAGTTCGCTCGCAAGTCGCGTGACCAGGACAGGCGACCGGATGGCCTCGATCTCGGAATCCACGATGCCCGCGTCCGCCCGACCCGATGTAGACATTCGGTCGGGCACGATCTGTTCCGGGGTAGGATCCAGCATTAGCAGCGCAGTTGCTGAGTATTTCGGCGCTTCGCGGAGGGTCAGGCCAATTCCCGTGGCGGCGACAACAGCGGCAACGCCGAGAATCAGAAGTTTCTGCCGCATCAGTGCGGCGACAAGCTTATCGCTGGCGTCCGAAACCCGCTCGGCCGCGGCGTAGCCCTGATATGTGGATGGCAGCGATTGCGACTGTTCCGCAACAAGTGTCTGCGCGGAACGTCGGGTCGTCAGGCTATTGCCAGTTTGTGTCATGGGTCCCCCGGTCCGCAGAATGGCTGAAGGCGAGACCGCTACGACAGCGACAGGGCATTTTGAGCCCGTATCGAACTGACATTTAGATCGGGCAGATTTCCAGCCAATGGTTCGGACATATTATCTTCCGTACTCTGAACATTTTCAAGCAGTGTGCGCGCGCAGAGCGCATCAAATTGGCGTGGCGCCCAACCGCGCGCCAAACTCAACATGCGCCAAACTCACCATCCAGGAGAAATTGTCGGGCACCGTACACGACGTTGGTTGCCATTTGCTGCTCCCTGACGTTGAAGTGGCATATCATCACTCAATATCCTTGCTCGTCCCGCGCTGCTTGATACGCATCAAACATGAACGTTGGACAACGGACGGTTCGAGGGTCTCTGGGAACCTATGCTGGCGGAAGAAGCATCGCGATCATTGCCGGGCTGGGCGCTTCACCCGGCCACCGCCGTGCTTTTCCTGTTGATGTTGCGGGCGGCGCTGAAGACGCCGCATGCTTCCGGGCGCTTGCTGATAGCAATTGTGTGGCTGCGATACGTCATGCAAGCTTATCACGAAGTCACATATCTCAGTGTTGCCGGGGTGAGCATTAATGCTCTGGCTTCGCTGGGAGTTTGTTTTGTGGGCGGGTTAATACTCTTTCGGCGGCTTCCCGAGCTTGGGCGGTTTCCATTCCTGATTTTGTTGATGATGACCATTGCTGCCAGCGGTCTCATGAACGGTGCCCTGACGCCCACGATCGAAACTCTCCTCAAGTGGGGGTTTTTCGCCATTGTCCTGCTCGCCACCATCGACTGCCTTCGACGGGACGGGGATGCCCGTGTTTTCGGGTTACTGCTGTGGTCTTTCGCGCCTGTGATTGTGTACCAGGCCTTGTCCATCGTCCTGGACGTCGGCAAGGCGACGGAAAGCGATGGTTCGGTCAGCTTTATCGGGGGGTTCAATCACGAAGCCGCCTTCTCGGTCGTTCTGATCACGTGTCTTTCGGTCGTCTCGCTGGCGCCCCGCATCAACGTGCTTGCGTGCATCGGTATCGTCGGGATCTGCCTGGCTGGCGTGGTTCTCGCGAACTATCGCACCGCCTTGATTGCTGCGGCCCCGATTGTGTTCGGCTTCTTCGTGTTCGGCGTCGCCGGCAGCCTTCGGCCAGGGCGGCGGATCGCGGTGAGCATTGTCGGGCTGCTGCTGATGATGACCGCGGCTGTCGCGGGCAGCGCGATCATGTCGGACCGGATGTCCGATGTCGGCGTCGTTGCGGAAGAGGGCGGGGCGATCATCAAGTCGCCAGACCAGTTTACGGACGCGGAACGCAAACTGCTTTCCGGCCGCGTCTATCTCTGGAACCGTTATATTGAAGAATACTCGGCTGGCGACGACAAGCACCTGCTGCTCGGCTATGGCGCGGATTCGTGGGTCGAACGGTTCGGACTCTATGCCCACAACACGCTCGTCTCCTACCTGTTCGAGTTTGGCCTGACAGGCGCTGCACTGATCGTGATGGTGTGGCTCGCGATGATCGCGAGGGCGCTGCGCGCGCCGGACTGGACGACGCGCGGTCAGCTGCTCACCGCGCATGTAGGCTTCGTCCTGCTGAACATGGCGACGATGCCGTTCTGGCTGATCGAGGGGCTGATCTTCTACGGCCTTCTGTGCGGCTACACGGTAGCGGTCACGTCACCGGCGTTGGCGCCGGGCAGGCTGCGCCCTGTCGACGGCCCACGCCCCACTGCGGAAAATCGGGCCGCCGTGCTCGCGCGGATGCGCCGCGAGCGTCGCTACGCCCTGACACAGGGCGAGCCTCCTGCTGGCTCGCTGGAAAGCAACTCATGAAAATCTGCGCCATCGGCCTGCGAGGCATTCCGGATGTGATGGGCGGCATCGAGACTCATTGCGAGAATCTCTACACCCGCCTCGCAAAGCTGGACGACAAGCTCGACATCACCGTCATCGGCCGCAGCGGCTATGCTCAGTCAGGTACGCACGGCAAGGTTCGCGTCGTGTCGCTGTGGGCGCCGAAGCGCAAGGCGCTTGAGACGCTGATCCATACACCGCTGGCAATCCTGTATGCGCGCCTCTTCCTGCATCCCGACGTGATCCATCTGCACGCCATAGGGCCGGGCTTCTTCGCGCCGTTCGCGCGACTGCTCGGCTTCCGCGTCATCGGCACGCACCATGCGACCGACTATGACCGTCCAAAATGGGGGCGGTTCGGCAAGTGGTTCCTGAAGACCGGCGAGGGCATGATGGCGCGCTTCTCTGAAGAGATGATCTGCGTCAGCCACATCATCGAGAACCGGATGGCGAGTGAACATCCCGAACGCCGGGATCGGTTCGTGACCATCCACAACGGCGCTCCGCCCCAGAACGCGATCACGGAAGGCGACTCAGAACTTCTCGACGCACTCGGCGTCATGTCCCAATCCTACATCCTCTGTGTCGGCCGGCTCGACCCTTCCAAGGGCTTCCACGATCTCGTCGCGGCTTTCGACAGGGCCCGGCCGGCCGGCATGAAATTGCTCGTGGTCGGCGGCTCGTTGGGCAGCGATGAATACGCCGCTGATCTGAAACGCAACGCGTCCCAGGACGTGATCTTTGCAGGCATGCGGACGGCGAGTGAATGCGCATTGCTTTACCGTCACGCCGGGCTGTTCGTTCATCCGTCCTACCTGGAAGGCTTCCCGCTCGTCCTGCTCGAAGCCGTCGCTGCCGATGCGCCGATCCTGGTCTCGGACATCCCCGCACATCTAGAACTGGGCCTCGACCCCGCCAACTATTATCCAAAGGGTGATGTGACAGCGCTGGCCGCAAAGCTGATGGCGGATGCGGACACGTATCGCTGTACGCGACGCGCCTACATCCTGGAAGAGAACGATTGGGACGCGATTGCCCGCCGTCACCATGACATCATCATGCGGCCGGTCCGGGCGCCTCGGCGGCCGTTGCCGGCGGGCGGACCGCGCCCGTCCTGAGTCGTCCTGCATTGTCGCACGTTGCAGCGATCAGCGACCAGTACCGCTCGGTAATCGGCGCGAGGCCGTATGCCTCCAGGCGTACGCGCGCGCGCCGTCCGTACTCGCGGCGCATCGCCTCGTCGCTCATCTGCTCCAGAGCCCGCGCCAGCGCCGCGGGCTGCCCCACCGGCGCCATCAGCCCGTGACGCGCTGCGTAGATATCGCGCGCGCCCGTCGCCTGTGCCTCATCTAGTAATTCAGCCGGTCCCGACGGACAGTCCGTCGCCACTACCGGCACGCCCAGCGCCATCGCTTCGGCGAGCGCATTGGGAAACCCCTCGCAGTGCGACGCCGACACGAACAGCTCCGCTCGGCTCACCACAGCAAACGGATTGCGGAGATAGCCGCCGAACCTCACCCATTCCTTCAGGCCGTATGAGTCCACCTTCGTCGCCAGCGCCTCGCGCTCCGGCCCCTCGCCGAGGATCACCAGCGGCACCGCTGGACGCGCGATCGCATAGGCGTCGATCAGATCAGCGAACCCCTTGGACTGCACCAGCCGCCCAACGCCTACCATGAAGCGCGGGGGCAGGGCGATCTCCGCCGCCTCCTGTCCCTCGCGCTGGATCCTGTCCATGTCGTACGGGTTGGGGATGCTCGTCACCCGGTTTGCGCGCACGCCGAATTTTTCGATAAGGTCGAGCCGCACGCCTTCCGACACAGCGATGATGTGGTCGGCTCGCGGATAGGTAAGCCGTGGCACGACCTTCGAAGCCCACACGCGCCAGCCTGTCCGCTTGCCTTCGAGATGTGTCGACAGTTGCGCCCGCTCGCTGATCACCACGGGCAGGCCAAGCGTACGCGCTGCAATCACCGCCGCCACATTGGCGCGCACGAGGAAGCTCACCACCATGTCCGGCGTGATCTCCTTCAAGAGCCGCCTCAGGCCGGAGATGCTGGGCATCAGACGCCCGCCGCAGTCCATCCGGTGCACGGTTACGAAGGGCGGCGGCGTCCGGTGCTCTTCCTCCTCGTCGAGCAAGATGAGATGGACGTCCCACGCATCCGCAGGGGTATTCTCCATCACTGTCGTCAGCACGCGTTCGGCGCCGCCTGGCCCCAGCGCGTTGATCACGAAAGCAATGCGCCGCCGCCCCTCGGTCATTCGCGATCGCCCTTCAGATAGCCCGCCGGGACCGGCGCCTCGGTCGGCGTCCAGAAGCTGTTGCGACCACGGGCGAAAGGATCGCTCTGCAGCCGCCGCATGTGTAGCGGCACATCGTCCGCCCGATCGATCAGCGACCCTGGCGGATCACGCGAGAGATCCTCCCACCGGTCGCCAACTTCGCCGAACAGGCAGTTGTAGTACTCGAAGCGCGCCTCGCCATCTTCGCCGCCGAACCAGATGGCGGTGTGCCCGCGGTTGGCCAGCACGATGCTGTTCGCAATCACCAACCGCGCGCCGCCCCACACGCGGATCGAGCGGTGGCCCGATGCAATGAATACCCCGTCCATCCGCACATCGCCCTTGTTGTCCAGCCCGGACTCTTCGCCGCCGATCAGAACCGCACGGCGCACATTCAGCGGACCGTTGCCTTGCTCGACGCTGATCGCCTCATTGTTGGCGGCCTTGTAATCCGGGATGGGTCCGCGGCCCTTCAGGTCAATCCAGGCGTTGCTGAGCCAGGTCTGGCCGCGCGTCGGCACCTTCTGGCCCAGGATCAGCCCCGCGCCGAAGATGTCTTTCGACTGCCTGTCAGTGAACACGAAATCCTTGATCAGCACGTCGCCGGTTCCGTCCAGCGAGACGCCATATTTGCGCCCGTGGACATCCAGTCCCACCACCGCAGCATCGCCGCCCGACAGCGCCAGTCCGCGCGCATTGTTGCCCTCGGGGCCAGCCTTGATGCCCGTCTGCAGGCCGTCGCGGGCCGCGGCGCGCTGCATCAGCCCTGCCTCGAAGGCGGATTCACGCTGAGCCTGAAAACGGCCGGCGGGCTGCGCCAGCGCCGCGGCGCCCGCCAGTAGTGCCAAACCTATCGCCAAAACCAAACGCATCGACGTGCCTAATCTGCTCCGACATCAGACCGAGAACTAGAGCTGCCAGCTGCAGGGTCAACGCAGCATGAACAGGCCTATCAGGTCTCGCGACCTACCGGATAGAGCATGTACCGCTGGTCATAGAACGGGCTTCGCTCGTAGAAGAACTGCAGCCGGCGCAGGGGGGAGGCCGCAAACGCTGCATCCTCGCCCAGCCGCCGCTCGAACTCTGATTTCAGCTGTGGGTCGCTTGCCAGCATCTGCTCAGCCATCGGCGCGATGGCATAGGGCTCCATATACTCAACCCGAGATAGAATCTCGGCGAAGAACCCCCACGCGAAGAGCGAGTCCTCGCTCTCTGGCTCAAGCAGATAGGCTGCCAGTGCGCCGAGCGGCTGGTCGGTCGACACCCGCGCCGATCCCGGCGGAAAGGTCTCCGTCCGCCGCTCCTTCTTCAGGCCGGTCGGCGCGTAGGTCATTCGCCCCTCGGACAGCCCCGCATTCCGGAAGCCGTCGAGGCGGATCATCTCGACATCGACCGCCTTCGCCTCGGCGATCGTCTCCACCTTGATCCCGTGCAGCTTCAACTTGGCGATCAGGTCGTGCTTGGTCGCAGGCACCCAGTAGGCCTTGGCAACATCAAGCTGCAGGGAAGGCTCGGATCCATAGATCGGAACCGGAACCGTCGGCCCCGGCCGGCCGAGGTAGCGCGACACTTTTCCCCCCGAGGCGGGCGAGTCCCTCTGCTCGGACGCGACGCTGAGGAAGTCGAGCGTGCCCACCGGAGCCGCTTTCGTTTTCCAGTTCGCATCCAACGTCTTCGGCCGCGCCGCGCGATCCGTCGCGATCGCAGCCTTCAATGACTTTGCCTCGCTCGCCAGCGTCGCAAGCGTTTGCTCCAGCAATACATACGTCCCCAGAACACGCTGCCGGTAGGGCTTCAGCGAATGGTTCTCCACCAGCACAGTCGGCACGCGCCGCAGGTCGCCGTATGCGTGAGAGAACCGCGCTGCGAACGCCATGAAGTCCACACCCTGCGGCAGGTCTGCCTCATCGCGCACAAAGATCATCGGCCCCGGAACGTGCCCGTTCGCCTTCAGCGCCGCGTCGGCCTCTGGTCGGTAAACATCATTGAGCCATTTCCCGATCGCCGGACTGTCGGCATAGAGTCCATCCCACCCGTCGAACCAGTAGGTCACGTCGTACTGGTAATCGAGGCCATCGGTCACGTGCAGGTCGATGTAGAAGTCTGGATCATACTTGTTGATCAGCCCGAGCAGCGCCTGCATCTCCGGCGCCTCGGCCTTCATGAAATCCCGGTTGAGATTGAGATTCTGAGCCGTGTTGCGCCAGCCCATCTCCTTAGGCCCGCGCTGGTTCGGCCGGCTGTGCGGCGTGGAGCGCTCGTGCCCGTCAGCATTGAGGGCGGGAATGAAAACGACATTGACCTTGTCGAGCAGACTGTCCTTTCCCTTGAACAGCATGTCGCGGATCAGCATGAGCATCGCGTCCTTGCCGTCGATCTCGCCTGAATGGATGCCCGCCTGTACGAGGATAACGGGCTTTGCGTTCTGGAGCTCTGCGCCATCCTTGGTGAGGATTGCCGCTACCATCTCGCGCCCCTGCGGCGTCGTACCGAAGTGTTCGATCCGCATCAGCCTGGACTGCCTATCCATCTTCTCCAGGAAGGCGAGCGTATCGGCGTAGTTCGGCGTCGCTGTCAGTCGCGTCTTTTCCGATGGCGTGATCCACGGATCGTTCGGCGCCGTGATCAGCTTCTCGCTGGCGCCGCTCCATGGCAGAACGGGCGGAAGGAAGGACTCAGGGTCGAGTGTGGGCTTCTGGGCCATGGCGATAGCTCCGCTGAAGGCGAGGGCGGCAAGCAGCGCGATGCCGCAAAGGGCGCGCGTCTTCGTCATTTCTATCCACAGCCTCGCCGCAACACTTGTCACCCGTTCTAGCATCAGCCAAGCATCGCTGCACAAGCTCACCTGAAGGGTCTACATGAAAGCCGTGCTGGGATATCTGTCGGCCATCACGCTCGTGCTGGCCGGTTGCGCAACGGACGGGCAGTCGCCACCGGCGCCTCAACCGAGCGCGACGGTTCGTTCCGTGCTTGCGTCGGTCTCTGCCGATGTCAGCGAGGCCAGCCTCCGCGGCTACATCTTAAAGATGGTCTCCTTCGGCACGCGCCACACACTGTCGGATCAGGTCTCCGAGACGCGCGGCATTGGCGCCGCCCGCCGCTGGGTCGAGTCCGAGTTCCGGAAGATGAGCGCCGATTGCAGCAACTGCCTCGAAGTCATCACCGTGCAGGACACTGTCACGGCGCCGCCGCGGGTTCCAAATCCTACCGTGGTCGCCAATGCCGTCGCCATCCAGCGCGGAACGACGGACCCGAAGCGCGTCATCATCATCCAGGGCCACCTCGACAGCCGCGTCACCGACGTAATGAACTTTACCGCGGATGCGCCCGGCGCAAATGACGACGCTTCGGGCGTCGCTGCTGTTATGGAAGCCACCCGAATTCTGTCGAAGCGCAAGTTCGGCGCGACGCTGGTCTATGCAGCCTTGAGCGGAGAAGAGCAGGGACTGCATGGCGGACGGATCCTCGCCGACTACGCCAAGAAGCAAGGCTGGGAAGTGCTGGCCGTGCTCAACAACGACATCGTCGGCAACAGCCACGGGATGGCTGCACACGTGGATGACAGGGTTCGCGTCTTCTCTGAAGGCGTCCGTTCCAATGAGTCCGAATCGATCGCCGCCGCCCGCCGCTCCGTTGGCGGCGAGGTCGACGCTCCCTCTCGCAACCTCGCGCGCTATGTGGACGCCATCGCTGCGGCGCACATGCCCAGTTTCGATGTCTCCATGGTCTACCGTCGCGACCGTTTCAGCCGCGGCGGCGACCAGGTGCCGATGGTTGAAGCCGGCTTCCCCGCCGTGCGCGTGACTGAAGCTGCCGAACACTATCACCGCCAGCATCAGGACCTTCGCACCGAGAATGGTGTCGTCTACGGCGATACGATCGACGGCGTCGATTTCCCCTATCTCGCACGTGTCACACAGCTCAACGCGATGACCATGGCCGCGCTTGCCTCTGCTCCGCGTCCCCCGCGCGAGGTGAAGATCGACGGCGCAGTATCTGCCAATACAACCGTCACCTGGACCGCCAGCGAAGGCGCCGCCAGTTACATCGTCTGGTGGCGCGATACGACATCGCCGATCTGGCAGCACAGTAAGGTCGTAGCCGCCGGCGAAACATCGACCGTGCTTGAGAAGGTTGTGATCGACGACTGGTTCTTCGGTGTTCAGGCTGTGTCCGCCGACGGATACGCTAGCCCCGTTCAGTTTGCGGGCGTTGTTGGCGCGTTCTTTCCGCCAGGGCGATAACGCGCGCAACCAGACGTCATACTGTGAACGAGATTACCTCGCTGACAGAATATCGTCGACATACGCCGGCTTGCCGGCGATCCGCTCAAGCCGTGGGTAACGATGGCCGCCACGGTAGTCGAGCTTAACGGTCTTCAGGGTGTCGCCGAAGCGGATGAGCAGCTCAACTGGCTTCTCCTTGCTTTCTCCCGCCGCAGCGCGAAGTCGCTCCGGTGTGAACGCCAACCCGTTGACCCCCGTGATCGTGAGTGACGTGTTGAGTTTCGCCTTCCAGGCGGGACCATCCCACTGGATGAGCGTGATCTTCCCCGCCGCATCCGTGGAGAGACCGAGCGAGTATAGCAGGTTGACCGCCCGGGTGCGCGCTTCCTGGTCGCGCCACAGCGTGTTCGGCGTGTCCCCATACACGAGTCGGTACCCTCCGCGCTCCAGACCATCCAACGGCGCCTTTGGAGCGACTTCATCCACGCGTTTCCGGAAGAACGTCTCCCAGTCATGCGGCGCAACCTTGTTGAGCGTCGCTACCAGGTCGGCCCGCGTATAGGTCAGCTGCCCCCAGTCGCCATCGTTCACGCCGAAGAACGCCTTGGCGAAATCGTCCAACGATTTCTTGTTCTGCGTCTTCTCGCGGATCAGCGTGTCGACATCCATCCAGATCAGCTGTCCTTCGGAATAATAGTCCTCGCTGCGCTGCCAGTTCTGCCAGGGCAGCGATCGCCGCGCGGCGATAACCGGGTCCATCGTCGTGTCCACCAGCGGTCGCCAATCGCGTCCCGTGCGCATCTCGTACATCGCAGCGTTGTTCGCGATCAGGTCCAGCGCCTGCTGCCTTGTCACGAAGCCCGAGCGCGCCGCCAGCACATGCCCCCAATACTGTGTCTGTCCCTCGTAGACCCATAGCAGGCTCGCTCTCATGGGCACATTGAATGACGGCGTCCAAAGCTCTGCCGGCCGTCGATACTTGCCATTCCACGAATGGACATACTCGTGCGCGAGCAAATCCTTGGATACGAAGGCCGAATTCCATCCCGTGAAGTACTGCGAGTTCACGCCGTTGTTGCTCGAGCGCTGATGCTCGATCCCCGACGTTGCCAGCCTGTCGCTTACCGACAGAAGGAAGTCGTAATGATCGAAGTGCCTCGCGCCGAAAAGCTTGTCGGCCTGCTTCACCAGGTTGCGGTGCACCTCGATCACCTCCGCCGGCGGGTTCACCTGTCCTGGGTCATCCCCCATCGCATTCAGGGTCACGCGGGAACGACCGCCCGGGTCGAGGTCGAACTTCCGCATGTACTTGCCGGCGAAGAGCGGTGAATCGATCACCGTTTCCCAAGAAGCCGTCTTGAATCGCACCGTGTCGCCCGACTTCGACGCCGTCTCAAGAGCGGTCGCATAGTCCCACCCGGCCGGGAGCTTCACACTCACATCGAAATTGATCTTCCGCGCGAAGTGCCCAGCGGGATAAAGCGCGCCGATATACCAGTTCAGGCGCAGCATCTCCGGCGTCATCATGATCGGACCCTGCGCAGCCTCGATCGGCGACAGGAACAGCGCCTCCACATCCAGCGCCTTCACGCCCGCAGGTACATCGACGTGAAAGGCAAAAACGTCCGCCGGATCGCGCTTCCACGGAATCGGCTTGCCGTTCGCCGAGATCTTCAGCCCTGCATAGTTATAGATTGGTCCGCGCGGCGCGTGGTTGCCAGGAATCCACTCCGCATACATCAGCGTCAGTGGACCCGCCTTCGCCACGGGCACCTTCTGTCGGATCCCGAAAATCCGCCGGTCGAGATCGGTGGCGTCCACCTCCAGCGTCAGCGTCCCGGGATAAGCAATGTCGCGCAGCGCCGGCAGGGCGGGCACCGCCGCGATCGGCTGGGGTTCGGACCGGATCGGCTTCCCCACCTGCTGCGCTGCCACCGGCGCGATGGCGAGCAGGATGGCGGCCGTAATGGCGAATACGTTTTTCAATGCGCTGATCCTTGAATCTTTCGCTTAGAGACAAGGCTAGAACACCTGACACGGGAAACTCAACGCACGATGTTGCAGGGAGCTTGTGGCCTCTGGCGGAACCCGGCGATCTGGTGCAGGTCTTCCGCGCGGGGTCAGGTTGAGGGTCGAGGGAGAGACGCATGGAATCGGCGACGCCCGAGGCGGCTGCAAAGCCAAGGACGCCGCTGCGCACGGTTGTGGTGGCGTCGGCCGCGGGCACCGCGTTCGAATGGTATGACTTCTTCGTCTATGGCGCGCTCACCAGCATCTTTGCCGCCAAGTTCTTCAATGCCGCCGAGATCGGCGAGGCGAACGCGCTGCTGGCGACGCTGGCCGTATTTGCCGCGGGCCTTCTGTTCCGCCCCCTCGGCGCGCTGATCTTCGGCCGCATGGGCGACCGCTTCGGCCGCAAGGGCGCCTTCCTCGCCACCGTCATCATCATGGGCGGCGCTACATTCGCTATCGGTCTGCTGCCGGACAATAAAGAGATGCTCGGCTTCAGCGCCATCATGCTTGTCCTGCTACGCATCCTGCAGGGTATGGCTGTTGGCGGCGAGTATGGCGGCGCCGCGATCTATGTCGCGGAACACTGCGCGCCCAACCATCGCGGCGAATCCACTGGCTGGATCCAGTCGTCCGCCGCCTTCGGCCTGATGGGCGCGCTCGCTGTGGTGGTCGGCACGCGTGCCGCGATGGGCGAGGAGCAGTTCTTCGCCTGGGGCTGGCGTATTCCATTCCTTGCGTCCGCCATCCTGGTCGGCATCTCGATATGGATGCGCCTTCGCCTGCACGAGAGCCCCGAATTCCTGAAGATGAAGGAGGAGGGCACGATCTCGAAAGCGCCGTACGCCGAAGTCTTCCTGAAATGGGAGAACCTTCGCCTCGTCCTGCTCGCGATCTTTGCCTTCCTGATGGCGCAGGGCGCCATCTGGTGGTGCGTGTTTTCCTACACGCAGATCTTCCTCGAACGGTTCATGAAATTGCCAGGCATCTGGGCCAACGTGCTGCTTATGGGCGCGACGCTGGTCTCCATCCCGCTCTACGTTTTCTTCGGCTGGCTGTCGGACCGCGTGGGTCGCAAGCCCGTGCTCATCATGGGTATGGTTCTCTCGGTCGTCGCGATGATTCCGTGCTTCCAGGCCTTCTCCGCTGGCGCCAATCCGGCGTTGCTAAATGCGCAACGCGAACAGCCTGTTGTCATCCACGCCGATCCGGCAACCTGTTCCTTTCAGTTCGACCTGCTCGGCGGCCACAAGTATGAAACCGGCTGCGACATTGCCCGCGCGTACCTCACCAACGCCGGCATCGGCTTCTCGATTTCGAATGAGCCCGCCGGTTCACCCGCCATGGTTCAGATCGGTGACAATACCGACGCTCGCACTGCCGCCACTGACGGCTCCGGACTCGAGAAATCGGCACTCGACGCCCATGCGAAAGGCATCAACGAAAGCCTCGCCGCCGCGTTGAAAGCCGCCGGCTACCCGCCGCCGATCAAGGCCCCCACGACGCCTGCCGAATTCCAGGCCCAGGCCGCCGACTTCAACTGGCCGCTCATCATCGGTGGCTTCCTCGTTCTCGTCGTCGGCGCCTGCGCGCTCTACGGTCCGATGGCTGCTGCGCTGGTGGAGCTCTTCCCGACGCGCGTGCGGTACACGGCCCTCTCGGTGCCCTACCATGTCGGCATCGGCTGGGTTGGCGGCTTCATGCCGATGACCGCCTTCGCCATCGCCACTGCCACCGGCGATGTCTTCGCCGGCCTGTGGTATCCGGTTGTCTTTGGCGTCATCGGTATCGTCACCTGCCTGTTCCTCTTCCCGGAGACGAAGGGCAGGCCGCTGACCTGATCCGTCTGCCTCCGGCGCGGCAAGGCTCCGTCGCGGCCGGATCTGCGAACGATCAGCCGCCGCCGAAGCGTTGCGTCCAGTCGACGACGTGCGCGTCTTCAATCTTGGTGAAGAGCTGTGGCGGGACTGCGATCGTCATGCCACGCGGCAGCGCGTCCAGCATGGCGTCGCCGGCGACGAGCTTAGATGCAGCGAGGCTGCGGTTTCCTTCGGGAACGCCGAGTGCTTCGAGGATCTTCGTCGCCGTGTCTGGGATGATCGGTTGCGCGATCACGCCGAACAGCGCGACGAGGTTGAGGCCCGTGCGGATGCCAACGGCGGCCTGGTCAACCGAGGTCTTGTAGGCCGTCCACGGCGCGGCCTTGGTGATGTATTCGTTCCCGGCGGCCCAGATCGCGCGGGTTTCGGCGGCGGCCTTGCGGAATTCCATGGCCTCGTAATGGGCGATGAGGGCGGGCAGGCGGGTGGCGAGTTCGTTCGCCATCCAGGCTTCGTGTTCGCCGGGCTTGCCGCCTTCGGGGACTTTTGAATCGAATTTCGCGGCCGCGTATTTCGTGATCCGGTTCACGAAATTGCCGAGTACGTCGTTTAGATCGGAGTTCACGGTCGACTTGAAGTGTTCCCAGGTGAAGGCCGTGTCGGAACTCTCGGGCGCATTGGCGGTGAGATACCACCGCCAATAATCGCCAGGCAGCAGTTCCAGCGCCTTGTCCATGAAGACGCCGCGCTTCTGGCTTGTGGAGAATTTTCCGCCATACCAGTTGAGCCAGTTGAACGCTTTCAGCTTGTCGACGAGTTTCCACGGCTCCTTCGAGCCGAGAATGGTGACGGGGAAGCTGACGGTATGGAATGCGACGTTGTCCTTGCCCATGAACTCGACATAAGTCACGTCGTCGGCGCCCTTGTCGGTGCGCCACCAGCGCTCCCAGTTGCCGCCGGTTGCTTCGGCCCATTCGACTGTGGAGCCGATGTATTCGATCGGCGCATCGAACCAGACGTAGAAGACCTTGTTTTCGAAACCGGGTCGCGGCTTGCCGTTACGCGTGACCGGCACGCCCCAGGAGAGGTCGCGCGTGATCGACCGGTCGATCAACCCCTCGTCGAGCCATTTGTAAGCGATCGAGGTGGTGAGCTGCGGCCAATCCTTCGCGCGCGCATCCACAAAGGCGCGGACCTGATCCTGCATCTTAGTTTGCAGCAGGTAGAGATGGCGTGTGTCGCGGATCTCGACATTGCGCGAGCCGGACACGGAGGAGTACGGATTGATGAGCTGGATGGGATCGAGCAGCGTCCCGCAATTGTCGCACTGGTCGCCACGGGCTTTCTCGAAGCGGCAATTGGGACATGTGCCCTCGACATAGCGATCCGGCAGGAAGCGCTTGTCATCGACCGAGTACACCTGCTTCGAGGAGCGTTCGTCGATGAGGCCATTGTCTTCGAGGACGTCGGCGAAGTGCTGGGTCAGGCGGCGGTTGGGCTCGTTGGAGGAGCGGCCGAACCAGTCGAACGAAAGCGAGAAGCCGGCGCCGACATTTTTCTGGATGTCGTGTTGTTCGGCGCAATACTCGGCGACAGTCTGTCCGGCCTCGATGGCCGCGAGTTCGGCGGGCGTGCCGTGCTCGTCGGTGGCGCAGATGAAGAGTACTTCGTGACCGGCGGCCCGGCAGTAACGCGCATAGACATCAGCGGGGAGCTGCGAGCCGGCCAGGTTGCCGAGATGCTTCACGCCGTTGATGTAAGGCAGGGCGGAGGTGATGAGGATGCGGGCCATGGGGGCGATGTAGCCTCGCCCGGCATGGATTGCCAGCCCGCTGGTATGACCAGTCTATTCCGCAGGGCCATTCGGGCAGGGCGTATTCTCGGGTAGCTGTTCGACCAGGCGTGCATCGCGGAAGGTAGCCTTGTCGATGCTGTAAATCAGGCAGGCAGACCCTCCGGGGCCGGCGTCGCCGCGCAGCGTGTAGACTGGCTCGGCAGAGATGAAGACGCGGTCGCCCGTGTCGGCGGTGAAGTATGCATAAAAATGGTAGACCTGCTCTGAAGACTTGCCGATGCGCCTGAGCACGTCATCAAGTACGACGTCGCTCAGGTCGATCGGAGCCGCAGCCTGAGCTGCCTCCGGAGCGGACGGCAGCTGGATGACGAGCGGTTCTGCAGAACCGCTGCCAGAAAGGTAATTCACCATCAGATGCGCCCCATCGTCCAGCCAATGCAGGCTTGCGCTTCGGGACATTTCGAAAGTGGCGACCACCTTGCCGGTAGCGGCGTCGGCAATTGTCGCTATCTCGGCAATCAAAGGCTCCTTGATGGGAGGCGCTGAGGCCGACCCCGTGGTTGAGCGATAGGCGAGTATCCACTTGCAATCGGGAGAGCGCAGGACGACGGCTTTATCGCCTACCCAAATCCGCTGCTGCTTGAGATCTCCGCACGGCATGACCGGCGCTGAGAGAGCAGGGGGTGGTGCGTCCCAGACCATGCGAAGCCTCCATGGGTGGAGACTAGCACTCGGAACTCACGCTACCAGCTGCTGCAAGCAGTCGGGAGCGTCTTTCCCTGGAGTTGGCCGCCCCAGCTTCACCCAATTCCCGTGATCTGGACCGCCGCGTGGTAGCGCATCGTTGAGAAGCCGGTGTAGCGGTACGTGATCTTCTGCGCCGCGACGAATTCCTGCCAGGCCTTGTACTCGTGCTCGCGCCAGTTCGGGTAATTGTAGTATTCGTCGAACATGATCACGGTGCCAACGCGCATGCGGTCGGCCAGCTGCTCGAGCACGTACTTGGTTGAATCGTAGACGTCGCAGTCGACGTTGATGAAGCTCACTGGTCCCGGGTTTGCCGCGAGGAAGCCTGGGAGGGTCTGGTCAAACCAGCCCTTGTGCAACTTCACATTTGCCGGGACCTTTGGAACCTTGCCGTGCTGGGTGTAGCGGCCGGTTTGCTCGTGCGTGCCGGACCAGTCTCCGGGCAGGCCCTCGAACGAGTCGAACCCGTGGACGGTGCGTGGTTCGGCGTTCCTGGCGATAATCTTGGTGGAGGTGCCGCCCGCGACCCCGAACTCCAGGATGAGGCCGTTGAGCTTGGCCTCCTTCTCGCGCTTCATGCAGAGTTCTATCAGGGGCTTGCGACCCTGGCAGAGCATGGCGTCCTTAAGGTTTGCCTCGATGTAGTCGACCGAGTCCTTCTTGGCCCGCACGCGCAGGTCGAGGTACATGTCATTCAGAAAGTACTTGTGAATCAGCCGACTATAGATGCGGCCCAAAATTCTCTTATCCATACCGTCCCGCTTAGCTGTCCACCGTGGCGGGGCTTGTAGCATGGACGAGGCGCCAGGCCAGCTTGCTCATCGGGGAGCTCGCTGGGTTAGCTACTTGTGCTGGTTTGGTTTGCAACGCGCAGCGTGATGGAGCGGGCGATCATCGTGTCTCCCGACAGTGCGAGGGCGGGCTGGACGACGATTGTCGCCTTCACGCCGCGCTGGCCGAGCGCTGTGGCGACGGCGCGGGCGCGTTCGCCATCGTCATTGGCCTGGACGAGAACGCCGCTTGCCCCGCAGCTGCGGGCGGCTTCGGCCATGCTTACGACCGCGAAGTTCTGCTGTGAATCGAGGGTCGCTGAGTCGGCGGTAAAATAGACCACTGCCTCATGGCTCGGGCAAGCTGCCAAGGTCTGCGCGATTGCATAATCTGCCACGAAATCAAGATGTCCGAGCATCGCCGAGCCCAGGGTGAGTGTGGTCAGTCGGATCATGTTGGGCCTCCCAGCGTCCAGTCTTCAGTCCCCTAACGGTGTGGCTGAGCCGATCGTTCCCGCGAGTTCCCGATGAGGCCGGTTCCAGGCGGATTGTGGCGGTCCAGGGGTATTTTGGGGCCGGTGGAGACGGGCTTGCATGCGCGGCTGGAGGCGCCTATTCCCCTGCGCTGACTTCCCGCTTGGGAAGATCTGGCCGGATTAGCTCAGCGGTAGAGCAGCGGTTTTGTAAACCGAAGGTCGGGGGTTCAATCCCCTCATCCGGCACCATGCCCCCCAAGGCCGCATTTCGGGCATGGCGGCGTACCAAACTCACTGTTTTTCAGCAGCTTGAGCCTTGCGTGGTCTTTCCTAGTGGTGCGCGCAAGCTATGGTGGATGCAGCACACTCAAAAGTGGCTGGGGTTCAGGAGGGACGACGTGGGGTCCACGACATTATTGCGCGCCGTGGCTGTTGCAGCCGCGGGCGTGCTTTCTGCAATCTCGCTTTCCGCATGCGGGGGGCCTGCTGGGGGCAATGACGCCAAGGCCGTGCTTGGCGAAGATCAGGGGCCCCAGCTGGAGACGCGACAGGCGAATGCGCCGCGCGCGGGCGGTTCGGGCGAGTTCGAATTCCTGCGCTACACGATCGACGTGACGCGTGACCAGCCGAAAGCCTGCCTCGGGTTTTCGGCAGGACTCAATCCTCAGACGGACTATCGCCCCTATGTCGACATGGGTGACGGCCCCGAGGTCGCACTCTCCGTCGAGGGCTCGAACCTCTGCCTTGGCGGCCTGACCTTTGGTGGCGATCGCGAAATCCGAATCCGGTCGGGCCTGCCGGCGGGCGACGGGCGGACCCTGCCGTTCGACGAGGATGTGGCGATCGCCTTTGGCGACCGGCCTGCCTATGTCGGCTTCAAGGGTGATGGCGTTATCCTCCCGCGGATCGACGCGGATGGCCTCGCTCTGGAGACGGTGAACGTTGAAAAAGTGAAGGTCACCATTTCGCGCATCACCGACCGCGCGCTGGCCTTCAAGACGATCAGCCAGGGCTATTCGCACAGCGCGGGCGGCTGGGGGTACATGGATTACGGCTCGGACGTGTACGACGTCGCGGAAAAGCTTTGGACGGGCGAGATCGACACGCCGGGGTCGGCGAACTCGGCCCAGACGACGGTGTTTCCGATCGCCAAGGCAATTCCGAAATTGCAGCCGGGTGCATACTTCGTCGAACTCGACCAGATCGATGCTTCCGGCGACATCCCGAACGAGGCGGCGCGGGCGAAGCGCTGGCTGGTGATCACCGACCTGGCATTGACGACGTATTCGGGCGTGGATGGTATGTCGGCGACCGTGCGGTCGTTGCAGTCGGCCAAATCTGTATCGGGCGTAAAGCTGGAGCTGGTGGCGCGGAACAATGAGATTCTCGCGCGCGGCAATACGGACAGCACTGGGCGGGTAAGCTTCTCCGGCCCAATCATGAAGGGCGAGGGCAATGTCGCGCCCCGCATGCTTATGGCCTATGCGCCAAATGGCGATTTCGCGATCCTCGATCTCGACCGTTCGCCGGTTGACCTGAGTGAACGCGATGTTGGCGGACGTGCGCCTGCGCAGGCGGCTGATGCCTTCGTCTATACCGAGCGCGGCGTCTATCGTCCCGGCGAGACCGCTTACATCACCTCGCTGATCCGCGATGCTGCGGCGGTGTCGCTGAGCAATCGGGCGGGCTCCATGATCGTCTATGGCCCAAATGGCCTTGAGGCGGGTCGGCTGCGCTTCAAGGATACGCGCGAGCACAATGGCGCGGTAAACTACGCTTTTCCGGTGCCAAAGACGGCGGCGCGGGGAACGTGGCGCATTTCGACCGAGATTGATGGCGTCGGTGTTGTCGGAAGCGAGAATTTCTCTGTCGAGGACTTCGTCCCGCAACGCATTGCTATGGATCTGACAGCGGATACGGCAAGCCCGATGCGCGCCGGCGAGGCCCGGCCCATCACGGCGAATGTGCGCTTTCTGTATGGCGCTCCGGGCGCTGACCTCCCCGTCGAAGGCAATGTCCGGGTCGAGTCGGACCCCAACCCTTTCCCGGAGCTGAAGGGCTTCGCGTTCGGCCGTCATGACGAGCAGTTCCGTGAATCCACCTTCGATCTTGCGCCGGCGAACACGGATGCGACCGGTCGCGCGGTGATCTCGCTTGATCCGCGCGCCGCGGAGAACGCGGAATCCTCGCGTCCGTTGCGGCTGCGCGCTGTGATGGCGGCGATCGAGCCGGGTGGTCGCGCGGTCCGTGATGATGTGCGCGTCTCCTATCGGCCAGAGGCCCGTTATATCGGCGTGAAGCCGGCGTTTGATGACCGTTCGTCGAAAGAGGGTGAGACGGCGTCGTTCGAAGTGGTATCTGTCGATCGCATCGGCGCACTGAAGGCGGCCAACATCAATTGGCGCCTGGTTCGCATCGACTGGAAGTATGACTGGTATCGCGAGAACGGCGGCGCCTGGCAGTGGCGCCAGTCGCGTCGTGTCGTCGAACTGGAAAGCGGCAGGATCCCTGTCGCGGAAGGTGGCCGCGGGACGATCAAGACGCGCCAACTCGATTATGGCGACTATGAAATCTACCTGACCGAAGAGGCCAATGGCGGGGAAGCTTCCTATGGTTTCTGGTCTGGCTGGGGCGGCCAGCCGCAGGAGGGCGTCGAGGCGCCGGATCGCGTGCGCGTGCAGGTTCCCGATGCGCTACCGGCTATCGGCGGCGATCTCAACGTCACGATCATGCCTCCCTATTCAGGCGAAGCGGAAATCGTGGTCGCTTCGGAGAACGTCATTCTCACACGTACAGTGTCCGTGAAGGCCAACGAAGGTGCGAACATCCGCCTGCCTGTGACCAAGGAGTGGGGCGCGGGCGTCTATGTGATGGCGACGGTCTACACGCCGCGTGACGCTGTGAAGACGCCGAAGCCGCGCCGTGCGGTGGGCGTTGCTCACGTTGCAGTGGATGTGGCGCCGCGGACGTTCAAGCTGGATATCGCAGCGCCTGCGGTGCAGCGGCCGAACAACAAGATGACGGTCAACGTCACTGCGGCTGGGCCTGGCGACAATGGGTATGTCCAGATCGCCGCGGTGGACGAAGGCATCCTGTTGCTGACCGGATTCCAGACGCCTGATCCCGCCGAATACTTCTTCGGCAAGCGGCGGCTGGGCGTTGAGCTGCGCGACGACTATGGACGCCTGCTCGACCCGAACCAGGGCGCGGCCGGCAACATTCGTCAGGGCGGCGACCAGATCGGCGGGGCCGGCCTTACCGTTGTTCCGACGCAGTCGGTCGTGCTGATGTCGGCGCCGGTGAAGCTGAATGGCGGCAAGGCGTCGGTGACGTTCGATGTCCCGGCATTCAACGGTGAGCTGCGGCTGATGGCGGTGGCGTGGTCCAATTCGGGCGTGGGATCGGCGTCTAAGCCGGTGACCGTGCGCGACCAGGTACCTGCGCTGCTGGCGCTTCCGCGCTTCCTTGCGCCGGGCGACACTGCCACGGGCACGCTGACGCTGGACAACGTGGAAGGCGAGGCTGGCGTCTACAATGCCGCCCTGCAGGCCACGGGTCCGGTGCGAGCGACGACAGGCACGCTTTCGGCGAACCTCGCCAGGAGCCAGCGTATGGATCGGGACGCGACTTTCTCGTCGGGCGCTGAGGGTGTCTCGAACATCTCGTTCAACCTCACGGGGCCTGGCGGCTATGCGGTGACGCGCAGCTATCCGATCCAGACACGCTCGGCCTGGATGCCTGCGAGCAATGTGATCCGCACGACGATCCAGCCGGGGGCGACGTTCTCGCCAGCGGCCAACTCGTTGTCTTCGTTTGTGCCGGGCTCGGGCTATGTGCAGGTGTCATTCTCGCCCATTCCGATGGACGCGGCGGCGCTGTTCGACTCGCTGGAGCAGTATCCCTACGGATGCACAGAGCAGATCACCAGCCGTGCGCTGCCGCTGCTTTATGCGGCGCAGGTTGCGGCGCTCGCGGGTCGCAAGACGCCGGCTGATCTTCGCATCCAGGTGCAGGAGGCGGTCAACACGCTGCTTAACCGGCAAGGCGCCGATGGAGCCATCGGCCTGTGGCGGACGGGTGATGCGCTGTCGAGCCCGTGGTTGGGGGCTTATGCAACGGACTTCCTGTTCCGTGCGAAGGCCGCCGGTTACGTCGTTCCTGACGCTGCGCTCGACAAGGCGTATGACTCTCTTGAGGAATTTGCGATCCGGGAGTCGCGCTACTCGTCGGGCTACGACTTCGAAGTCTATGAGAGCCGCTACCACACCGATACCGAGCGCCAGATGATGGACCGGTCGGTGGCGTACGCGTCCTATGTGCTGGCGAAAGCCCGCCGGATGGATCGTGCGCGCCTTCGCTATCTGCATGATGACCGGCTGAACCAGATCCAGAGCCCGCTTGCGCGGGCGCAGCTGGGCGCCGCGCTCTACATGATCGGCGACAATGCGCGTGCGAAATCCGCGTTCGACTCGGCGGAGCGTGCGCTCGGCTACGTCAACACCGGCGACTACTACCAGACGCCACGTCGCGACCTCGCCGGCGTGCTGGCAGTTGCGCATGAAGCCAAGCAGACGACGTTGGTGCAGAGACTGTCCCAGCGCGTGGCCCAGGACCTTCCGGAGCCTGACAGGCTGACGACGCAGGAGAAGGCGTTCCTTCTTCTCGCGGCGAATGCGCTGTCGGGCGGCCAGTCGGCGGTGAATGTTGCTGTACAGGGGCGGGCCGACGGTGCGGGCAACGGCGCTTATCGCATGCGTGACGCGCAGATCGCGCAGCCGCCGGTGTTCACGAATAACGGACAGGGACAGCTGTATGTGACCGCTGTCTCGCGCGGCTCGCCGGCGACGGCGCCGGCTGCGGCGTTCGACGGCATGCTTGCCAACAAGCAGCTGTGGACACCGGGCGGAGAGGCCATCAATGGCGACACGTTCCGCCAGGGCGACCGCATCATCGTCGCGCTCACGGTGGCGGCGACGGAGATGCGTCGCACGCCGCTGATCATCGCCGACCTGCTGCCGGCAGGCTTCGAGATCGAGGCTGTCCTCCGGCCGGAGGATGCAGGCAATACGGGTCCGTACGCCTTCCTCGGAGAGTTGGCTGCGCCGAACATAGCGGAGGCGCGGGATGACCGGTTCATCGCGTCGTTCGACCTGTTCGACCAGCGCCGCGAGACGGTGGCCTACATGGTCCGGGCCGTGACGCCAGGCACGTTCACGATGCCGGGCGTGGTCGCCGAGGATATGTATCGCCCCGAGACCTTCGCGCGGACGGTTTCGCGGACCATCACGGTAACCAAGCGATAGCAGGCGGCTCGCCATGAGCAGGCCGTTCAGGAATGAGCACGACGTGGACTGACAGGCTAAGGAAGATGCTGCCCCGCAAGGAGTGGCGCTTCCGCCTGTGGTGGCCGCCGGAATGGTGGCGGCGCGTGGCGCTGGTCGTCCTGTACGTGCTCCTGCCGCTGGTGCTGATCGACTGGCTGGTGCCGCCGCCTCTGTATCGCGCGGACGTCGTATCCGGCGTCGTTCTTGACCGGCGCGGCGCTGTGATGCGCGTCTTTCCGGTGGAGGACGGCAAATGGCGGATGAAGGCGCATCTCGAAGGGATCGATCCTGATTTCGTCGAGGCGCTGCTGGCGTATGAAGACAAACGCTTCATGGGGCATGGCGGGGTGGACCTGCTTGCACTGGCGCGCGCGGCTGGATCGCTGGCAGCGTCTGGCGAGGTCGTGTCCGGCGGATCAACGATCACAATGCAGACGGCCCGGCTTCTCGAGCCGCGGCCGCGCAATATCGTTTCCAAGGCGATCGAGGCGTTCCGCGCCTGGCAGCTTGAGCGGCGGCTGAGCAAGGAAGAGATCCTCGAGCTCTACCTCACGATGGCGCCTTATGGCGGCAACCTTGAAGGCATACGCGCAGCGTCGTGGGCGTATTTCGGACGGGAGCCTGACAACCTGTCACCCGATCAGATCGCGATGCTGATCGCGCTGCCGCAGTCGCCGGAAGCGCGACGGCCGGACCTGCGCCCCAAGGCGGCGATCGTGGCGCGTGAGCGCGTACTGATGCGGCTAGCGGACGAGGGAGTGTTCGCGAAGGATCTGGCCGCGGAGTCGGCTGAGTATCCCGCGCCGCGGCGCGGCGACTTTCCCCAGCTTGCCTGGCATGCTTCCGAGGAAGCGCTGCGGCGTGCATCGTCGCCCGACAATATCCGCACGACGATCGACATGGCGCTTCAGAAGGAAGTCGAGGCGTTGGCGACGCGCGCCGCTGGGCCGTCGCGGGATAGTGTACAGGTTGCGATCATGGCGGTCGATATTGCCAACCGCGAAGTGCGCGCGGCGGCGGGCTCGGCTAACCGCTTCACGGCGGGCGGGTGGATCGATCTCACGGACAGGCCGCGGTCTCCGGGGTCAACGCTGAAGCCGTTCATCTATGGGCTGGCGTTCGATGACGGCGTGGCTGCGCCGGACACGCGCATTGCCGATACCCCTAAGCGGTTTTCCAGCTATCGGCCGGACAATTTCGATCGCTCTTTTCGTGGCGACGTGACTGTGGCGCAGGCGCTGCAGCACTCGCTGAACATTCCCGCCGTGTCAGCTCTGGATGCTGTTGGGGCCCAGAGGTTTGCTGCGGCTCTCGCTTTTGCGGGGGCGGACTTGTCGATGCCGCTGTCCGGTGATGAAGATGCCGGTCTTGCGATCGCGCTCGGCGGAGCGGGGCTTACCGTGCGCGAACTGGCGCTGCTGTATGCCGCGCTGGGTGACCGGGGACATGCGCTGCCGTTGAACTGGCTGGAGTCCGACGTTGTGGATGCGAAGACGTCGAAGAAACCATCAACGCAGATTATGTCGGCGCAGTCTGCCAAGCAGATCATCGACATTCTTGCGGCATCGCCCGCGCCGAGTGGCAGGATGCCGGCACAGCTGACGCAGGAGGCGCCTGTCATCGCGGCCAAGACGGGAACCTCGTATGGATTCCGTGATGCCTGGGCGGCAGGCGTGGGCAATGGCCACGCGGTCGTGGTGTGGATTGGCCGGGCAGATTCAGCGCCGCGGCCGGGTGTGACCGGTCGCGACGCTGCGTTGCCTGTTCTGTTCGAAGCCTACGATACAATTTCGCGTATCATGCCGAAGCGCAGCTCTGGGCCGAGCCTGCATGAAGACGTGCCGGGTCAGCACCTTCCTCCGGATGCGCTCGCGCGGTTCGAGCGGGAAAATGCGCCGCCGCACATCATGTTTCCGCCGGACGGCGCCGAGGTGTGGAAAGACACTGAGCATGTGTCGTACGTGCTCTCTGCGGAGGGGCATGGGCGGCTTGTCTGGTATGTGGATGGCCGGCCGCTGGGTCGCAATGTGGCCGGCGACGCCGTGTGGCGGCCGGGGCAGGCGGGGTTCTATGAATTGCATGTCGTCGACGAAGCGGGGCGGACCGCGAAGTCGCGGGTACGGGTAATGACTTCGGAATGAGATCCTTGGACCGCCGGGCGAGGGTCCGGAGATCAACGGGTCAAAGCCAGAACTTCCGGATTATTCGCGATGGCCTGGCGGCCGCCTTCGATCAGTGTGTCGATGGTCTCCTTTGGCAGGCTGACCGCTGTTGCAGCCTTGCCAAGGTCTCGAAAGCGCTCATCGGATACGTCTGCGAACGAGATAACGTCGAGGCGGAAATCGACATCAGCGCATTTCCAGTTTTCGGGCGCTCCGAGGGCTGCGGCGCGTTCGGGCGTCAGACTGCAGCGCCACGCGATGACGTCGCGCTCCCATCTCTCCATCTCGCCTGCAAAGGCGTCGGCTGCGGCGCGCTTGGGCGCGTTGACGGAGACGCCTAGGAGAGCTTCGACGAGCTGCGGGCCGTCGGGGCCGGATTCGCGCTTTGACCATTCACCCTCGGCGTTCCGCTCGGCATTGACGATGAAGAAGGTGAAGCGCTTTAGCTTCACTGCGTCGCGTGCGGTGAAGGGGCCGTAGGGCGTTGCGGAGGCGGCGCGCAGTGTGACTATGGAGGATACGCCGAAATTGTCTGCGACCCCGCCGTCAGTGAGGTGGATGTAGTCCATGCGCGCGCTGTCGCGGAAGAAGCGGAATGAGCGCGCCGTTTCGCGCAGGAGCATGGGCGCGGAGCGGCTGGCTTCGGCGGCTGCGACCCATGGCGCGAGCTGGTGCGGACACTCACGGCCATAGGTGCGGACGACGATGGGGCGGAATGCGACGGGCACTGCCATGGACGCGGCAACGGCGTCGGAAAGACGCACGGCGTCGAGGTCGCTGCAGATGGCATCGAACCATGGCGCCTCGAAGGCGAAGGGTGCGCCGCTGTAGAGATCGGTTGCGTTGATGATGATGCGGGGCCGGGCCTTGATGTCGCGCATTTTCCCGCCGTTGAAGACTTCCTTGTCGAGCCATGTCGACAGCTTGTCGGGGCCATTGAGGCCGCCTTGCATGAGGCGCTCCCAGTTCTGGGGCGACATCCAGGTGGTGTGGAGCTGTGACTGCCAGTCCTTGTCGAGGGCGGCGGCGCGGAGGCCGTCGAGACCATCCGGCCCGTGCTGGCCGAACCATGCAGCTGTGATGGCGCCGCCGGAGACGGCGGTCACAAGGGCGACGCGGTCGATCAGGCGACCGCCCGTGGAGTCCCTGGTGTCGCGGAGCTGCTGCAGCACGCCCAGCGAGAACGAGGCAGCTCGGGCGCCGCCACCAGACAAGGCTAGTGCAATGACGTCGCCATCGCCCGCGATGTCGATCTCCGCCTTTGCCGATGGCGTCGCGGCGAGTGGCAGGTTGATCGGACGCGTATCTGGCGTTCCGGCGCACGCAGCAAGCGTAAGGCATGACAGCAGAGCAAGGCGCATCGTCCATCCTCATGGAAGGCGCGGAGAGTCGGCCTTGTGAGAGCTAATGTCTAGCGCCGTGTGCGCTGGACAAGGCGGAGTGTGGACGGATCGCGCTTGCCCGGGTCGCCGCCGGCCAGCGCCTTGTCGAGTTCTTCAGCGAGGACTTTGCCGCGTTCGACGCCCCACTGATCGAAGGGGTTTATGCCCCAGAGGATCCCCGCGGCGAAGGTGCGGTGTTCATAAAGGGCGATGAGGGCGCCGACGGATTCGGGCGTCAGGGCCTCGAGCAGGACAGTGGTGGAGCCACGATTGCCGGGCATGTTCATATGACGGGCTTGGTCGTCGGCTTTGGGGCCGGTCTTGCCCTGCTCGGCGAGCTGCTTGCTGGCTTCTGCGGTTGAGCGGCCGGCGAGCAGGCCTTCAGCCTGCGCGAAGGCGTTGGCGAGAAGGGCGCGGCCGCGCGTCCAGTCGCCGCCGCCGGCGTCGCGGCTGGCGACGAATTCGATCGCGGTCTGGCGCATGCCCTGGTGAAGCAGCTGGTGAAACGAGTGCTGGCCGAGCGTACCGACCGAGCCCCAGACCATGGGGGCGGTGGGGCCGACGAGGCCGGCTGCGTCGTCTGCTGCGCTCTTGCCGTTGGATTCCATTTCGAGCTGTTGGAGGAAGTCTGGCAGTTTGCGGAGGCGGTGGGCGTAGGCAAGCACGGTGCGGTTGGGTATGCCGAGTGCGGTGTGGAGGAAGACGTCCATCATGGCGAGGCGGGCGGGCGTGTTCTGAGCCAGCGGCGTGTCGCGAAAGTGGGCGTCCATCTCTGCTGCGCCGGCGAGGAATTGCGTCCAGCGTTCGGCGCCGAGAGCGATCTGCAGCGACAGCCCGACAGAGGACCAGACCGAGTAGCGGCCGCCAACGGCTTCATCCATCGGGAAGATGCGGTCGTCGCCTGCGCCCCACGCTTTTGCCTTGTCTGGCGCGGACGAGACGGCGGCGAGATGGTCGTTGGCCTGCTTCTCGCCGAGATGCTCGACCAGCCAGTCGCGCGCGAGTCGGGCGTTGGAGGCGGTCTCGGGCGTTTTGAAGGATTTCGAAACGACGAGGACAAGCGTTGTGGCGGGTTCAAGATGGGCGGTGGCTTCGCGGAAGTCTTCGGGATCGACGTTGGCGACGAAGCGGATGTCGGGGCCGGTTGAGGCGTAGTCGCGCAGAGCATCCCAGATCAGGCGGGGGCCGAGGTCGGAGCCGCCGATGCCGATGTGGAGGATGGTCTTGAGCGGGAAGCCGAGGCCGCCCTTGCGGGCGAGGTCGGCGAAGATGGAGGCTTTTTCAGCTTCGCGATTCATCACGTCGACGGCGGGTATGCCCTTGCCTCCGCCGCGCAGCGCCCAATGCAGGGCGGGGCGGTGTTCCGATGCGTTGACGATGCCTGCTGCGAAGAGCGACTTGATCTTGTCCTCAAGCCTGCGCGCCACGGCGAGGGCCTGCATCGCGGCCATGGCGCGGGCGTCGATGGGTTGCTTTGCCACGTCGGCTTCGAGGTGCGGTGCGGTCCAGATGAAGGGTGCCATGTCGGCGCGGTTCGCAAGCGTGCGGAGGTCGGTGGCGGCGATGCGGGCGGCCTCGGTTTCGACCTGTTTCCAGCCTGATAGGCTCATTGCATTTTTCCTTGCACAGCCCGGATTTCCGGATGATGTGGCGCTGGCGATGCCGTCGGCCAGTGGCTCGGGGCGGCGGGTTAGCGTTAGAGTCGTTTGCGGCGAGTAGGCAATGCGCGCAGTTTGCATGATTCCGGTGCTGATCGCTCTAGTGGGCTGTGGCGGAGAGCCGCCGGCGGCGGATAGGTCGCGGGCGCCGGCGCCGACTCTGGCTGAGCTGCCTGCGCCCTACAACACGGCTGACCTTGCGAAGGGCAAGGAGCTTTTCGGCAAGAAGTGTGGCGCTTGTCATTTTCTGCCTGCAGACAGGGGCAACAAGGTGGGGCCCAACCTGAATGGCGTGTTCGACCGGCGCGTGGCTTCGCTTGCAGAGTACAATTTCTCGCCCGCACTGAAGGGGTTCGATGCGGCGGGCTGGACGCCTGAGCTGGTGGACCAGTGGCTGCAGTCGCCGGACAGTTTCGTTCCCGGGACATCCATGCGGTTGAACGGAATTACGGACGCCAACGAGCGGCGAGACTTGATCGCGCACCTGCTGATCGCGTCTCGGCAGTAGGCGTCGGGCGGGGCTGGCGTTAGGGTCTGGTCATGAGCCATGCGCTGCAGCCTCATTCCGATTCGCCGCGGCTTCCCGTGGATGGGCTGACGGCCGAGGTGCGCCGCAAGTCCGGTGGAAAGCTTGAGCTGGTCTACCGGCTGAGCGGCGAGCGTGAGGCGCTGCTGATCCCGGAACTGTCGAATCCGAGCCGTGCGGATGAATTGTGGAAGCACACCTGTTTCGAGATCTTCATACTGAAGGCCGAGGCTCCGGGCTATGTCGAGTTCAACTTCGCGCCGACGGGGCAATGGGCGGCCTACAGTTTTCGCAGCCGGCGGTCTGGCATGCGGAATATCGGGCAGGTCAACGAAGCGCCGATCGGGACGATGGTCTTCGGGCGGCAGTTCGTGCTGAGGGCTGAGCTGGATCTTTCCGGTGTGGAAGGTTTGCCGTCATCGGATGCGACGTGGCGCGCAGCGATCAGCACGGTGATCGAGGCGGTAGACGGGCGTAAAGCGTACTGGGCTGTTCAGCATCCGGAAGGCAATCCGGATTTCCATGCGCCCGAGGGATTCGTCATCGATCTGCCGGCGCCGGAGTGAGGATAGCCATGGCCGTGAAATTTGGCATCGACAGGCTGATTGCGGATGCATCGCTGCGTGCGCCGCTGAAGGGCAGGCGTGTCGCGCTGGTGGCCCATCCCGCATCGGTGACGGCTGACCTGACGCATTCGCTCGATGCGCTGGCGGCGTGTGGCGACGTGAAGCTGAGCGCGGCGTTCGGGCCGCAGCACGGCATGCGCGGCGACAAGCAGGACAACATGATCGAGAGCCCGGATTTCACCGATCCGGTGCACGGCATTCCGGTGTTCAGCCTGTATGGCGAAGGGCGTCGCCCCACGGGCCAGATGATGAGCACGTTCGATACGGTGCTCGTTGATCTGCAGGATGTGGGGTGCCGGATCTACACATTCATCACCACGCTGCTTTACGTCATCGAAGCGGCGGCCGAGCATGGCAAGGAAGTCTGGGTGCTTGATCGTCCGAACCCGATCGGGCGACCGGTTGAGGGCCTGACGCTGCATGCCGGATGGGAAAGCTTCGTTGGCGCCGGACCGATACCGATGCGGCACGGGCTGACGCTGGGCGAGCTGGGCAAGTGGTTCATCGCTCACTTTAAGCTCGATGTGAAGTACCGCGTGATCGAGATGGAAGGCTATCGCCCGGATGAAGGCCCCGGCTTTGGCTGGCCGCTGTATGAGCGGACCTGGGTGAACCCGAGCCCGAATGCCCCGAACCTCTGGATGGCGCGGGCCTATGCCGGGACCGTCATGATCGAGGGCGCGACGCTTTCCGAAGGGCGCGGAACGACGCGGCCGCTTGAGTTGTTCGGCGCGCCGGACATCGATGCGAAGCGGGTGATCGCCGAGATGCAGGCGTTTGCGCCGGAGTGGCTGAATGGGTGCAGGCTGCGCGATTGCTGGTTCGAACCGACGTTCCACAAGCACATGAAACAGCTGTGCAATGGCGTGCAGATCCACACGGAGGATCCGAGCTACGATCACGAGGCCTTCAAGCCGTGGCGCGTGCAGGCGCTGGGCTTCAAGGCGATCCGTCGCGTGTATCCCCGGTATGAGCTCTGGCGGGGACTCGACTTCAAGTACGAGTACACGAATGGCGAGCTGGCGATCGACGTGATCAATGGCAGCAAGCAATTGCGCGAATGGGTTGATGATCCAAACAGCACGGCAGCCGATCTGGATGCGATCACGGTGCCGGATGAGCGGGCCTGGATCGCCGCGCGGAAGCCGTACTTGCTCTACTGAGCGTTCGCTCACATAGTGCGCTAGGCCTGAACTGGAGCGCAATTTGAGTGGTGTCGATTATCTCGCGCCTGCAAGTGTTGCCGATGCCGTAAGCGCGCTGCGCGCATCGGCGGGTTCGGCGCGACTGATGGCCGGCGGCACGGACCTTCTGGTGCAGATGCGCGGCGGGCGGGCGAAGCCGGAGGTCGTGATCGATCTCAAGCGCATTCCCGGACTCATGGGCATTCGCGGCGAGGGCGGCGGGTTCGTGATCGGCGCCGCTACCTCGGGCGCGGCCCTGGGCGAGCATGAGGCGCTTAAGGCGGCATGGCCTGGTGTGATCGAGGCGGCGAATCTGATCGGGTCGACGCAGGTTCAGGGCCGGGCAAGTCTTGGCGGCAATCTCTGCAATGCGTCTCCGGCTGCGGACGGTGTTCCGGCGCTGATCGCAGCGGGTGCTGTTTGCATCATCGAAGGACCCGCCGGCGCGCGCGAGGTTCAGGTCGAGAAGGTGCAGGCTGGACCGGGCAAGACGACGCTGGCCGCCGACGAGATTTTGTTGGCGTTCAGGTTGCCCCCAAGACCGGCGCGGTCGAGCGATGCGTATCTGCGACTGATCCCTCGGACGGAGATGGACATCGCTGTTGTTGGCGTCGGCGTTAGCCTGACGCTGGATGCGGGGGGCGTTTGCAACGCTGCGCGCGTGAGCGTAGGCGCCGTGGCGCCGACGTGCCTGCTTGTCGAGGCCGCGGGTGTGGCGCTGGTTGGAACAACGCTCGATGATGCGGCGCTGGCGAAGATGGAAGCGGCGGTCTCGGCGGCGTGCAGGCCGATCAGCGACAAGCGCGGGACGGCGGAATATCGGACGAAGGTTGCCTGCGTGCTGGCAAGGCGGGCGGCATTGATTGCTAAGGACAGGGCCAACGCATGAGCCGGATGGTTGTAAACGCGACGGTGAATGGCGAGCCGGTGGAGTTTCTCGCCGGCGGCGGCCAGTCGCTGCTTGATGCGCTGCGCGATGAGTTGCGGCTGACGGGCAGCAAGGAGGGTTGCGGCACGGGCGATTGCGGCGCGTGTTCAGTGATCGTCGATGGGCGGCTGGTGTGCGCCTGCCTGATGCTGGCGCCGGAGGCCGAGGGTACGCGGATCGAGACGATCGAGGGTCTGGCGGACAATGGCCATCTGCATCCGCTGCAGCATCAGTTTCTCGAACAGGCGGCGCTTCAGTGCGGGTTCTGCACGCCGGGTCTGCTGATGGCGTCGAAGGCCCTGTTGGATCGTAACGCAGATCCAACGGAGTCTGAAGTGCGATACTGGCTCGCCGGCAACATGTGCCGGTGCACGGGCTACGACAAGGTGGTGCGCGCCGTGATGGATGCGGCGGCAGACCTGCGGCAGGCGGAGAAGCCGAGATGAGCGATGGCAATCAGGGCGGCGTGAATCTGAAGGTCGTCGGTCAGCGGCCGATCAGGCCCGATGGCGTGGACAAGGTGACCGGCCGCGCGCAGTTCGGCGCGGACTTTCACCTGCCGGGTATGCTGACCGGGCGGATCAAGCGCAGCCCGCATGCGCATGCGCGGGTCGTTTCGATCGACACGCGTGCGGCGGAGAAACTGCCGGGGGTGAAGGCAATCGTCACCAGCGCGGATTTCGATGCCGGCGCGGCGGGCGAAGTCGAGGCGGGGGAGAGCCACGCAGCGATGAAGGAAGTCGCCGCCAACTGTCTCGCGCATGGCAAGGTGCTCTATCAGGGCCATGCGGTGGCGGCGGTAGCGGCGACGCAGCCGGAGATTGCAGCCGAGGCGCTGGACCTGATCGAGGTGACGTATGAAGTGCTGCCGCATGTGATCGATGTCGAGGCGGCGATGGCGGCGGATGCGCCGGTGCTGCACGACGACATGTATACCAAGGGCGTGACGCCCAAGCCGGGCAAGGCGTCCAACGTCGCCGCGAAGCACGTGATGGGACGTGGGGATGTTGCGGCGGCTTTCAAGGCGGCTGGCGTGATCGTCGAAGGCAGCTATGAAACAGCGGCTGTACATCAGGGCTATATCGAGCCGCACGCATGCGTGGCGTCGTGGGGCGCGGATGGGCAGAGCACCATCTGGTGTTCGAGCCAGGGGCAGTTCCTTGTCCGCGCGATGGTGGCGAAGATTCTCAACATGCCGCTGTCCGACATCAAGGTTATCCCTGCGGAGATTGGCGGCGGTTTCGGCGGCAAGACGACGGTCTATCTTGAGCCAGTTGCGCTCGCCTTGTCGCGCAAGTGCGGCCGGCCGGTAAAGATTGTCATGTCGCGAGAGGAAGTGTTTCTCGCGAGTGGGCCGACATCAGGCGCTGTGATGGATGTGCGGCTGGCGGCGACGAAGGACGGCAAGATCACCGGCGCCGAGATGACGCTGAAGTATCAGGCGGGTGCGTTTCAGGGATCGCCGGTGAATCTCGGGCTGATGACGGCGTTTGCCTGCTACGATGTCGAGTCGCTGGCATTGACGGGGTATGACGTGGTCAGCAATCGGCCGAAAGTTGCTGCCTATCGGGCGCCGGGGGCGCCGATGGCGGCGTTTGCGGTTGAGAGCGCGATTGATGATCTGGCGCTGAAGCTCGGTATGGATCCGATCGATCTGCGGCTTCTGAATGCGGTACGAGATGGAGCGAAGACCGTCTATGGCGCAACGGTGAGATGTTGCGCGCTTGTCGAGACACTGGAGGCGATCAAGGCGTCGCCGCATTATCAGACGCCTGTCGGCAAGGGGCAGGCCCGCGGCGTTGCTGCGGGGTTCTGGTTCAATGTCGGAGGCGAGAGTTCAGCTGCGGTTCACGTTGATGAGGATGGCGGCGTCACTGTGGTGTCAAGCAATCCGGATATCGGCGGGTCGCGGGCGTCGATGGCGATGATGGCGGCGGAGAGACTTGGCCTGCCGATCGAGCGCGTCCGGTGCACAGTCGCAGATACGACATCTATTGGCTATTCGGGTTCGACTGGTGGAAGCCGCGTCACGTTTGCGACCGGGATGGCTGTGGTGGAAGCGGCGCAAAAAATTGTCGCCGACCTGAAGCGTCGTGCGGCGCAGACGTGGGAATGCGATATCGCGATGGTCGAGTGGAAGGATGGCGTGGCGACATGCATAGATCCTGCGAAGGATGTGAAGCCGCTGTCGATGAAGGCGATCGCTGGGAAGTCGGCGAAGACGGGCGGGCCGATTGCGGCTGAAGTTTCGTTGAATGCACAAGGCGCGGCCGCTGGTTTCGGCGTGCATGTGTGTGATCTCGAAATTGATCCGGAGACGGGGCGGACGACTGTGGTTCGCTACACTGCTGCGCAGGATGTCGGGCGTGCAATTCATCCGGCTTATGTCGAGGGCCAGCTTCAGGGCGGCGCGGCGCAGGGGATCGGGTGGGCGCTGAACGAGGAGTATGTCTACGGAAAGTCGGGGCTGCTCGAGAATGCGAGCTTCCTGGACTATCGGATGCCTGTGGCGTCGGACTTGCCGATGATCGACACGATCCTGATCGAGACGAAGCCGAACCCGCGTCATCCGTTTGGGGCGAAGGGTGTCGGTGAAGTTCCGATCGTGCCGCCGCTGGCGGCAGTCTCGAATGCTGTGAGCCGGATTGTGGGCAGGCGGATGACGTCGTTGCCGATGTCGCCGGCGAAGGTGCTGGCTGAGATGGCCAAGTAGTTGCCGCGCGTTACGTCGATCTCGGGGCGGATTGCAGATTTCACTGGCGGGGTGAGCGCGTTCCAGGTCGAGGCGCGGACGGTGCGCGCCTTGATGCGCGAGCTGGAAGGGCGGTTTCCGGGATTGGGGGACTTTGTCGAGGACCAGATGGCGCTGGCAATCGATGGAGAGATTTTCCAGGATGCGCTGGGGGCCGAGATCGGCGCGGACAGCGAAATCGTGCTGATACCGAAGATCGCTGGAGGATAGGCGCGCGGGCGCGATCCCTGCCGTGGGGTGGCGGGGTTGGTGTGGTTGGGGCGCGTGCGCGGGTCAGACCTGCGCTGGCTTGTCCTTGCCCAGGCGGGGCAGGATCTGCGCGAAAGACGCGCGCAGCGGCCGCAGGTCAGGTGTAGGACGGTGTGTCCTCGTGTCCTGAAGGTGCGCGTGGTGAGAGTGGTCCCCCGCCTGAGTGCCGATGTTCCAGGAGACATGCGCGCGGCGCTTCCCCCGTCCGGGGGAGGAGAGTTGGCGCGCGTTGGAGCAGCGACAGCGGTGGGACGAAGTTCCCGGTACTGGATGCCGGATGTCGCGTGGGGCGGGGCGGAGATTTTGGATTGCGTGTGCCAATCACGCTATCCTTGTCTCCGCCACCTCTGAAGCGTTCTGCGGCCGCCTTGCACGAGGCAACAAAATGCATCACCAACGCTTCGAGCCAGCGATCGAGAGACGGCGGGGTAACTGCTCCGTGTGATGCGGTTCGTGCTCGTGCCATGCGGGGCACTATAGGTCAGCACTATGTCCCGCCGATTTGGCGCCGCTGTTTCCCCAAACGCAGCGCCGCTTGAGCCAAACGCAGCCCCGCTTGAGTCAGGGCCTACGCTTTTTGGGAGAGATGGTGCGGGTGGAGGGACTCGAACCCCCACGGTTGCCCGCTGGTACCTAAAACCAGTGCGTCTACCAATTCCGCCACACCCGCGCGCAGCAAGGCCGGGTGATAATTGGGTTGAGAGGGAAAGGCCAGTGGGTGGGGTCAGCCCTCGGCTGCGGCCTTGAGGGCGGCAACGTCGAGCTTCTGCATGTGCATGAAGGCCGCCGTGACGCGCTCACGGGCGCCGTTGTCGCCCCCAGCCATGACCTGTTCAAGGATGGTCGGAACGACCTGCCAGGAGACGCCGAAGCGATCCTTCAGCCAGCCGCACTGGCTGGGCTTGCCGCCGCCAGCGATCAGGCTGTCCCAGTAGTGGTCGACTTCTGCCTGGGTATCGCAATGGATCTGGAAGGAGACGGCCTCGGTCTGGGGGAAAATCGGGCCGCCGTTTATCGCCATGAACTCCTGTCCCATGATTGTTGCGCTGGCGGCCATGACGGCGCCCTTCTTCGTGCCGAACGGGCTGTCTGCGGCGTGGCGCTGGACAGCGCCCATGCGGGAATTGGGTAGGATGGCGGCATAGAACTGCAGCGCCGCCTCGGCCTCCCTGTCGAACCAGAGGCAGGTGGTGAGGGCGCTCTTCAAGTGATCCTCCGTCGGCAGGTGTGGCGTCTCTGGGGCCTGAACAGGCGGCGATTTTATTGCAAGGACGTGCGGGCGCCGGGGTTTCCGACACGGTCGGAAGAACTTCCCGCCATGTAAACCATAAGTGCAGCCTCGCACCGGAGCCGCGGTCCATTCCCGCCGAATCCGCGCATGGACAGGCCTCTCAGGGGTGTGTAAGACGACCCCCTTTCCCGCCCGGCGATGGCCGCAGGCGGGTCTCAACCATTATGCCTGAGCAGGGTTCGCGCGATGAACGTCACAGAGACGAAATCGGAAGGTCTTTCGCGGGAGTTCCGCGTTTCCATCCCGAAGGGCGATCTCAACGCGAAATTCAACGCCAAGATCAGCGAACTTCAGCCGAAGATGAACCTGAAGGGCTTCCGGCCCGGCAAAGTGCCTGCTGCGCACATCAAGAAGATGTACGGCAAGTCGATCATGGGCGACCTGGTGAACGATCTTGTCCAGGAGACCTCGGACAAGGCGCTGGCCGACAAGTCGCTGCGCCCGGCCTCGCGCCCGTCGATCCAGCTGACGTCCGACCAGGAGAAGCTGATCAATGGCGAGGCTGACCTCGACTATTCGATCGCGCTCGAGATCATGCCGGAGTTCGAGCCGGCAGACGTCTCGACCATCTCGATCGAGCGGATGGTCGCCGAGGTTCCGGAAGAGGAAATCCAGGAGTCGCTGCAGCGGCTGGCTGACAACAACAAGGCTTACGAGACCAAAGAGGGCAAGGCGGAGAATGGCGACGCGGTCGTGATCGACTTTGTCGGATCGATCGACGGCGAGAAGTTCGATGGCGGCGCGGCCGAAGGCCATACGCTGGTGCTCGGCTCGGGCCGGTTCATCCCGGGCTTCGAGGAGCAGCTGATCGGCGCATCGGCCGGCGAGGATGTGAAGGTCAACGTCAAGTTTCCGGACGAGTATCAGGCCGAGACTCTCAAGGGCAAGGACGCGCTCTTCGAGGTGAAGGTCCATGAGGTGAAGGCGCCGAAAGACGTTGAGATCAATGACGAGTTCGCCAAGACGCTCGGCCTCGAAGGCCTCGACTCGCTGAAGGACGCCATCAAGGCGCAGATTTCTGGCGAGCTGGGCTTTGCGACGCGCCAGCAGGTGAAGCGCGTGCTTCTCGATGCGCTGGACGAGCGGCATTCCTTCGACCTGCCGCCGTTGATGGTGAGGGCGGAGTTCGAGCAGATCTGGTCGCAGTTCGAGGCCGAGAAGAAGGCTGACCGCCTCTCCGAGGAAGACAAGAGCAAGTCGGACGAGGAGCTGCGCGCCGAGTACCAGAAGATCGCCGAGCGCCGCGTGCGCCTTGGTCTGGTGCTCGCCGAGATCGGCCGCCGCGCCGAAGTGCAGATCACCAATGACGAGCTGGTCCGCGCCCTGCGCCAGGAAGCTTCGCGCTATCCGGGGCAGGAGAAGCAGGTGATCGAGTTCTACACCAAGAACCAGAACGCCATGGCCCAGCTGCGCGCGCCGATCTACGAGGAAAAGGTCGTCGACTACATCCTCGAAAAGGCGACCGTGACGGACAAACCCGTCAGCCGCGAAGTGCTCATGAAAGAGATCGGGGACGAGTAGTCGCCCGCTTTCTCTTCAAACCGGCCTTCAATACCTGGTTCAATTGACGAATTGCTGTGGACGGGGGTGGGGGGACTTGCGCCCGGGCATCCGCGTTCGGATATTGTTAGTCCAATCCGTGATTTGAGTCTCACCGGCCCCGGCCAGTGGGGCTGCCTCAGAAAGAACCCTCGCAATGGACGATTTCACCCCGACGGCGATGAATCTCGTCCCCATGGTTGTGGAGCAATCCAGCCGTGGTGAGCGCGCCTATGACATTTTCTCGCGTCTTCTCAAGGACCGGATCGTTTTCGTTACCGGTCCGATCGATGATGGCCTCGCCAGCCTGATCACCGCGCAGCTTCTCTTCCTCGAGTCTGAGAACCCGAAGAAGGAAATTGCCATGTATATCAACTCGCCAGGCGGGTATGTTCACTCCGGCCTCGCGATCTATGACACCATGCAATACATCCGCAGCCCGGTTTCCACGGCCTGCATCGGCATGGCGGCGTCGATGGGCGCGCTCCTGATGGCGGCCGGCGAGAAGGGGATGCGGTTCGCGACCCCCAATTCGCGCATTCTGCTTCACCAGCCCTCCGGTGGGTTCCGTGGCGTCGCTTCCGACATTGAACGGCACGCCCTGGACATCCTGGGAACGAAAAAGCGCTTGAACGAGATCTACGTAAAGCATACCGGCCAGCCCTACGAGCTGGTCGAAAAGACGCTGGATCGCGATAGTTTCATGACCGCGAGCGAGGCTCAGGCCTTTGGAATCGTGGATAAAGTTTACGAAAAGCGGGCCGCACCAGCCGATTAAGCGCTGTTTTTCAGCAGATTGGGTCCGCCGGCACTGATTGTGTCTCCTTGCGGCGCCTTGCTTGCTATGATCCGATAGGGTGCCTTGAACCTATCTGAAACGATTGAAATATATGATTCGAGGCTTGGGCTTGCAGGAGTGACGCCCGCGGGGTTTTTCCCCGAGGCGTCTTGAGGTGTCGATGAACAAGAGCGCTTCAGGCGACAGCAAGAATACGCTGTACTGCTCGTTCTGCGGAAAATCGCAGCACGAAGTGAAAAAGCTGATCGCGGGCCCGACGGTGTTCATCTGTGATGAATGCGTCGAGCTCTGCATGGATATCATCCGTGAGGAGTCGAAGACTGCGCTGGTGAAGTCGCGCGATGGCGTGCCGACGCCGCGCGAGATCTGCGACGTGCTGGACGATTATGTCATCGGGCAGGCCAAGGCCAAGCGCGTGCTCTCCGTTGCCGTGCACAACCACTACAAGCGGCTGAACCATGCCGCGAAGAACTCCGACGTCGAACTCGCGAAGTCGAACATCCTGCTTATAGGCCCGACAGGCTGCGGCAAGACGCTGCTGGCGCAGACGCTGGCGCGCATCATCGACGTTCCGTTCACGATGGCCGACGCCACGACACTGACTGAAGCAGGTTATGTCGGCGAGGATGTCGAGAACATCATCCTGAAGCTGCTGCAGGCCTCCGACTACAATGTCGAGCGGGCGCAGCGCGGTATTGTCTACATCGACGAGATCGACAAGATTTCCCGCAAGTCTGACAACCCCTCGATCACGCGTGACGTGTCGGGCGAGGGCGTGCAGCAGGCCTTGCTGAAGATCATGGAAGGCACGGTTGCATCGGTTCCGCCGCAGGGCGGCCGCAAGCATCCGCAGCAGGAGTTCCTTCAGGTCGACACGACGAACATGCTGTTCATCTGCGGCGGCGCGTTTTCGGGCCTTGATAAGGTCATTTCGGATCGTGGCCGCGGCACGTCGATCGGCTTCGGAGCGAATGTCATTGCGCCGGAAGACCGCCGTACGGGCAAGATCCTCGAAGAGTGCGAGCCGGAAGATCTGGTGAAGTTTGGCCTGATCCCGGAATTCATCGGCCGCCTGCCGGTCATCGCGACGCTGGAAGACCTGGACGAGCCGGCGCTCATCCAGATCCTGACAGAGCCGAAGAACGCATTGCTGAAGCAGTACCAGCGCCTGTTCGAGATGGAGAATGTGACGCTGACGTTCACCGACGATGCTCTCTCCGCCGTGGCGCGCCGCGCCATTCAGCGGAAGACCGGTGCCCGGGGCCTGCGTTCGATCATGGAGGGCATCCTGCTCGACACCATGTTCGAGCTGCCCAACCTGCGCGGCGTCGAGGAAGTGGCGATCAATGCCGAAGTCGTGGAAGGCCGCGCGCGGCCGCTTTACGTGCATGGCTCCGAGGGGCAGGCCGCGACGGCTTCTTAGGCTTTCGCGACATCATCGTTCCCGCAACGATTCGACTGGCTTGCCCGGAATGGGTGTTCCTGGGCTTGCGCGAGCCCTGTCGCGACCATCGTGCCAAAATCCTGTGCAGTATCATGCGTCACATGCGTGGGTTGAACAGTGAGCCCTGACGGGCCACTTTGATCCTCAAGTGAATGTCCGGTCCGATCTTTTATGCATGGCCCGGCCTTCCTCACGCTGGTGAGCTTCCATGAAGGCGCTGGCGGTGAAGCAAGGAGAAATGTCTCATGGCTACTATCCTCCCCGTCCTGCCCCTGCGCGATATTGTCGTGTTCCCGCGCATGGTGGCTCCCCTCTTCGTGGGACGCGACAAATCCGTTCGAGCGCTTGAGGAAGTCGAGAAAGGCGGCGGCGAAATTCTGCTCGTCGCGCAGAAGGAAGCTGGCGTCGATGACCCGGCGGAGGAAGATCTCTACTCCGTTGGCGTTGTCGCCACGATCCTGCAACTGCTGAAGCTGCCGGATGGCACCGTGAAGGTGCTGGTCGAGGGCAAGCACCGCGCGCGGCTCGAGAAGCTGATCGACAAGGGCGACTACTATGCCGCCGAGTTCTCTCGTCTCGACGAGAAGAAGGCTGACACGGAAGAGTCCGCCGCGTTGATGCGCGCCGTCATCGAACAGTTCGATGGCTATGTGAAACTCAACCGCAAGATCCCGTCCGAGACCGTTGGTACTGTCAGCGCGATCACCGACCCGGGCCACCTGGCCGATGCGGTTGCGGCGCAGCTGTCGATCAAGCTCGAGGACAAGGAGCAGCTGCTCGAACTCGTCGATGTCACCGAGCGCCTGGAGAAGGTGTTCTCGCTGATGGAAGGCGAGATCGGCATGCTCCAGATGGAGCGGAAGATCCGCAACCGTGTGAAGCGGCAGATGGAGAAGACGCAGCGCGAGTACTACCTCAACGAGCAGATGAAGGCGATCCAGCGCGAGCTGGGTGATGGCGACAGCGGCGGCGGTGAGCGCGACGAGATCGGCGAGCTGGAAGAGAAGATCGCAAAGACGCCGATGTCGGAAGAAGCGCGTACCAAGGCTGAGGCCGAGGTGAAGAAGCTGCGCCAGATGTCGCCAATGTCGGCGGAGTCCACCGTCGTGCGCAACTATCTCGACTGGATGGTCTCGCTGCCCTGGGGCCGCAAGAAGGAAGTTGTACGCGACCTTCAGCACGCCGAAGACGTGCTGAACGCGGACCACTACGGCCTCGAGAAGGTCAAGGAGCGCATCCTCGAACACCTCGCAGTGCAGACGCGCGCGGACAAGGTGCGCGGACCGATCCTGTGCCTCGTCGGTCCTCCGGGCGTCGGCAAGACCTCGCTCGGCAAGTCGATTGCGAAGGCGACCGGCCGGGATTTTGTGCGCGTGTCGCTTGGCGGCGTGCGTGACGAGGCCGAAATCCGCGGCCACCGCCGGACTTATATCGGCTCCATGCCGGGGCGCATCATTCAGTCGATGAAGAAGGCCAAGAGCGGCAACCCGCTGTTCCTGCTCGATGAGATCGACAAGCTCGGCCAGGACTATCGTGGCGATCCGTCGTCGGCGCTGCTCGAAGTGCTCGACCCGGAGCAGAACGTGACGTTCAACGACCACTATCTGGAGGTCGACTACGACCTGTCGGATACGATGTTCATCACGACGGCGAACTCGCTGAACATGCCGCAGCCGCTTCTCGACAGGATGGAGATCATCCGCCTCGAGGGCTACACGGAAGACGAGAAGGTCGAGATCGCCAAACGGCACCTGCTGCCGAAGACGATCGAGAACCACTCGCTGCGTGAAGGCGAGCTGATCGTCGAGGACAGCGCGATCCGTGACCTCATCCGCTACTACACGCGGGAGAGCGGCGTTCGTTCGCTCGAGCGGGAAATGGCGCGGCTGGCCCGCAAGGCGGTTCGCGACATCGAGATGAAGAAGGCGACGACCGTCACGGTAAGCGCCGAGAACCTCGACAAGTTCGCGGGCGTCCGGAAGTACCGTTACGGTGTTGCTGATCGCGATGACCAGGTTGGCGTCGTTACGGGACTGGCATGGACGGAAGTGGGTGGCGATCTGCTCACGATCGAAGCCGTGCAGATGCCCGGACGCGGCCGCATGACGGTCACCGGCTCGCTGCGCGACGTGATGAAGGAGTCGATCTCTGCGGCCCAATCGCTGGTTCGCTCGCGCTCAGTGCAGATGGGCATCCGCCCGCCTGTGTTCGACAACACGGACATCCACGTGCACGTACCGGATGGCGCGACGCCCAAGGATGGTCCGTCGGCGGGTATCGCCATGACGACGGCGATCGCCTCGCTGCTGACCGGCAATCCTATCCGCAAGGATATCGCCATGACGGGCGAGATCACGCTGCGTGGCCGGGTGCTGCCGATCGGCGGTCTGAAGGAGAAACTGCTCGCGGCCCTGCGTGGCGGCATCAAGACGGTGCTGATCCCGGAGGAGAACGAAAAGGATCTCGTCGATCTGCCTGAGAACGTGAAGTCCGGCCTGACCATCGTGCCGGTCTCGACAATCGAACAGGTGCTTGCGCGGGCGCTCACGCGGCCGCTGACGCCTATCCAGTGGAGCGAGGCCGAAGAGGCCGCCTATCGCGCCCAGCTGGGACCGGGCGGCACTAAGCCTGGCGAAGCCCAGCTGCCCCACTAGGCGAGACGACATAACGTGCATCAGCGGGCTTGCCGGCGACGGCAGGCCCGTTTGCGTTGCGGCCGCGCGCGTCCGCGGGGCGATGGCGCTGCGGCTGGCCGCCTCAGCTTGCCAAGCCGGGCCGGATGGGTACATGCATCCGGCATCCCCTCCGTAACCCGGAAACGCCGCACATGACCGTCAAAGTCCGCTTTGCGCCTTCGCCCACGGGCAAGTTGCACGTCGGGAACATCCGTACCGCCTTGGTCAACTGGCTTTTCGCGAAAGGCCAGGGCGGCACGTTCGTGCTGCGTATCGACGACACGGACCTGGAGCGCTCCACCAAGGAGAACGAGGAAGGTATCCGGCGCGATCTCACATGGCTGGGAATGACGTGGGAAGAGACCTTCAAGCAGTCCGAGAAGTTCGAGCGCTATCGACAAGCCGCCGAGGAGCTGAAGGCCAAGGGGCTGCTCTATCCCTGCTACGAAACAGCCGACGAGCTGGAGCGCCGCAAGAAGATCGCGCTGAGCCGCGGCAAGCCGCCGGTCTATGACCGCGCGGCGCTGGAGTTGACGGATGAGCAGCGCAAGGCGCTGGAGGCCGAAGGCCGCAAACCGCACTGGCGTTTCAAGCTTTCGGGTGGTCGCGCGGAGTGGAACGATCTCGTGCGCGGGCAGCAGTCGATCGACACGTCGTCGGTGTCAGACCCCGTTCTGATCCGTGAGGATGGATCGTTTCTCTATACGATGCCGTCTGTGGTGGACGATGTGGATGCGAAGATCACACATGTCATTCGCGGCGAGGATCACGTCACCAATTCCGGCGCGCAGATCGAGATCTTTCTCGCGCTGGGGGCCCAGCCGCCCGAAATGGCGCACATGCCGCTGCTGATCGGAGCAGACGGACAGGGGCTGTCGAAGCGGCTCGGTTCGTTGTCGGCGGAACAGCTTCGCAACGAGGGCTACGAGCCGCTGGCGCTGCTGTCTCTGCTGTCGAAGATCGGCACGTCGGATCCGGTTGAAGCACGGGAGAGTCTGCAGCAGCTGGCGCTGGAGTTCTCGTTCTCAAAGATGGGCCGCGCGCCGGCTCGCTTCGACGAGAATGAGCTCAACGGGCTCAATGCGCAGATCGTGCATGCGATGAGCTTCGAGACGGTGAAGCCGAGGCTGGAGAAGCTCGCCTACGGCGACCAGGCGACGCCGGAATTCTGGGACGTCGTTCGTGGCAACCTGCAGGGCGTGCCCGATGCAGCGCTGTGGTTGGCCGTGGTCTATGGCGGCGGGCTGACGGGCCCGGATCTGGACGTCGATGACAGGGCATTTGTCGGTGATGCGGCGAAGCTGTTTCCGGCCGGCGACGCGACACTTGAGACCTGGAAGGCGTGGGTCGAAGCTGTGAAGGCCAAGACCGGCCGCAAGGGCAAGGGGTTGTTCCAGCCGCTGCGCCGCGTGCTGACGGATCAGGAGCACGGACCAGAGATGGATCGGATGCTGCTGCTGATCGGGGCAGAGAAGGCGCGCGCGCGTCTGGAGCAGGCTTCGACCTAGGGCTCCTCGACGAACTGCCTGTTCTGCTCGCGAATCTGCGCTGCAGCGTCGTCGTAGAGAAAGGGCAGGAAGGCGTAGCGCCGTCCGCGCGTGACCTGCGTCACGGCGTGCAGCAGCGAGCATGAGAAGACAACCGCGCCGCCTGCTGTCGGGCGGAAACCGCGGGAGCCGTACTCTGGAAACACGACTTCACCGCCATCGAAATCCTCGCTGAGATTTATCGAAACTGCGAAGCGGCGATGCGCCGTGCCTTTTGTCGTGTTGTCGCGATGTGGCCGGAAGTGGGCTTCGTCTTCGGCGGCGTAGCAGGCAACGAGATAGCGTTCGATGCGTGTCGCCGCGAACTGATGAATCTTTTCTATCTCCGGCACGATGCGGCGCCGAATGTGCGCGGTGATGCTCTTGCGTTCTGCTTCGTCGGTGAGAATGTAGTCCCGTCGGCGCTTTTGCAGGTCGTCGTGGACCAGGCGCGTGCGGCCATCGATTTCGCGCATCACGCCAGACAGTTCGCGGTCAGCCGCCCTATAGCCTGCGATTAACTGGCGACAGGTCTCCTGATCGAGCACGTTTTCGAGGACGATCACTGGCGCCTGGATATCCATGCCAGCGATGCGGCCCGCGGGCGACATCCTTGCGACATGATCGAGCGCCTCGGCGATGTCGCCTCGATCCTCCCGGAACGGGATGACGGCGGTGACCCGCATCATGGGATTGATGATGACCCACTTGCCGAAATACATGCCCTCGCCGTCATCGAGCGGTGCGACGCCATACGCGCGGGCGATCTTGTTGTCGTAGTCCCAGAAGAAACGGTAGCCCGGCACGATGGTGGTGAGGCGCTTCTGCGCCTCGTCCTCCCGGTCGGTCGTGATGCCGAAGAATGCGGCGTGGAAGTCGTCGAACAAGTCACGACGCTCTCTGATTGCGGCGAGCACCGCGGCGGCGTGGGGGGAAGTGCTGCTGCGAAAGAAGCACAGCACGAGCGAACGGCCAGCAGCGAGATCGAGGTTGTAGCGCTCCCCGCTGGAATTGCGCTGCATCACTCTTGGGGCGGGGTCGCCGGGTGAAAGAAGCGTGAAGGCGGCCATGTTCGTTCCGGACTTGCGCCCGCCGGACCAGCTGACAGGCAACAATAGAAGGAAAATCCTAAGGCATGTGCCTTAACATTTTGTCGAGACGGAGGGTCAGCTTCCCTTTTGCGCGGGGAGGGTGTCAGGGACGGCGAGGGCGCTGCTTTTCGGACACCGACTGAATAACCACCTCGCCCTTGGCCTTGCGATCCAGCGTCCAGCCCGCCTGCAGCACCGCCGCGGTTACCAGCGCGTCCACTGGCTCCGACTTGAGCATGCCAAGCCCGTCCAGCCGCACCGACCGGATGCGCGGCCCCTTGCCTTCGAGCAGGCCTTCAGGGTCATCGAGTGTGGCGCCGAACATCAGAAAAAGCGTCGCCCATCGCGGGTACAGTGCGATCGAAATAGGAAGGGCGGAAGCTTTCGCCGTTGGCCCGAAGCCGACGGCAAGCGCGTTGTAGTTGTCGTAGACCAGACAGATTGCGCCCGGCAGGCGTTTTCTGAGGTGCGCGATCGCGGCGCACCCGAGTTTTTCCATCTCCGGCGAATACTTTTTCAGAAAGCCGTCCAGTTGCTGCTGGGCAGTAGCCATGAGCTGAGGTTATTCTGAAATCCTCTACGGGCGCCAGATCAGTGGAACCAATTCAGTACCTGGAGCGTTTCGGGTCGGAAGCGGAGACTGAACATGGCAGGACGTCGTACGGAAGCAGATTACAGGAACTCGGTCGAGAACCTGGCCGGGAGAGTGGCGGGCGATATGTCGGAACTTTCAGAACGTGCGAAACGCGCTCTCGGCGGCGCGCAGGAATTTGCGGGCGAATTCGCCGAAGGCGCAGCGAAGAGCGGCCGAAAGGCTGCGAAATTCGTTGTTCGCGAGGTACGCGAGCATCCGCTGCGGACTCTGGCGATCGGTGCGGCTGTGGGAGCCGTGGTCGCAGCGGTGATCATGCTGCGCAACAGAAGCGACGAATAGGGCCCTGACTCTCGTGTAGCACACTGCGTCAGTCGGCAGATATGCCGGCTGGCGCTTGTCCGTCAGGCCGCTTGGCGCCCGACTGCCGCCAGAGCCAGCGATTCCGCCACCTTGATGCCATCCACGGCTGCGGAGAGAATCCCGCCTGCATAGCCTGCGCCCTCGCCCGAGGGGTATAGCCCCTTCACATTCAATGATTGGAAGTCTGCCCCGCGTGTCATCCGCACAGGGCTGGATGTGCGCGTTTCGACTCCGGTCATCACAGCCTCCTCCATCGAGAAGCCCTCTATCTGGCGGCCGAAGGCCTGCAGCGCCTCGCGCATGGCGATTGTCGCGTATTCCGGCAGGCAGAGATTTAGGTCGGTTGGCGTGACGCCGGGCTTGTAGGACGGGATCACCGAGCCCAGCGCGGTCGAGGGTTGGTCCTTCAGGAAGTCGCCCACGAGCTGGCAGGGGGCGAACCATGATGCGCCGCCAGCGATGAATGCCTTCTCCTCCCAATGCCGCTGGAAGGCGATGCCTGCGAGGGGATTGGCGCGCGCATCTGCCGGAAAGTCTTCGGGGGTTACGCCCACGACGATGCCCGCATTCGCGTTGCGCTCGTGGCGCGAATACTGGCTCATGCCGTTGGTGACAAGGCGGCCGTCCTCGGACGCGGCCGCAACGACGGTTCCACCAGGGCACATGCAGAACGAGTAGACGCTGCGTCCATTGCTGGCGTGATGGGCCAGCTTGTAATCGGCGGCGCCGAGAATGGGGTGGCCTGCGCTGGGACCAAAGCGGGCGCAGTCGATGATGGATTGTGGATGCTCGATGCGGACGCCGATGGAGAACGGCTTCGCCTCGAAGAACACGCCGCGACGATGCAGCATCTCGAACGTGTCGCGGGCGGAGTGGCCAAGCGCCATGACGAGATGGTTGGTCTCGATCGCCTCACCATTCGCAAGAACGACCCCGGCGACCTGCTTCTCTCCCTCGCGTTCGTGCAGGAGGATGTCGGTCACCTGATGCTCGAAACGGATCTCCCCGCCGAGCCTCTCGATCTTTCCGCGCATGTGCTCGATCATCGAAACAAGGCGGAAGGTGCCGATGTGGGGCTTGGAAACGTACAGGATTTCGTCGGGCGCGCCGGCCTCGACGAATTCGGTCAGGACCTTTCGTCCCAGATGGCGCGGGTCCTTGATCTGGGAATAGAGCTTTCCGTCCGAAAACGTGCCTGCGCCGCCTTCGCCGAACTGGGCGTTCGAGCCCGGGTTGAGAATGCCCTTGCGCCAGAACTTGAAGGTATCGACCGTACGCTCGCGGACGATTTTACCGCGCTCCAGGATGATCGGGTCGAAACCCATCTCCGCGAGCAACAGACCGGCGAACAGGCCGCATGGTCCCATGCCTACGACGACTGGCCGCTTCATGCCGCCAGAAGCCTTCACGGGGGGGCGGTAGTTCAGGTCAGGTGTGCGGACGATCTGCTTGTCCTTCGACAGCCGCTTCAGGACAGAGGCCTCCTCCTTCACCTCCGCATCGATCGTGTAGATGAGCTGGATTGCCGACGTTTTGCGGGCGTCATACGCGCGCTTGAACACGGTAAATGAGACTAGATTCTGCTCGGAAACGCCGAGGCGCTTCAGGACCGCCTGTCTCAGCGCGGGCTCGGGGTGATCGAGCGGCAGCTTGAGTTCCTGAATGCGGAGCATCTGCGTCGTCCTTCATGGGGGTGGCGCAACGCACACCGGACCAAGGCGCGGCATATAGGGGCGGTCGCGCCTTAGCGCAAATCCCCGCTTTAGCCCTCGTCCAGCAGCGCGATCAGCCGCTCGCGCGCTTCGAGAAACTCCTCACGGAACTGCTGGACGACCTGGCCACAGGACATCGACTGGTTCATCAGGCCGACGCCCTGGCCGACCCAGTAGGTTGCCAGTTGTTTCGCGCCCTCGTGTCCCGTCTCGGCGAGGGCGTTGATCCGCCGGAGAGCTGGCTCAGAAACGAAGCTCTGGAGCGGCATGCCGAGCGGCGAGGGGGCGTCTTCGCGTTCCCACGCATCGGTCCAGGGTGAACGGAGCTGGCGCGATGGCTTTCCCGTGCGCGAGCGCGAGCGGACAGTATCGCGCGACGTTGCGGCAAGCATCTTCTGCTTGATGGTTTCGCTGGTCTCGGCCTCCGTCGTGGTCAGCCAGACAGAGCCGCACCACGCGCCAGCTGCGCCCATCGACATGGCGGCGGCCATCTGTGTTCCCGTGGTGATGCCGCCGGCGGCGAGGATGGGCGTGGTCGCGCCCATCGCCTGCACGGCGCGGTGCACTTCCGGGATGAGCACCATGGTGGAGACCTCGCCGCAATGGCCGCCAGCTTCGCCACCCGCGACCACGAGAATATCGACGCCGGACTGCACCTGTGCGACGGCATGCTCCTTGGCGCCGACGAGGGCGGCCACCGGTACGCCATGACGCTTGCCCATCTCCAGCATCTCATGGGGCGGCACGCCGAGCGCGTTTGCGATCAGGCGGATCGGAAACTGGAACGCGACCTCGAGTGCGCTGGCGGCGCCGTCTGCGCGCATGTTGCGAGCAAATCCGACGCTGCGCTTGCGATCATCCTCCAGATTGCCGGGCTCGACGCCGTGAGACGTGAGGATCCCGCTAGCGAAATCCTTGTGCACCTGCGGCACGGCGGCAAGAAGCGCCTCGCTGCTGAAGGCTCCGGACTTACCCTCCATGGCGTTGGGCACGATCAGGTCAACGCCGTAGGGCTTGCCGCCGCAATGCGCATCGATCCATGTGAGTTCTTCGCGCAGACGAGCTGGCGGCAGGTTGACCGCGCCGAACACGCCCATGCCGCCGGCGCGCGAGACGGCCGCAACCACATCGCGGCAGTGGCTGAAGGCGAGCAGCGGGAAGTCGATGCCGAGCATCTCGCAGATGGGCGATTTCATCAGGTAGCCTCGCGTGAAACTCGCGGCAAGGTGGAGCCGGGGCGAGCGAACGTCAAATCGGCGCTGATCTCACCTTGCGGAACTCGAGCATAGAGCGGCATGTCTCCTAGCGAGGCAGGTTGCTTACGCCCATCAGATACTCGTCGACGGCCCTCGCGCACTGGCGGCCCTCGCGGATCGCCCATACGACCAGCGATTGTCCGCGTCGCATGTCGCCACAGGCGAAGATGCGGTCGGCGCTGGTCTTGTAGTCGTCAGTGCTTGCTGCAACATTGCCACGCGGGTCGAGCACAGCTTTGGTCTGGTCGAGCAGACCGGGCACGATGGGGCCAGTGAAGCCCATGGCGAGCAGGACCAGGTCGGCCTTCAGTTCGAATTCGGAGCCGGCGACTTCCTGCATCTCCATGCCGCGCGCGCCTTTCACCCATTCGACCCGTGCGCAGACGAGGGCCTTTACCTTGCCGCCGTCGCCGATGGCGCGCTTGGTGATGACCGACCAGTCGCGCTCGGCGCCTTCCTCGTGGCTTGAGGAGGTGCGCAGCTTCAGCGGCCAGTCGGGCCAGGTCAGCGCCTTGTTCTCGTGGGCGGGCGGGCGGGGCATGATTTCCAGCTGCGTGACGCTGGCTGCGCCGTGGCGGTTCGAGGTGCCGATGCAGTCCGAGCCCGTGTCGCCGCCGCCGATGACGATGACGTGCTTGCCTGTCGCCGTGATCGTGCCGCCGGGCGCGGCGGCATTCTCGTCGTCGCCGGCGACGCGCTTGTTCTGCTGCGTGAGGAAATCCATCGCGTAATGGACGCCGTCGAGTTCGCGGCCGGGCACAGGCAGATCGCGTGGCTTCTCGGCGCCGCCGGCCAGCACGATGACCTGGTAGTCGTCGAGCAGGCGCTGCACCGACACGTCGATGCCGACATGCATGCGCGGGCGGAAGATGACGCCTTCGCCCTCCATCTGGCGCATGCGCAGGTCGATGTGTTTCTTCTCCATCTTGAAGTCGGGGATTCCGTAGCGGAGCAGGCCGCCGATGCGGTCCGATTTCTCGAACACGGTCGGGGAATGTCCCGCTCGCGCGAGCTGCTGGGCGCATGCCAGACCGGCAGGGCCGGAGCCGACGACCGCGACGCGCTTGCCTGATCCACGCGGCGCGGACTGGGGCTTGATCCAGCCTTCGTCCCAGCCGCGATCGATGATCTCGCACTCGATGGTTTTGATCGAGACGGGGTTCTCGTTGATGTTCAGGACGCACGAGGCTTCGCACGGAGCGGGGCATACGCGCCCGGTGAACTCCGGGAAGTTGTTGGTGGAGTGCAGGTTCTCGAGCGCGGTCTTCCAGTGATCGCGCAGGACGAGATTGTTCCAGTCAGGGATCTGGTTGTTGACCGGGCAGCCCGGCGTACCCGGGGCGATCGAGCCGGTGCCCTGGCAGAACGGGATCCCGCAATCCATGCAGCGCGCGGCCTGGATGCGGATTTCCGCATTGTCCATGCGCCTCAGGAATTCAGCGTAGTTCTTCTTGCGTGCCTCCGGCTCTTCGTAGGCGCGTTCTTTCTTCTCGTATTCGAGGAAGCCTGTGGGCTTGCCCATGATGATGCTCCCCTGTCTCTACTCTGCCGCCACTGTGGCCTGGCTTGCCGCCTTCATGTCCGCCAGCGCGCGGGCATAGTCGGTCGGCATAACCTTCACGAAATCGACCAGCGCCACATCCCAGTTGTCGAGCAACTCGCGAGCGCGGGCGCTGCCGGTGTGCAGCAGGTGGCGCTCGATGATGATGCGCAGGCGTTCCGCGTCGAAGGCCAGCATGTCACCCATGCCACTGCTTTCGGCTGACGGCGCACGCTGCAGCGGCGCGCCTGCGTCTGGTCCGCCTTCGGCGGGCTTCACGGCCTCCAGCTTCACCATCGATCGATTGCAGCGGCTGACGAAGCTCTTCTTCGGGTCGTAGACATAGGCCACGCCGCCCGACATGCCCGCTGCGAAGTTGCGGCCGGTATCGCCGAGAACCACGACCACGCCGCCGGTCATGTACTCGCAGCCATGGTCGCCGCAGCCTTCGACGACGGCAACTGCGCCTGAGTTGCGCACGGCGAAGCGTTCGCCCGCAACGCCCTCAAAATAGGCCTCGCCCGCGATGGCGCCGTAGAGGACTGTGTTGCCGACGATGATGTTTTCCGTCGGCTCGCGTTTCGCACCGTCCGGCTGGCGCACGACGACGCGGCCGCCGGAGAGGCCTTTGCCGACGTAGTCGTTTGCGTCGCCCACGAGGTTCAGGGTGACGCCGCGTGCGAGGAAGGCGCCGAAACTCTGGCCCGCCGTGCCCGTTAGCGCGATCTGGATCGTGTCTTCGGGAAGGCCGGCATGGCCGAACTTCCGCGCAACTTCGCCTGAGAGCATGGCACCGACGGTGCGGTTCACGTTGTTGATCGTCTCGGTGATCTGGACCGGCTTGGGCGTTCTGCCGAGCGCAGGCTTGGCGGCCTTGATCAAGTTGTGGTCCAGCGCGCCATCGAGGCCGTGGTCCTGTGTCGAGGCGTGCTTGACGGCGACGCCAGCCTTGGCAGGCGGTTGGTAGAGGATCTTCGAAAGATCCACGCCCTTGGCTTTCCAGTGATCGAGCGCATGGCGCATGTCGATCAGATCAACCCGGCCGACCATTTCCTCGAACTTGCGGAAGCCGAGCTTCGCCATGATGTGGCGGACTTCCTCGGCGACGAAGAAGAAGTAGTTGATCACGTGCTCAGGCGCGCCGGTGAAGCGCGCGCGCAGGACGGGATCTTGCGTCGCGACCCCGACCGGGCAGGTATTGAGGTGGCACTTGCGCATCATGATGCAGCCAGCTGCAATCAGTGGAGCCGTGGAGAAGCCGAACTCGTCCGCACCGAGCAGCGCGCCGATGGCCACGTCACGGCCGGTGCGCAGGCCGCCATCGACCTGCACCGCGATGCGTCCGCGCAGTTCGTTGAGCACCAGGGTTTGCTGAGTTTCGGCGAGGCCGATCTCCCACGGGCTGCCGGCGTGCGTCAGCGAGGTGAGGGGCGATGCGCCCGTGCCGCCTTCATAGCCCGAGATCGTCACATGGTCGGCGCGCGCCTTTGAGACGCCCGCCGCGACTGTTCCGACGCCAACTTCGGACACCAGCTTCACGGAGATACGTGCGACCGGATTCACGTTCTTGAGGTCGTGGATCAGCTGCGCGAGATCCTCAATCGAATAGATATCGTGGTGGGGCGGCGGGGAGATGAGGCCGACGCCCGGCGTCGAATGGCGCACCTTGGCGATGTTCTTGTCGACCTTGTGTCCGGGCAGCTGGCCGCCTTCGCCGGGCTTTGCGCCTTGCGCCATCTTGATCTGGATGTCGTCGGCGTTGACGAGGTATTCGGTCGTGACGCCGAAACGTCCTGACGCAACCTGCTTGATCGCGGACCGCATCGAGTCGCCGTTCTTCATGCGCACAAAGCGATCCGGCTCTTCGCCGCCTTCGCCCGTGTTGGAGCGGCCGCCGATACGGTTCATCGCGATGGCAAGCGTCGTGTGCGCTTCGCGGCTGATCGAGCCGAAGCTCATCGCGCCTGTCGCGAAGCGCTTGACGATCTCGGCCGCCGGCTCGACCTCGTCGATCGGGATTTCCTCGTCAGCGAACTTGAGCTGCATCAGGCCGCGGATGGTCAGCAGGCGCTCGTTCTGTTCGTTGATCGACTGTGCAAATGCCTTGTAGTCCTCCGACACATTGCCGCGCACGGCGTGCTGCAGTTTGGCGACGGTGTCCGGTGTCCAGGCATGGTCCTCGCCACGGATGCGATAAGCATAATCGCCGCCGACATCGAGCAGATCCCTGTAGACGGGATCGTCGCCGAAGGCTGCGGCATGACGTTTCATCGCTTCTTCGCCGATCTCGTTGAGACCGACGCCCTCGATCGTGGTCGCCGTGCCGGTGAAGTATTCCTGGATCAGTTCGGTTGACAGGCCGACGGCGTCGAAGATCTGTGCGCCGCAATAGGACTGATAGGTCGAGATGCCCATCTTGGACATCACTTTCAGAATGCCTTTGCCGACGGCCTTGATGTAGTTCTTCTTCACTTCCTTCGTGGTGAGCTGGATGCCCTCGCGCCGGCGGATCTGCTCGAGCGTCTCGAATGCGAGGTAGGGGTTTACCGCTTCTGCGCCGTAGCCGGCGAGCGTGCAGAAGTGGTGCACCTCGCGCGCCTCGCCCGTCTCGACGACAAGTCCGACCTGCATCCGCAGGCCCTGACGGATCAGCTTGTGGTGGACGGCCGACAGCGCCAGCAGGGCAGGCACGGGAATGCGCTCGGCCGACACGGCGCGATCCGACAGGATCAGGATGTTGATGTCCTGCAGCACATGCTCGGTCGCCTCAAGCCGGATGCGCTCGATTGCAGCCTTGAGGCCGGCTGCGCCTTCGCTCGCGTCCCAGGTGATGTCGATAGTGGCTGTGCGGAACGCGCCATCGACGAGTTCGGAGATCGAGCGGATCTTGTCGAGGTCAGCATTGGTCAGAACCGGCTGGGAAACCTCGAGCCGCTTGTGCGTGCCTGCCGCCAACCCTAGCAGGTTCGGGCGCGGGCCGATCATGGAGACCAGAGACATAACCAGCTCTTCCCGGATCGGGTCGATCGGCGGGTTGGTGACCTGCGCGAAGTTTTGCTTGAAGTAGTTGTAGAGCAGCTTCGGCTTGCGGCTCAGCACGGCGATGGGCGTGTCGGTACCCATCGAGCCGATGGGGTCGTCGCCGAATTGCGCCATCGGTTCGAGGAAGAACTGCACGTCTTCCTGCGTATAGCCGAACGCCTGCTGGCGATCGAGCAGGCTTACACTCGAGTTCTGCAGCGGCGCTGCGTCCGGATCCTGTTCCGGGTCGGCAAGATCGGACAGCTTGAACTGCATCTCGTGCAGCCATTCATCGTACGGGTGCTTGCCCGCAATGCTGGCCTTCACTTCCTCGTCCTCGATGATGCGGCCTTCTTCGAGGTCGATCAGAAGCATCTTGCCGGGCTGCAGGCGCCATTTCCGCACGATCTTCTCGTCGGGTATCGGCAGCACTCCGGATTCGGATGCGAGCACGACATGATCGTCGTCGGTCACGATGAAGCGGGCAGGGCGAAGCCCGTTGCGATCCAGCGTCGCGCCGATCTGGCGGCCGTCGGTGAAGGCGATTGCCGCCGGGCCGTCCCACGGCTCCATCAGGGCTGCGTGGTATTCGTAGAAGGCGCGGCGGGCCGGGTCCATGTCCTGATGCCCAGCCCAGGCTTCGGGGATTAGCATCATCATGGCGTGGCTGAGCGGATACCCGCCTGCAACGAGCAGCTCCAGCGCGTTATCGAGGCAGGCCGTATCCGACTGGCCGTGCGGGATGAGCGGCCACATCTTGTCGAGGTCGGCGCCGAGCAGGGGGCTCTCCATCGAGCGGCGGCGTGCATACATCCAGTTGACGTTGCCGCGTACCGTGTTGATCTCACCATTGTGGGCGATGAAGCGGTAGGGGTGCGCCAGCTTCCAGCTGGGGAAAGTGTTGGTGGAGAATCGCTGGTGGACGAGCGCGAGCGCGCTTTCGCACAGCGGATTGGTGAGATCCTTGTAGAACGTGCCGACCTGGCCGGCGAGCAGCAGGCCTTTGTAGACGATGGTGCGAGTCGACAGTGACGGCATGTAGAATTCGGCGAGGCCGGGCAGGTTCTTCTTCTTCGCGATATCCGCCAGCGGATTCTGAGTCTCTTTGCGGATGGCAAGCAGCTTCCGCTCGAACGCATCCTGATCCATCGCGGGCGAGCCCTTGGCGATGATGGCCTGCCGGATCACCGGCATCGAGGCGATCACCGCCTTGCCGATGCCCTTGGTGTTGGTCGGCACGTCGCGCCAGCCGAGCAGTTTCTGCTTTGCCTTGGCGAGGTAGTTGGCGAACTGGTTCATCGCGAATTCGCGCGCCGCCTCATCCTGCGGCAGGAAGCACATGGCGACGGCGTAGTGCCCCGGCTGCGGCAACTCGACGTTCGCCTCCTTCGCCCATTCGAAGAACAACTTGTGCGGAATCTGGATCAGGATGCCCGCGCCATCGCCCAGGAGAGGATCGGCGCCGACGGCACCCCGATGGTCGAGGTTCACGAGGATCTGGAGGCCCTGCGCCACGATGGCGTTGGACTTCTTTCCCTTCACGTTCGCAATGAAGCCGACGCCACACGCGTCGTGCTCGTTGCGAGGATCGTAAAGACCCTGTGCCGGGGGAGGACCCATTTCCATGCGCGTAAACTCGTCAAATGGTCAGTGAGACTGAGCGCCTACCAGCTAGGCACAGAATTTCAATGGAATAGCCCGACATGCGGCAAGATTTGCGTGGAGCTGTCCTTAAGGGGTTGTGTGCGCACGTGACATGCCTCTGCAAGCGATTTTCGGCTTCCGGCGGTCCTGCGCGAACGATGCCCGCATGAGCGCCGGATGGCGCAAGTGCTTGCTGCCATGACGTGGAACCGCGAAATTTGTTTCGTTGGCCCTCAGGCGGGCAGAGGCGTACTGTTGGCGGCCGCCAGCGCCCTCACCACTTCCCGCTCTTCCGGCGCCAGCAAGGGGTTCCAGACATCGAATATGAGAACGACACGCAACTCGTCGCTGTCGTTGCGCGCGGTGTGCTCGATCGTATCGTCGAAGATCAGGAGTTCGCCTTCCTTCCAGTTCCGGTGCTCGAACCCGACGCGGTAGGTGCATTTTTCCGGGACGATCAGCGGCAGGTGGACGACCAGCCGGGCGTTGGTCTCTCCGGTGTGTGGTGGGATCTCCGTGTGCGGGGCCAGCGCCGAAAACATGGCGTTCGGGCACAGGCCGGCGATCGACGCCATGTCAACGCCCTCCAGCCCCCGCGACGTCTCAGGGCAGCGTTCCAGGCGTCTCCGATCTGGCTCACCATTCCGCCATAGGCCGTAGTGGCGCCACCTGGCCGAATGGTTGAGGTCGCGCCACTGGTCTACGGGCTGTCCGGGGCGAAGCGTGATGTAAGGCGAGAAATCCTGGCTTTCGTCAGCCAGCGCTGCTCGCAACTCTTCGCGTATGATTGCGGTCCGTGCTTCGAGTTCCCCCGCCCATGCAAAACATGACCGGTCGTAGAACGGAATGGCTGGAAGCCGCGGCACATAAAGCTGGTTCGCTTTTTGGCGATAGGGCGCTGTGACGCCTGCCATGATCGATGCAGCCTCACGCCAGCGCTCGGCTTGACCGCGCGCGAGCGAGGACATCAAAGGCGCGATTGCCGCGTCGAGATGCGCATGTTTGTCCCGTGCGAAAGCTTCTGCGACTTCACGCGCATGAACTAGCTGTCCGCGGAGGACGTCGGGCCACGATTTCTCAGGCCCTGCAACCTTCACAGCATTGCGGAAGAACATCGCCGCTGTTGGCCTGTGTCCCAACCGCTCCAGTCGCTGGGCTTTCGCAAGTAGGGCTGGAAGAAAATACGGGTCCACGGCCAGTGCGTGCTCGATGGCGGCGCTTTCGCCTTCTGCGTCGCCGTTCTCGCGGCGTGCCTTGGAAAGTGTCAGGAGAATGAAGGGATCGGCCGGCGATGCGCCTTGCGCCTCCTCGATCAGAGTGCACGCTTCGGCGAACGAGCGACGCTGCATCGCGTGGACGCCGAGGCTGAAGGCTGCGCGTGGATTGCCCGGGTCGCGCCTGCGGACCTCGAGCCACAGCTTCTCGGCCGCAGCCCATTGACCGGAGTTTGCAGCGGCCTCCGCCTGCCGGATGAGTGTGGCGATCTCGTCCATGACCTGAGGTGTACCTCAAAAAGTAGCGGCGGTCCTCCCGCAAGGAAGAACCGCCGCTGTCTTGCCGTGTCTGACGACTAGAACTTCGTGGTGATGCCGACGGTGAAAACCCGGCCGAGCACGTCATACGTGGACGGATAGGTGTTGCCGGAGTTGAACGGGGTCGAGCCCGTTTCGGTAACTACGAACGGAGCCTCTTCGTCCATCACGTTCGAGACGGACAGGCGAAGCTTCGCCCAATCCGTGATCTGCCACGAGCCAGCCAGATCGATGTAGTTGAAGTCGTCGATCGAAGCCGAGACCGGGTCTGTGTCAGCCGCCTGGGTGGCGTCGACTTCCGAACCCGACAGGTAGCGCCAGATGAGCGAGGCGTCGAAGTCGCCGAAGCTCCAGGTCGTGCGTTGCATGAACCGGTTCTCAGGCGTCGGGCCTCCGGTCGAGCCGGAAACGGTCGAAGGCAGGCCGCACTGTTTGCCGTAGCGACCCACGCATTCGACGGTCGCGCCGCCAGCAGCCGGAACGTAGCTGGAGTCGAGGACGTGCGTGCCATCGAGCGCAAACTCGAGGCTGCCGTACGTGCCGAGGTCCCAGTCATAGCGCGCCGAGTAGTCGATGCCTTCAGCGTGAACCTGGCCGATGTTCTGGGTGACCTGCTGGATACCAAAGATCAGGTCGCCTTCGATCGTGCCGTTGGTCGTATTGCGAGCGATGAGCTGGCAATCCGCATCGGAGGCTGTGAGGCTGGCGTTGCGGGAGATGTTGTAGCAGCCATCGACGATGTCGTAGTTCGGGCGGACCGAGATCGCGTTGGCGATTTCGATGTCATAGTAGTCGATCGTCAAGCCGAGGCCTGGGACGAAATCTGGTTGCCAGACGACGCCAAACGTCACCGTATCGGCTTCTTCAGGCGTCAGGTTTGGATTGCCGCCGAAGAACGAGTTCACCTGACCCGAGGTCGGCTGGGCCAGCGTTGCATTGGCCATCGCCGCGGCAGGAACGCCCGTCGCGATGCAGAGCGCCCGCAGGGGGCCGGTGAGCGGTGTTCCCGCCGTGCCGTTGGCGCACGGATCAACCAGCAGGTCGCCGGTTCCAGGCGTCACCGGGCTGAACAATTCCGCGATATTCGCAGCGCGAACGGCGCGCTGGAACATGCTGCGGAACCGGAGGCCGTCGACAGGCGCCCAGTCAGCACCGTACTTGTAGCTCTCGACCGAGCCCGATGTTGAATAGTCGGACGAACGGTAGCCGACTTCCACATTGATGGCCTTCGCGAACGGCATGTCTTCGACGACTGGGATAATTGCCTCGCCGAAGACTTCTGAGACGTCATAGCGGCCCTTGGTGGGCAGTGTCTGACCGAAGCCGGGGGAGACGCCGGATTGCGATGCCGCGTCCGGCCGGTAGTCCGAAGACTCGTCGCGGTATTCCAGGCCGAGAGAAACAGCGATCGGGTTTTGCGCGTAGGGCGACTTGAAGGCGCCGAGGTCGCGGCTGATCGTTGCCTGCACATAGTCCTGGGTCGTCAACGACTGCACTTGCAAGTTCAGCGAAACGAACTGCGCGGCGCCCGACGTGACGGGAGTTCCCGGATTGAAGATGTTGATCGGCGAGCAGAGGTTTGCCGGATCGATACAGGTCGTGGTGTTCGCAGCAAACAGCGCCTGCTGGAACTTACCTGAGTCGATGTCATTGTTCTGCTGGCGTTGCAGACTGGTCTCGCCATGAGCTGCGGCAATATCCCAGTCCCATCCCATGACTTCGCCGCGGAAGCCGACGAGGCCCTGGAATGTGTCGTACTGGAAGTTGTACTGGCGCGGGCCAACCGGAACGGCGCGCCAGCGGATGCCGACGTCGACGCACTGCCCCGCAGCAGCAACCGAGCACGCCGCAACTGGGTTGTTGGCGGCGAGGTAGGCGGAAGCCTGCGGCGTCAGGAAGGGGTTCGTCAGCGGAACCTCGAAGGAGAAGCCGAAGGTGCCCGAAGACGCCAGCTGAGGCGCGGAGGTTGAACCGGAATAGATGAAGCGTGAGTATGCCTCGACGCTGTCGTTGATCTGGTATTTGGCGAGTGCGAGGCCCTGCCAGCGTTCCTGCGGGGTCTGGTAGAGGTTCTGCGGGTTGAAGTCGAACCCCAGGTAGAACGGAACCAGGTTGCCCGTCGCATTGAACTGCGTACGGCCGCCGACGGCGGAATCGATTGCTGCCGGATCTGTCGTCGATGAAGCGCCCGGTGTGGACGAGCCCGGCGGACGCGTCTGGTACACGGGTTCCTTGTTGGCGTAGCCCACCGACAGCACCACGTTGCCGCGGCCATCGTCGAAGCCAGCGCCGACCGTGCCCTGTACGTTCACGATCTTGCCATCGCCGGATTCGGTGATGGAGTAGGAAGAGTCGAGCTGGGCGCCCTGGAAGTCGTCGTTGAGGATGAAGTTCACGACGCCTGCGACGGCGTCAGAACCGTAAACGGCGGACGCGCCGCCGGTGACCACATCCACACGTTCTAGGAGCGACACCGGAACTGCAGTCACGTCGAACAGTCCGTTCGGATCGAAGCCGACCATCCGCTTGCCGTCGATGAGCGGCAGTGTGCGCGGCGTCGAGAGACCGCGCAGGTCGAGGGTGGAGGCGCCGGCCGATCCGTTGTTCACCTGCCCGCCATTGCCTGGCAGGAATTGCGGCATCGCGCGGAGAACTTCTTCCACATCGACCGGCTGCTTGAGTGCCAGTTCCTCCGAGTCAACGGTGGTTATCGGGCTTGAGGAGACATAACCTTCGCGCGCGATGCGCGTGCCCGTCACGATGACGACGTCAGTGTCTTCCTGCGCGGCCGTCTGGGCGCTGGCCGGTGCGGAGGTAGCAACCGCCATCAAGCCAAGTAAGCTCGAACTGAGTAGTAAAGCCTTCAGATGGGGTCTGTGCACGTTTCACTCCTTGGTCTGTGTGGCCCCTCTCTTCCCTGCCGCGATCGTGCTGCGGCTCTGACCCTCCACAGCAGTAGAGAGAGGCGTTAACACTTCCTTCACGATGCCGTTATCGCGTCAATTCCGTGAATGAGCCGCGAAACGCCGATTACAGAAACGGACTGCTGATGAAGCATTTTTACATCAGGCGTTTTCGCCTGGCCGGCGAATGCCCTTAAGTTATGCCTTTGCGGCAAGACTTTCGTGCTCAGCGTCGCCGATGAGGGTGATCACGCCTCGGGGTACAGCTCGCCAAATTCCTTCGCATACGGCGTGTAGGATTCCTTGAGCGTCGCCTGGTTGAGCAGCATGGTCGCGATCACCGTCGATCCGCCCGGCCGGTAGACCCAGGTCCGCGTCCAGTAGGATTCGGTCCGCCGGCTTCCGCTGAGGGCGACAATCTCGCGCTCGATCTCGTAATCCTCGCCCACGAACAGCGGGCCATCGATCATGCGGATTTCCTGATCTGCAAACAGGCCAACGGCCGGTCCCTTGACGGGCAAGCGATCCTCACGCGCGACGTACTGCACGAGCACACTCACCATTTCCCACGGGACGATCGGCCGGCCCCAGGGATTGTCCGCGGCTGAATACCAGGGTGACGGCTCGGTGATCTTTGCGAGCTTCTGGTTCAGCGAGAAGGGGTAGAGGTCACCCATATGCTGGTCCGGATCCATCCGTATAGGGGTGCGGCCGGTGCGATGACCGACCTTGAGGTCGCGGAGGATCACGGGCTGCTGCAGCGGCGTGAGTTCGTTCAGGCGCAGGTCCAGCGCAGTCGGAGGAGCATGGGAGCCGACGGACGCGGTGCCGCGCAGCACTTCGGTTCCGTCCTTCTTGCTGGCCCAGATCGTCGCGTGATCCTCGCCGGGCTCCCGCTCGATGAAGGCGCGGACCTCCTCGCCCTCCATCACCATGTTGCGGTAGTGCGCGGAGAGACAGCCCTCGGTCAGGAATCGCTCGCCCCAAATGGCTTCAGCCAAGGGAATAAACTGGCTGTAGTGCGTCGGCCCCTCGATCGGGCCCGCCTTGAAGCCGAGCTTCTGAGCCATTGCATCGTCGTGCAGCGAGACGTGATTGTCGTAGCTCTGCTCGAGCAGCATGTTGACCGGTGCGCGCCATGGGCCCGCCAGCACCTGTCCGATGGTTTCCAGCCTGGTGTCGAATGCGCGCGTGGCCATGAGTTCTCTCCGGGCCCAACTATCGCGCCTCCAGCGATGGTGGCGCAAGGGCGCGGACGGCACTACATTGGGGCAAAGGAGACCCCCCATGCCTATGCCGCTGCGCATCGACTTCGTCTCGGACGTCGCCTGCCCGTGGTGCGTCGTCGGTCTGCGGTCGCTCATGAAGGCGCTGGACGCCGTGGGTGACAAGGTCGAGGCGGAGATCCATTTCCAGCCCTTCGAGCTGAACCCGGACATGCCGCCGGAAGGCGAGAACACGGCGCAGCATGTTGCGCGCAAATATGGGGCGAACCCGGAGCGCTCGGCTGCGTCGCGCAACGCGATACGTGAGCATGGCGAAGCGCTGGGCTTCGATTTCAACTATAGTTCGGAGAGCCGGATCTGGAACACGTTCGATGCCCACCGGCTCCTTTACTGGGCCGGCATCGAGGGGAGGCAACTCGAGTTGAAAGAGGCGCTGTTCGCTGCAAACTTCACCGGGCAGAGATCCACCAGTGACCATGACGTTCTTGCGGGCGCCGCGAAGGCTGCCGGTCTCGACGAAGCCGAGGCGCGCGAAATTCTGGCGTCCGGCGGCTTCAGCGAAGAGGTTCGCGCTGAGGAGCAAGTCTGGCGCAACCGCGGTATCAATGCCGTGCCGTCGGTGATTTTCAACCAACGCTGGATGATCCAGGGCGGCCAGCCGCCCCGTGTGTTCGAGCAGGCCATCCGCCAGATCATCGACGGGAGTGCGACGGCGGCGTGACAGCCGCGCGAGCGCTCAACCCAGAACGATGGCGCGCTGGTGGAGGGCTTCGAGCGCAGCCTCGGGCGAAGAAGTGTCGGCCATAAGCTGGCGGAAGCTTTCCGGAAGAAAGCCGCCTCCGATCATGTGATCGACAAGCGTGAAGTAGGGACGCCAGTAGTTGTTCTCCGATAGGAACGCCATGGGCTTGTTGTGCAGCGACAGCTTCGCCCACGACAGCGTTTCGACGGCTTCTTCGAGCGTGCCGATGCCGCCGGGCAGCACGATGAGGCCATCAGCTTCGTCGAGGAGAGCCTGCTTCCGCTGGTGCATGTTGTCCGTGTAGCGGTTCTCGATGCCGTCAAGCACGCCTTCGAGTTCGCGCAGGAAATGGGGCATCACGCCAAGGACCTGGCCCCCCGCGTCGCGCGCGGAGGTGGCAACGGCCCCCATCAGCCCGACATTGCCCCCGCCATAGACCGTACGCCAACCGCGCGCAGCGATGGCCTTGCCCAGCTTCTGGGCGAGCTTGATGTAGCTGGGGTCTGACCCCGGTGCGGACCCACAATAGACAGTGACGGACGAAATTCCGGACATTCTTCTTCTCGCTTTTCTTCGGGACCATAGATGCGACGGTTCGCGGCGGGGGGAAAGCCGGGGTCGCTGCGGCCTTTTACGGGCACTATGCTGACAGAGCGGCGCCAGGAGGGCGGTGCGGGAACTATGGCGTTTCCGGTAGGCCGCGCCTATCTGTCTGCCCATGGCCAGACATGCTCACAGTGCTTCGCCCACCGACGTCGACGCGATCGAGTCGGGTGATGCGGGAATAGGGGTCTCGCTAGCCCGGATCGGCAAGATCATGTCGCGGCCGGAGTTGAAGCGATGGCGGCCGGTGATGGTGCTGGCGCTTGTGCTGACGCTGGCCTCGAAGGTGTTCGCGGTTTACGCGCCGGTGTTCTTCGGCGACGCCATCAATGAGATGACCGGGCCGGATGCGGCGATGGCTGCGGTGATCCTGCTCCTGGGCTGGTGGACGGGCGCGCGCCTGCTGTCGGCGAACCTGCCTTATCTGCGGGACGCAATTTTCGCGCCGGTGAGCCAGGATGCTCAGCGACTGGTGGCGGTGGAGGCTTATGGGCATGCACAGGGGCTGTCGCTGGCATTCCACCAGACGCGGCGGACGGGGGCGCTGAACCGTGTGATCGACCGGGGTGTTGCGGCGCTTGACTACCTGATCCGATTTCTCGCCTTCAACATCGGGCCGACGCTGATCGAGCTGGCGCTTGCTGCTTATGTTCTGACCACGCGGTACAGTTGGATTGCGGCGGTGATCGCGGTCGTGACGGTGGCGTTGTATGCAGTCTTCACCGGCGTGCTGACAGGCTGGCGCGCGGAACAGCGGCGCAAGCTGAACGCGGCTGATACCGAGCTGCGGGCGCTGGCGGTCGACAGCCTGACAAATTTCGAAACGGTGAAGGCGTTTGCGGCGGAGACGCGCGAGACCGAGCGCTACGACGCGGCGATGCGCACCTACAACCGGAACATGGTGGATGTGTCGCGTTCGCTGGCCCTGCTGAATGCGGGACAGGACATCATCATGGCGCTGGGCCTGACCGCAGTTGCGGGCATCACGGCGCTCGCGACGTTCAACGGCCAGGTGCAGGCTGGTGACATGGCGGCTGTGGTGCTGATCATGAGCAATCTGTATCGGCCATTGTCAGTGCTGGGTTGGGCTTTCCGCGAGATCAAGCAAGGCGCGATCGATCTGGAGAAGCTTTACGGCCTGCTGAACATGAAGCCAGATGTGCAGGACGCGCTGGATGCGAAGCCGCTGGTGGTGAATGGCGGTGAGGTGCGCTTCGAGGGCGTCAGCTTTACGCATGACGCCCGCTCGGCAGGAATCGATGGCGTGTCGTTCACCGTGCCCGCCGGGACCAAGCTTGCCGTTGTCGGTCCGTCTGGTTCGGGCAAGTCGACGCTGCTGAAGCTGCTGTTCCGTTTCTATGACACCCAGGGTGGGCGCGTGGTGGTGGACGGACAGGATGTGCGTGGACTGCAGCAGGAGTCTCTGCGCGACGCGATCGGGCTGGTGCCCCAGGACGTGGTGCTTTTCAACGCGTCGATGAAGGAAAACGTGCTTTATGGCCGGCCCGACGCCAGCGACGCGGAGCTGCGCGAGGCTGCGACGCGGGCCCAGCTGATCGAGTTCATCGACCGGTTGCCGAACGGATGGGAGACGCGGGTTGGCGAGCGGGGCGTGAAGTTGTCCGGCGGCGAAAGGCAGCGCGTGGGCATTGCGCGCGCGATACTGAAGAACCCTGCGATCCTTGTGCTGGACGAGGCGACGAGTGCACTGGATTCAGCAACCGAGCAGGAAGTGCAGGGTGCGCTGGACGAGGCGGCCAAGGGGCGGACGACGCTGATGGTCGCGCACAGGCTATCGACCGTGGCGGGAGCAGACGAGATCATCGTGCTGGAAGCGGGCAAGATCGTGGAGCGCGGGACGCATCGCGAGTTGCTCGATCGCGGCGGGCTCTATGCGGATCTGTGGAGCCGGCAGTCCCGGGCGCATGAGGACGCTGATGCGATGGTGGCGGAGCGGGTTGCGTAGACGTGAGCGTGGATCTGGATCCGTGGGAGGGTGCGCGAGCCTTGTGCGAGGCGGGTGCCTTGCGCTCGGTCCGACGGGCGGGCTTCCCGCCGACGTTCTCGAAAGAAGAAGTCGATCTGGAGTTCGAGTTTTACGGGCCGCGCGGAGCTAGGATCTTTTGCGTGACGGTTGGCGCTGCCGGCGCCAGCGATCTCCGGATTGCAGAGGGGACGGCCCTTGAGCTCTTCGCGGGACATCTGCTTGATCAAGAGCCGGTTAGCTGGCGCGAGACTTGTGCCGCGTGGCGCATTGTGCAGGAGCCCGACGTGCAATGGGCCTTGGCCGCGAGACTGTCTCGGCCTGTGCGGATGGAAATGACAAAGCCGTACGTCGCGACAGTGGGCTTCTCGTTTGACTGCAGTCGTGACGGCGAAATGGTTGGCCGCCTCATCATGTTTGCGGAGGCGGACATCCTGTTTGCGGTTCGAGAAGATAATCTGGAAGTTGCAAGATATGGACTGCGCGAAGCGCGCCAAGGTTAGTTTGCAATCCACTTCGTGCCGGTCGGCGCCATGCCGGATTCCTGGTAGACAGCCTCGCCCTTGCCGATGGCGTAGTGAGGTTCGTTCGCCCTGGCGACGAAGACGCTGCCGGCCGGATAGACTTTCGTCGCCTTGGGGTCTGCGATCGTGCCGAAGCCGTAGTGCAGCACGCCGGACAGAACGGTGATCATGCGGTCGTCCGGGTGGCTGTGCGGGGGCATCAGCGCGCCGTCGGTGATGTGGACGCGGATCGTGTAGAGGCCGGGCTGGTTGGGCGACCCAAGCACAAAGGCTGCGTTCATGCCGGTTGCGTTGCCGATGGGGGCGTAGGTGACGCCATCGAGCCATTGTGTCGAGGTTGCCGTCGCGTGCGTGCATCCCGCAGCGCCAGCGAGGAAGGTGATGGCAGCAACCAGGGCTACGCGCATGGGAATCTCCTCCGTTGCGAAAAGGCTAGCGGGTTTGCCGGGCGTTGTCAGTTGGGTTCGTGCCTCGCGTCAGGCGGCCTTGATGATCGGCCACGCGCAGGGGCAGATTCATGCTTGTAACAGCGCCTGCATGGCCGCACATCTTGGTCCAATCTGTCAGAAGGACCCGCCGGAATGAGTGACGCGTCTTACACCCCGCCGAAGGTCTGGACCTGGAACAAGGAGAGCGGGGGGCGCTTCGCCAACATCAACCGGCCCATTGCCGGGCCGACGCATGAAAAGGCGCTGCAGGTCGGAAAGCACCCGATCCAGCTTTATTCACTGGGGACGCCCAACGGCGTGAAGGTGACGGTGATGCTGGAAGAGCTGCTGGTGCTTGGGCATGCGGGCGCCGAGTACGATGCCTGGCTGATAAACATCGGCAAGGGTGAGCAGTTCTCGAGCGGGTATGTGGACATCAACCCGAATTCGAAGATTCCCGTCATGGTGGATCATGGCGAGCCGAAGCCGGTGCGTGTCTTCGAGTCAGGATCGATACTCGTCTATCTCGCAGAGAAGTTCGGAGCGTTCCTGCCGACGGAACGGGCGAGCCGGACGGAAACGCTGAACTGGCTTTTCTGGCAAATGGGATCTGCGCCCTTTCTCGGTGGTGGGTTCGGGCACTTCTATGCGTACGCCCCGGCGAAGTGGGAGTACCCGATCGATCGCTACGCGATGGAGGTGAAGCGGCAACTGGATGTGCTTGATCGGCGGCTTGCGGAGACGGCGTATCTGGCCGGCGATCAGTACACGATAGCGGACATGTCCGTGTGGCCCTGGTATGGCGCGCTGGTGAAGGGGATACTCTATGAGGCGGGAGAGTTCCTCTCAGTCCACGAGTACAAGAACGTGGTGCGCTGGACGGACCAGATCGCCGAGCGTCCGGCAGTGAAACGCGGGCGGATGGTCAATCGTACGTTCGGGGCGCCGGAGAGCCAGCTGCACGAGCGGCATGACGCGAGCGATTTCGAGCTCAGGACGCAGGACAAGCTGAAGCCAGAGGCTTGAGGGCCTTGTTCTGACGGTTGGGGGATACGAGGTGGGCAACCAGCTCATGGGGGATGCATGCGGGCCTTTGTCTTCACCATCGGGTTCTGGTGGATCTCTGTTCTTTATGTGCTGATGGCGGCGTTGCTCGCGCTGGTGCCGGGACGCAAAGGCGTGCGCTGGGCGGTGAAGCGCTACGCGAAGCGCATGGTCCAGTTGATGAAGATGGTTGGCATTCAGCCAGAGGTACGCGGGCGCGAGCGGCTGCCGCCGGCTCCGTTCATCCTGGCGCCAAAGCACTCGAGCTATGGCGACGGCTTCCTGATGTATGTGCAATTCGACGACGTGGCGTTCGTGACGGGCGATCACCTTGAGCGGTTTCCGCTGGTGCCGAAGGTGCTGGAGAAGCTTGGCGCGATCGTGATCGACAATTGCGGCGGACCCGAAGCGCGCAAGGACCTGGCTGCGAGTTTCGCGAAGGCGGCGGAAGAAGAACGGATCGTGCTGATCTATCCGGAGGGGCATCTCACCAGGGTCGGTGAGCACAAGCGCATCCGCGCGGGCGTGTGGCACATGCAGGAGACGTCGCAATGGCCGGTTGTGCCCGTGGCAACGAGCCTGGGGCTGCGCTGGCAGGAGCAGGACTACGCGAAGTATCCGGGGCCGGCGGTGATCGAGTTTTTTGATCCGATCCCTCCGGGTCTGGGAAAGGACGAAATGGTGGCGCGGCTGGGTGAGGCTATCCGCATCAACACTGACCGGCTGGTCGAGGAAGGTCGTGCGTGGGACAGGGCCAACGGGATAAACCGCAAGCCCGACAGAGCGAAAGCTTCGCTGCAATCGGCCGAGTAGCCCCGGCTGTCAGGGCTTGATCTGCAGCGAGGACATGATCTGCGCGATGTCCCTGGTCGCACGCGCCGACATGGGTTGCGGGCCCACGCAGGTGAAGCTTATCCCGGTCGTTGTGCCGCCGCGGACAAGGCCGAACTGCATCACCGAGAAATCGAGCGGCCAGCCGTCATCCGCCTGCTCGTAGGCGTATTCGAGAATCGTCACACCCGAGACCTGGCGCGAGACGGTGAAGCGTTCGGGCGGCGTTTCCTGATCGAGAGACGCGGGCGTCTTGGCGGCAATGAAAGCGTTGTAGCCGGCCTGGGTTTGGCCGGCCTTTGTGTCGAAGATAACGCCTTCAGCGAAACAGTTCGCGGTCATTTCACCGTCTTCATAGACTCCATAGAATAGTGCGTAGTCGGTGCCGTCGACGCTTTCCCAGCCGGCCGGGAAGGTGAAGGAGATGGTCTTGTCAGCGGATGCCCACGTCTCCTGAGCATGCGCCGCCGGGGCCAGCAGGATGGCCAGTGCGGCGAGCAGCCTAAAGTTACGCTTCATGATTGTTCCCGACCCGTTTTCCTCCCGTGCGATGCAAGCTAGAGTGCTAGCGTGGCGCTCGCAAGTGATCGAGCTGCATTGCAAAGCGAAAGGCCATGCATGGCGCGCAAACCCTCCCGCGACGTTGAAAAGACCTACACCCGGGCCCAGTTCGTCGCGAAGCTGCGCCGGTTTGCCGACAGCGTGGAGGCTGGCGAGGCGTTCACGATCCAGATCGGCGGCGAGCGCATCCATGTTCCCGCGCGCGCTGTATTCAACATCGAGCACGAGCGCGGAAGCGACGGCGAAGAGATAGAGTTCCAGATGAAGTGGAAGGCCGGCACATGACGACAGCGCATGATTTCAGCTTCACGGCGATCGACGGGAAGCCGCTGCATCTGTCCCAGTTCGAGGGGCATCCTGTGCTTGTTGTGAACGTCGCCTCGAAGTGCGGACTGACGCCGCAGTATGAGGGGCTGGTGTCGCTGTACCATGACCTCAAGGACAAGGGTCTGGTTGTGCTCGGAGTGCCGTCGAACCAGTTCATGGGACAGGAGCCGGGGACGAACGAGGAGATCGCGACGTTCTGTTCTGCGACTTTCGGTGTCGATTTTCCACTCACCCAGAAGACGGATGTGAAGGGCGATACGGCTCATCCCTTCTACAAGTGGATGAAGCAGGAGCTGGGCGAGCCTGCAGATCCGTCGTGGAATTTCCACAAGTTGCTGTTCGGCAAGGGCGGTCAGCCTATATCGGCGTTCGGTCCGCGCACGGAGCCGAATGCGCCGGAAGTCCGCAAGGCCATAGAGGCGGCGCTGTAAGGAGAGTGGCATGTTCAGCCTCGCGCTGCTGCTGATGAGTCTCGAGGAGGTCCGGCAGCGGGCTGCTGTGCTCGACGCGATACGCGACGAGATCCAGTACGGGATCGAAGCGACGATCGCTGAAGATATCGATCGCTACATGGAAGGCGTGCCTCGGGACCTGCGCATCCTGGAGGAGGACGGGTCAGTCACTGACTGGGACACGCTGAAGGCCAGTCAGCTGCAGGCGTGGACCATTATCACGCGGACGAACCTGCTCGAGATCGACGTCACGGGACTTGAAGTTGGTTGTGGCGGGACCTGCGCAACAGCGAGGACGGATCAGCGCTGGGATCGGCAGATGCTGGGCAAGGACGGCGTTACGGAGTTCAGCATCGTGACGACGCAGCAGCATGTCGAAACCTGGGAAGTGCGAAACAGCCGCTGGGTGCAGGTAAGTATCGAGGAGCTGGGCGGCACGACCGTCGTGGATGGAAGGCCGTACTGAATGACAACCGCATTCGATTTCGAGTTCACCGGCCTGAACGGCGAACCTCTCCCGTTGAAGAAGTTCGAAGGCCAGGCGCTGCTGGTCGTGAACGTGGCTTCGAAATGCGGGTTCACACCGCAATATGCCGGATTGCAGTCGCTTTATCAGGAGATGCATCCGCGCGGGCTTACTGTGCTCGGCGTCCCATGCAATCAGTTCCTGTGGCAGGAACCTGCGAAGGAAACTGAGATCGCGGCATTCTGCGCGGTTACCTACTCGGTCACCTTTCCGATGACGGAGAAGACGCACGTCAAGGGCGGCCACGCGCACCCTTACTTCAAGTGGATGCGCGAACGGCTGGGCAAGGCGGCACATCCAGCGTGGAATTTCCACAAGCTGCTGACCGACAAGACGGGCGCACCGGTAGTCGCGTTCAAGTCGCAGGTTGGGCCAGGAAGCGCCGAACTCCGGGGCGCGATAGCGCGTGTGCTGTAGCGCTGGGGCGACACATTGCCAATAAATGCGCGTGTGGCCAGGTGGTATCGCGCTACGTCAGTATCCGGCGCTCCATCTTGTATTCCAAGCCCGCATTCCAAGAGTGCCTTAGCGCAAGTCGCGATGGCAATGGAGGGATTTTGGATGCGCCGAGGAGTGCTCTAACCTCACGTCTACGGGACTGGTCGCTCGCCAAGCGATCAAGGCTTAGCGATATGTTGCACTTATGCGACAGACGAATCCTGCAACGTCCTGATAAATATGGCGGTGCGGGCGATAAAGCTCGTTCCAATCAGCAGGACGAACGATGAAATCGAGAGCCGTCACCGCCACTGTCCTGGCGGGACTTTCCATGGTGTCTGGCGCTGCATTCGCCCAGACCGGCAGCGTCGGCGCCACCTATGCGCGCGTTGAAGGCGATAACTCTGAGACCGACGTGTACGGACTTGACGGCGAGGTCATCTTTGGCGCGACCGACGCCTGGGGCTTCATCGTTGAAGGAGACTTTACTGAAAGCGATGCCGTCGACGGTACTGAAACCGTCCAGGCTCACATAATCAACCGCGGCGCGAACAGCGCCTGGGGCGTGTTTCTGGGCGCTGCGGACGGCGAGGGTGGTGTCGGCATTCTTGGTGGCGTCGAATATGCCCAGTTCTTCGATGGCTCGACGCTTGCCCTCAACCTGAATTACGGCACGGACAACGAGATCGACGTCGATGCCTACGGCGTCAACGGCGCGTATCGCATTTTCGCGGGCGACAACTTGCGCTTCGACGTGGGCGCAAGCGCTGGGCGGGTGGACTCCAACCTGGGCCAAGCCGATGTCTACTCGGCTGGTGTCGCTTTCGAGTACCGTTTTGACGGCTCGCCCTATTCGATCGGCGCTGGATATACACGCGTTGATTCCGATGGCGCCGAGGCTGACGTTTTCGGCCTGACGCTGCGCTTCAACTTCGGCGACACGACCCTGAAAGCCGCTGACCGTTCGGGCAGGACCTTCACCGGTCTCGGCTCGGCATTCCAGGCGTTCTGATCGGCCTACCGGACGATTGCCCAGCAAACTGCGGCATCCTTCCATTGGGAAGGCCGGGCGGACGGCCCCTTCGGGGCCGTCTGTGGCTCTTTTGCGACAGACGAATCCCCGGCCTGCTGGTAGTTCATAGGCTGCGGGGGATCGCGCCCGTTCCAAATCAATAGGACGACCGATGAAAAACAAAGCCTTAACCGCCACGGTTCTGGCGGGACTGTCCCTGGTCTCGGGAAATGCCTTCGCCCAGACCGGGAGCGTCGGCGCCACGTATGCGCGCACCGAATCCGATGCTGGCGACTTCGATTCCTACGGTATCGATGGCGAAGCGATCTTCGACACGGGCGCGCCCTGGGCCGTCATCGTGACGGGCGATTTTTCGGAAACCGATGACACCGACGGCGTCGGGGCTCTTGAGGGCCACCTCATCAATCGTGGCGCAAACAGCTCATGGGGCGTCTTCGTCGGCGCTGCTGACACGGATGGCAGCACGGTCCTGTCGACGGGCTTCGAGTACGCTCAGTACTTCGAATCCTCGACCCTCGCCTTCAACCTGAACTTCGCGTCTGACAACGACGTCGACGTGGAAGGCTATGGCGCAAACGGGAAGTACAGCATCTTCACCAGTGACAACCTCCGCTTTGACGTCGCCGCTGGTGTTGGTCGTGTCGACGCGCTGGGCAACGAGAGCGACTTTGTCGCAATCGGCGTTGGCTTCGAATATCGCTTCGATGGCAGCCCGTACTCTGTCGGCGCGGGCTATACTCGGGTTGACGGCGACGCAAACGGTTCCGAGGCCGATGTCTTCGGCGTGACGCTGCGCTGGAACTTCGGTGACACCACGCTGAAAGCGGCTGATCGTTCGGGCAAGACCTTCACGGGTCTCGGCTCGGCCCTTGCGCCGTTCTAGGCCTGCTGATCCGGCGGAGCCGCCTTTACGTGATGGCGGCGAAGATTGCGGGGCGGTCCTTCGGGATCGCCCCGCTTTCGTTGGGGGTTTGGCTAGACGTCCGGGCTTTCGCGCGGGCCGTCCTTGGCGTGGATCCAGCGCAGAAGAGGCTTCAGGGGCAGCACCCAGGCGAGCCCCACGATCGGGAAGTACAGAAGCTTCCACGCCCAGTGCTCGGACGAGATGCGATCGCCCACGACTCCTGCGACGGCGATGTAGGCCACCATCCAGGCGACAATGACCAGAGATCCGATCAGCTTGCGCATGTTGCGCCTCCCTGCGGCTTTCTCTCCGCTGGTCTTCCGTTGTCACAGGTAGGATAAGCGCGCAATGAGCGAGGCTGTCGCGATATCCGCGTCTGCAAGTCCCATGGCGCCGGCAAAGGGCGTGGGCTTGGTGCGCGCATGGTTGCTGCTGATCGCGGGCATGGTCTACCTGATGATCCTGGTGGGCGGGGCGACGCGGCTTACAGATTCCGGGCTGTCGATCACGGAATGGCAACCGCTGCTGGGCGCCATCCCACCGATGTCCGATGCCGACTGGCAAACCGCGTTCATCAAATACCAGACGATGACGGCCCAATTCCACGTCAACAACCCGGACATGAGCCTTGATGGTTTCAAGGGGATCTACTGGTGGGAGTGGGGGCATCGACAGCTCGGGCGGGTGATCGGTTTGGCGTTTGCAGCGCCCTTCCTGTTCTTCTGGCTGACGGGACGTGTCTCACGGAAACTGCTGCCACATCTCATCGTGTTGTTCGTGCTCGGCGGCCTGCAGGGTCTGATCGGATGGTGGATGGTGGCGTCAGGCGTCAACAGCGAGCTGACTTCGGTTGCGCCCTATCGGTTGATGACCCATTTCTGTCTGGCGCTGCTGATTATCTCTTATTGCTTCTGGCTTTGGCTCGAGCTTGGAACCAAGCGGCAGGATGTCCCTGCGCAGGCAAAGGGCTGGGCGACGAGCATCCTTGCGGTTACCGCGCTTCAGATGGCGCTCGGCGCGCTGGTGGCTGGCCTGGATGCGGGACGAGGATTCACCGACTGGCCGCTGATGGCAGGCGAGGTCGTGCCGGAGACCATGTGGGCGCTCGATCCGGTCTGGCGAAATCTGTTCGAGAACCCGGCGACAGCGCAGTTCGTTCACCGTCTGACGGCGTACGCGCTACTCGCCGTTGCGATCTGGTGCGCGTGGCGCTTTCGGACGCAACACTGGTCACTGTTTCCGCTGTTTGGCGGACTGGCGGCGATGCAGGCGGTGCTTGGCGTGGTGACGCTGGTCAACGCTGCACCGGTGGACCTGTCGCTCGCACACCAGGGACTTGGCGTAATCCTGCTGATGACGGCGACGCGCATCAGCTGGACGGCAAGCGTTCATCAGGCCGACGCGGCTGCGAAAAGCTCCTTCGCAAGGGGATAGTCTGGCTTTCCGTTTGGCGCGCGAGGAACATTCGCGACGATCTGCAGCCTGCGGGGCGCCTTGTAGTGGCTGAGGCGGCTGCGGACGTGCTCGATCAGGTCTTCGGGCGCGGCCTGCGTGCCCGGCTCGAGTGAGACGACGGCTGCAACAGACTGGCCAAAGCGGTCGTCGGGCATGCCGAAGACGAGAGCGTCCACCACCTTGGGATGGGACTTGAGGCTTTCTTCCACTTCCTCGGGATATATCTTCTCACCGCCGGAATTGATGCAATGACTGCCGCGGCCGAGCAGCTTGATGCGTCCGTCTGCTTCCACCATGGCGTGATCGCCGGAGATCAGGTGGCGGATGCCGTTGATCTCGACATAGGTTCGCGCAGTCCTTTCAGGATCCTTGTAATAGCCGAGTGGAAGGTTGCCCCATTTGGCAACGAGGCCGACTTCTTCCGAACCGGGCGGGATTGGCGTGAAGTCATCTGCCCGCACGACAACGGTGTTCGGTGCATCGAAGCGAGCCTCATCCGCTTTCATCTCACGGGTCGTGATCGATGCGCCGAGTCCGGTGGCTTCCGAGGCGCCAAAACTGTCGTACAGGATGACGTCCGGCATGAACTCGAAGAGGCCTTGCTTTGTCTCCGGGCTCCACATCATGCCGCTGGACGTGATGGTGCGCATGGAGCGAACATTGTAGCGGCCGGGTTCGGCGCGTAGCGCGTCGAGCAGCGGCTTTGCGAAGGCGTCGCCGACAATGGCCATTCCGCCGGTCTGGAGTTGAGTCATTGCGTCGAGCGCGGAGGGCGCATCGAAGCGCGCCGACCGGGTAATGACGATGGGCGCGCCCTTCGAGAGCGCGCCGAAGCCGGTGAACATGCCGGTGCCATGCATGAGCGGCGGCGCGACATAGACGGGCATTCGGCCTTCATTGCGGCGGATCTGGACCTGCAGCGCCTCGAGCGAGGCGGGAGGCTCAAGGCCGAGTTGCGCGGCGCGTCCGGGGCCGAGGACATCCCACCAGACATTGCCAGGCCACATAACACCTTTGGGCATGCCGGTAGTACCGCCTGTGTAGAGCAGGAACATGTCATCGGGCGAGCGCTTGATGTCGAGTTTCGAGCCATCGCCAGTGGCGAGGTCGTCAAGAAAATCGAAGCCGTCAATACGCGCGCCGGCGCACACCCAAAGCTTGACGCCAGGCATGCGCGATTTGATCGCGCGAGCGTTGTCTGCATAGTCGGCGTCGAAGATCACGATCTCCGCATCACTGTTGTCGATGAGGTAGGCGAGTTCGTCGGGGCCGTAGCGATAGTTGACGTTCACGGGCGCGAGGCGCGCCTTCATAGCGGCTACGAAGACGAGTGGGTAGCCTGCACTGTTGCGCATGTACTGCGCGACCTTCGCGCCGGGCCTCAGGCCCGCGGCGAGAAAGGATCGCGCGAGCGCGTTGCTGGCGGCAGTAAACTGGCCCCAGGTGTACCGGTCGCCGTCACAGAAAATGGCGGGGTCATCCGGCTGGACGGCGTCTGCGACTGCATCGAACACATCGCCGTAACCGAATGACATCGCGACTTCTCCGTGTGTGCGGCGCCGAGCGTCGCGGCGCCAGCGGACGAACTCTAATTGTACTCCACAGTCTGGTAGCGGAACTCGATGCTCTCATTTGCAGGTACCGTGACGCGGAAGATTGGCCGCCCGTTCTTCCGCTCCGGATCGCGATCGGCGCGTGCCAGTTCCTCGTTATCTGAAAGGTAGACACTCACCTCAGCCTGGATCGGGAAGGGGTGGGCGTTGGTGATCTCGACAAGGTCGATCATCTTGAAGCGCGCGCCGGTGCGGATGGTCTGCCCCTTGATACCGGGCGGCGGCGGATCAGGACGCTGGCGGCTCTCCGTGGTCTGACGAATCTGCACGGCGGCACCGCCGGACAAGAGGAACTCGGTCTCCTCGTTGACAGCCAGATCGCGCAGGCTGGTCTCGCCGGCAAGCAGGCGACGGGATGTTGCGCCGCTACCAGCCGTCTCAAACACTGAGACACGGCCAGAGGGGAGCGGAATGCCCAGATTGTTGGCTGTGTCGTTCTGCGTCCGGAGGATGACCTCCATGGGCGCGAAATCCATCGTGTTGTTCGGAAAGAGGTCGAAGTCGTAAATGCGCGCCACCGGGACAGCGAGGCTATCCAGGAGGCGGACCTGTTTCGCCTGCCGGCTGGCGACGGTGGAGCGATCGGGGACGCGATAGAGCTTGAGGTCGCCGAGGTCTTCCTGCTCGGCGCGACGGGAGCCGGTTACGACGATGTCCTTGTCCATGGCAGACTCGGCCATCGCGACTCTTGGTGCTGGCATCGCCGCATATATGCCGCGTGAGAACTGGTCGGGGTCGAACCCTAGGGGATACGCTTGCTCGATGTAAACCGGGTCCGGCGTGTCGCTGGTTGAGCCGCGTGGCCAGCAGCGGGCGAGGATGGGGCGGCCGAAGTCGATCGGCTCGATCTCGCCGCTGTCGCGATTGAGCCGCCCGGCGACGATCTGCACGCGCGCGTTGGGAAAGCCTGTGCCATTGCCGTTGGCGAGCGTGATCCAGCCGCCGACGTCGAGCTGCTTGCCGTCAGGCGACAGGTTGACGACGTAGTCGGCGGCCCAGTCGAATCCGCGTGCAAGGTAGGACAGCTGCACTGTCGCTTCGACGCGCTGGTTTACCCGCGTGAGCACGGAGAGCGTGGGTTTGGCCGAGAGGCCCGTGCGGCTGGCTTCGAAACTGACAGCTTCCTGCAGACCCGAACAGCGCAGCGCCTCGATGCCGTCTGGCGTTTCGATGACCACGCCGCCATCTGCGCCGGAGCGAATCGTGCCTTCGCGACGCGTCGTCACGCCATTGGGCGTTGTACGGCTCAGCAGGACGCGGCCTTGCTGGGCTTCGGCGGCGTCAATCAGCGCTGCAGGGCTGAGAAGGGCGGCGTCGCGGTTCTTCTCGATGACGCCTGACGGGAGGCCTGTGACGATAGCGGACGCTGGCTCGATGCCGTCCGCCACGCCTTCGAAGCGCAGGCGATGCTGGCCGGGCGTGAGCACGACACGGCGGGTTTCGGTAATGAGCGCGAAGCCGTTGAGATTGTCGAGGTCAAAGCCGCCTTGGTCGCGATAGGGGTCGCGATAGACAGTGACTGAGACGTCGACAGGGGCTGAAGCCGTAAGGTCCTGTGCGTGCGCGGCGACTGGCGCCGCCAGCACAGCGAACGCCGCAAGAACGATCCGCCTGGGATGCGCGATGCGCATGGCTGCGCGCCTCAGTAGCTGGAGTCGAAGACGACTGTCAGTTCGCTCGTGCCGTTGGCGGGCACGTTGACCTGCCATTCGGCCATGTCGGCGTTGGGCCGGGTCGAGCGCATGGTCTCGCTCTGGATTCGCGTGTCGCCCCACAGGCCGTCCTGCTGCAGCGCGACGGTGACCGCGCGCGGGCTGGCGTTCGAAAGCGTGTATGTCATCGTCGTGCGCCAGCGCCGCGAGGAGAGGCGTTCGCGCTTCTCGACGACGGGTTTCACCTTCACATCGAAGGCGTCACCGGTGGACACGGAGAGCGTCGAACCCATGGGCGTGTGGTCGATCGTGCTTTCGCCGATGAATTGCGGGTCACCCTGCTTGTCGCGCATGTAGAAGCGGAGCACGCCAGCCGGGAGCTGGTCGCCGAGACCGTCGGCTGAGCCGGTGGCGAAACGGTAGACCGTCTTGGCGCTCTGTGGCTCTTCGTGCGTGCCCATCCAGTAGTTGCGGAATTCATAGCCGTGTTTGGCTGGTACGCCGTGCACGTCGAGGAAGCTGACCTGCTTGGTCTGCATGTTGGCGATCGTGGTGCGTTCGGCCAGCGGATACAGATAGAAATCGCCGAGGCGTTCGCGGTCGCCTGTTTCCGTGCCGGCGGTGACGAGTTGCGGGCGTTGCGGGCGTCCGTACTGCGATCCCTGATAACCGCCGCCTGCACGCAGCGGCGAACCGGCGACAAGCGTGGTGTCCGCGTTGTCGTAAGTCGTGCCACTGGAGTTGGTGAGCGTCACCCAGCCCTGCACGTCGATCTTGGAGCTGGCGTCGTCAAACAGCGCGACATAGTCGGCGCGCCAGCCGAGCCCGGAGGTGAGGTAGCTGAGCGTTGCCGGGCGCGAGCCTCGGCGGTCGCCATCGACAGTCACAGAGAGCGTGGGCCTGGAGCGCAGGTTCTCCGGCACCTTCTCGAAGATCACCCGCACGGGCAGGCCATCGTCGCGCAGGACTTCAATCCGCTCGCCGATCTTGAGGACGACGCCATTGTTTGTCGCGAGAACTTCCGCTTGTTCGCGGGTTTCCTGGCCGGTTGCGGGATTGACGCGTACGATCGTTACGACGGTGCCGACTGCTTTCTCCATAAGCTTGGCGGGCGTGAGCAGGTCGAAGTCGAAATTCTGTTCCACGATCGTCACGCCGTTGGCGGAGAGCGAGACAGTCTCAGGCCGGATCTGGGCTGAGACGCCAGCGAACTCGATTCGCTGTCGGCCGCCGGTCACCTCGACCGGACGCTTGTCCTGCACCAGGGCGAGGTCATCTGCATAGATCGTGATCGCCAGCGCCTTGTCCTGAGCGAAAGCGGCCGGGGCAGATTGCAGCGCGGCCAGCGCGCACGATGCTGCCAGAATGGTGCGGATGCTCATGGCGTTGTCTCCCCGACATTTCTATCGGGAAGACTAGACCTCTTTCGTGAGGCAGCGAAAGGCGGAAAGACGCCAAGGTGGTGTCCGAAACCCTGCGGAATGCCGACAAACCTTGTTCGCAGGTGCGTCAGACAGCCTTCAGGCGCGCGTGCCGCTTCTTGCCGACGGAAAGGCGCGCGGTACCTTCCGCATCCAGCGCGGCTTCCGTGATGGCGTGCTTGTCGTCAGTTACTGGCTCACCATTCAGCTTTACCGCATTGCCTGCGACCTGGCGTCTGGCGTCGCCTTTTGAGTCGACGAGTCCCGCCGCGACCAGCGCCTCGGCTATGGAATAGCCGCCAGCAAGTCTGGCTCGCTCGACTTCGAAGGTCGGCATGCCATCGGCGGATCCACCGCCTTTGAAGACCGCCTCGGCGGCGGCCGCGGCTTTTGCCGCCTCTTCCTCTCCGTGGAGCATCGCGGTGGCGACGTCGGCGAGGCGCTTCTTGGCGTCGTTGATCGCGGCGCCTTGCGCCTTGGCATGTTCGCTGATTTCCGATGCCGGTAGGTCCGTGAACAGGCGCATGAAGCGCGCGACGTCGGCATCCTCCGTGTTGCGCCAGAATTGCCAGTAGTCGTACGGGCTGCGCATGTCCGGATTGAGCCAGACGGCGCCCTCGGCCGTCTTGCCCATCTTGCCACCGCTCGCTGTGGTGATCAGTGGGGTAGTGACGCCGAAGACCTGCTTGTCGATGATCCGTCGGGTGAGGTCGATGCCGTTGACGATGTTGCCCCACTGGTCAGAGCCGCCCATCTGGATGCGGCAGTCGAGGCGGCGTGCCAGCTCCAGGAAGTCATAGGCCTGCAGCAGCATGTAGTTGAATTCGAGGAAGGTGTACGGCTCCTCGTTATCCAGGCGGCGTCGGACCGTTTCCTGCGCGATCATCTTGTTGATCGTGAAGTGCTTGCCGTAGTCGCGAAGGAATTCGATCCACTTGATCTGGTCTAGCCATTCGGCGTTGTCGACCATGATGGCGTCGGTGGGGCCGTTGCCGAATTTCAGGAAGGGTTCGAAGTTCTTCTTGATGCCCCCCATGTTGGCGGCGATCTCTTCGGTCGTCAGGATCGGACGCGACTTCTCCTTGTCGGTCGGATCGCCGATCTTGGTCGTCCCGCCACCCATCAGGACGACAGGCTTGCCGCCGGCCTGCTGGAGGCGGCGCAGGTTCATGATCTGCACGAGGCTGCCGACGTGGAGCGACTTCGCGGTGGCGTCGAAGCCGATATAGCCGCAGGGCGCGCCGGTGGAGGCGTAGGCGTCGAGGCCCTTCTCGTCGGTTAGCTGGTAGACATGGCCGCGGCCGATCATTTCCCTGAGGAATGTCGAGTTGGCGTTTGCTGCGTCGAGTGTCACGAGAGAGGCTCCTAAGGGTCTGCCAGACCGGAGGCCATCTCAGTATGCCGCCGGTTCAGGCGGCATGCATGTTCGCACCGCCCGCTTATTTCAGCGTGCGGTAATAGTACGCGGAGAGGGTGGCGCGGTGCGACATGGCCGCTAGATAGTCTGGCGTGTAGCAAATCGTCAAGTTTCCGGGGTCGTTGCGCCAGAGCTTCTGTACCGGAGCCAGCGTGCCGCCAACCATCTATAAGGCGATCGTAACGTGTAGCCTGATGCTCAAGCCTGCCGCATCGACGCCTCCGCCCCTCCGCCGCATGAGCGATGTTTACCATGCCGGGCTAAGGAATCCGACGGCTGAGCTTGGCTATCGCCGGTTCTGCGCCAGCGCCGCGCAAGACGAGAAACCGATCGGTCCGTGAGCATCATGCAGCCTGCAGTGGCCCAGCGCGATGCCTTCGGCGCTCTGATGGTCGGCTACTTCGTAGCCAATCCATTCGCCGACGGGTTGACGATGGAGGTACAGCGTTATGTCGGAATTGATGAAGTCGAGACCGGTTTCCGAGCCGTTGGCGATGGGGCTTGTATAGTCGACCCCGGTCGCCACGCGGCTGAAAGGCGTATAGGGCTCTCCGCCCACCAACGGGCGCACTTCGCGCAGCCATGTGCGGCGCGGTCCCGGCGCGCGGAGGTCGTTCGCAACAATAACGCCTGGCGGCAGGATCGGGCGCATCTCCCACTTGTCGGTGAACGGCTTTGGCGGCGGCGCCACCTGATCCGGCGGCGCGGCGTCCCAACCGGGTTGCGACCAGACGGAGGCTTCAGGCTGCTGCGAACGACGGAGAAGCTGACAGGACGCGCGTGCTGAGGAGACGCCGCCGCTGAACAACTCTGCCTCTATCACCTTGATCCGCCCGCCCTGCCTGACCATGCGCGTGGAAACGGTGATCGGTGCGAGATCCGGCAAGCGATAGAGATCTGCCGTCAGCCTCGCTGGCCGGAGATCCGGTTCGCCGTACTGCTGTTCGATGACATGCGCGAACAGGCCGATCATCACGCGAGCATGAAGATTGCCGGTCGGTCGCCACCAGCCATTGGCTCTGAGCGTTGGCGTGTAGGTGTCGCCCTCACGATGGAAGAAGGGTTCTTGTGTCTCGGCCATGGGGTCGAGAGATGCCTGACGGACCGAGGCGCTGCAAGCTCAGTTCGCGCGCTTGTAGCCTGTCGGCAGTGGTCCATAGCCAAAGTCGATACCGACCTTCGCAAGTTCATCCCCAACGCCCGCAAGAATTTCGATCGCTGGCGCCGGCGGTTCGAAGGCCATGACGATGCCGATCCGCGGCGGCCGGCCCTTCGCGTGGAACGCTGTGGTCTCGAGCTGTCCGTTCTGGATGAAGGCGACGTAGTTGCTGATCTTCTTCTGGAGTGCACGGAAATGCGCGGCAGCGTCGCTCCAGTCCATCTGGTCCTGGATCACGAGGACGGCGTGGCCGGAATCCGGATCAATGCCGACCGCATCCACCGTGTTCGGGTTATCGAGCGACACGGCGTCAGGCCGGCTTAGGGGGCGGCAGCTTGGCGGCGTCCTTGATCGCCTTGGCCTCGGCGGCTTCCTTCTGTGCCTTCTCGAACGCCTTCATGCGCTTCTTCAGGTAGGCGGAAGCCGTCTTCTCCATATCATCCAGCTTGCCCTGGAAGAAGTGGTTGGCGCCGGTCACAGTGGCGCGCTCGATTACTTCGCCTTTCTGCACGCGGACTTTGGTGAGCGAACGGTCGATGTCCTGAGGCGGCGCGACCACGTCCTTGTCGCCGGATATGATGATGCCGGATGCGGGGCAGGGGGCGAGGAATGAAAGATCATAGTGATTGGCTGGCGGCGCGACGGCGACAAATCCGTCGATCTCCGGACGGCGCATCAGCAGCTGCAGGCAGATGTAGGCTCCGAAAGATGAGCCTGCGACCCAACACTGGCTCGGCGCTTCGTTGAGGGCCTCGAGGTGATCGAGCACGTAGGCAGCGTCGGAAAGCTCCGCGACACCTGCGTCGAACTGTCCCTGCGAGCGGCCAACGCCACGAAAGTTGAATCGCATGGTCGAGAAGCCATGGGCCGCGAACATTTCGAACAGGGTGATCGTAACCGGGTCCTGCATCGTGCCCCCAGCCTTCGGGTGAGGGTGAAGAATCAAAGCAATAGGCGGATTCTCGCCCGGGGCCTGCGCATAGCGGGCCTCGATCCGCCCTGCTGGACCCGAGATGATCAGTTCGCCCATGACTTGCTCACGATATCTGCATCAGGCGGTGCTGAGGGAAGTGGTGCGCCCGAGGTGGCCGACAAACACTATTTCGGGTCCGGGTTTCAAGTATTTCGTGTGATCCGCGCGCGTTGGCGCAGCGTAACACCACCGAGGCCGTATCACCGGCCCCACCAGATCAGGTGCTCCCATGCGCATGAGTTCCAAGGGCAGGTACGCGGTTGTGGCGGTTCTTGACGTGGCTGGAAATGCCGGCGCCAGGCCGGTTTCGCTTGCCGACGTTGCCGTGAGACAGCGGATTTCGCTCTCCTATCTCGAACAACTGTTCGCGATGTTACGACGGGCCGGGCTCGTTGCTGCCTCCCGTGGCCCGGGCGGCGGCTACAGACTGCAGCGCCCGGCGGGTGAAATCACGGTCGGGCAGGTATTCCAGGCGGTCGATGACCCAGGCGCCAGCACCGAAGCCGGCGCTCGAGACTGGTCGGAAGGCCCCGCCGCCGGTCTGTGGGACGCGCTCGATGTCCACATCGAGCGTTTCCTTGAGCGTGTCACCCTCGCTGACCTGCTTTCGGGAACGTACAAGCGCGCGTTCGGATTGGATGCATCCGAGGATCGGCAAAGCCTGTCGGCTTGAGCCAAATTGGCGTAGAAGCCGGGGCATGACCCCTGCGCGCCGGACCTATGCAGATTACAACGCGACAGCGCCCCTTCGCCCTGAGGCGAAAGTGGCGATAGCTGGCGCGTTGGACCTGACGGGCAATCCGTCGTCCGTGCATGCTGAAGGCCGCAAGGTTCGGACGCTCGTGGAGGGCGCTCGCGAGACCTTGGCTGGGGCAATCGGCGCGTGCCGGGACGATATCGCTTTCACGAGTGGGGGGACGGAGGCGGTAGGTGCGCCGCTGCGTGGCGCGCTCTTGTGCGGGAATGTCAGCCTGTTGATCTCGCCGATCGAGCATGCTGCGGCGGCAAGCCATGCGTTGCGGGACGACCACCACACTTGGTTCGTCGCGGCTGACGGCGTAGTCGATTTGGATTCATTGAAAGCAGACGTGGCAAAGACGGTGAGGCAGGGCCTGCGACCTCTCGTCTCGCTGATGATGGTCAACAACGAAACCGGCGTGATCCAGCCGGTCGCGGAGGCCGCCGAGATCGTGCACGCAGCTGGCGGGTTGATCCACTGCGATGCGATCCAGGCTCTGGGTAAGGTAGATGTGTCGATCATCGACATCAACGTCGATTATCTGTCTCTGTCGGCGCACAAGATCGGCGGCCCACATGGCGTGGGCGCACTTTACGTGAAGCCGGGCGCGCCCTTTCGCGCGGTTCAGACCGGCGGCGGCCAGGAGTTTGGGCGTCGCGCCGGAACGGAGAATATCGCCGGGGTTGTCGGATTTGGCGCCGCTGTGGAAGCCGCGTTGCGCGACATTGCCGGCTACCACGCGCTTGCGCCCCATCGCGACCGGATGGAGTGGCGGCTGAAAGCGGTTGCGCCGACCTTGCAGGTTCACGGCGGCACTGCGCCACGTGTTGCGGGAGTTTCCTGCTTTGGCATTGAAGGCCTGCCTTCGGAAACCCAGATAATGGGTCTCGACCTGGCAGGCTTTGCGCTTTCTGCAGGCTCTGCCTGTTCGTCGGGAAAAGTGAAGCCCAGCCGTGTGTTGACCGCAATGGGGCTCGGCGATACCGCGGCCCGGTCGTCCGTCCGGGCGAGCTTCGGCTGGAACTCGGCCCCGGGTGAATTTGAGGTTCTAGCCGAGGCCTGGATCAAGATGGCCGCGCGGGCGCGTCCGCAACTGGTGAATTCAAATGCTGACGCACATGCCTGACGCAGCGAGCAGTGAGGCCGATACCGCGCTTGCGGTCTACGGAACGCTTGCTCCGGGCAAGGAGAATCATGGGCAGATCGGGATGATTGCCGGCAGATGGAGGCTTGGCACCGTGCGCGGCCGCCTTGCCCCCAAGGGATGGGGCGCAGCGCTTGGCTTTCCTGGCCTCATGCTGGATCCGGATGGCCAGGCTGTCGAAGTGCAAGTGTTTGAATCCGACGACCTGCCGGCTCATTGGGAGCGGCTCGATGAATTTGAAGGCCCGGGCTACCGGCGCGTGCCAGTAACTGTGGACCTCGCGCCGACGCCGCGTATTGCTTCGATTTATGTTCTCGCGGAGCAGGCATGAGCGACGGTCGCGACCTCGTTAAGGACAGCATTGATCGCGGGACGGTAGATGCCGCGCGCGAACTTGAGTCGGACAAGTACGTCGAAGGCTTCGTCACCGACATCGAGATGGAGCTTGCGCCCAGGGGGCTGAGCGAAGAGACCGTCCGCTACATTTCGGCCAAGAAGGAAGAGCCGGAGTGGATGCTGCAGTGGCGGCTCGAGGCCTTCCAGCGCTGGAAGGAAATGATCGAGCCGACCTGGGCGATGGTCCATTATCCGAAGATCGACTACCAGGACGCGCACTACTACGCGGAGCCAAAGGGTGGCGCGAAGTACAAGTCGATAGCGGATGTGCCGCAGGAGATTCTCGACACCTACACCAAGCTCGGCATTCCGCTGAAGGAGCAGGAGGTTCTGCTCGGGGTCGAAGGCGCGATGGAGACGGCAGCTGCCGCCCGCGAGACGCCCCGCGTTGCGGTGGACGCGGTCTTCGACAGCGTAAGCGTTGCGACCACCTTCCGCGCCGAGCTGATGAAGGCCGGTGTGATCTTCATGTCGATCTCCGAGGCGGTCCGCGAATACCCGGACCTCATCAAGCAATACCTCGGCAGCGTCGTGCCCGTGACGGACAATTTCTTTGCGACGTTGAACTCGGCGGTGTTTTCGGACGGGACGTTTGTCTACGTGCCGAAGGGCGTTCGCTGCCCCATGGAGTTGTCCACTTACTTCCGGATGAATGCGAAGGGGACGGGACAGTTCGAGCGGACGCTGATCATCGTCGATGAAGGCGGGTATGTGTCATATCTTGAGGGGTGCACGGCGCCGATGCGTGACGAGAACCAGCTGCATGCAGCGGTGGTTGAACTTGTCGCGTTGGCGGATGCAGAGATCAAATATTCGACCGTGCAGAACTGGTGGCCGGGAGACTCTGCAGGCAAGGGCGGGGTCTACAACTTCGTCACCAAGCGTGGCGACTGCCGCGGCGCACGCTCGCGCATCTCATGGACGCAGGTTGAGACCGGATCTGCGATCACCTGGAAGTATCCCAGCTGCATCCTGCGGGGCGATGACAGCCAGGGAGAGTTCTACTCGATCGCGGTGACCAACGGCCACCAGCAGGCCGATACCGGCACCAAGATGATCCACCTCGGCAAGAACACGAAGTCGCGGATCATCTCCAAGGGGATTTCTGCCGGCAAGTCGAACAACACCTATCGCGGGCTCGTCTCGATCCACGGCAAGGCTGCAAAGGCGCGGAACTTTACGCAGTGCGATAGCCTGCTGATCGGCCAGAATTGCGGCGCGCACACCATCCCTTATGTCGAGAACCGCCGCGGCGATGCGCAACTCGAACATGAAGCGACGACGACAAAGCTGTCCGACGACCAGCTCTTCTACGCCCGCCAGCGCGGCATCGGTGAAGAGGAGGCGGTTGCGCTGCTGGTGAACGGCTTCGTCCGTGATGTGCTGCAGAAGCTTCCGATGGAGTTTGCCGTGGAGGCCCAGAAGCTGCTTGAGGTGAGTCTTGAGGGGAGCGTGGGGTAGGTGGAGATGGTCGGCGTACACATCATCGACCTCAAACCTCAAAACGGCGCCGGCATCGAAGCAATTGTACGATGGGCTGATGTGGGATCTTCAATCCGCCGGACCTTCGATCGACTCTACGCCCCCGACGCCCTGAAGCCCGGCCACGGACACAACTTCATCCTCTACCAGAACGAGACCCGCGAGGGAGCTAGGCTGCTGATTGGCGTTCTTGACCGCGAGGCGGGCAGCTCCGATCCGGATGTGAAGGCGGTCCATGTGCCTGGGGGGCGCGTGATCACCGCGCCGCACTGGGGCGACTACGCGTCGATGCCGGCGACGTATGGCCGGATTCATGACGACATCAAGGCCCGGGGGTTGAGGCGCGCACCAATGTCGCTGGAGGTCTATGGCGATTGGGACGACGATCCGGCAAAGGTGAAGACGGACCTGCACATCTATCTCGGGATGGCGATCTGATGGATTGCGGCAGCGTAAGCTGGCGCGGGGAAGCCTTCTGCACTATTCCCGGCGGATCACGAGGGGATCCTGCATGAAACTCCAGCTGGCAATCTGCGCGACCGTTCTTGGTCTGGCGGCCTGCTCGCCCGCCCCCACCGAAGAGGCCGGTGGCGCCAATGCCAAGCGGATGCCGCTGCCCGAATGCGCGGCGGTCGAAGCGGAGGACGCAGGCGCGGAAGGATGGAAGCACCCTGACTGCCGCATGATCCTGCCCGACCAGTCGGGGATGGCGATCGAGGCGCGCTATACACCCGCTGAAGACGACTCCACGAAGGTCACAGTGCAGGTCGTCGCTGCGGGCGATGCAACTCTCCAGACCATCGAGGAGCGGATGGGCAACACCTTCAACGGGCCGACCCTGGAAGACGTCGACAAGGACGGGATGGTGGACATCCTGATCCCGCTTGAAACGGGCAATGTGAACACAACCTGGGCGTTCTGGAAGCAGACGAGCGAAGGCAAGTTCGCCCGCGTTGGCGAGCCGAGCGGCGTCGAGATCGAGAAGACCGAAAGCGGCTATCTCGCCGTGCAGGGACGCTCGAGCGCGGCCGAGTATTACGTCACCTTCTACAAACTGCTCGGAGAAGAGCTCCAGCAGGGCGTCACGGCGCGTGTCGAGGTGCGCGGCGAGGCTGACAAGGTTACCGGGGTTGAGTGCTCCATCGAGGAAGACGAGGAACTGCTGGCCTCCGGCATGACCGCAGACTCGGCCAAAGCGCAGTTCTGCGCCGAAGCCCCCGTCCTGGCGTTAATCAAGGATATGGCGCCTGTACCTGACGCCGCCTCTCCTCCCGTTCCCAGGACACCTTAGGCGACAGCACTGGACTTTTCGGCGCGGGGGCTGGAAACACCGAGCCAATCGGACCGGAAACCTCGCGCACACGTCTCGCGCAAAGGGGGCACCGGGCCTATCTAGAGGGTCCGGGACGTGTGAAGTTCCGTGTTTGCAGGCGTTTCATGCTGGAACTGAATAACCTTCACGCACACGTGGTGCCCGAGGACGGGCCGTCGCGGGAGATCCTGAAGGGTCTCTCGCTCGCCGTGCCCGCCGGGGAAGTCCACGCGATCATGGGGCCGAACGGCTCCGGCAAGTCGACCTTGTCGTATGTCCTCACTGGCAAGCATGGCTACGACGTGACCGGCGGCTCTGCGACATTCGATGGCACGGACTTGTTGTCGCTTGAGCCGGAAGTGCGGGCGGCGAAGGGGCTGTTCCTGTCCTTTCAGTATCCACTTGAGATCGCTGGCGTGCCGGTGATGACGTTCGTGCGGGCGGCGATGAACGCACAGCGCAAGGCGCGGGGTGAGCCTGAGGTCTCCGCGCCGGAATTCCTGAAGCTTTCGAAACTGGCCGCGACCAAGCTGCGCATCGATTCCGACATGCTGAAGCGGCCGCTGAATGTCGGGTTCTCGGGCGGCGAGAAAAAGCGGCTCGAAATCTACCAGATGCTGATGCTTCAACCGCGCTTCATGATCCTCGATGAGACGGACAGCGGGCTGGACATCGATGCGTTGAAGGTGGTGGCCGAGGGCGTCAACGCGTTGCGCGGCGCAGGTCGTGGGATGCTGGTGATCACGCACTATCAGCGCCTCCTCGACTACATCAAACCGGATCGCGTCCACATCCTCTCGGCCGGGCGCATCGTGAAGTCGGGCGGGCCGGACCTTGCGCTGGAGCTGGAGAAATCCGGCTATGACCAGTTCCTGAAGGTCGACTGATGGACCTCGCCGACCTGCCATCTCGTCGCACAGAAGCCTGGAAATGGTCTGACCTTCGCGCGGCCATGAGCAACCAGGAATCCGTGCTGATCGGCACGGGGGCGATGCCGGCCGAAGGGCCAATCGCTGCGCTCGCCGAGATGTTTGGCGACGGCTACGGCGCGAGCGCGCTTGTGGTTGAGGCGCCGGGTGATACATTCGAAAGCGGGATCACCGAAGGCGATGCAGGCCAGTATGGCAGCGTCATCGTCAAGGCTGGCGCGACGGCGACAATGATCGAACGGATCGGCGTCTCGGGTTCGCGCTTGCGACCCTTCCTTCCGGCTTACGCCAGGATCGAGATCGAGCCCGGCGCTGCGTTGCATCGGATCGTCATGCAGGCAAATTCAGCCCCAGCGGACGAGCGCGACGCGGCAATTGTTCTCAACGAGGTCGTCGTGAAGCTGGGCGAAGGCGCATCGTTTCGGCAGTTCGTGGTCGCGGAGGGCTCGCGGCTGACGCGGATCGAGACTTCCGTCACGGCAGCTGGAGGCGCTGTTGTCGAGATGAATGCAGTCTACCTCGCCGCTGCAAACCGGCATGTCGACCTGACTTCGCGCGTCGCACACGCCGCGCCGGGCGTGCATACGCGACAACTCGTTCGCGGCGTCGCACGCAAGGGTGGACGCGGCGTGTTCCAGGGCAAGTTTCTGGTCGAGCGCGCAGGGCAGAAGACCGACGCCGAGATGGCGCACAATGCTCTTCTGCTTGAGGAGGGCGCCGAGGTCTTCGCCAAGCCTGAACTGGAAATCTACGCCGACGATGTCGCCTGTGCGCATGGCAACACGGCGGGCCAGATCGACGAAGATGCGGTCTTCTATCTGCGCCAGCGCGGTATCCCAGACATCGAAGCGCGGGCGATGATCACGCGCGCTTTCCTGCTGGAGGCGCTACCGGACTGGATCGACGAGGCCGTGCGCGCCGAGGTTGAGATGCGCATTGATGCCTGGCTGGGTGGGACGTCATGACGTTTGACGTTCATGCCATCCGAAAGCAATTCCCGATTCTTGGCCGCACCGTGCACGGCAAGCCGCTCGTGTATTTCGACAATGCGGCTTCGGCGCAGAAACCGGATGCGGTCATCGATGCGATGGCGGGCGCGATGCGCCACAGCTACGCCAACGTGCATCGCGGGCTGCACACGCTCGCCAACGAGACGACGCAGGCCTATGAGGCTGCGCGCGAAGCAGTCCGCGCTCTGATCAATGCCGGGTCCCCCGAGGAGATCGTCTTCACAAAGGGCGGCACCGAGGCCGTCAACATCGTCGCCTCCGGGATCGGCGCGGGCATCAAGCCGGGCGATGAGATTGTGCTCTCGATCATGGAGCATCACTCCAACATCGTGCCGTGGCATTTCCTGCGCGAGCGCAAGGGTGCGGTGCTGAAATGGGTCGAGACGCTGCCTGACGGCTCGCTCGACATGGAGAGCCTTGCGCGGCAGCTTGGCCCCAGGACGCGCATGCTGGCACTCACGCATATGTCGAACGTGCTGGGGACCGTTCCGGATGTGAAGACCGCGATCGCCATGGCGCATGGCGTCGGCGCGCAGGTCCTGCTCGACGGCTGTCAGGCTGTCGTGAACCTCAACGTCGATGTTCGTGATCTCGATGCCGACTTCTATGTCGGCACGGGTCACAAACTTTATGGACCTACAGGGATCGGCTTCCTTTATGGCAAACTGGAGAGGCTGGAGGCGCTGCCGCCGTTCGAGGGCGGCGGCGAGATGATCGAAACCGTAGGTCGCGAGGTTGTGACCTACAACTCCGCGCCCCACCGTTTCGAGGCCGGTACGCCGCCCATCGTCGAGGCGATTGGCCTGGGAGCGGCAATAGGCTGGCTGCAGGCGCAGGACCGGCAGGCGATCCATGCCCACAAGCAGGCCCTTCTGGCCCGCGCCACGAACGCGCTGAGGGGCGTGAACGGTTTCACGATCCACGGAACCGCAGTCGGAAAAGGGCCGGTCCTGGCCTTCTCGATCCAGGGCGCCCACCCGCATGACCTCGCCCAGATCCTCGACCGGCAGGGGGTGGCGATTCGGGCCGGCCATCATTGCGCCCAGCCACTGATGTCCCATCTTGGAGTAGGGGCAACCGCCCGGGCAAGCTTCGCTCTCTACAACACGGTCGAGGAGGTCGACACGTTCGTGGAGGCGCTTTCCAAGGCCCGTCTTATGCTGTCATAGAGAAGCCATGGCTGACGACCTGACACACCAGATCGCCGAGGGTGCCCCTGAGGGTGGGGCGAAGCCATCGGCGATTCCGCAGGGCGAGCTGGACCGGATTACGGACGACCTGATCCAGGAGCTCAAAAAGGTCTATGACCCGGAAATCCCTGTCGACATCTACGAACTGGGACTGATCTACAAAGTCGACATCAATGACGACCGGCATGTCGACGTCGAAATGACGCTGACGGCCCCTGCGTGCCCCGTAGCCGGTGAAATGCCAGGCTGGGTGGAGGACGCCGCACGCAAGGTGGAGGGCGTCAAGTCGGCCAAGGCGACCATCGTGTTCGACCCGCCATGGGACCCCTCGCGGATGAGCGACGAAGCCCGTCTCGCTCTCAACATGTTGTAAGCCGGTTTGCGGTAGCCACATAGGAACAATGGCCAGACGCCCCCGCCCCAAGGTTGTGACACTCTCAGACGCCGCTGCTGCGCGCGTCCGTGAGGTGCTGGCTGACAAGGCCGGCGGGTTCCTGCGCGTGGGCGTGAAGAATGCAGGCTGCGCGGGAATGGAATACACGATGGAGTTCGTCGACGCCGTCAGCGCGACGGACGAGCGCGTGGACGACAATGGCGTGTCGATCGTGATCGACGCCAAAGCCGTGCTGTTTCTGCTCGGCTCCGTAGTCGACTACGAAGTCTCGCCGATGCATTCCAAATTCACGTTCCGCAATCCGAACCAGACGGACGCATGCGGCTGCGGCGAGAGCGTCACCATCGTTCCGGCGCAGGCTGCCGAGTAGCTGCAGTCGGCTACATTATCCGTCGCGACACGGAAAAGCCGCTCTGCCGCTTTCCCCCAGGCTTCACAGACTATGCTCTTGAGCTGTTTGCGGGCGTCGGTCGCGTTGAGGCGGACGGCAAGTTCGGTCGTGTAGGACTGTTCCGTGACGGCGTGATGTTTGTCTGTCTGGACGATGACGTCATCCATGTGCACGTCGATGACGATCTTCAGGCGGAATTGCAGACCCAAGCCTCGGCACCGTAGGCGTATTTCATGAAGCGCGATTGTGCGGTGGGCGACATGGGCCCGTGGCACCTTCCCGAGACGGTTGCAGACAAGCCCGATTAGACAGCTGCGATCGCGAAGCGGTCCCATGCAGCAGCGATCAAGAGGAAGGGGATGCGACAGACCAAGCCTGCAGGAAAAGCGGAGGTATTGCCGCGTGCAACATCGTCGACGACGAAAGAGTCGGCGAGGCGTGTGAAGGCCAGGGCGAGGGCGAAGAAATGAACGACCCCCTGAGCGAGCAGTCGAAAAGCGCTTCGCAATTCGCCCCGCGCGCGAAATCTGCCGTCAACCCGATCGAGCGTTGCCCCATCGCGATCCGGGTAAGTGGGTTCGAGCGGCGCCGCTTACAGACGCAAACAGAGTCCTTGTGAGCGCAGGAACGTCGCGTATGCTGCGTCAACCGTCAGGACCCGGTGAAAACCCGGGTGGCTATTCCGGCCGCCGATCCGCTGGACAACGCTCAAGGTAGACCTGAGAACCCGTCAACGTCTCCGGGCTTTTGTCTAGCTGTCGGCGGAAATGCCAATGCTCAACAAGATTCCGTTAGCGCGAACGTCGCGGCTGACAATTCTTGCAGGGAACGAAGTCTCATGATCGCTTCGCCTGCTCCGAAGATGCATACGCTTGACGCGATGCGCGGCATTGCCGCCTTCGTGGTCGCTGCATTCCACGCCGGATTACTGAACAACAATCCGCAAAGTCCCTATCTGGCGGTGGATTTCTTTTTTGTGCTCAGCGGCTTTGTCATCGCGCATGCGTATGATGCGAGGCTTGCAGGTGGCATGAAGATGAAGGAATTCATCGGACGACGCCTGCTCCGGCTTTATCCGCTTTTCGCTCTTGGGCTCGCCCTCGGCCTGGTCGCCGCCTTGATCGACACTGCGTTCGGTTTAGGCCGTGAGTCAGTTGGTGTGCTCATGCTTCAGTTCATTTCAGCGCTGTTTTTCCTGCCCTATCCAGCGATGGAACCGGAAGCGCTGATAGTGCCGCTGAACGGACCATACTGGTCGCTGATCCTCGAGGTGCAGATCAACGTGATCTTCGCGATCGCATTTGCGTGGCTGTCACTACGTGTCGTGGGCGCCGTTGCAGCTGCGTGTGCGCTGGCGATTGTGGGGATCAGTTACGTGCTTGGCACGTTGGAGACCGGGTTCCTGATGTCAGACTATCTTGGCGGTGTTGCGCGGGTGGGTTTCTCGTTCAGCGCCGGCGTCCTGCTAAGCCGTCTGCGTCACCGCATCTCCCTCCCCAGAATCCACTGGTCGATCCTGCTGGCGATCACCGCCGCGCTCCTTGTCATTCCCAAACCCGCCGAGGTGCGCTGGCTTTACGACGCGGTCTGCGTGATCATCCTGTTTCCCGTGCTGATCCTCGCGGGCACGCAGAGCGAGCCGTCGTCACCGAAGCTTCTGCGGCTGTTTCTCCTCGCGGGCGGTTTCTCTTACGCGCTCTACGCCATCCACACACCCGTCCTGCACTTCGGGCACGTGCTTGCCGAGATGAACCCTGAACAGTCCTACAAGCTGCTAATGCTGCCATTCTTTGCGCTCGCGTGCGGGGCGGCTGTTGCAGCGGATCTGTTGTACGACCGGCCGGTACGCAGAATTATCGCTGAGCGCCTTTCCGAGAGACGGCGGCGGCGCATCGTGTCGCCACAAGGCGACGCGCTGCCGAAGGAATAGGGTGCGCCTAGGCCGCCGAGCTTGCCGGTATAGGCGGCAACTGGGTTTCGAGGGTAACCCGGTTCCGTCCGCTACGTTTGGACATGTAGAGACATTCATCCGCGCGGGAGATCAGCGTACCGACTGTTTCGCCTGGTACGTAGATTGCCGCGCCGAAGGAGACGGTGACGGCGCCGATCGTCTCGTTTGTGGAGCGGCGGACGAGGCGCTTGGCCTCGATTGCCGTGCGAATCTGATCGGCGATGCGGCCGGCGTCCCTGAGCGAGGTGCGCGGCATGATCACGGCGAACTCTTCGCCGCCATAGCGTGCGACCAGATGGTCGGGCAGGGCGAATTTTGTGAGGGCCGAGGCGACGAAGCGGATGACCTGATCGCCCGTCTGATGGCCCCATGTGTCGTTGAACGACTTGAAGTGGTCGATGTCGCCCAGCAGCAGAGCCAGCTCGGTTCGCTCCGTGTCGGCCTCCTCCTTGCGCAGGCGCAGCGTCTCGTCGAACAGCTTGCGGTTCGCAATGCCTGTTAGTGCATCGGTCAGCGCCTCGGCGCGAGCCTGGCGCAGGGACGTACGCAGTTTCTCCATCTCCTGGCTCGACTGGGCCAGCTTGTGGGAGAGGGTGGAATTCTGCTTGGACATTTCGGTGGTGGCGGAGGCGAGGACGTTGATCAGGCGCTTTAGCGCATCGCCATCGATGGTCGAGTTCTGAAGCGAGTCTGCTGCGACGTTAAGGGTGGCGCCGTAGCGCTCGGTTGTGGCGCCAGCCCGCTTGAGAGCGTCAAGCGCGTCCGCGATCTCGTGGGCGATCCGCGTGCCGGTTTCCATGACCTGGGTCGACAGGTGCGTGGTCGAGAAGAACCGCTCGTAGATCTGTTCCATGTCATCGGAAGAAATGGGCTTGCCGCTAGCGATCAGCTTGTCGACAGCCTGACGAAGGTCTGGCGAGGCGTGGGTCAGGTAGGTGAGCCAGACTTCGTAGTTCTGCGGGCTCACCGGAAGAATCTGACGGCCGATCTCGTCGATCGTGCGGTGCCCGAGAAGTACACCTTCAGGCCCGGTAAGTTGACTGTTCAGCATGTCGCCCAATTCCTTGGAAACGCTGCGCGTCCCACGCAGTGTCCGCGCGTATTCTTGAACGAAAGCTGTTACGGATTGGCTAAGACGGGGCGGGCCTGTTCGGAAAGTGTTTACCAGCGCGCCTAGGCGTCCTGGCGTTTCCCGAGGGTTCGGAGCAGGAAAGCTGGGACGTGGTCGCCCATGCCCTTGAAGTTGTCGTCGCCGCCCTGGCCCTCGCCGGGCTGGCGCTCGCCGTGCCGATTGCGGCTGCTTTCCCGATTCGGCTGGCCGCCACTCTCTCTGGGCCGGCTATCCCTGTCCCGTCCACGTTTGCGGTCGCGTCGGCCAGAGCGCTCCGGCTGGGTGTGGTCCTCAGTGCGGGCGGGCAGCTCCGCCACGACCTCCAGAGCTTCAAACGGGACGACCGGAATAGCGACGGGTTCGGCCTCAACGGCTGCTGCTGGCGCAGCTGGTCCTTCTGACCGCTCCTCGCGGTCAGGGCCGCGGCCGCGACCGCCCCTGCCGCGCTTGCGGTCGAACCGGTCACGGCCGATAGCGGGTCCGCGGCTACGAGCTTCACCGACGGCGTCGTCCATGCCTTCCGGAATGAAAATCTCGACATCCTTGGAGATGCGCTTGGCAACGGCGTCCCAGAGGCGGGCGTCGCCGGGGGAGACAATGGTAAAGCTCTCGCCCGATCGGCCGGCCCGGCCTGTGCGGCCGATGCGGTGGACGTAGTCGTCGGAATTCGGCGGCGGGGCGTAGTTGAAGACCTGGCTAACTTCCGGAATGTCGAGGCCGCGCGCAGCGACATCTGAAGCAACGAGGAGCTTCAGCTCCTTGTTGCGGAAGCGGTCGAGCGTGGCGGTTCGCTGGCTCTGCGGAAGGTCGCCGTGGATCGGGGCGGCGTCGAAGCCGTGGCTCGCCAGCGACTTGGCGACGATGTCTACTTCCGTCTTGCGGTTGCAGAACACGATGCCCTGGTCTGTAGAGCGGGCCTTGATGATCGAACGCAGTACAGCGCGTTTCACCGTGTCCTCGTTGGACGGGCAGTGTGTGACGTACTGCTTGATCGTCGAAGCCGTGGTGGCGGGCTTCGAGACCTCGATCCTTAGCGGATCCTTCTGGAACTGCTTGGCGAGGCGGGTGATCTCCGGCGGCATTGTGGCCGAGAACAGCAGGGTCTGGCGCGTCTTGGGCAGCAGCGTGCAAATCTTCTCGATGTCCGGGATGAAGCCCATGTCGAGCATCCGGTCAGCTTCGTCGATCACCAGCATCTGCACGCCGGTCATCAGCAGACCGCCGCGCTCGAAGTGGTCCATCAGGCGGCCGGGCGTGGCGATCAGCACGTCGACACCGGCAGAGAGCTTTTTCTCCTGGTCGCCGAACGAGACGCCACCGATCAGGAGCGCCATGTTGAGCTTGTAGCCCGCGCCATACTTCTCGAACTGTTCGGCCACCTGGGCGGCCAGTTCGCGGGTCGGCTCGAGGATCAGGGAGCGGGGCATACGGGCCTTGGCGCGGCCCTGTCCCAGCTTGTGGATCATCGGCAGGACGAAGGCGGCGGTCTTGCCAGTGCCGGTCTGGGCGATGCCCGTGATGTCGCGTCCACCCAGGACGGCAGGGATTCCCTGTTCCTGGATCGGGGTGGGGGTCGTGTATCCAGCGCCCTTCACGGCTGCCAGGATGCGGGGGTCGAGACCGAGCTCGTCGAATGTCATCAGGTTGGTCTTCTGGGGCTCGAAAGGCCGGGCCACGAGCGAAACGCACGCTTTTCGGGGAACTTGGGGGGACCAATGCGGCTGAAGGGGGCTCCAAGTCAATCCCGCTGACTGTCGCGACCATCAATGAACCGCTCTGTGACTGTTCAGTTCGCATCCTGCCACTGGGGTCTTGTCGGGGATCTGCAGGCTGGGGAAAGGTGTAACGCTAGGGACTCAGTCAGCACAGGCGAGGGGGCAAGGATGCGATTGCCGTTGGGGTTAACGATCGGGCTGCTTGCCTGTTTGCCGGCGCACGCCCAGAAAACGCAGGACCTCCTCGCATTGGAGGGACGCTGGGCTGGATCCTACACCTGCAGCGGGACCGGAATCCCCGTCGATCTCACAATCGCTCAGAACATCGCTTATCCCGACGGTATGTCGGCCACGTTCCGGTTTGGCGGGATCCCCGGCGATTCGTCACGGGTCGCTGGGGAGTTCTGGATGAAGGTGACCCGCCTTGGTTTCAACGATTTCCGGTTCTAGCCGACACAGTGGGTGCAGAAGCCCAGCGGAGTTGAGTGGTTCAGCATGCGGAGACGGGCGGCATCGCCGGATCGATCGATCACCCTCTTTGCAAGAGCTTTAGCGTTTATCCCGCCGAGTAGCGGCCGTCTCTACTGCCGTTCGTAGGCCTGAGGCTTGTCCTCATCGAGTTTCATATATCTGTCACGCAGCTTGGTCTGGCGGGATTCCATTGGGGTCGCGACGCCGTCGATGTAGACCGCGTCTGGGCTGGACATCAGTTCGAGCGGATCGCCGTCCCAGATCACAACGTCTGCGGTCGCGCCCGTCCGGAGCACGCCGAGGTCGGCGCGGCCGTACAGGGTCGCGGGAACGCTGGTGATCGCCTTGAAGGCGGCCTCCCAAGGCATGCCGTTGGCCACGGCGTTGCCAGCCAGCTGTTGGATCAGGCGCGTGTTGTGGCTCGCCTGGCCGGGATCGGCGACTGCGACTGTCACGCCCGCCGCCGACAGGCGCCCGGCATTCTCAAGGGTGGCGGCCAGCATTTCGAAACGGTCCGGCAGGTTGGCCAGCGGGTTGACGATCACGGGCACGTTTGCTGACGCGATCTGGCCGGCGACGCGCCAGCCTTCGGTGGCGCCGAGGATGATCAGCTTGATCCGGGGTTCGCGCTGGCGAAGCGTGAGGAGTTGCAGGATGTCGGCGGCGCGATGCACCTCGACCATCAGCGGCACGCGGCCTTCGACAACCGGTTTCAGCGCCATGGCTTCCTTGCGGATCAGCAGGTCGCCCTCGCCATCATCCTCGAAGCCGCGCGGATAGGCCTTGGCGTCGTCGATGGCCGTGAGGAGCCAGTGCCATGCTGCTGCACGCGAGCCGCCTGCTGCCGACGCTCCGCCTTCGCCGAGTTCGGCCAGCATGAAAGCTTCGCGGGTGTCGATGCTGGTGAAGGAGCCGGTGAAGTCGACGATCGCAGCGTAGCCGCCGAACAGGCCTTCGCCTGGCGAGCCAACGATGGCGGCGCGGGTGAAGCCCTCGATACGATTGACGTCGATCGCTGTGTCGTCCGGGTTGAACGAGTCGGCGGCGTGGAGCGATGCCTGAAACTTGCTGTTCCCTGCAGAGATATCGTTGGCCGGGTCTTCCGAGGGGATCTCAGCGAGGCCGACGCGGGAGAAGGCCGCGAACAGGCCGGGCGTCACCCACTTGCCCTTCGCGTCGATCACGGTCGCGCCGGAGGGGGCAGCGGCGGTTCCGACGGAGACGATGCGGCCATTGTTGATGACGACCGTGCCGTTCTCGATGACGCCCTGCGTCGTGTTGGTCACGACGCGCCCGCCGGTGATCGCGACTTGTTGCGCCAGGGCGGAAGGCGCGGATGCTAGCAGTGTCGCGGCAAGGAGGAGCTTCCGGATCATTTCACGTCTCCTTCACCGGGTTGGCCCAGCTCGAAATCGACGACCGGCTGGCTGTCGACATTCGCGCGGTCCCACGTAACGGCGCCGTCGACAAACACGAGGTCGGCGCGTGTGTAACTGCTGAAGGGGTCGCCGCTCCAGATCACAACGTCGGCGTTCTTGCCGGGCTCGAGTGTGCCGGTCTTGTCGAGGATGCCAAGCGCCTTTGCAGGGTTGCGCGACAGCCACGTCCAGGCTTCCGCCTTCGAGATGTTGAGACCCGCCTTGTTACCGTCGGCGAGCGCCTTCGCTGCTTCCTGGTTCAGGCGCTGGATTCCGTAGGCGTCGTCGGAGTGGACGATGGCGCAGCCATTCTGGGCCTTGTGAACAAGGGGTATGTTCTCGCGGATGCCATCGTAGGCTTCCGCCTTGAAGCCCCACCAGTCGGCCCACAGTGCGCCGCAGATTCCATTGGCGCCGAGCATGTCGGCGATCTTGTATGCCTCGACGCCGTGGTGAAAGGCGGAGATCTTGTAGCCGAACTCCTTCGACAGATCGATGATCTGCGCCATCTCGTCGGCGCGGTAGCAGTGTTGCTGGACCAGGATCTCGCCGTCGAGCACGCCCATCAGCGTGTCGAGTTCGAGGTTGCGATCCGGCGCGTTCGGCGGGTCCTTCAGGTCTTCCTTCTTCTCGCCGTCAGCGGGCGCTGGCGACTTGGCCTTCTTCTCCCACGCGTCGAAGTCGGCGTCGTACTTGTCCCACTTGCGCTTGTACTCGGTCGCCTTCTGCCAGGCGTCGCGATAGCCGGCGACATTGCCCATGCGCGTGAAGGGCGCGCCGCCGGGGAAGCGACCGCTGCCATAGCCGTAGACCCGCTTCGGGTTCTCGCCGCACGCCATTTTCAGCGTGTAAGGCGCGCCCGGGAATTTCATGTCCTGCGCCGTGCGGCCTGGTACGTTCTTGATGATCACGCCGCGCCCGCCAAACAGGTTGGCGGAGCCGGGCAGGATCTGCATTGCCGTGACGCCGCCCGCCATGGCGCGCGTGAAGCCGGGATCGTGCGGCCAGATTGAGTGCTCGACCCAGACCTCCGCCGTCACCGGTCCAGAAGCTTCATTGCCGTCCTGGTGCGCCTCGATGCCAGGTGATGGATAGGCGCCGAGGTGGGAGTGGATGTCGACGATGCCGGGGGTCACCCATTTGCCGGCGGCGTCGATCGTCTTGATGCCGGCGGGCATTGTCATCGCGGCTTCAGAGCCGATTGCGGAGATCTTGCCGCCCTGAATCAGCACAGCGCCGCGTTCGATCATCCCGCCGAGGCCGTCGAACACGGTCGCGTTGCGGATGAAGACATCTTCGGCCGGCAGCGGCTTGTAGGTCGAAGGGTAGGGATCCTTGGAATAGGCCACTCGGCTCGCTAGCGGCTTCACCGGCTCGCTGGATGCCGCTGCGGCCTCAGGCACTTCCATCGATCCAGGAGTCGTCGCGCAGGCCGCGGCGGTGAGCGCCACGAGTGGGAGAAGTTTCCAGAGATGCATTCTGCGCCTCGCTGATTTCGCTACGGCAATGTCTGCACAGGCCTGGAGCTTGCGTCAAACCTCACTCACGTGGCAGGCGAGGCGCCGATCTGGCAAGGCTTACGGGGCAAGCTTCGCGAACTCTGCGTCACCTGACAAAAACATGAGCGCGGCTGGTCGCATTTGCTCCTCGCCCCAGCATGCGGTGCATGTCAACGTCCGCGACCGGCCGCGTGCAAGCTTCTCGAAAAGGTCGCCCATTCCCGGATCGCCACCGTGCGACGCTAGCCTTAGCGTTGGCCTGCCGGCCAACTTCCTCTTTGCCGGCAGTCGCAGGCAGACGGAACTCATGGCGGCGTGGCGCGCGGCTGGGTTTGGTATGAAGCAGCCTGCCGTCACGACACTGGTGCAACCAGCCTAATGATGTGCTGAAACTCTGTCAGCAGTGCTGCTGCCCCGGAGCGCGTCATGAAACTCTTCGATTCAATCGGTCCCAATCCGCGCGTCGTGAAGATGTTCATGGCCGAAAAGGGGATCGACATTCCGCGGCTAACCGTTGACCTGATGGCCGGGGAGAATCGCCAGCCGGCGCACGTTGCGCGCAATCCGGGCGGGCAGATGCCCACACTGGAACTGGACGATGGTCGTTACCTCGCCGAGGTGACAGCGATCTGCGAGTATCTCGAGGAACGGCATCCAGACCCGCCGCTGATCGGCACGAATGCCGAGGAGCGCGCGATGACGCGCATGTGGACACGGCGAGTCGATCTCTACATCGTAGAGCCGATGCTGACCGGGTTTCGCGCCGCCGAGGGCTACCCCTTGTTCAAGGACCGGATGCGCCTGTTGCCGCAGGCGGCTGCGGACCTGAAGGTGCTCGCGCAGGAAAAAATCACCTGGCTCGACGGGCTGATCGGCGGCCGCGATTTCATCGCGGGCGAGAGGTGCACGCTGGCCGACATTCTCCTGTTCTGCACGCTCGATTTCGGCGCGACCGTGGGGCAGCCGCTCAATCGCGGCAACACCAACGTCGCGGCCTGGTTCGATCGCATGGCGTTGCGGTCCAGCGCGGCTGCCAGCAAGGCGTAGGCGCGCGTGAACGTCAGCAGCTTCATGCGCAAGGCGACCAAGATTCTTCACACGCTTGCCTCGTGTGGCCTTATCGGCGCGCTGATGGGTTACATCGTGATCCTGCTAGCTGCGCCGCAGGATACGGCAGCGGCGTATTCGAATGCGCGAGCATCCATCGCGGCGCTGTGCAACTACCTGCTGCTTCCTTCGCTCGCGATCGCGCTTATGTCGGGCCTGCTTTCGATGGTCGTGCATCCGCCCTTCCGGGAGGTGCGATGGGCATGGCTCAAGGCGCTTCTTGGCCTTGGCATGTTCGAGGCGACGCTCGGCATTATCGGGTCGAAGGCCAGTGCCGCCGCGTCCCTTTCCGCGCGTATCGCTGCTGGTGAGGCGGAGCAGAAAGCGCTTGCAGATACAATCTCCTCAAAATGGGGGGCGTTGGCCGCGATCATGCTGCTGTCGCTTGCCAACGTGGTAGTTGGAATCTGGCGGCCGTCGCTATGGAAGAAAGCTGACTGAAGATCAGCGCACGCACTGTCCCTGATACTCCCTCCCACAGGCCTTGTAGCGGGTGCTACCGACTTCAAGGGTCGCTACTCAGAGGCAAGTCCAGCCGGCAGCCGCAGATGACTTTGTAGCAGGCAGACAGGCTTGCTCTCGTCCTGTTGCCACGCCTCTGCGTGAACCACGGCGACGCGCTTTCCGAGGCGCCGGATCTTCGCCCGCGCATAGGTTGTCTCGCGGCGCGCGGGGCGGAGATACTCCACGCTGATGTTGATCGCGCGGGCAGGCGCGTTGGTGCCGACTTCATGCGCGACTTGCAGGAGGCACGCGATTTCGAGGAAGGAGGCGACGCACCCGCCATGCAGGGCGGGCAGCATCACATTGCCGACGAGCTGGTCGCGCACAGGCATTGTCGCCAGGACGCCGTGTTCGTCAGCGTGCGCCGCTATAGCGAGGAAGCGGGCGAAGGGCGAGCTGCTGAGGATGGTGTCAAGGTCAGCTGCGGCTGTCATTTCACGCTCCGGCGATTGAGCGTGAAGGCGGCCTGAGCTGCGGCGACGGGATCATCTGGCGAGACATCCCACGCTTCGGCTCGCAGGAAAGCGATTGTGCGTGTCGCGCGGTAGACATGCGCCGAGCAGGTGACCGACGCGCGCGGAGCGGCGGGGCGCATGTGGTCGATGCGCAGGTCGAGCGTCGCCGGCGCTGCCTCGAAACCGAGTCCGGCCATGATGGCAAGGCCGCAGGCGTGGTCGATGAGGGCGGTCAGGACGCCGGGGGCAAGAATGTCGGTCCCGTCCTGCCCGACCAGATCCTCGCGCCAAGGCAGGAGGATCTCGCCGCGGCCGGCCGAGGAAGACACGAACTTCATTCCCAGCGCCACGGCGTAGGGCGTGTATTCGACCATGCGGGAGGCGTAGGGGTTGCCGGCCCAGTCACCTACGCCATCGGTCGCCGTATCGTCGCGCTGTTCAATGTCGCTCATGGCACCTTTCATGAGCACAGGAGCGGGCTGGCGCCAACCGCCTTACGCTATGGCAGGCCTCAGCTTTCCACTTAATCAAGCGCGTCGCTCAGCGCCCCGCCTTCTGCGATGTTGTCGAATACGCACCAGAGCGGCACGCTTCGGTCTGACGATCTACACATCCAGCTCGTCGATAAACTTCGCGTTGTCCTGAATGAATTTGAAGCGGAGTTCAGGTTTCTTACCCATAAGGGTTTCGACGAGGTCTTCGACGGTCTTGATAGACTTGGGCAGGGCCACGCGCGCGAGGGTACGCGTCTTGTGGTTCATCGTCGTTTCCTTGAGCTGCGCCGGCATCATCTCGCCGAGGCCCTTGAAGCGGCCGATGTCTGGCTTCTTGCCCTTGAATTCTGTAGCGAGCAGTTCGTCCTTGTGGGCGTCGTCGCGGGCGTAGGCCGACTTCGCTCCGTGACTGATGCGATAAAGCGGCGGCATGGCAAGGAAGAGGCGGCCGCTTTCGATGAGGCCGGGGGTCTGGCGGAAGAAGAAGGTGATCAGCAGTGATGCGATGTGCGCGCCGTCGACGTCGGCGTCGGTCATGATGATGATGCGTTCGTAGCGAAGATCCTCGACGCGGAAGCGGTGGGCGAGGCCGGTGCCGAGGGCGGTGGCGAGGTCCGACAATTCCTTGTTGCCCGAGAGCTTCTCGTCGCCGGCGCTGGCGACGTTGAGGATCTTGCCGCGCAGCGGGAGCACTGCCTGCGTGGCGCGGTCGCGCGCCTGCTTGGCGGATCCGCCTGCCGAGTCGCCTTCGACGATGAAGAGCTCAGTGCCTTGCGCCGAACCGTCCGAGCAGTCGGCGAGTTTGCCGGGCAGGCGGAGCTTGCGGGTGGCGGACTGGCGGGCGACTTCCTTGTCCTTCCGCTTGCGCATGCGGTCTTCGGCCTGGCCGATCGCCCACTCGAGCAGACGGTTGGCGTTTGCGGTAGACGCGGTGAGCCAGTGGTCGAAGCGGTCGCGCATCGCGTTTTCGGTGATACGGAAGGCGTCCTGGGTGGAAAGCTTCTCTTTCGTTTGGCCGACGAACTCCGGGTTGCGGATGAACACCGAGAGCAGAGCGCCAGCGGTGCCGAGCACGTCGTCTGCGGTTACGAGGCCGGTCTTCTTGTTGCCGATCATCTCGCCATAGGCGCGCAGGCCCTTGGTAAGCGCCGAGCGCATACCGGCTTCGTGGGTGCCGCCTTCAGGCGTGGGGATGGTGTTGCAGTAGGTGCGCGAGAAGCCGTCGGCTTCGCTGCCGTAGCCATTGCCGGACCACACCACCGCCCATTCGACAGCACCGCCGCCATTTACTTCAACGCGGCCGGTGAAGGGTTCGGGCAGGACGAGCTTCGCCTCGACTGTGAGCTCCTTCATCATGTCAGCGAGGCCGTTGGGATAATGCAGCGTCGCTTCGGCCGGTGTCCTGTCGTCTTCCTTGAGCAGTTTAGGGTCGCAGCTCCAGCGGATCTCGGCGGCGCGCGACAGATAGGCTTTCGAGCGCGCCATCGCGAACAGTCGCGAAGGGCGGAAGTGGAGCTTGTCGCCAAAGATCTGCGGGTCGGGATGGAATTTGATCTGCGTGCCGCGGCGGTTGGGAGCGGCCCCCACCTCCTTTAGCTTCGAGGTCGGGTGTCCGCGCGAATAGGTCTGGCGGTAGAGTCTTCGGTCGATGGCGATCTCGACCTCAACGAGATCGGACAGCGCATTGACGACCGAGATGCCGACGCCGTGCAGGCCGCCGGCGGTCTCGTAGGCCTTGTTCGAGAATTTGCCGCCCGAGTGCAGCATCGTCATGATGACTTCGAGGGCGGTCTTGTTCTTGAACTTCGGGTGGATGCCGATCGGGATGCCGCGGCCATCGTCGCGCACGGAGAGGTATCCGTCGGCGCTGAGCGTCACGTCGATGCGGCTGGCGTGGCCGGCGACCGCCTCGTCGATGGCGTTGTCGAGCACTTCGGCGAAGAGGTGGTGATAGGCGCGCTCGTCCGTACCGCCGATATACATGCCGGGGCGTTTGCGGACGGGCTCAAGGCCCTCGAGGACTTCGATGTCTTTGGCGGAATAGCCCGACGAGTCGGACTTGTCTCCGCCGAACAGCTTTGCCTGGTTGGTCTTCGCCATGTGGGTCCTGCGCGCCGAATCAGTGCGTGTTGGAGGTCGGTATAGGAGCTACGCCGAAGCCTGCCGAGGGGACAGTTATCGCGATTAACAAACCCTTGTCGCGCGTTCCTGCAGGGGCCTCAACGTGGCTCTTGTGACAGTTGATCCACAAGGGTTGGGGGCCATTTGGGTCTGGTTTGACACAGGCTCACGTTCGGACTGGCTTGGGCCATCCGGGAATCTGCCGCTCTGGGTCTCCAAAATCGATGGAGGGC
>JALHLR010000003.1:12891-173885 GCA_022844475.1 Hyphomonadaceae bacterium | reverse complement strand
AGTACGAACTGCTTCGGCGGTTTGGCGTTTCGGGGAGGAAACGCTCGTATCAGACCCTTCTAGTGGCGGCGCGTTAATCGCGCCGCCCTTTTTCTTTGTGCCGCTGGTCTTCAGCGTGCCGCAGGGTCTCAGCATTCAGCTGAATTTACACAGCCAAGATGTCTCGCCGATGAACAGACTCAGCTCCGAGGCGAGTTTTGTCCGGATTGGCGCGACAGGCGGCACCTGAAGCGCTGCTGGCCTGAAAAGAAGTCGGGACGGCCCGTTTCCAGGCCGCCCCGACAACCGGCAATAGAAGTTCTGTATAATTTGTCTCGCCCGGGGTCAGGATGGGCTGCAAAGCGAACTTCTCGAATAACGATAAATGCATATTGCTAATCAATCAATCGGCTCTCGTACTCTGCGAGACATAAAGTGGTATCGGGCAAGATCTGGCATGGCTTGTCCCCAAAGCAGGGCGTCGGGCAAAGTATTGGCTTCAGCTGAGGTGTGCGCCGCATCAGATTCTCTTGGAACGGCGCGCTACACATCATCCGGCCAGCGATACGAGAGAGCGATCACGCGGTCGTGACGGTGATCAGTAGCGGGCCTGAATCGAAAAGGGCGGCTCGTGAGAGCCGCCCTTCCGATTTCGGTCCGACCCGAGTCGGGCGTGGACTAGAAGTCCATGCCGCCCATGTCGGGCATTCCACCGCCGCCGCCGCCATGGCTGTGGCCGGCGTCTTTCTTCGGCGCGTCAGCGATCGCAGCTTCCGTCGTGATCAGCAGGCCGGCCACCGAAGCGGCGTTCTGCAGAGCGACGCGGACAACCTTGGCCGGGTCGATGATGCCCATCTCCACCAGGTCGCCGTACTCTTCGGTCTGGGCATTGAAGCCGAACGACTTCGAGCCTTTTTCCGTGCGGATGCGGCCGACGACGATCGAGCCTTCGACGCCTGCGTTTTCCGCGATCTGGCGGATCGGGGCTTCGAGCGCCTTGCGGACGATATCGATGCCCGCTTGCTGGTCTTCATTGTCGCCAACCGACTTGATGGCGAAAGCAGCGCGGAGGAGGGCGGTGCCGCCGCCGGCGACGATGCCTTCTTCCACAGCCGCGCGGGTTGCGTTGAGGGCGTCGTCAACGCGATCCTTGCGCTCTTTAACTTCCACTTCCGTGGCGCCGCCGACCTTGATGACGGCAACGCCGCCCGCGAGCTTGGCGAGACGCTCCTGCAGCTTCTCCTTGTCGTAGTCCGAGGTGGTCTCTTCGATCTGCTTGCGGATCTGGGAGATGCGGGCCTCGATCTCCTTCTTCTTGCCGCCGCCGTCGACGATCGTGGTGTTCTCTTTGGAGATCTGCACGCGCTTGGCTTTGCCGAGCATGTCGATGGTGACGTTCTCGAGCTTGATGCCGAGGTCTTCGGAGATGACCGTGCCGCCCGTGAGGATGGCGATGTCTTCCAGCATGGCCTTGCGGCGGTCGCCGAAGCCCGGGGCTTTCACGGCAGCGACTTTCAGGCCGCCGCGCAGCTTGTTCACGACGAGGGTCGCAAGCGCTTCGCCTTCAACGTCTTCCGAGATGATGATCAGCGGGCGCGAGGTCTGGACGACTGACTCGAGCACGGGGAGAAGCGGCTGGAGCGAGCCCAGTTTCTTCTCGTGGAGCAGGATCAGCGCGTCGTCGAGGACGGCTTCCATCTTGTCGGCGTTGGTGATGAAGTAGGCCGAGAGGTAGCCGCGATCGAACTGCATGCCTTCGACAACTTCGAGCTTGGTCTCGATTTCCTTGGCTTCTTCAACCGTGATGACGCCTTCGTTGCCGACTTTCGCCATGGCTTCGGCGATCATCCTGCCGATCTCCATCTCGCCGTTGGCGGAGATGGCGCCGACCTGGGCAATCTCTTCGTTCGTCGTGATCTTCTTCGACTGCTTCTTGAGGTTCTCGACGACTTCGAGAACGGCTTTCTCGACGCCGCGCTTGAGGTCCATCGGGTTCATGCCGGCGGCGACGCGCTTCAGGCCTTCGCGAACGATCGCGGCGGCGAGAACGGTTGCCGTGGTGGTGCCGTCACCCGCGACGTCGTTGGCCTTGGAAGCCACTTCGCGGATCATCTGGGCGCCCATGTTCTCGAACTTGTCTGCGAGTTCGATTTCCTTGGCGACGGTGACGCCATCCTTCGTGGTGCGCGGGGCGCCGAAGGATTTTTCGATGATGACGTTGCGGCCTTTCGGGCCGAGTGTGACCTTCACAGCGTTGGCGAGGATATCGACACCACGCATCATGCGTTCACGGGCGTCGGAGGAGAATTGTACGTGCTTGGCTGCCATGTGGCTTGTTCCTAGCTAGGTGGATTGGGGGAGAGCGAACGGCCGACAGGCCTGTTTCGCGTCGCTCACTTCTTGGCGGGAGCGGGCTTGTCGACGATGCCGAGGATGTCGCTCTCTTTCATGATGATGAGCTCCTCACCGTCGATGGTGACTTCCGAGCCCGACCATTTTCCGAACAGGACACGGTCGCCGGCTTTCACGTCGAGCGGCGTGATCTTGCCGTCATCGCCGCGGGCGCCGGGGCCAACAGCGACGACTTTGCCTTCCTGGGGCTTTTCCTTGACGGTATCGGGGATGATGATCCCGCCCTTGGTTTTCTCTTCTTCCTTGACGCGGCGGACAAGCACGCGGTCATGAAGCGGACGAAAGCTCATGATTTGCCTCTGTTTTTTCTGTTTCGGGCCACCCCCTTGGGCGACCCTGGAACGTGTGTGCTAGCAGTCTCATATGATGAGTGCCAGCGACTGGCCGGAGGTATGCTCAGGTGGTCGAGGTGTCAAGGGTTGGTGGGGTCGACCCGCGGAACAGCGGTCAGCCAAAAGGCTCTTTCTCAAGACAAGCCCGCGGGCGAACCCAAGAGCCGGGTGGGCGCCGGGCGTTCCGCAGGACATGGCTTCGCGCTCGGACTGGCGTGGGCCAGCCGGAATGCTGTCTCTCCGGGTCTCCAATTCTGCGGAGGGCCAGGGGACGCGGGATACCCCGCGTGGTTTCGCGTTTCCGCATCTGGCGGAGCTAAACGTAGGCCAGAGGTTCAAGATCCTGCGTCCCGGCCCCGGCAGGCGCTGGAAGGCAGCAGGCGCACTGCCGCCTGCATGTCAGCCGCCTGGCGCTGCTGAGGCTGCCGGCTTGCGGGCCGGCCAGTTCAGGACCAGTTCCCGCAACAAACGCCTCGTCTCGCTGGCTCGAGAGGCTCTTCGTGCTCGCCTGCATCCATCCCGCGCCGTTGAACCGTGTACGGCGGGCCCTCCATGCGGGATGCAGGAGGGCAGTATCTCACAGATCCCAAGGCGGGAGGATCCACGTGTCGAGAAACGGCGGGTTTTTTCTGCCTAAAGCTTTGCAACTGTGCGGATCGAGACCGAAAAAGTGTGTGCAGAGGCAGCCGGTGTGCGAGGTCGGAGAGGAGCACGTCTCGTCCTAGGGGACTGCTTTTGGTCTCCTCAGGTTGCGGACTTCGGGGGAGATCGTCTGTCCGGCGACGCTACTCCGCCGCCCGTGTCCCGCTCGCTTCGTTCTGCGCGGCGATTTCGGCCGCGAGCTTCTGGACGGCGCCGATGTCCATCTTGCCGGTGCCGAGGACTGGGATGGCGCTGACCTGGAAGATCTTGCGGGGCAAGGAGAGTTCGTTGACGCCGTGGTCCTGAGCCCAGCGCTGAAGGTCGCCGCGCTCGGCTTTCGGATAGGTGGTGAGGAGCACAATCTGCTCGCCCTTTCGCTTGTCGGGCAGCACAGCTGCGGCGTGTTCGTGTTCACGCCAGAGGCTGGAGGCGCAGTTCTCGGCGACGGCGAGCGAGACCATCTCGCCGCCGATCTTGGCGAACCGCTTGAGCCGCCCCTTGATAGCGAGGTAGCTGTCTTCGTCGGGGCTGACGATGTCGCCGGTGTCGTGCCAGCCCCCGGGCGGTGGCTGCAACTGGCCCGGCTTTGCAGCCGAGAGATAGCCTTTCATCACATTTGGACCGCGGACGAGCATGCGGCCGCCATGCTCGATCCCGGGTACGGGTTCGAACCGGACTTCCATGCCCGGCAGGACGCGACCGACCGTGCCGGGGCGATTGTTGCCGGGCTGGTTCACCGCAATGACGGGCGAGGCTTCGGTTGCGCCATAGCCTTCGAGCAGCTCGACGTTGAAACGACGCTTCACCAGCTGCCGCGTCTCGTCACGAACGCGCTCGGCGCCGCAGACCGCGAAGCGCAGCTTGCCCAACTCGTTGCCCGTGCAGGCACGGATGTACTGGTTGAGGAAGGTGTCGGTCGCGAAGAGGATGGTTGCGCCGGTCTCCTCGACGCGCTTGGGAATAATCTTTGTCTGGAGCGGTGAGGGATGGAGGACGGACTTCATGCCGCTGAGCAGGGGAAGCAGAGCGCCTGCCGTAAGCCCGAAGCAGTGGAATGTGGGAAGCGGATTGTAGAGCACGTCATCGAGGCTGAGTGCCTCGGGGACGTGGGCGAGGATCTGGTGGACGTTCGCGACGATGTTGCGGTGGGAGAGGACAACGCCCTTGGGGTCGCCTTCGGTGCCCGAGGTGAAGAGGATCACTGCGGCGGAGTTCGGATCGACGTTGGAGGCGAAGGCCCACGGCGTGACGGGGCCAAGTGCGCCAGCAGCCTTCTGGCCGATGCCGAGTGAGGCGCGGACGTCCTCAAGGTAGACGAACTCGGCGTCGGACTTAAGTTCGCCCATCAGGCCTTCGAGTTCGGCCTTTTCAATGAAGGCATGGGCGGTGATGATCTTCTTCACCTGGCCAGCCTTGAGGGCGGCACGGATGTTGCGGGCGCCGGCGCTGAAATTGATCATGGCTGGGACGCGGCCGTAAGCGCTGAGCGCGAAGAAGGAGATCACCGCGCCTGCGCCGGTGGGTAGCATCACACCTATGGCCTCGCCGCGGCGGGCGTGCTTTTTCAGTGCGGAGCCAAGCGCAAAGGCCGCGCGGACGATGTCGTCATAGGTGAGTTTCCGGTCATCGGCATCGTGCAGGATGACCTTCTTGCCCCCATATTCCTTGCGGGCCGCGAGCAATGCGGAGAAGACGCTGGTGTCAGCGTGGCGTGGATCGTAGGCGGAGCGTAGTGACGCCATCAGAATTTCCTCCCTCTGGCGCCCGCGGCGCTCTTTGTGTCTTTGGAGTAACATACCGTCTGGCTCAGAAAGCACAAATGCGGAAACCTGAACGGGGTAACAGTCATTTCGCTTGTGCGGAATTCAGGATAACAGGCGGCTGATGCCTACGCTGGTGAACAAAAAAGACGGGGCTGATCGCCCGCGACACCCTGAAAAACAAGGGCGTGAGGACACGCCCCTGTTGCGGAAACCTTCTTGGATTCGCGTAAAGGCGCCCACCAGTGAGGGGTATTTCGAGACGCAGCGCATCGTGCGGGAGGCAAATCTCGTCACGGTCTGCGAAGAGGCCGGGTGCCCCAATATAGGTGAGTGCTGGACCAAGAAGCACGCCACCCTGATGATCATGGGCGACACGTGCACGCGCGCCTGCTCGTTCTGCAATGTGCGCACGGGGATGCCGCGACCGCTGGATGCGGACGAGCCCCGCCGCGTTGGCGGAACGGTGGCGAAGATGGGCCTTGGCCATGTCGTTATCACCTCGGTGGACCGCGATGACCTTGCCGATGGTGGGGCGCAGCACTTTGCGGAAGTGGTGAAGGCGATCCGCCTTGCGGCGCCGAAGGCGACGATCGAAATCCTCACGCCGGACTTTCTGCGGAAGGGCGATGCGGCCAACATCGTGATCGATGCCAAGCCCGATGTGTTCAACCACAATCTCGAGACCGTGCCGCGGCTGTATCTGAGCATCCGACCCGGCTCGCGGTATTACCATTCGCTGCGCCTGCTCGAGCGGGTGAAGGAGCGTGACCCCTCGCAGTTCACCAAGTCGGGGCTGATGGTGGGGCTGGGTGAGGCAAAGGAAGAAGTGATGCAGGTTATGGACGACATGCGGTCGGCCGGCGTCGATTTTCTGACGATCGGGCAGTACCTGCAGCCGTCCCGCAAGCACGCGGCGGTGGACCGCTTTGTGACGCCGGAGGAGTTTGCGACGTATGAGACGATCGCGAAGTCGAAGGGCTTCCTGCTGGTGTCGGCGAGCCCGCTGACACGGTCCAGCTATCACGCCGACGAGGATTTCGCGAAGCTGCGCCGCGCCCGCGAGGCGCAGCTGTCCGGACGCTAGCTTGAGCACCCATCGCGAAACGCTGGACCTGCCCTACCGGCCGGAGGATCTGTTCGATCTGGTCGCCGATGTCGGACGCTATCCGGAATTCATCAGCTGGATTCAGGCGCTGAAGGTTATCAGCGAGGAAGAGTCGCCCGCACGCGAGCAGTGCAGGGCGGAGGTGACGGTTGGTTTCAAGGGATTTCGCGAGACGTTCGTGACGGACGTGGATGCGCGGCGGGACGAGATGGCGATCGATGTGTCGCTGGTGCGCGGGCCTTTCAGGAAGCTGTCGAACACGTGGCGGTTCAAGCCGGGGCCGAAGGGCGCGCGGGTTGAGTTCGTGATTGCGTTCGAGTTTCGCAACTTCGTGCTGCAGGCGCTGGCGGATGTGAACAAGGGATACGCGGTGAAGCGCGTTATCGATGCGTTCGTGGCTGAGGCTGGGCGGCGGTATCAACAAACTGATTTGAGCTGCTGAGCGTATGCTCGCCTCGCGATCGATCTGCTTCGCAGACAGCCGTCTCCGCCCCGACGCGTCTTCCGGCCGTCGTCGATGGAGGACTTCCCCTCGTCGACGGGTTAGTTGTTGCCGCCCGGAGAGGCGCCTGGATCGGGATCGGGGATTACCGCGTCGCGGGGGCTGACGTCCGGGTTCAGCGGAACGGGCAGTCGTGAGTCCGGTGTCTGGTCGGACGGGCTCGGCGCGGCGGCGCGGGGCTGGGTGAGTTTGGGATCGGGGCCACAGGAGGCGAGCGTCCAGTTGCCGCCTCCTGCGCGCGTGACGCGGCAGAGGGCGTTGGTCGTCTGGTCGCCGGTCTTCGCCGCCGTGCGCACGAGCGCGCCTTCGGCATCGTAGCGCGGGCGGTGGAAGGTGAGCCGGTTCATGCCGGCTGTCGCGGTCTCGCCCTCAGGGCCTGAGATTTCAACGAGATTGAAGCCGGCGGCCCTCCAGTCGCAGCCTGGGCGCCAAGGCGCATCCTCGCCGTTGAGCGTGATCGTCATCTGCGGATCGTCGGCGCTGAGCTTGTACTGCTCGCGGCCGATGGCGCTGATCAGCGCGCAATCGTCGGTGACGAAGGCTGCTTCCTTCGGCGGAACGGCCTCGGGCGCACTTTCGCAACCTGCAAGCACCAGAAGACCCGCCGCCAGAAAAAGTCTGTTCATCACGATACCCAGCTCGTCTTGCGCTCGCCGACCGTCCGGCCTGCGAAACCCGAAATAAGGCGGCATTCATAGCCGATGCCCGCCAAGGGTCCATGCATGATTTCAGTGAGCACGCTGGCGCCGCCTCCGCCACAGACGGGCTTCTGGAATGCCACCCACTTAAGGCTCTGGCGCGGGTCGGAGCCGGGCATGGGCTGCCAGCAATCCGTAACCTGATGCCTGGCGCGCTGAAATCGCAGCGCAGCCTCCAGCCTTCGTCGCCGCCGGGTTTCAGTGGTGGTGGGGCATTCTCCGGGCTTAACTTGCGATGTTCCTTCGCGATTGCGGCGATGACGGCGCAGTCATTGGAGAGGGTCGTTGTCCTGGCTGACGCGGGCGAATCGGCGACGGCCGGCGCCGCGGCGCCGGCGCTGGCCAGCAGGCCCAGGGCAATGAGATTCGCAACACGCAAATCTGGCTCCGTGTTGCCTGCTTCTTACGACCGGACCTGATCCAGGAATCACGGCCGCTGATGGCGGCAATAGGGCGGGGGAGGCGGTCGGGTTCCTGACCGGGGCGATCAGGCTGGGTTCATGTGGCCGGCGGCACGATGGGAGAACGACAGGCCAGGTTCGGCCGTAGCCCTGATGTGAGCTGAACGTGAAAAAGCTGATTGCCGCCACCTTCCTCGCCGCCGCCGCAGTCACTGCGGTTGCTCCCGCTTCCGCACAGCGCGGCAATGACCGTGACTTTGGCGTGTGGAGCGGCGGCTACCAGAGCGGACTAAGCGTTGACCAGATGAAGCGCTCGCTGGCGAATGACGGCTATCGCGCCTATCGCAGCATCAGGCTTGATGGCCGGCAGTATGACCTGTGGTCGAATGCGCGCTCTCGCGAGTCATGCGTGGGGTTCACCTCCTACAATGGCCGGGTGACGGACGTGCGTGGCTTCGCCGACAGCGAGTGCGGGCTGGTGAGCGGCGGACGCCGCGGCATTGATGAGGACGATCTGCTCGGCCTGCGTGTCGATGACGCCAAGCGCAACCTGCGCGAGTATGGCTACACGAACACGCGGAATGTACGGATCGACGGTACGCAGTGGGATCTCTGGCAGAGCGCGCGCGGGCGCGAGTGCATTGGCTTCACCTCGTACAACAGCCGCGTCACGGATGTTCGCTCATTCCGCGGGAGTGAGTGCGAAGGCTTCGGAATTCCCGGTAGCAAGCGGATCGATGCGCGCGACCTGCCGGGACTTAGTGTCGACCAAGCCAAGCGTACGCTGGCGAATGCCGGTTTCCGCGCCGCCGGCAGTTTTCGTGATCGCGGCCAGCAATGGGACTTGTTCTACGAAGGTAACGGTCGCCGCGCGCGATGTGTTGGTTTCACTTCCTACAACAGCCGCGTAACCGAGGCGGACGAGTTCGACGTGCGTGAGTGCCGCTAGCTCAGGCCATCATCTTTCTGAGCATCTCGAGCGCCGTCGCGATGGTTTCGCGACGGATACGCTCGCGTCCGATTTCGCCGTAGCGCATGGCCTGATGGAAGATCGGCTTGTTCTCGCGAGCAACGGCGAGGTGGACGAGGCCGACTGGCTTGAGTGGCGTGCCGCCGCCGGGACCGGCGACGCCGGTGACGGCGACGACGAGATTGGCGCGGGAATGTTCCAGCGCGCCCTCTGCCATCATGCGCGCGACAGGCTCTGAGACAGCGCCGGCGTCGGCGATGAGGTCGCCGGGGACGTTGAGCATCTCTTCCTTGGCGCGGTTGGAATAGACGATGAAGCCGCGCTCGACCGTGGCGGACGAGCCGGGGATTTCAGTCAGCAGTCCGGCAATGAGCCCGCCGGTGCAGCTTTCCGCCGTGGCAATCTTGAGTCGCTTCTGCTGCGCCTCGTCGAGCGTGAGGCGGGCGAGCATCAGGAGTTGTTCGTCGAACATGGGCGCTTTCCTTTGTGATCAGGCTAGCTCGCCCCGCGTCGGAGGCACAATGGGAAGTCGCTTGGGCACCCTGTGCACAGAGAAGGTCAGTTCGGGAGAAACTCTTCGAGGCCAGTCGGAAAGTCCACGATCAGGCCAGTCGCGAGGGCGATGCATAGCGGCGCATAGTAGCGCCGGTTGAGCGCATAGAACGGCGTCGAGCGAGCGTAGTCGAAGATGTGGGTGATGTAGGGCGCGAGGCCGCGCAGGCCGAAGACTGTGATGAGAACGGCATAGCCGCCATAGGCCACCAGGGCGCGCAAGGGATGGATGATCGGCTGTTGGCCAATCCAGACTACTCCGACGGCCGCAAAGAAGCAGACGGCAATCGCACTCCAGCCGGCGAAGCCCAGAAGTGCAACGTTCGTCGTTCCAACCACGAACGCTGCTCGCGATACCGGATCGGTTCCGGGCCAGTTCATTCCCAGCGCCCACGCAAGGTGGATCAGACCAATGCCAGCCAATGTGACCACAAGCGCCAGGCCAATGGGATCCGTCATCGACTGAGCAACACGCTCGCCTGCGCCGCGATGCCTTCCTCGCGGCCGACAAAGCCGAGCTTCTCTGTTGTCGTGGCTTTCACGCTGACCGCATCCAGCGAGACGTTCATCGCTTCAGCCGTCGCCTGACGCATGGCTTCGCGGTGGGGGGAGATCTTCGGACGCTCTGCCAGTATGGTGATGTCGGCGTTGGCGATGTGGTAGCCGCGGTCGTTCGCGAGCTTCACGGCGTGCTGGAGGAACAGACGCGAGGCGGCGCCTTTCCATTGCGTGTCGGAGGGCGGGAAGTGGTCGCCGATGTCGCCGAGGGCGAGGGCGCCGAGGATGGCGTCGGTCAGGGCGTGCCAGGCGGCGTCGGCGTCGGAATGGCCTTCGAGCTTCTGCGTGTGCGGGATGCGGACGCCGCACAGGATGACGGCGTCGCCGGACTCGAAGCCGTGGACGTCGAAGCCTGTGCCGACACGGAGTGTGGGTGAGCCAATCAGCTTCTCGGCCAGGGCGAAGTCCTCCGGATAGGTCACCTTCATAAGCGCCTGCCGGCCGGGCGTCAGCGTGATCTTTGCGCCTGTCCCTTCGAGCAGGGCGAGATCGTCGACGGCGCTGGCCGGGGCCGAGGCGTACGCGCTTGTGATGGCCTGCCAGCGAAAGGCTTGAGGGGTCTGGACGCGGACGAGGCCTTCGCGGTCGACGGTCTGGAGCGTGTCTGAGCGCTTGAGGGCATCCGAGACGGGCAGGGCGGGGCATGCGGCTTCGGCATCGTGCAGGGCGGTCAGGAGCTCTTCGATCACGTCGAGGGTCAGGCCGGGGCGGGCGGCGTCGTGGATCAGGACATGATCCGGGTGGATGGGGTCGAGGACATCGAGGCCGGCGCGGACGGAATCGGTGCGGGTCGCGCCGCCTGCGACAACGTGGATGTTCCAGCCGTGGGGCAGCATGGCCCGCACGCGGTGCTGTTCCTCGACCGGAACGACAACGGCGATGGCAGCAATTTTATTGCAGCGCAGCATAGCCTCGACGCTCCAGACGAGCATGGGCTTGCCAGAAAGCTGCCGAAACTGCTTGGGCCGTGCGCCGCCGAGCCGTGAGCCGGAACCCGCCGCAACGATGATCGCAGCCGCTCTTGGGGCCAAATGCGCCTCTAGATTGTGCATTCTTGACGCCTTTGCGTGGAAGCGATCTAAGTATAAGGTCAAAACTGCCCAACAATTAGGCAGATAGCGACGGCTCTCGGAGACTGTTTCGTGTTCAGCGTAGGCGATGTCCAGATAGCTGCGCCGGTATTCCTGGCGCCGATGTCCGGCGTCACGGATGCGCCGGCGCGGACTGAGGCGGATCGGTTTGGCGCGCCGGCGGTGGTCACGGAGATGGTGGCGGGCGCGGAACTGGCGCGCGAGCATGTCGACTTCGTTCGCCGCGCTGCGCCGCACAATGGATCGGGTCCCTTCATCATACAACTCGCAGGGCGTGATCCAGAGTGGATGCGGATCGGCGCCGAGCTGAGCGAATCCGCGGGTGCGGATATCATCGACATCAACATGGGCTGCCCGGCGAAAAAGGTCACGGGCGGACAATCGGGGTGCGCGCTGATGCGCGAGCCGGAACTGGCGCGGAAGCTGATCGCTGGGACGGTGGCGGGGACGGCTCGTCCGGTCACGGTGAAGATGCGGCTGGGGTGGGATGACTCGTCCCTCAACGCGCCGGAGATCGCGCGCATCGCGGAGGGCGAGGGCGCGCAGATGGTGACGGTGCACGGGCGCACACGTCAGCAATTCTATGAGGGGCGCGCGAACTGGGCGCGGATCGCGGCGGTAGTGGAGAGCATCCGCCTGCCGGTTATCGCCAACGGGGACATTGTTGACGCTGGCACGGCGGAAGAGGCGCTGAAGCAGTCGGGCGCCGCAGGTGTGATGATCGGGCGTGGCGCAACGGGGCGGCCGTGGCGGCTGGCCGAGATTTCGCACGCGCTGTTCGGTACACCCTATGTGGCCCCGACGCCGGAGCAGAAGCTCGCGTCCATGCAGGCGCAGATCCAAGCGTCCGTCGCGCTTTATGGCGAGCGGCTAGGCATTCGCGTGGTGCGCAAGCATGTCGCGGCGTTCGTCGATGCATGGTGCGAGGATCACGGCCTGCCGCCGATGCCGGAGCAGCGCGTGGCGCTGTGCCGGCTGGATGATCAGGCGGCGTTGCAGGACGGGCTGGCGCAGGCCTTGTCCGGCATGAGGGAAGCGGCATGACTGTGACGCAGGATGGCTCGGCGCTGGCGCTGCGGGTGCTCGATGCGATGCCATTCGCTGTTATCGGGCTGACGCGGCGCGAGACGGTGACCTTCGTCAATCCGGCCGCGGAGGCGCTGCTACAGCGTTCGTCGGCACTGGTGCGCGGGCGGCCGTTGACTGAACTGCTTCCGGAGGACTCGCCGCTGATGGATTTCATCACGCGGGCGCGGCGCGAGGGCGGTGTCATGTCGGCGCGGTCGATCCGGATCGCCAGCCCGCACATTGCGCCAGTGGACATGGATGTGACTGCGTCGCCAGACGGAGAGGATGGCGGGCTGGTTCTGACACTGATGCCGTTGCGGCAGGTTCAGGATGAATCCAAAAACGCCGAAGTGAATGCTTTTGCGCAGATCGCGCGGATGCTGGGCCATGAGGTGAAGAACCCGTTGGCGGGGATTGTCGGGGCTGCTCAATTGCTGGCGCGCCAGGCGCGGGATGACCAGCAGGCGCTGCTGACGCTGATCCGCGATGAGGGTGGGCGCATCACGCGGATCGTGGACCGGTTCACCGCCTTCGAGACCTTCTTCTCGCCGCGGGCGCGGATCACCAACGTGCATATCGTGCTCGACAGCGTGATCGATCTTGCGAAGGCGAGCTTTGGGGCCAACACCCGGTTCGATCTGCAGTATGATCCGTCGCTGCCGGAGATCGAAGTGGATCCCGATCATCTGCACGAGGCGACGCTGAACCTCGTGAAGAATGCGGTGGAGGCGGCGAGCACGCCTTCGCGGCAGGCGCGGGTCTCGATTTCGACGCGCTATCGCGCGGGATTCCGGTTCGCAGGACGCGATGGACCGCGGGCGCGTGGCGCGCTCGAGATATCGGTGACGGACAACGGGCCTGGCGTGCCTGAGCAAACCGTGCCCCGTGTGTTCGAGCCGTTTTTTACAACGAAGGCAGGCGGCGCGGGCATCGGGCTCGCTGTCGTCGCCGAGATCATGCAAGCGCACGGTGGCTTTGTCGTTCTCGACAACAGTGTGAGCGGCGCTTCCCTGCGCCTGCTCTTTCCCATTGCGCGTCAAAAAGGAGCGGCCAAATGAGCGGTCCGACAATCCTGGTCGCGGACGATGATGCGAGCGTGAGGCTCGTGATCAGCCAGACGCTGGCGCAGGAGGGCTATCATGTCAGGGCGACCAACACGATGTCGGCACTCTGGCGCTGGATCCAGGCCGGCGAGGGCGACCTGCTGATCACCGACGTCTACATGCCGGATGAATCGATCTTCGACCTGCTGCCGCAGATCCGGCGGACGCGTCCGGAGCTGCCGATCATCGTTATTTCGGCGCAGTCAACGGTCCTGACGGCGGCGATGGCGTCGGACCATGGGGCTTATGACTATCTTCCCAAGCCGTTCGATATCGACAAGCTGGCGGAGACGGTGCGGCGTGCGCTGCAGAAGAAGCCGACGCGCGGGCAGGAGCCCACGGGTCGCCGCGCCGAGAAGGATGAGGCGCTGCCGCTGATCGGGCGGTCGAAGCCGATGCAGTCAGTCTACCGCGTGATTGCACGGATCATGAACAATGACCTTACCGTGCTGATCGAGGGCGAGAGCGGGACGGGCAAGGATCTTGCGGCCCGCGCCATTCACCAGCTGGGCAAGCGCAAGAGTGGACCCTTCGTTGCTGTGAGTCTCGCTGCGCTTCAGCGCGACCAGGTCGAGGACGAACTGTTCGGCGGCGGGCGGGACAGCAATGGGAAGCGGCGTGGCAAGGTGAGCGAGGCGGATGGCGGTACGCTGTTCCTCGACGAGGTCGGCGACATGCCGCTCGAGGCGCAGACGCGACTGGTGCGGTTTCTTCAGGATGGACGGTTTGCGACGTCTGGCGATGATCTCGATGTTCGGATCGTGGCGTCGACCAAGCATGACCTCCGCGCGCTCGTCGATCAGGGCCTGTTTCGGGAGGACCTCTACTATCGGCTGAACGTGGTCTCCCTGCAGTTGCCGCCGCTGCGCGAGCGCAAGGAAGACATTCCGGACTTGGCGTCCGCATTTCTGGTCCGGGCGAAGAAGGAAGGGCTTCCGGAGAAGCAGCTCGACAAGAGCGCCTACGACCTGCTGGTCGCCTATGACTGGCCGGGGAACGTGCGTGAGCTGGAGAACGTCATCCGCCGATTGTCGGCGCTGAGCCCGGAGCCGGTGATTTCGGCGCGCGAAGTGGAGCGCGAACTGCGGTCGAACACGCGGACTGTGGCTGGGGAACGGGAGTTCGAGCAGGAGATCGAGGCGCTGCTGTCGCGCCACTTCATCTCCGCGCTTTCGGCCGACCCTGACAAGGACCCGGATGGCGGGCAGATCTACCAGACCGTGATCGAGCAGGTAGAGCGCCCGCTGATCAAGCTGGCGCTGGCGGCGACCAACGGAAACAAGGTGCGGGCGGCGGCCCTGCTCGGGCTGAACCGGAATACGCTGCGCTCGAAGATCAACGGGCTTGGCGTGGCCGAGAGCGATTGAGTTCGCTCCTGAAGCGAGTTCTCGGACATAACGCAGTTGGTCCGGCCGAATTCTGTTGCTTCCGTGCATCAGTGTGTGCTTTGCTTGTCACACTGTGTTGCCCAGCCGCCGCACTCTTTGCAAACGCGGCAGGCGCGCGGGGTGATTGTGCGCCCAGTTGGAGAACTGTCCCGGGGGGTCGTGAAGGGGCGGTCGGTCAGCTTGGTCTTTAGGTAGAGTTGATGCCAGACACGGCGACCGCAGCGAAGGATGCGAGGATTCGGCTCGGCCGGGCTACCTCGAACATGTTCAAGCTGTTGTTCGGCCTGTCGGTCGTTATCGCAGCTGGGGCGACTTATCTTGCTGTAACAGACACGAGCCCCAACGCTGCCGCGCAGCCGGGGCTGTTCTGGCTGCTGATCGCGAACCTGGTGCTGATCGGGGGCGTCGCGACCGTTCTGGGTGTGCGCGTCTATTCGCTTGTGCGCGAGAACCGCGAGACTGACGGTGGGGCGCGGTTACGCCTGCGGATCATCTTCCTGTTCTCGCTGACTGCAGCCATCCCCACGATTCTGGTTGCAGGTTTTCTAGCGGTGGCGATCAACAGGTCAGTTGATGGCTGGTTCAGCAGGCCGGTCACCAACATCGTGCAGGGCGGCAAGGATGCCGCGCGCGCGGCGCTGGATGACTTGCGCAGTGAAGTGCAGAAGGAAGCGCAAAGCATCCATTCCGACATCGCCGGGATAACGACGCAGATTTCGCTCAACGACATTGCCATCTACCTGCGGGATCGCAGCGCGATGCGGGGGCTCTTTAGCCGGGTGGAACTGGTCGACAACTCAGGCGCGCTCCTGTTCCAGGTGGCGGACCCGAACGAAGCGCCGGAGTCGACTGCACCGACCGAAGGCGACTGGGCGGCGGCGCGGGCAGGCGAGATCAACGTACGGGAGGATTCGGCCGGCGCGATACGCGGCTTCTTCCAGGTACCTAACTTCAACGACGTGTTCGTTCACGTCGCGCGCTCGATCCCACCAAACTTGAGCGAGCGCTTCCAGCAGGCGGATGCATCGCTGAAAGCGTTCGAGGAGGCGCAGGCGCGCCGACAGGCGCTGAGCACGGTGCTTGTACTGAGCTATGTCGAGGCGGCCGCTCTGATGTTGCTGGGGACGGCTTGGCTGGGCATGGCGGCGGCGGCCCGGATCGCCATGCCTATTGGCGCACTGGCGGGAGCGGCGCGGGCCGTGCGCGATGGCGACCTTTCGGTGCGGCTGCTGCGGCCGCAGGTGCGCGACGAGATCGCCGATCTGGCTGATGCCTTCAACGAGATGACGGACAGGCTCGCGCGGCAGACAGGGGCGCTGGACCGAGGGAGAATTGACGCAGAAGCGCGCTCGGCCTTCATCGAGGCTGTGCTGTCCGGCGTCGAGGCCGGCGTGATCAGGATTGATGGCGACCTGCATGTGACGATCGCGAATGCGTCTGCGCAGGCGCTGCTGGGGTTCGCCCACCGGCCGGGAAACGAGACGCCGCTGGCGCGGGTGGCGCCGGAGTTCGTGTCGGCGGCGCGGCGGGCGATCGAGACCGGGCAATCGGTGGACACGAGCTTCAAGCGGCCATCTGACAGCGGCACGCTGCACCTGCAGGTGCGCGCCGCGCCCGAGGCAGAGGGTGCGGGCGCGGTCATAACATTCCATGACACGACGCGGCTTGTGATGGGCCAGCGGCAGGCCGCGTGGCGGGATGTGGCGCGGCGGATCGCCCATGAGATCCGCAACCCGCTGACGCCGATCCAGCTTTCCGCCGAGCGACTTAAGCGGCGGTTTGCCAGCCAGATCACGACGGATCGCGAGACGTTCGAACGGTGTACCGACACCATCACACGGCAGGTGGCGGACATTGGTCGAATGGTAGAGGAATTCTCCGGGTTTGCGAGGATGCCCAAGCCGACTTTCGGCAAGTTCGGGCTGGTCGACATGGTGGAGTCGGTGGCGTTTGCACAGCGCATGTCGACGCCCTCCATCGCGGTGACGGTGACAGCGCCGCCGCATCCGGTCGAGGTGCTGGGCGATGAGCGTATGCTTGCGCAGGCGCTGACCAATATCGTGAAGAATGCTGCGGAGGCCGTCGAACGTCAGATCGAGGGTGGCGGGCTGAGCAAGGGGTCGGTCGCAATCGATGTCTTCACGGATGCAGAAGAAGTACAGCTGACGATACGGGACAATGGTCCCGGGTTTCCGGTGGCCGATCGTGAGCGGCTGCTGGAACCCTATGTCACCACGCGCAAGAATGGCGTCGGACTTGGCCTCGCCATCGTGACGCGCATCATCGAAGATCATGGCGGACGCATCTGGCTCGGCGACAACGAGCTGGCCGCGAATGGCGCGCGGGTAGATATCCGCATGCCGATGCAACCTGGTCCAGCTGAGGAATCAATGGCGTTTGCCGGCGAAGGAGTAGCGTAATGTCTGCCGAAATTCTCGTGGTCGACGACGAAGCCGATATTCGTGAGCTCGTGGGGGGAATCCTGCAGGACGAGGGTTACACCGTCCGCACGGCGGGTAACTCCAGTGACACGCTGGCGGCCGTGCGTGCGCGGGCGCCAAGGCTGGTGGTGCTTGATGTGTGGCTGAAGGGGTCCGAGCTCGACGGGCTCGGCATCCTTTCCATCCTCAAGGAGATGGACCCGTTCTTGCCGGTGGTGGTGATCTCTGGCCATGGCACGGTCGAGACGGCTGTCGAGGCGATCCGGCGCGGGGCGTATGATTATCTCGAGAAACCGTTCAAGTCAGAGAAGCTGATCGTGACGGTGCAGCGCGCGCTGGAGAATGCGGCGCTGAAGCGGGAGAATTCGCGGTTGATGGCGCGCTCGGCGTCGTCACACGAGCTGGTGGGGCGTTCGAGCGTCATGGCGCAGCTGGCGAACTCCGTGGACAAAGTGGCGGCGACGAACAGCCGGATCATGATTTCGGGGCCGCCGGGCTCGGGCAAGGACCTGGTGGCGCGACTGATCCACGATCGGTCGCAACGCGCGAGCGGGCCGTTCGTGGTGATCAACACGGCGTCACTCGATCCTGAGCGGATCGAGGCGGAACTGTTTGGCGAGGAGACCGGCAACGGCAAGGCGCCGAAGATCGGGCTCTTCGAGCAGGCGCATGCCGGGACTGTGCTGCTGGACGAAATCTCGGATATGCCGCTGGCGGTGCAGAGCCGCATCCTGCGCGTGCTGGTCGACCAGCGGTTCAAGCGCCGCAACGGGCAGGATGATGTCTCGGTCGATGTACGCGTGATCTCGACGACGGCGCGGGACTTGCGCGCGGAGATCGCGGCGGGGAGGTTCCGGGAAGACCTGTACTACCGCCTGAATGTGGTGCCGGTGGATGTGCCGGCGCTGGATCGGCGTCGCGAGGATATTCCGGATCTCGTGCGCTACTTCATCCAGCGTGTGGCGGACGCGACGGGGCTGCAACCGCGTCCGTTTGCAGACGAGGCCATTGCCGTGCTGCAGGCGAGCGAGTGGCCTGGCAATGTGCGGCAGTTGCGCAATGTGGTGGAGCGGCTGCTGATCCTGACCAATGGCGAGCCAGCTGGGCCGATCACGGCGGAGCACCTGCCGAGCGATTCCAAGGGCGGAAGCGCTTCCGCGGCGGGTTCGATGCAGATGATCTCCATGTCCTTGCGTGATGCGCGGGAACATTTCGAGCGGGAGTACCTCTCGATGCAGATCACCCGTTTTGGGGGCAACGTCTCGCGGACGGCAGCCTTCATCGGGATGGAGCGCTCGGCGCTTCACCGGAAGCTGAAGGCGCTGGGCGTCGATACCAGCCTCGGCATCAAGGAACCGCAGGGCTGACGACCGGCTAAACCAGTAATTGCTATTCTTCGCGGCGCCGCCCCCATGGGCGACGCCGTGTGCGTCCGGCCATGCGTGAAGCTGGACACGGCGGCGGATCGCACGGGGAGGGCAAGCCATTGCTCATTCCGCGTATGAAAGGCTAAACGTTCTGCAAGGCCCCAGCAAAGAAGGCTCGCAACATCCATGTCGGCTGACAAAAAACAGAACCTGCAGGACATTTTCCTCAACGCCGTGCGGAAGGGCAAGACTCCCCTGACCGTGTTCCTTGTGAACGGCGTCAAGCTCCAGGGCATCGTGACCTGGTTCGATAACTTCTGCGTGCTGCTCAAAGGTGAAGGACGCCCGCCGCAGCTGGTGTACAAGCACGCCATCTCGACCATCGCGCCGAACGCGCCGGTCAATCTCTTCGAGAATGAAGACGAGGACTGATTGCCAAGAGACCTGATCGACCGCCGGCCGCCAGAAGAGACAGCCGCGGTTGTTCTGCCCGTCATTGGTGGCGCGGACGTTGCGCGCTCCCGCCTTGAAGAAAGCATGGGGCTTGCCGAGGCGCTCGGGGTGAAGCTGGCCTTTGCAGAGCAGGTCAATGTTCGCGAGCCTCATCCCGCGCGGCTTCTTGGATCTGGGCAGCTTGATGCGCTGGCGCAGCGCTTTCGCGACGAGGGCGTGACGCTCTTCATCGTCGATGGCGCCCTGACGCCGGTGCAGCAGCGCAATCTCGAAACGGAACTCAAGCTCAAGGTCGTTGACCGGACTGGGCTGATTCTCGAGATCTTCGGTTTGCGCGCGCGGACGGCGGAAGGCAGGCTGCAGGTCGAGATGGCGCGGTCGCTGTATGAGCGCTCACGGCTGGTGCGGACATGGACACACCTTGAACGTCAACGTGGGGGATTCGGCTTCCTCGGCGGCCCCGGCGAAAGCCAGCTGGAGACTGACAGGCGCTTGCTCGACAAGCGCATCGCCGGCTTCAAGCGCGAGCTGGAAGATGTGCGGCGCACCCGGCGGCTTCAGCGCGAGGGCAGGGCGAAGCGCGGCGCGCCGGTGGCGGCTATCGTCGGGTATACCAATGCGGGCAAGTCCACGCTGTTCAACCTGCTGACATCGTCGGATGTACTTGCTGCGGATATGCCGTTTGCGACGCTCGATCCTACCGCGCGCGAGATCGTGGCGGCGTCCGGGCGGCGGATGGCGCTGGTGGACACGGTGGGGTTCATCACGGACCTGCCGACGACGCTGGTCGCAGCTTTCCGCGCAACGCTGGAAGAAGCGATGGAGGCAGACATGCTGATCCATGTCCGCGATATCGCACATCCCGACACCGAGTATCAGTCGAACGACGTCTACGGAATTCTCGAGCAACTGTCGGAAGAGACGGGGCTGGAGCGGCCGCCCGTTCTCGAGGTGTGGAACAAGGCAGACGCGGTAGCGCCAGCGATCCGGGACTTGTTGACGGCCCGCGCCGAGACGCACAGCCCGCCGGCGCTGCTTGTGTCGGCCCTGACCGGACAGGGCGTGGACGAACTGTTGTTCCGCATCGAGGGCGTGCTGTTCCGCAACCGGCGTCCGCGTCGGGTAACCATTCCTGCCTCCGACGGGCGGCTGCATGCGTGGCTGCACAACAATTGCGAGGTGTCGGCCGAGATGCTGTCGGGCGAGACGGAGCTGACGCTCGACGTGTTCATGACGGATGAGGACGTGTCGCGGCTGGTGGCGATGTCGCCGGAGGTCCGGGTGGATAACGGCTAGTTCTTCGCGGGATGGTGCTGCCGGGGAGGATTGAACTCCCGACCTCAGCCTTACCAAGGATGCGCTCTACCACTGAGCTACGGCAGCATCCCGCTCAAGGAGCGTCCGCATAACGGAAACCCCTCCCATTGGGAAGGGGAGGTGGTAGACAGGCGATCATGTCGCGGACTAGCCCCGAAAAGCCCCAGAAACCTGTGTCGCAGGCCGACAGGCGCGCCAAAAAGCTGGCTGAGGCGCTACGCGCCAACCTGAAGCGCCGGAAGGCGGCCGGACGTGCAGAGGGGCCCGATAGCGTGGGAAAGTCGGGTTCGACCGAGGATTAGGCGTCGGCGCGCCTTGTGCCGGCCAATTTCGGGACCATAACCAACCCTCATGGACAAGCTTTCGATTCTCGCGAATGGCCCGCTTGAGGGCCGGATCCCTATCTCCGGAGCCAAGAACTCTGCGCTCAAGCTCATGGCGGCATCGCTGCTCTGCGAGGAGCCGCTCGTGCTGACCTCGACGCCGAACCTGGCGGATACGCGCTTCATGGAGAAGCTGCTGCAGAGCCTGGGCGTTGTGGTCGAATGGCCGAAGGGCGAGGCGCTGTGCCGGATGCACGCGGAAAACATCTCCTCGACCATCGCGCCCTACGATCTCGTCCGGAAGATGCGGGCGACTTTCAACGTACTCGGGCCGCTGTTGGCGCGCGTGGGACATGCGACGGTGTCGTTGCCGGGCGGCTGCGCGATCGGCGCGCGGCCTGTGGACCTGCACCTCAAGGCGTTCGAGGCGATGGGCGCGGACATCGTCATCGAGGAAGGGTATGTGAAGGCGGCGGCGCTGCGCGGTCTCAAGGGCGCACACATTGTGTTCCCGTTTGTCTCAGTTGGCGCGACCGAGCACGCGATGCTGGCGGCTGTGTTGGCGGATGGCGAGACCATCCTCGAGAACGCGGCGTGCGAGCCGGAGATCGGAGACCTTGCGATCTGCCTGAACGCTTGTGGCGCCAAGGTTTCGGGATATGGAACGCCCACTATTCGCATTCAGGGCGTCGCGAAGCTGACAGGCGCGCGGCATGACGTGATCTCGGACAGGATCGAGGCGGGCACGTTTGCCATCGCGGCAGCGGCGACCGGCGGAAACGTCCTGCTGGAAGGCGCGCGCGAAGAGGATCTCGGTGCGCTGATCGACTGCCTGCTTCGAGCAGGCGTTACGGTTGAGGTCGAACCCAAGGGGTTGCGGATCAAGCGCGATCCATCCGTGCCACTGAAAGCGGTCGATGTGGTGACGGCGCCGCATCCGGGATTCCCGACGGACCTGCAGGCGCAGTTCATGGCCCTGATGTGCATCGCCGACGGGACGAGCACGATCCGCGAGAACATCTTCGAGAACCGCTTCATGCACGCGCCGGAGTTGAGCCGCCTCGGTGCGAACATCCAGGTGCGGGCGAACGAGGCGGTGGTCCGGGGCGTGTCCCGGTTGAAGGGCGCACAGGTGATGGCGACGGACCTGCGGGCGTCGGTGAGCCTCGTTATCGCGGCGCTGGTCGCGGAGGGGGAGACGGTGGTGAACCGGATCTACCACCTCGACCGGGGCTTCGAACGTCTCGAGGAAAAGCTCGGCCGCTGCGGCGCCAAGATCACCCGGCAGGGGGATTCGGCCTGACATTGGGCTGGACGCTGTGTCGCTGGAGAAATCCAGCTTTGTGGTTTAGGGAAGGCCACCGCCGCAGGCGCTCCGCGCCGGCAGTTCGGTCAGGCGATGCCCATGGATGAGGAACGGGTTTTGAGCGCGCTGAAGCTCCTGGCAGAGGACGCTGATGGGCTGGCCATTATTGCGGCCGCAGCCCAGGACGGCCTCGTCAAGGTGCAGGACATCCGATTCGACGCGCGCTCGCGCACGTTCGGGATGGAGATCAACCGCTTCCATTGGGAACGCGCGGGCAAGCGCATGCCGTACTTCCGGTCGCGGTCGGTGCTGGCGTTTGCGGGTGTCGAGAGCGTGCGGACGCGCGGCGTGACCAAGGATGTCGATGCGGTCTACTCGCTGATGGATATCCGGTTTGCGCCAGACGCAGAACCGCCTGCGGGCGTGGTGACGCTGGTTTTCTCTGGTGAGGCGAAGTTCGAACTCAAGGCGGAATGTCTCGACGTTACACTAGCTGACATTGGTCCCGCGTGGCCGACGCGGCGACGGCCGGACCATGAGAAGAAACGGTCATGAGCATTCGTCGTTTCAACGTCGCCGATACTGGGTTCACTGAGGCGTTCGGCAGGTTCCTGTCGCTGCGCCGGGCGCAGGGCACGGAAGACGTGCACACGGCTACGGCTGTCATCGTTCGCGATGTGCGGCAGCGCGGCGGCGAGGCTGTGGCTGCGCAGACCAGCCGGTTCGACAAGGTCGAGGTGGATCCTCAAACGCTGCAGGCGAAAGGCGTGGATCTGCTGGAGGCGGCGGAGCGGTGTGCGCCCGACGTGCGGGAGGCGCTGAACTTCGCAGCAGGGCGGATCGAGCGTTATCACCAGGAGCAGCGGCCGAAGGATCACAGCTTTGTCGATCCCAATGGACTGGAGCTTGGCTGGCGATGGTCGGCTGTGGATGCGGTCGGGCTCTACGTGCCTGGTGGGCGGGCGAGCTATCCGAGTTCGGTGCTGATGAATGCGATCCCGGCGCGGGCTGCTGGCGTGGAGCGCATCGTGATGGTGTCGCCTGTGCCCGGCGGTGTTTTCAATCCGGCTGTTGCGTATGCGGCGGTGCGTGCAGGTGTGTCGGAGTTCTATCCGATCGGTGGGGCGCAGGCTGTGGCGGCGCTGGCTTATGGTGCGGGCGACCTCAAGCCGGTCGACAAGATCGTGGGGCCGGGCAACGCGTATGTGGCCGCGGCCAAGCGCATCGTGTTTGGCGATGTGGGGATCGATACGATTGCGGGGCCATCGGAAATCACCGTGGTTGCTGACAATCAGAACAATCCGGAGTGGATCGCGGCTGACCTGTTGAGTCAGGCGGAGCATGATCCGCTGGCGCAGTCGATCCTGATCACGGACGACTCGGAATGGGCCTCGTGCGTCGAGGCTGCGATTGAGCGGCAGATCGTGCAGCTGGCAACGTCGAAAACGGCGGTGGATGCGTGGCGCGACTATGGGGCGATCGTTATTGCGCCGCTGGCGAAGGCTGCGGCCATCGTCAACCAGATCGCCCCGGAGCATGTCGAGATCGCGACGAGCGAACCCGATGCGATTGCGAACGATGTCCGCCATTCGGGCGCAATCTTTCTCGGGCGGTATGCACCGGAGGCGCTCGGCGATTATGTGACCGGGTCGAACCACGTGCTGCCGACCTCTGGCGCCGCGCGATTTGCATCCGGGCTTTCGGTGCTGGACTTCATGAAGCGCACGTCGGTGCAGCGCATCAGCGAGCAAGGCTTCCGGCATCTGGCCGCCGCGGCGGAGACGCTGGCGAAGTGCGAGGGGCTGCCTGCACATGGCCTATCGGTGTCGATACGGCGGGGTGCAGGATGACTGCCAACGCGCGCATCGCCTCGATCGAGATTGACGAGAAGAGCCTGGCGCCGGCCGGGCCAGATGCGGAGCATGAGCGCAAGGTTGCGATATTCGACCTGATCGAGAGCAACAGCTTCAAGGTGGTTGGCCACGAGGGCGGGCCATATAATGTTGTGCTCTCCCTGGCGGACAACCGGCTGGTGTTCGACATCTTGGAGCAGGATGGGTCGCCGGTTCGCAAGCTGCTGCTGTCGATGACGGCGCTCCGCCGGGTGATCAAGGACTACTTCATGATCTGCGACAGTTATTACGACGCGATCCGGAGCTCATCGCCATCGCAGATCGAGGCGATCGATATGGGGCGGCGGGGCTTGCACAATGAGGGATCGCAGGTGCTGACCGAGAGGCTGGCGGACAAGGCGGAGGTGGACTTTGACACTGCCCGCAGGCTGTTCACCCTGGTGTGCGCCCTGCATGCCAGGAGCTGATACTCACCGCTTTTTCAGGGGAATCGACTATTCCCCGCGAAACCGTGTATAGGGGCCTCGCCCACGACCCAGCCGCCTGTAAGGAGTTTCATGGCGAAGGAAGAGCTTATCGAATTCGAAGGCACGATCGTTGAACTGCTACCCAACGCGACGTTTCGCGTGAAGCTGGCCAACGATCATGAGATAATTGCGCATACGGCCGGAAAGATGCGGAAAAACCGCATCCGCGTCCTGACGGGCGACAAGGTGCTCGTCGAGATGACGCCCTACGACCTGACCAAAGGGCGCATCACTTACCGCTTCAAATGACGGCGTCCGCCTTAGGTCGCTTCAAGTGACGGCGCCCCCAGGGGCCAGACCGTGGCTTGCGCTTGCCAGCGCAAGCCCGCGACGGCTGGATCTGCTGCGCCAGATCGGCCTGGTTCCGGACCGGGTCGCCCCTGCTGACATCGACGAGACACCTCTGCGCGACGAGCGGCCCGGCCAGGTCGCGCTCAGGCTTGCCGTTCAGAAGGGCAAGGCTGTCCAGGAGGGGCTTGCGGGGATGTTTGTCATCTCGGCTGACACGGTCGTGGCCGTGGGACGTCGCATCCTGCCCAAGGCCGAGACCGAGGAAGAGGCGCGGGCGTGCCTGCGTCTCCTGTCGGGTCGCAAGCATGATGTTCTTACGGGCGTCGCGGTGTTTGCGCCGGATGGCCGGCAGGTCTCGCGACTGGTGGAGGCGCGGGTCGAGTTGAAGCGGCTCTCGCATATGGATGTCGAGGGCTATGTCGGTTGTGGCGAGTGGCGCGGCAAGGCAGGCGGGTATGCGATTCAGGGCCAGGCCGGTGGTTTCGTGACGGGGATTGCGGGGTCGTACTCCGCCATCGTGGGGCTGCCGCTCCACGAGACGGCGGCTCTGCTAGAGGGCGTGGGATATCCGATTGCGCGACGGTGGGAGAAACACGCGTGAAGGCGCGACTCGCCATCGACGATGCGGTCGGTGAGACCCGCCGGCTTTTGCTCGATGAACAGGGCCGGGCGTTCCGGTTGCATCTCGAGCGCTGGAGCGAGCGCGGCGCGCGTGCTGTGCTGGGCGAGGTTCGCTGGGGCCGGATACGTGCGCGTGTGCCGGGAAATCGCGGGTGGTTCATCGACCTGGGCCAGTCGCCCGAAGGCTTGGTGGAGCCGACGCAGGCGCAGCGGATGATCGAAGGCGCGATGGCGGCGTTTCGCGTGAAGGCCGAGGCCTGGGCGGACAAGGGGCCGTTGTTGTCGCTGGCTGATGTGTCGCCCAAGCTCATCCCGCCGGATCGGCCGGGGGTGCATGCGGCGGCGCCCGTCGACTCCTTTCTCGAGGGCGTCACGGTCGACCAGACAATCACGGGAGCGGAGGCGCGCACTCTGGTGGATGCGGCGATAGACGAGGCGTCGCACGGCGTTGTGCAGCTGCAGGGCGGAGGTGACATTGCGATCGACATGGCGCGGGGCGCTGTGGTGATCGATGTCGATGGCGGGTCGCGCAAGAGCGTCGGTGATACGGAGCGGTTTGCGCAGGAGCTGAACGTGGCGGCGGCGGAGGCGGCGGCGCGGCAGATCTCGCTCCGGTTGCTCGGTGGGCTGGTGCTGATCGATTTCGTTGGGATGAAGCAGGCCGAGAGCCGCCGCGCGGTGGTGGCGCGGTATCGCGAGGCGCTGGCAGGCTATCTCGGGCGCACGAGTGATGTACTGGAGATGTCGCGGCTGGGCGTGGTCGAGGCGGCGGTGGCGCGGCGGGGGCGGCCGCTGTCTGATGCGCTTGGATCAGGTTCGGTGGAACGCGTCGCGCTGGAGACGCTGCGGGCGATCGAAACGGCGGGCTGGCAGGATCGCGGATCACGTCTCGTGGCGCGGGTCAGCCCCGAGGTGGAAGCCTGGCTCGACCATGACCATATCGGCTGGCGACATGCGCTGGGCGACCGCATCGGCCAGCGCTGGACGGTGGAGGCAGCGCCGGCGCGTGGACCGCGGCCGGATGTGAGGAGCGCTTGATGGCTTGCCCCATCTGTTCGAAGCCTGCCGAGCCAGCTTTCAGGCCGTTCTGCTCGCGCCGCTGCGCTGATGTGGACCTCTCGCGCTGGCTGAAGGGCAGCTATGCGATTCCAGGAGCGCGGGCGGGGGAAGAGGAGGAAGAGGGCTTCGATCCCTCAAATTCGCCTGAAAACAACTCACTGCACCGTGTCGCAAAGAGCATGGACACGGAATAGGCCTGCCACTATACATCCCGCCTTCATCGCCGAGAGGCGGTGCGCCCAGGTAGCTCAGTTGGTAGAGCAGCGGATTGAAAATCCGCGTGTCGCTGGTTCGATTCCGGCCCTGGGCACCATTTTCTCCACCCGCTTTGCTGGTTACGACCGCAGGCCGCGGCGATACTCTGGCGGTGCAGGTACGCGGGGAACGGGCGATTGCTTGAGCTAAGGGGCGTGAGCAAGAACTATGCGCGCATGCGCGTGCTGACCGAGGTCTCGCTGACCTTCGCGACCGGCCTCAATCTGCTGGTTGGTCCCAGCGGGGCGGGCAAGACAACGCTCTTGCGGCTGCTCGCGACGGCTGAGCGTCCCAGCAAGGGCTCGATTGTGTGGAAGGGGGCAGCTGACCGCCGTGCATTGCGCAGGACGCTTGGATATGCGCCCCAGGCTGTGGACCTGCCCGACGACCTGACGGCGCGCGAGTTTGCAATGCACATGGCGGCGCTCAAGGGATTGAAGCTGGAGCAGGCCGATCAGCAATTCCAGGCGATCGCCGCCACCATCGGTCTGCACGACGACATAAACCGGCATATTGCGAGCTTTTCGGGCGGGATGCGCAGACGTCTGATCTTCGCGCAGGCCCTGCTGGGTGATCCCGAGCTATTGGCGCTGGACGAACCAACTGCCGAGCTGGATTCCGAATCAGCCAGCAAGGTCACGGACCTGATCCTCGAGCGTGCAAAGGGGTCGATCGTCGTCATGACGACACATCTGGCAGAAGGGTTGAGGCGCCACGCAGCAAGCGTCTTGCGCGTCGAGGCGGGTCTGGTGACACCGCAAGCTACGCAATTGCTTGAGCCATCCGCGTGAGCGCTGCACGGGTGCTTGCTTCTTCAATCGCCAACTCACTGCGGCGATATCAACGCAGCGTCAGCCTGTGGCTCCTGCTGATCGCAGCTCCGATTGCTGCGCGATACATGATCCCGATAGGCCCAGACGCTGAAGGCGTTCGCATCATCATCGGCACGCAGCTGCCGGAGATGACTTCGGGCTTTCTTGGCGTGTCGCTCGGCATCGTCGTATCGACGCTCGTGCTGCCGGTTGCGTGGCTTTACCTGCGCGCCAACACGACGCGGCGCCAGCCGTGGCAGGTCGAGGAAGTCACCGCAGCGCCTCGCGTTGCGATTGCGCTCGGGCGTTTTGCGGCCGACGCCGTGGTGTTGTTAGCCATGCTGACGGTGCTCACGCTCTCTGGCTTCTTTCTGGCATGGATGATCCTTCCACCCGCCGCACTGAACGTTCGCGAGATCACCTTTGCGCTCTGGGTGGTCGCCGCGCCTACGTTGTTGGGGCTCGCGGGCCTCCGAACCCTTTTCGATGCGCGACCACTGATGCGAGGCGCTGTTGGCGACGTTGTCTTCTTGGTGCTCTGGATGACGTCGATCGTCGTGCCGGCGGTAGCCATGGGCGCGGAGCGGACATTCTCCACCAACTTGCTGGATTTCACCGGCTTCGCATCGCCATTGCTGGTCGGCGCGCCCGCGGGTACGGACAGTTTCATCATCGGCGGCGGTGAGGTGGCGCCCGGGCGCGTTCCACTCGACGTCTTCGCAGGTCTCCGTTCTCCGGGCTATGTTGAGTCCCGCCTTGCCTGGGTCGGCATCGCCATCGGCTTGGCTGTCTCGGCGGGATTGCTCCATGTGCCCCATCGCGAGCACCGGAAAGCTGCTTTGGGTGGCCGATTCGACAGCTGGTTGAGTCGTCCGCCGCGCCGCGTGGCCGCAAATGCGCCGCCAGCGAAATTCTCGATCGCCAGTCCCCTCGGCCTCGTGATTGCCGAGATGCGCCTTATCGGTTCCGGCTGGGCCTTTCCCCTACTGGCGGTCATCGCCGCAGGCGTGTCGGCGGTTCTCCCGGACTTTCGTCATGGCGGCAGCCCAGTCGGGCTGCTGGTGCTTGCGTTTGCGCTCAGCGCTCACGCAGGTCGTAGTGAAGCGCGCCATCTGGTTTCGCTGACGAAGCTGGCTGTGCATGGGCCAATGCTCCGGCGGGCGGCTTTTGTCATCGCCGGGGTGATCTGGTCCGTCCTGCTGGGGCTGCCGGCGATCATGCATCATCCGCCGCTGGACGTGCTGACGATCGCGTCGGCAACCGGCGCCGTGGCAGGCGTCACAGCGATTGGGCTGTCAGCTCTCACGGGGTCAGTGTTTTCGGCGCGGCTCGTCTTGCTGGCCGCCTGGTATGTCTATCTCTCATCCTGACGTGCATGGCGCCTACTCCGGCAGCAAGCCCACCCTCTGCAGCGCCCAGTACGCGCCGACCAGCGCGATCAGTCCCGCGACCGGGATCACGAAGGCTGGGCGGTAGAGGCCCGGTTTGTTGGCGGTCTTGAGCGCGAGCTGGACGGCGAAGGCGGCGAGGCCGGTGGCGACAAGCACAGCCATGTGTCCGAGTTCGACGCCGATCGTGATGCCTATCAGACCGGAAGAGAGGTCAGCGTTCTCGAGGTAGACCTTCATCACCGAGCCGAAGCCGAGGCCGTGCAGCAGGCCGAAGGCGAAGACGACGGGTAGGCGCCAAGCTGTGGCTTTCGGCGCGAAGATCGCTTCGAGCGCGAGGACGATGATCGACGCGGCGATCAATGGCTCGATGATGTCGCCGGGGCTTGAGAGGACGCCGGTGGCCGCGAGGCCGAGCGTGATGGTGTGCGCGACGGTAAAAGTCGTGACCTGCAGTGTCAGCGACGGCCAGCTGCGGGCATTGAGATAGAGTGCGACCACAAAGAGCACGTGGTCGAGGCCTTGCGGGATGATGTGCTGGAAGCCGAACTCGATGAACGTGCCGACATTGTCGAACCACATCGTACGCCGACTCCCACACGCAACTTCCCGTGGGTGGTTATCGGACGACTGGTCGCCCATTCGCAACGGCCTTGACGGCGCCTCCCCCTCCTGCCCGGCAGGAGAAGAAGGCGCCGGCGGGACTATGGATCAGCTGACCGAGTCGAAGGTCGTCTGGAGTTCTTTCAGCTTGGCATCGTCGAGCGCGCCCTGGGACATCGGGGCGACGTCCTTGAGCGTCATGGAGCCGATCTGGTCGTAGTATTCGACGATCGGGGGCAGGGCGGCCTCGAGGGCGGCCTTGGCCTTCTCGTTCTTGATGATCTCGGAAATCGGAGTTGTTTCGACAGACAGCTTGGCGCCGCCGTTCTGCGCGTGGGCCGTCATGGCGAAGGCGCCCAGCATGGCCGGGACGATGATGGAGGCAAGGCGGAGTTTCATGGGGAGTTTCCTTGGCTGACCGCGGTTCGGTCGGGCGGGAAACTAACGGGTGTTGGGCCAGTCGCAAGCGGCTGTCTGCAGAGCATGAGCGGAAAGAGACCGCTTTCTTGCTAGGGGCTTCTCATGAGCTGGGGTGGCGGAAGGGGTGGGATTCGAACCCACGGTAGAGTTTCCCCTACGACGGTTTTCAAGACCGTTGCCTTAAACCACTCGGCCACCCTTCCTTGGCGGTCCTTCTAGGCACGGTTGGCTACAAAGAAAATGGTTTACAGCGGCGCAGGCCGGATAAGGCGCCAGCAAGCGGCAGAGCTGCGGTTTTCGGGGAAAACAGCGCGCAAGCCTGTGGAATTCGCGCCGGGTGGCTAACCATAGCTTCAGACCCAGCCAAATTGATGAAAATTGACGGAGTCCGGTTGCGGGGCGGGCAAGTTCCGCATGGCTAAGGTGAGCCCATACCGCCAGAAGAGCGGCTGATTTCAAGAGGGATCGATGATGGCTCGTCGCCTCACCTTCCGCGTTTCCACGTTCGCTGGCTCACTGCCTTTGGCCATGGCGATTAGCGTGATTGTTTCTGGACCTGCGCTGGCGCAGGCTCCGATCGAGTACAAATCCGCGACGAAGACGACAATGCAGCGGCTGGAGCCGCGCTCCGATATGTTGTCGCTGAGCGTGGCGCCGCATGCCCCAATCCCGAGTTTCTCGAACGCCGCGCCGGCTGGCGCGCTCGACCTGCGCGCAGGCGCGCCGAAGGCGACGTTCGGACCGACGCCCCTTGCGGCTTCCGGTACGCCCGAGCCTCTGACCGCTCGCAAGGTTGCGCCCGTGGCGGTCACGCCGTTTGCCGGTCCTCCCTATCAGGTGGCGGGCCGCTGGTACGTGCCGGCGCACGAGCCGAACTATAACGAGGTCGGTACTGCCTCGTGGTATGGACCGACCTTCCATGGCAAGGCCTCTGCGTCTGGCGAACGGTTCAATGAGAATGATCTGACGGCGGCGCACCCGACCCTTCCGATCCCCTCGCTCGTGCGCGTCACCAACCTGGAGAATGGCAAGGCTGTCGTTGTCCGGCTGAACGACCGCGGGCCATTTGTGGACGATCGCATCATCGATCTGTCGAAGGCGGCGGGTGCTGCGCTCGACATGCACGCCAAGGGCACCGCGAAGGTTCGGGTGGAGTACGTTGGACCTGCCCCCGCCAATGGCGGTGGCGAACTGAAGGTTGCGAACCAGCCCCAGCGTGTGGATGTGGCGATGCGCTCGCTGCCACCGATCGTGGCCAGTCAGGTGGCAGTGAAGCCTGTGAGTGGTTTCTACCTGCAGGCCGGTTCGTTCTCCGATCTTGCCAATGCCCATGCCCTGCGCGGCCGTCTCGCCGGCGCCGGACCTCTCGCGATCGAGACAGTCCAGGTGAATGGCTCCGCATTCTACCGCGTAATGCTCGGCCCCTGGGCGTCCCGCGATGATGCTGAAGCGGCCCGACGGAGCCTCGACGGACCCGTCGCGAAGGCGATTGTTGTCGCCCGGAACGGCTGAACCGGGCGGGGCAGGGCAGGGAATGCCGCTCTGCGGCTTCCCGGCGGTTGACGCGGATGCCCGAAACGACGTTTTGTGGGCGGATTCCCTAGGGAGTCTGTCGCCATGCGTTTCATTGCTGGAACCCTTGCCGTTGCCGTGCTGGCAGCTGCATCCGCCGTCGCCCAGCCGGGGCCCGGCGTGCCGCCCGCGCCTGCGTCAACGGAGGCGTCGGCGGCCGACCCCCTAAGTACAGCGGCCACCTACGCCTACATCATGGATGGCGACACCGGCCTGCCTCTCTACTCCAAGAGGGGCGACGAGCCGATGGTCCCGGCGTCGATGTCGAAGCTGATGCTCTACTACATGGTGTTCGAGCGTATCAAAGCTGGCCGACTGGCGATGACCGACGAGTTCACGGTGAGCGAACATGCGTGGCGTACGGGCGGAGCCGGCACCGACGGTTCGACCATGTTCCTGCCGCTGAACTCGAAGGTGAATGTTCAGGACCTGCTGAAGGGTGCGGTGATCGTCTCGGGCAATGACGCATGCATCGTGCTTGCCGAAGGACTGTTCGGCAGCGAGGAAGCCTATGCGCGCCAGGCGACGACACGCGGCAAGGAGCTCGGCCTCACCAATTCGACGTTCGCGAACGCGACCGGCTTGGATGATCCACGCCACCGCATGAGCGCGCACGATATCTCGCTGCTTTCGTTCAGGCTGATCAAGGACTTCCCGGAGTTCTATCCGATGTTCTCGGAGCCGGAGTTCACCTTCAACAAGACACGCCAATACAACCGCAATCCCCTTCTGCGGGAACTGGACGGTGCTGACGGCGTGAAGACGGGGCACTTGTCCGTTTCGGGCTATGGGCTTGTCGGTTCAGCGGTGCGTGAAGGCAAGCGGCGGATCATCGTGCTGAACGGCCTCGCCAGCGAGACGGCGCGGAAGCAGGAGGGTCCGCGCGTGATGCGGTCTGCCTTCCTTGATTTCACCTCAGCGACACTGGTGACCAAGGGCGCTCAGGTTGCGGTTGCCGATGTATGGCTGGGCGAGCAGGCACAGGTGCCGCTGGTGGCGGCGGAAGAATATGCGGTCGGGCTGCATCTCGATGCGGTCGACAAGATCAAGGGCGAAGTTGTCTACAAGGGGCCGCTGTATGCGCCGGTGAAGGAAGGCGATGTGGTCGGCGAACTCGTGATCACGGCGCCGGGCACGCCGACAAAGCGCATTCCGGTGGCGGCGGGCGCGTCGGTCAATCAGCTCGGCTTCTTCGGCAAGGCGATGCTTGGGCTGAGGGGTGACTAGCTCTTGGTGCAACGCGGCCGGTTCATAACGCTCGAGGGCGGCGAGGGCGTTGGCAAATCCACGCTTGCGGCCGCGCTTGCCTCGCGTCTGGCTGCCAATGGCGTCGAGATTGTCCGCACGCGTGAGCCGGGCGGATCGCCGGGCGCGGAGACCCTGCGGCGTCTGATCCTCAATCCACCCGACGACATCGGCGGATGGAATCCGGTCGCAGAGGCGTTGCTGTTCTACGCAGCGCGCAGCGATCATCTCGATCGCACGATCCGACCGGCGCTGGCGCGCGGGGCCTGGGTGATCTGCGATCGCTTTTCGGATTCGACGCGGGCCTACCAGGTTGCGGCAGGGGGCGTCGCGCCGGAGCATTTCGATGCGCTTGAGAGAGTGTGCGTCGGCGCAGATGGCCCGGATCTCACACTCATGCTTGATCTGCCGATGGACATTGCGCGTACACGGATGAACTCGCGGTCAGCCACGCGGGATGCAATCGAGTCCCGCGACCTCGACTATCACGCCGCGGTGCATCGCGCCTTCCTCGACATCGCGTATGCCAATCCGCAACGTTGTCTTGTGCTGGATGCTTCCGCTTCGCCAGAGTCGTTGGCGTTGAATGCATTGGCGGAAATCACGCGACGCTTTCCGGAGGTCCGCTGATGGAGCTCCAGCCGGATGATTTCGGACCCGTGTTTGGCCATGAGGCGGCGCGCCGGGAGTTCTTTGAGGCGCTCGCAGCTGGCCGCATGCATCATGGCTGGCTGCTGCGCGGTTCGCGCGGTGTCGGCAAGGCGCGGCTCGCGCTGCGGCTGGCCCTGACTCTTCTGGGCGATCGCGCCGACCTTTCCGCCTCGCCCGACCCAGCGCTGACGCGGCTGGCGCTTGCCGGCAGTCATCCGGACCTGCGAGTGATCCGCCGCCCGTTCGACGACAGGGGCAAGCAGAAATCAGAAATCCCGGTAGACAGCGTACGCGAGCTTGCGCAGTTCTTCTCGCTGCGTCCTGCGCTTGGCGGCTGGCGCGTGGCGATCATTGACGCTGTCGATGAGATGAACCGCTTCGGCGCCAACGCCGTGCTGAAGACGCTTGAGGAGCCGCCCGCCAAAGCCGTGTTGTTCCTGATCTCGCATGGCGAACAGGCATTGTTGCCGACGATACGCAGTCGTTGCCGCGTGCTGCGCTGTGGCGCGTTGACCGAGCGCGACGATCTGGCTGTGCTGTCGCAGGCAGGCCACACGGGCGCGAAGGCCGAGTCCGTCGCAGCGCTGGCGCCAGGAAGACCGGGGCGCGCGATCGCGTTGATGCAGGGTGATGGCGACGCAGCCGGCACAGCGATCGACTCGCTGTTGCGCGCGGATGTCGTTGATGCGGCGGCGCTGCAAGGCGCGCTGTCTCAGGCGGCGCGCAGCGAAGGTGCCCTGGCAATGTCGCTGGAGCATCTGCGCGGGTATCTGCAGAGGCGGGCTGTGCGAGAGAGCGATCCGGTGCTTGCGGGCGACCTGGCGGATGCAGCGCTCACCGTGGCGCGTATCAGTGCCGAGGCGTCGGCGTTGAATCAGGATCGCGCGCAGACGGTGGCTGCGGCGCTCCAGGCTGTGTCCGGCCGTTTCGGCAATGCGGGAGCCTGACGCTTGCTGTTCGACACGCATGTGAATCTCCACGCCGAGCAGTTCGCGCACGACTTGCAGGATGTGCTCTCGCGGGCGCGAGCGGCGGGCGTCACGCGCATGGTGACGATCTGCGACCGGCTTGACCGCTATCCCGCCGTGAAGGCGATTGCGGCGGCGAACGAAGACATCCACTGCACAGTTGGCGTGCATCCGCACTATGCGAAGGACTTCTGGTCTCTGCAGGCTGGAACGCTGGTCGAGGAAGCGCGCGACGTGAAGGTGGTCGGCATCGGGGAGACGGGTCTGGACCAGCACTACGGCTACAGCGACATCGCCCTCCAGGAACGGAGCTTCATCGAACATATCGCTGCGGCGCGTGAGACCCAGTTGCCCCTGGTCGTGCATACGCGCGAGGCCGATGACCTGACCGGCGACATTCTCGAGCGTGAGTACAGGCGCGGCGCGTTTCCGATCCTGATGCACTGCTATACGAGTGGCGAGCGGCTCGCGATGCGGGCGATGGATCTTGGGGCGTGGTTCTCGGTCTCGGGTATCCTGTCGTTCAAGAACGCGACCGACGTTCGGGGCGTCATAGCGAAAATCCCGTTGGACAAGCTGATCCTCGAAACCGATTGCCCCTACCTTGCGCCGATCCCGCATCGTGGCCGTCGCAATGAGCCGGCCTATGTCGCGGATGTGTGCCGCGCGTTCGCCGCCCATCGCGGCCTCGAACTCGAGGATGCTGCCCGGCTGACGACAAGGAACGCCTTAGCGCTGTTCAGGCGGATCCAATGAGCGCGGCGGTCACGAAGGGCAGGTTGCAGGTTCGTATCCTCGGGTGCGGTTCGTCCGGCGGCGTCCCGCGGATCGGCAATGACTGGGGCGTCTGCGATCCCGCGGAGCCGCGCAACCGACGGACGCGCTGTTCGGCGCTCGTTCGTTACTGGTCGCCTGGGGCGGCCGAGCCAACGCTGGTGCTCATCGACACGTCGCCGGATCTGCGGGAGCAGTTGCTGGCGGCCCAGGTCACGCGGCTGGACGCGGTCGTCCTCACACATGAACACGCTGACCAGTGCCATGGCATCGACGACCTGCGCGCGCTCGTGCTCCGCGCGATGAAGCGCATCCCGCTGCACATGGACGCCGAGACGGCTCGCGTCGTCGGAGACCGGTTCAGATACTGCTTCGAGGGGGCGGGCGCGTACCCTGCGATCCTCGACCGGCACGACGATCTGGTAGCGGGGCAGGCGGTCAGGCTCGGAGGTCTGGGTGGCGACCTGGAGATGCTGGCGCTGACGCAGGACCATGGTGGGATCAGTTCGCTGGGCTTTCGGATTGGGACGTTTGGCTACTGCAACGATGTGGTACGGTTGCCGGACGTGACGCTCGAGCGGTTGTATGGGCTCGATACGCTGGTGGTCGATGCGCTGCGCTACAGACCGCACCCGACGCATGCGAGCGTTGCGGAGGCGCTGGCCTGGATCGAGCGGCTCAAGCCGCGGCGCGCCGTGCTGACGAACCTGCATGTCGACCTGGACTACGCCAAGCTGCGGTCCGAGCTGCCAGCGGGCGTGGAGCCCGCCTATGACGGGATGGAGCTGGAGATGCCGCTACGTGGCTGATTTCAATATCAATCTAATTGCCCATAATGTTGATTATGCGACTGACGCAATAGGGGGTGTGGGGCGTGGCTGAGACGGACAAGGCTTCCGCAGGCGGCAACGCCGGCGTCGAGGGAGGGTCCTCCCTCCCCTCGTCAGGCGACGCGTTTCGCGATCTGGTGGCGTTAATGGCTCGACTGCGGGATCCGGTTGGGGGGTGTCCCTGGGATGTGGCGCAGACCTTCCGTACGATCGCGCCGTATACGATCGAGGAGGCCTATGAGGTCGCCGACGCGATCGAGCGGAATGACATGGGTGAGCTCCAGGGCGAGCTTGGCGACCTGTTGTTCCAGTCGGTGTTCCACGCGCGCATGGCTGAAGAGGCCGGGCATTTCGATATCGACGACGTCGTGCGCGGTCTGGTCGAGAAGATGATCGACCGGCATCCGCATGTATTTGGGTCGGCTACGATTGCGGATGCTGATGCGCAGTCCGGCGCCTGGGAGATTATGAAAGCGGCTGAACGGGCGAGAAAGGTGCAAGATGGGACGCCGAGTGCCATAGACGGGGTTGCGCTGGGTTTGCCGGCCCTGATGCGGGCCGAGAAGCTTGCCAAGCGCGCCGCCCGGGTCGGGTTCGACTGGCCTTCGCCTGAACCGGTTTTCCATAAGCTTCAGGAAGAAATTCGGGAACTCGAGGAGGCTATTGCTGCGCCGGTGCGGGACGAGGCGCATGTGGCCGAGGAGTTAGGTGACATCCTGTTCGTGGTCGCCAATCTGTGCCGGAAGCTCTCAGTGGATCCGGAGGAAGCTTTGCGCGCCGCCAATTCAAAGTTTGGCAAGCGTTTCCGTGCTATGGAGACACTTGCGCGCGCACGTGGTCAGGACTTCGCGGCGCTTTCGCTCGACGAGCAGGAAGCGCTGTGGACCGACGTCAAGACTGCCGAGCGTTCGCCCGGCGCGGGGTAGGCGCCACCTGCTCGGCTGCCGCTGCCAGGGGTTTCGATGACGTTGTGTAAGGCGTCGCTGGTTCCGGAGCGATCTGCTGCTGTGGATACTTGGCACGCAGCTCAAGCTGGCGGCGTGCAAAGTTCAGCTCCTCTCGCGTGTCGACGTCGAGCAATAGAGGCGATGGCGCGTTGAGGCCGAGAACGCGGAACCCACCCTGCCCGATAATCTTCTTTGCGCCGTCGTCTCCTTCCAGCTTGCTGAGTTGGTCGAAGCACGCTGCGCCGAACGCTGTTGGGGGACGCACGCGTCCAGGTGCGCCGGCGTGGACGATGTCGGCGTCGCCAAGCTTCGCCGTAAGGGCTTCTATTAGCCATGGCTCGATGAACGCCATGTCGCCCATACAGACGACGATAGCATCTGGCTTGAACTGAAGCGCGACCTGCACGCCCACGGCGATGGAGTGGCCGAGGCCGTGCTTGGGCTTCTTGTTGAGTGCGATTACGAACCTGCCGGCAAGGCTGTTGCGAATGCTGTGGTGGTCCGGCGGACAAACAGCGACGCGCGCGAGCACTTGCAGGCTGGCGATGACGTCGGCTGAATGGTCGATCAGGTGCTTGTGTCCAAGGCGTGCCATCAGCTTGTCGCGTCTGCCATAGCGGCGTGACAGGCCGGATGCCAGCAGCATGACGACGACCCGGTTCAGGGGCACGCTCATCGCGATCCTCCGCGCTCGTTCCAGACCTTCACGATTTCCGAGAGCGCTGAGACGGCAAGCGAACGTGGGTCCTGTGACGGAAAAAGACCGATCGGACCGGTCAGGCGCGTGATGTCATCGGGTCCGGCGCCGAGTGCGCGGAGGGTTTCGATGCGACGCTGGTGCGTCTGGCGCGAGCCAAGCGCGCCGACATAGAAGGCCGGGCTGCGCAGCGCATCGAGCAGGATCGGCGCTTCCCATTCGTGTTCGTGAAAGAGACACGCGACGGCGGTGTTTGCGTCGAGTGGAAGCGACGGCGCCGCCGTCGGCACTGTAAGCCGGATGAGATCATCGGCGTGAGATCGGCAGAAGTCGAGTGTCGCCTGTTCCTGGCTGGCGACGACAAGTTCGACGTTAGACGTGCGCGCCATCTGGCTCATGGCGACGATTTCCCATCCGCGTCCAGCAAGGACGATCCGCAAGCGTGGGTCGTACCGGCGGACAAACTCGCCTGCCCGGCCGCTTTCGTTCACTTCGAGCAGCCGAAGGCTGCTGCGGCTGGATTTGGGATCGAAGCCGAGTGCAAAGGGTGTACGCGATCGGCCGAGCGCGATCGCCTGTTGGAGCAACTCGCGGCCTGGTGAGGCATCGACATGAAGATCGAGGCCGCCGCCACATGGCAGGCGCACATCGAGATAGGGCGAACCACTGCCGTAGCGAAGCGTTCGGTTCGAGCCTTCACGAAGCGCGGTCTGGGCTTCCTCGGTCAGAGCCTGCTCCAGGCAGCCGCCCGAGATGCTGCCGGCGAAGCGACGGTCACCAGCGACGGCCAGCTGGGCGCCGAGTGGCCGCGAAAATGGTCCATCGAGGCCAACGATCGTGACGAGCGCCGCAGGTCGTCCGGCCGCCAACTCTGCTTCGGCGAAGACAAGTACGTCATGATCGCTCGCAAGGCCGGGAGGTAGGGCGTCTTCCGCCATGTCAGCAGGCGCTCCGTCGGCCGCCAGCCTGTCTGGCGACTTCAATCCATCCCAACCCATCCACCGGACCTTGCCTCAGATACGGGTTAGGCCCTAGCGCTAATGTATCGATTCGTACCGGCCCAACGGGTGCGGGTCAACGTAACGGTACCGCGAGGATGCACATGCAGGCAGGTGTTCAGCAGTATGCCGAGGGTCGGATCCTGACCGAAACCGAGGGCGCGATCGGCTGGCTTACATTCAATCAGCCAGAACGACTAAATGCCGTCCGACGCGACATGTGGGACGCTATCCCTGTAGCCGTCGCTGCGCTTCTGGCTGATCCGGCCGTGCGTTGCATCGTGCTGCGCGGCGCCGGTGAGCGGGCATTCATTTCGGGCGCCGACATCGCCGAGTTCGACGTTCAGCGGAATGATGCGGCATCAAACCGGGATTTCACTGAGGCGGTTGGCGCAGCCACGGCCTCCCTGCTGTCTGCGCCTTTGCCAGTGGTCGCCATGATCAGGGGGTTCTGCATCGGCGGCGGTATGGTGATCGCCAGTGCGTGCGATATACGCATCTGCACCGAAGGGTCGCGTTTTGGAGTGCCGGCAGGCCGCCTCGGGCTGGGGTACGAGTTGGAGAACCTGCAGCGCCTCCAGGGGATCGTCGGGTCAGGCATCGCGCTCGACATGATCGCAACGGCGCGGCAACTCACAAGCGCCGAAGCCTGGCGGCTGGGGCTGGTGAATCATGTCGTGTCCGAGGCCTTGCTCGACAAGACAATCCGCACGCTTGCCGATCAGATCGCTGCGACAGCGCCGATGACGTATGCGGCTGCCAAGCTTTCCAGCCGCGCCGCCAGCGATCCGACGCTCCGGCCAGCTGCGCAGGCCGCAATCGATGCCTGCTTCGACAGTCAAGATTTCCGCGAGGGCCGCGCCGCCTTTCATGAGCGCCGCGATCCCGTTTTCAAAGGCAGATAGGCATGCCGACCTTCGATGATCTAATGGCGCAACCGTTTGCAACCATGCCGGAGCTGATCCGGGCCCATGCTTGCAGCCGACCGGATCATCCGGCGGTAGTCGATGGCGATCGCATGCTGACGTTTGCAGGGCTCGATACGCTGATCGATCGGGCCGCTGTGGCTCTGCAGCGGGACGGCGTACGGAGGCTGGATACGGTAGCCATCTGTAGTCCGTCTTCGATTGAGTATGTGGCGATCTTTGTCGCCGCCCTGCGCGCGGGAGCTGCCGCCTGCCCGCTTGCGCCATCCTCCACCGCCGAGCAGTTGGCGATGATGGTAAGGGACTGCGGCGCGAAGCTAGTTTTCGTGGACGATGCAGCCTCACTTGCGCTCGAGTCTGTCGCTGAACCTCCTGCTGCCAAGCGCATCGCGCTTGAAGGCGCCCGCAATCAGTCATTTGCGGCGTGGCTGGCGTTTGAGGAGTCTAAGCCCGCACCCGTCGAGATCGATCCTGACCAGCCGTTCAATATCATCTATTCGTCTGGCACCACCGGTGCGCCGAAAGGCATAGTCCAGCCGCACAAGATGCGATGGGGCCATGTGAGGCGCGCCGAGACGCTCGGCTATGGTCCCGATGCAATCACAGTGGTCTCGACGCCGCTCTATTCGAACACGACGCTCGTGAGTTTGATCCCGGCGCTGATGCGTGGCGGGACGGTTGTGCTGATGCGCAAGTTCGACGCGCGTGGCTTTCTCGCATTGTCACAGCAGCATCGCGCCACTCATGCCATGCTGGTGCCGGTGCAGTATCGGCGGCTGATGGACCTGTCGGACTTCGATAGTTTTGATCTGTCATCCTATCGCATGAAGACCTGTACCAGCGCCCCGTTTCCAGCAGACCTGAAGGCCGACATCCTGAAGCGTTGGCCGGGCGGGCTCGTCGAGATCTACGGCATGACAGAAGGTGGTGGATCGTGCCTGCTGCGCGCGCATGAGTTTCCGCACAAGCTGCACACGGTTGGCCAGCCAGCGCCGGGGCACGACATCCGGATCATCGGCGAGGATGGCAAGGAGCTACCGCACGGCGAGACCGGAGAAGTTGTCGGCAGGTCGATCTCGATCATGACGGGCTATCACAACCAGCCGAAGAAGACGGCCGACGCTGAATGGTACAGCCCAGAGGGCGAGCGCTTCATCCGGACTGGTGATGTGGCCCGGTTCGACGAGGACGGGTTTCTGGTGCTCGGCGACCGTAAGAAGGACATGATCATCACGGGCGGCTTCAACGTCTACCCCAGCGACCTCGAGGCCGAGCTGGCGAAGCATCCGGCTGTCGCGGAATCCGCTGTGGTCGGCATCCCATCACGCGAATGGGGCGAGACGCCAGCGGCGTTCATTGTGTTGCGGACGGGCGAGACGGCGACGGCCGAGGCGCTGAAGACGTGGCTCAATGGTCGGGTCGGCAAGACGCAGCGGCTGACCTACGCGATCGTGGTGGAGACGTTGCCGCGTTCCTCGATTGGCAAGGTGCTAAAGCGACAGCTGCGGGATGAATACCAGCCGCCGGCCTGAGGCGAGCCCCAGCGCGATTGCCGCATGGCGTCTCCCCGACATATCCTGTGATCCAGCGGGGCCATAACCCGGGCGAGGAAGCGTAACCGATGACTACCAGGCTGACCGACGAACAGTTGATTGCGCAGGGCATGACGGTCGCTGCTCACGCGCGTCGCACGCCGGATCGGCTGGCGATTATCTCTCCGTCAGGCAACCTCACCTGGAAGCAACTGAACCAGCAGGCCAACCGGATGGTGCGCCTGTTTCGCAGGCGGGGGTTGCGGGTTGGCGATGGGGTGGCGCTGCTGGCGCACAACGGACCGGAGTTTGCCGTCGTCTGGGCTGCGACCCAGCGATCAGGGCTGCGGCTTACGGCGGTGAACTGGCACCAGACGCCTGAGGTGATCGCGTATGTGGTCGACAACTGCGATGCGAGTGCACTCATCGCGAGTGGACGGTTCGTGGCGGGCGCCATGGCGGCGGCCGGGTTGTCCGACAAGCTGGCAGTGAAGCTCTCCTACGCCGGCGCCATTGAAGGCTTCGACGACTTTGATGCGGCTCTGGTCGGAGAGTCTGGCGAAGACATCGACGACGCCGAGCCTGGCTCGACGATGCTCTACACCTCGGGAACGACGGGTCGGCCAAAGGGCGTCTATCGCCGGACGCGACCAGTGGTGTCCCAGCTGACCGGCGTCTGCAACGAGACGGCGAAGTGGAATCCCGCCGTGGACATATCGCTGCTGACGGGGCCGCTGTATCATGCAGCGCCCCTGGGCATCAATTTCGTCATCCCGATCAATGCTGGCGTCACGACGCTGCTGATGGACAAGTGGGATGCGGAGGAAACGCTGCGGCTCATCCAGCAGCACAAGGCGACGCATACACATGTGGTACCGACGATGATGCACCGCATGCTGCAACTGCCGGAGGAGACACGGCAGAGGTACGATGTCTCGTCGATGCGTTGGATGATCCACGGCGCGGCGCCCTGCCCTGCGCATGTAAAGCAGGCGATGATGGAGTGGTTCGGGCCGGTGCTTTACGAGTACTATTCCTCGACCGAAGGCGGCGGCGTGTTCGTCAGTCCGCATGAGTGGTTGCGCAAGCCCGGCACGGTCGGAAAGGCCGTGCCAGGGGTGGAGATCAAGCTACTGGATATTGACGGTAACCCTGTGCCGCAGGGCCAGGAAGGCTTGATCTACGTAAGGGCGCCGGCGACGGGGCGTTTCGAATACTACAAGGAACAAGGCAAGACAGACGCAAGCTATCGCGGCGACTGGTTCACGCTTGGCGATATGGGCCGGCTTGATGCAGACGGCGACCTGTTCCTTACCGGCCGCACGGCTGAGCTGATCATCTCGGGCGGTGTCAACATATATCCTGTCGAGATTGACGAGGTGCTGATCCGGCATCCGCTGATCGCAGACGCAGCCGTGGTTGGAGTGCCCAACGAGGATTGGGGCGAGGAGATCAAGGCGGTGGTTGAATTGAAACCCGGTGTCGCTCGCTCTGATGAGACGGCACAGTCGATCATGGACTTCGCCAAGGATCGCCTGCCGGGCTTCCAGCGGCCGCGGACGATAGACTACGTCGACACTTTGCCGCGCAACGCCGCTGGAAAGGTACTGCGGGCGCAGGTTCGCGCGCCTTACTGGGCCGGCCGCTCGAAGAGCATCTGATGGCGCACAAGGCCGCGTCGATATCGGACTATCGCGAGCTGGCCAGGCGACGCGTGCCGCACTTCCTGTTCGAATATGTGGACGGGGGCTCATACGACGAGGTCACGCTTGGGCGGAACCAGAGCGATCTGCAGGAGATCGCGTTGCGCCAGCGCGTGATGCGCGATGTTTCGCAGCTCGATCTATCAACGACGCTGCTCGGGCAGAAATCGCGACTGCCTGTAGCGCTCGCTCCGATCGGACTGGCCGGCATGCTGGCGCGCCGGGGCGAGGTTCAGGCTGCACGGGCGGCGCGCGACTACGGCGTGCCGTTCACACTGTCGACGGTGTCCGCGTGCAGCCTTGAGGAAGTGACGCGGGCTGTGGCTGACCCTTTCTGGTTTCAGCTCTACATGATCCGTGACCGCGGGTTCATGCGTGACCTGATTGCGCGGGCGCAGGCGGCCAATTGCTCCGCGCTGATGTTTACCGTCGACATGCCTGTGCCGGGTGCGCGGTATCGCGACTATCGCTCGGGCCTCGCCGGTGCGAGTGGGATTTCCGGATCGCTCCGTCGCATCGGTCAGGCGATGCAACGGCCTGACTGGGCGTGGGATGTCGGGATGATGGGACGACCACACAAGCTCGGGAATGTGGCTCCGGTGCTTGGCAAGCGATCTGGCCTCGAGGATTTTTTCAGCTGGATGCGCATGAACTTTGATCCACGCGTGACCTGGCGCGATCTCGAGTGGGTTCGCTCGGAATGGAAGGGGCCGCTCGTTCTTAAGGGCGTGCTCGACGCCGATGACGCCCGCGCCGCGGTGGACACCGGCGCTGATGGCATCGTCGTCTCCAACCATGGCGGGCGGCAACTGGATGGCGTTCTTTCCAGCGCCCGCGCCCTGCCCGCGATTGTGCAGGCTGTTGGCGGACAGACGACCATCCTTGCAGATGGCGGCGTTCGGTCCGGGCTGGACGTGGTGCGGATGCTGGCGCTTGGCGCCAGCGGGGTACTGCTTGGTCGGGCGTGGGCTTATGCGCTGGCGGGACGTGGCCAGGCCGGCGTCGCGCATGTGCTGCAGCTGATGGAAGCCGAGATGCGCGTGGCGATGGCGCTCACGGGCGCGACACGGATCGCCGACATCAAGCCGGATATCCTGTCCTGCTAAACTGCAGAGTCAATCCGCGTCCTGCTCGATCGGCTGCGCGGCCAGCGGCGCCGGCGCGCCGTTTAGCGCCGACCTGAGCTTTTCCTTGTCGAGCGCGCCTTCCCAGCGACTGACGACGACCGTTGCGACGGCGTTGCCGATGAAATTCGTCAGGGCGCGGCACTCTGACAGGAACCGGTCCACACCAAGGATGATCGCCATGCCCTCGATCGGAATGGACGGGAAGACCGCCAGCGTCGCCGCCAGCGTGATGAACCCCGCGCCAGTGACGCCGGCGGCGCCTTTGGAGCTAAGCATGGCCACGAGGAGCAGGATGATCTGCTGGTCCAGCCCAAGCGGCGTATTCGTCGCCTGTGCGATGAACAGGGCCGCAAGGGTCATGTAGATGTTCGTGCCATCAAGATTGAACGAGTAGCCGGTCGGAACGACAAGGCCCACGACGGGACGCGCGCACCCTGCCCGCTCCAGCTTGTCCATCAATGCCGGAAGTGCCGATTCCGATGACGATGTGCCAAGTACGAGGAAGATTTCTTCCTTGAGATAGCGGATCAGCTTCAGGATGCTGAACCCGGCCCAGGCGGCGACTGCCCCGAGCACGATTATGATGAACAGGATCGATGTCGCGTAGACTGACAGGATCAGTATGGCGAGATTCTGGATTGCCTCGAGCCCCTGGCTGGAAACGACGAACGCAAACGCCCCGAAGGCGCCGACCGGCGCCGCGCGCATGAGTATTCCGACGACGCGGAAGATCACGGTTGCGACCGAGCTAAGGACGTTCAGCGCTGGTTCAGCGCGATCGCCAACGAGCGCCATCGCCACGCCGACGATGATGGACAGAAACAGGACCTGCAGGATATTGCCGCTCGTGAAGGCCCCCACGAAGGTATCGGGGATGATGTTCAGCAGGAAACTGACAAGCGTGTAGTCCTGGGAGGCCGCCTCGAACCCCTGCACGCGCGAGACATCGCCTGCTGCAAGCGTTGCGATGTCGATATTCATGCCGGCGCCCGGCTGCACAACGTTGGCCACGATCAGCCCGACGACGAGCGCCAGCGTCGAGAAGAACAGGAAGTAGGCAAAGGCTTTGAACACCACACGGCCGAGCCGGCCCATGTCCCGCATGCCTGCGATGCCGATGACGATGGTTAGGAAGATCACCGGCGCGATGATCATCTTGACCAGCTTCACGAAGGCGTCGCCGAGCGGCTTCAGGTACTCCGCGATCCACGGCTCCCCGCGGTAGAAATGCCCGATGAACCCGCCAACCAGGATCGCGGCCAAGACCTGGAAATAGAGTTCGGTGTAGAATGGGCCCTTCCGGCGCGACCCAGCCGCCGGCGTCTCGAGCACCGCCATGTCGCCACCTCCGCCCTGGGACCGCGCGCCTATGATTGCGGCGCATCACCTTGCTTTGTCGCAAGTAATAAGGGCATAGCCTGCCAGCGCCAGCCTAAATCTAGGTTGGCCGACCGGACTAGGTCGCGCTGGCGGCGTTTTCGGTAGGCGCGTCCTCGTCGCCACGATATTTGGCGCCCGGAATGCGGCCTGGAAGGTGAATCAGCAGGGGCGCCGCCACGAAGATCGACGAATATGTGCCGATGATTATCCCGAACACGATCGAAACCGCGAAGCCGAACAGGACAGGTCCCCCGAGGAAGGCCATCGACATCGCCGCCAGCATGGTCGCCAGCGAGGTGATCAACGTTCGCGAAAGCGTCGAGGTGATCGAAATGTCAATGACTCGGGTGATCGGCAGCTTGCGGTACTTCTTCAGCATCTCGCGAATCCGGTCGTAGACCACGACCGTGTCGTTGATCGAGTAGCCTGCCACCGTGAGTACGCCCGCCACGATCGTCAGGTCGAACGCCATCTGCGTGAGCGAGAACAGCCCGATGACGGCATAGACATCGTGTAGCGTCGTGATGAATGCGCCGGTCCCGAACTTTACCTCGAAGCGGAACCAGACATAGACCCCGATTGCGAGGACGGCGAGGAGGCACGCCAGGATGCCCTTCCCGAACAGCTCTTCGCTGACCTTGCCGCTGACATTGTCTGTCTTGAGTATCTTTGTGCCCGCTCCAAGCGCCGTTTCCAGCTTGGCAGCCGTTTGTTCGACGGTTGCCTCTTCTTCCAATGGCACGCGAATGACGATCGTTCCATCACTGGTCGGGGTGACGGAGCTTTCGTGGAAGCCCTGCGCAGTTACCGCGGCCCGCACAACGTCCACTTCGAATGGTGTCTCGCGGGATGCTTCGATCTGCACCCCGCCTGTGAAGTCGAGGCCCATGTTCAGGCCTTGCGTCATCAGGGACCAGGTCGTCACGATCGTGATGACGGCGGTCACCATGAAGCCGACCCAGCGGATCTTCATGAACGGGAGCGGCTCAGCTTCCTTCGCCGGGGCCTTGTTCGGTTTATCCCACCACATGCGTCTCTTGCCTGCATCTCGAAAAGTCGGTCCGGGAGCCTCGCGGCACCCGGGGTCAAGGCCCTTGCGCTACCAGTTGGGCGTGCGGAGCGCCATAAAAAAGGTCTGCTCTCCAGGCTGCGCCAAGGACAGTTTGCGACATTCCAGGTCCTGGAGGGGGTAGTTCTGCGACATCATGGCTACATCACCGTCCATTCGAGGGACGAATCAAACGACCTCAATGGAGCCAATTGCCATGAAACTTGCACTTTCCGTCCTCGGCGCGTCAGCCGTCGGAGGACTCGCCCTGGTCAGCGTGGCGATCGCCCAACCACCCGGGCGTGGTCCGGGGGCCGCCGGCTTCGCCTTGCTGCAGCACGACGCCAATGGTGATGGCCGGGTAACCCGTGCCGAGTTCGAAGCAGCCCAGAAGGCCCGCTTCGACGGGTTCGATGCGAACAAGGATGGCTCTGCCACGCCTGCGGAATTCAAGGCCAGCCGCGAGGCGAAGGCCGGCGCAATGCGGGCCACGGCGATGACCGAGAGGTTCGATGAACTCGATACCGACAGGAACGGCCAGCTGAGCCGGACTGAGTTCTCCGCACGCCCGGCCCCCGATGATCGTGACGGTCGGCAGCGTAACGCTGGCAGGCGTGACGGTTCTGGACCGAATGGCGCGGGTCCGGCTAAGCGCGCAGATGCAAACGCCGACGGGACACTTACGCTGGGTGAGTTCTCCGCCCGGGGCGCCGAAGCATTTGCCAAGGCCGACGCCAACAAGGATGGGGTGGTGACAGTGACCGAGCTGCAAACGATGGGGCCGACCCGCCCCTGAGCGTCGACAGAACGGCCCCCTTCCCTCCCCTGGGGGCGGTGGCGCCTTTCTCGCGTGCGCCTGTTGCATCGGACATTCCCAATGCAGCAGGCTGCGTTCGTTTTGAACTGGACGTGCAGATGAGCCAGAGCCTGTTGATCGTCGAGGATGAGGCTTCCATCCGGGAGCCGCTCGTCAAGTATTTCGTGACGCATCAGTTTCGGGTGAAGGCCGCCGCCAATGCAGTGGAGGCGCGAACGATGCTGGCGGCGCATACCTTCGATCTTGTCATCGCCGACATCATGATGCCGGGCGAAGATGGGCTGAGCCTTTGCAGGCATATCCGCGCCACGAACAACCTGCCGGTCATCCTGCTGACAGCGCGCGCTGAAGAACTGGATCGCATCCTGGGTTTGGAAGTCGGAGCCGACGACTATGTCACCAAGCCCTTCAGCCCGCGCGAACTGCTGGCGCGCGTCAAGGCTGTCATCCGCCGCGCCAACAGCCTGCCGCCTCGTCAGGCGACTCCTGAGACAACGACCTACGCGTTCGGGAACTGGCTGCTGAAGACTGGCCAGCGCGAGCTCATGGATCTCGACGGCGTGACGGTTCCCCTATCGTCGGGCGAGTACAGCCTCCTCCTCGCGCTCATCGAACGCCCGCGGCTGGTTTTGAACCGCGATCAGTTGCTTGATCTCACGCAGGGCCGCGAAGCGACGCTGTTTGATCGTTCGATCGACAACCAGATCAGCCGCCTGCGCCGGAAGATCGAGGAAGACCCCAAGACCCCGAAGTTCATCAAGACTGTCTGGGGTGGCGGCTATAGCTTTGCCGCTGAGGTCCGCAAGCTGTGAAGAGGCTGCTCCCACGAAGCCTTTCGGGTCAGCTTGCCGTCGTAATGGCCTGCGCGCTGCTTGTTGCGAGCGTCGTCAATATCGTGCTGGTTCTTGGAGAGCGCCAGCGCGCCGCGTTTATTGAGCAGACAGGCGGCCCGATTGCCCGTTTTGCCGATGCTGCGGCCACGATCGTTGCGCGCGCCCCGGCCAGCGGTCGTCAGTCTTTCGAGTTCTCGCGCCGATCGCGCTTCATGCTGCAGCAGACCAACCCGATCGCCGACTTCGGCCTGTCGCGCGATCAGGGCGTCGAGAATCGGCTTGCGACTGCACTGCGCGAGAATGGGGTTGCGAGCGCGGTTGTACGCGCCTCGGTTCGCCTCGTCACGCGACCCGACGGTATTGGCAGGCAGTTGTCGGAACTGATGCGAGACGATACTCGGGGGCCTTTTCCGCGGCAGCTCGGCCCGCCGAGACGGTCCGGCGAACCATCGCTCGAAGTTGTGCTCTCTGTGCAGTTGCCGGACGGCCGCTGGCTCAGCAGCCTGACCCACCAACCCGAACCGGCGCGCGGCGATGCGTTCCTGATTGGCGCCAGCACCATCACCACATTCGTCTTCGTGCTGGGAGCCGCCCTCTGGATTGTCGGTAGGCTATCGCGGCCGTTGCGAGAACTTGCGACCGCTGCCGCCCAGGTCGGCGAAACGGGCGAGCCCCAACAGGTCGTTGCCCGAGGACCGGGCGATGTACAGCAGACCATCCACGCCTTCAACGCGATGAGCAGGCGCGTAAGCCAGCTGCTACGCGAGAAGGACGTCATGCTGGGCGCTCTCGGTCATGACCTTCGGACCCCCCTTTCCTCCCTGCGTATTCGGCTGGAAACCATGGAGCCCGAAGCCGAACGGGACAAAGCGATCCGCACTATTGAAGAAACGACAGTACTGTTGGACGACATCCTTGATTGGTCGCGACACGGGCGGTCGCGCGAGCTGGAGAAGCCGATGGATATCTCTACCCTCGCCCAGGATGTCGTCGAGGACTATGCGGAGACCGGCGCGCCGGTGACAATTGGCGACATGCGCAAAGCGGTCGCTGTTTGCCGTCCGGTTCTCTTCCGCCGCGCGCTTCGCAACCTGATCGACAACGCCGTCGCGTATGGCGGCAATGCACGTATCACTGTGGAGTGCGACAACGACCAAGCCTGCCTGCATATCGACGATGACGGGCCTGGCATGTCGGCTCTGGAGCTTTCCTCGGCGGCTGAGCCCTTCTTCCGAGGCGAAACATCGCGCAACCGTTCGACGGGCGGAGCTGGGCTTGGAATTACGCTCGCGGAGGCGATCGCACGCGCCCATCACGGCGCGCTTTTTCTGCAGAATCGGGCTCCGCACGGCCTTCGGGCGACGATCCGAATTCCGCTCGCACTAAAACGCGCGCCAGCGCAGGCCGCATCATAGGCCAGCTTCTGCTCAGCTATCACTAAGCGCTGCTAGTGAACTTCTACAACGGTTATGCGCCGCTCTGAGATTGGTCGGGCCGGCATTTCTATTTTCCGGCGGCCTTCGCCCGTCTCGCCGTGCATTTCACGCACAGGCATTTGTCCTTGCCGATGAACGCGTCGAAATACTCCTTCCCGTAGTCGTAGGTGATTTCTTCGCCCGGCTGGATTTCCCTGAGCGACTTCACGAAGATCCGGCCGCCATAGATGTAGATGACGCCATTGGGTTTGCAGGAATGGTTGGCGTAGCGGCCGATATTTGATCGGGGCGAACCATCGAGCGTGTGTGTCTTCGAGAGATCATAGAGATAGCGCGGCTTGCCGGGCATCGCGTCCGCCTCTGCGTTGGTGATGATCTTGCCCGTGTACTCGAATATCCGGACCCCTTTGGGGATCACCTCCGTCGCAAAGAGGCCAAGGCCTGTGGTCGACCGGCCGATACGGAAGGGCTTGCTGGACATGGCGCGGGGTTAGCGGGGGATTCGGCATTGTTCAATCCTGCGCCCGGCCAGATTCGACTGGTTTTCGCGCGGTTTGGGAACGCTCCCATCCGGAGCCCGTTTTTATCCGTACAGGCAAGAGCAGATTGCGCAGAAAGCAACTTCATGACCCACGCCAAGCCCCTGCTTCGCACTGTCGCAATCGTGGGCGCCGCCCTGTTTGCCATTGTGGTGCCGGTTACTCAGTTTGCGATTGGTGTGACGCCAACAGGCCAGACCGACCTCGTGCGCGATGGCGACACCACGCTGGAGGCGGCAGGCTATGCATTTTCGATCTGGAGTCTGATCTACGCCGGTCTGCTTGCCTACGCGATCTATCAGGCGCTCCCGTCGACGAGGGAAACTCCGGGATTGCGCGCTCTGGGCTGGCCGTCCGTTGCTGCAATGGCCGGTTGCGGTCTTTGGCTCATTGCTGCCGTGTACGACATCAAGCTGGCGACCATGGTCATCATCATCGGATCGGCCGCCGCTCTCTGTATACCTCTGTTGCGCCGATACCCTACGCAGCATCGGATCGACTTCTGGCTCGTCGTCGCGCCGCTATCGATGTTGGCCGGCTGGCTCACAATTGCTTCGGCCATCAACACGCTGACTGTGCTAACCGGGTGGGGATTCATCAATGCCAGCACGGCCCCAGGTTGGGCAGCCGGCGGCGTGATCGCCGTGGCGCTTTTGGGTGCCGCCATCGCCGCCGCATCCAGGAACTGGATCTACCCACTGCCGATCGCCTGGGGTCTGGCCGCGGTTTGGGTCGCCGAAAAAACTGACCGACCAAACGTCGCGGTCCTTGCCGCCGCCGCGGCCGCTGTGCTGGTGGCGACAGCGATCTGGGTGGGTACGCATCGGCGCGTGATGCTGCCACTTCCCCGTCAGCAATGACGCTGTGACGCGGTTGCGGGCGGGCGAGCCGGGGCCATATTCGCAGTTCAGGTGAATGTGCGGGCAGCCGGGGCGACAACGGAGTGTGTTCCGTTTATGTTCTTTGCCATATAGTCGACTCAGCGCACGTCCACCGGCAAGACAGTCCGAACAACGCTCCCCGGGTTAAGCCATGTCCTCCGAGCCTAACGCCATCCGCGTGCGCGGCGCACGCGAACACAATCTCAAGAACATCGACGTGGATATCCCGCGGAACGAGTTGGTTGTGATTACGGGTCTGAGCGGCTCGGGCAAATCGTCTCTCGCCTTCGACACGATCTATGCCGAGGGGCAGCGCCGCTATGTGGAATCGCTCTCCGCCTACGCCCGCCAGTTCCTCGAGTTGATGCAGAAGCCCGATGTCGAGCGGATCGAGGGGCTCTCGCCTGCGATCTCGATTGAGCAGAAAACGACCTCGCGGAATCCGCGCTCGACGGTCGGCACGGTCACCGAAGTCTATGACTACATGCGCCTGCTTTGGGCGCGGGTCGGTGTTCCCTATTCTCCCGTCACCGGACTGCCGATTGAAAGCCAGACCGTCAGCCAGATGGTCGACAAGGCGATGGCCCTGGGCGACGGCGCGAAGTTCCACCTGCTCGCGCCCATGATCCGCGGGCGCAAGGGCGAGTACCGCAAGGAGTTCGCCGAACTACTGAAGCGTGGCTTCGCGCGCGTGAAGGTAGATGGCGAATACTACGAACTCGAGGATCCACCGAAACTCGACAAGAAGCTGAAGCATGACATCGATGTCGTTGTGGACAGGATAGTGATCCGCGCCGGGTTGGAACAGAGGCTGGCTGAGAGCTTCGAGGCCGCGCTTGGCCTTGCGGATGGTATCGCCGTCGCTGAGTTCGCGGAGAAAGTTCCGGAGACCAAGGAGCCCAAGCGGCTCACCTTCTCCGCCAAATTCGCCTGCCCTGTCTCCGGTTTCACGATCCCTGAGATCGAGCCGCGCCTGTTTTCTTTTAACAACCCTTTCGGCGCATGCCCTGCCTGCGACGGCCTGGGCGAACAGCTGAAGATTGATCCGGCGCTGGTCGTCCCCGAGATCGACAAGACACTGAATGATGGCGCAATTGCACCTTGGGGTAAGTCGGCCTCGCCGTTGCAGGACCAGACGCTGAAAGCGCTGGCGAAAAAGTACAAGTTCTCGCTCACCGTCCCGTGGTCCAAGCTTCCGGAAGCTGCTCAGAACATAATTCTCAACGGCACTGGCGAGGACGAAGTCGACTTTGTGTTTGACGACGGTATGCGTCGCTACGAGGTAACCAAGCCGTTCGAAGGCGTGGTTGGAAATCTAGAGCGCCGATTCCGCGAGACCGACAGCGCCTGGATGCGCGAGGAGATCGGCCGCTACCAGTCTGCCGCTCCCTGCCCCGCCTGCATGGGCGAGCGCCTGCGGCCGGAAGCGCTGAGCGTGAAGATCAACAACTACACGATCTCCGACTCGGCTGCCCTCTCGATCAAGGCGGCGCGCGACTGGTTCGAGGCGTTGCCCAAAAAGCTTACCAAGAAGCAGAACGAGATCGCTGTCCGCATCCTCAAGGAGATCCGGGACCGACTGCAGTTTCTAAACGATGTGGGTCTCGAGTACCTGACGCTCTCGCGCGGGTCAGGCACTCTCTCTGGTGGCGAGAGCCAAAGGATTCGACTCGCGTCGCAGATCGGGTCCGGGCTCTCCGGCGTTCTTTATGTGCTGGATGAACCGTCCATCGGCCTGCACCAGCGCGACAATGAGCGCCTGCTCGAAACGTTGCGCCGTCTGCGGGATCTCGGCAACTCCGTTATCGTGGTAGAGCACGACGAGGATGCGATACTGACGGCCGATCATGTCATCGACATGGGCCCTCGCGCCGGTGTTCTTGGCGGCGAAGTTATCGCTTTCGGCAAGCCTGAAGACTTGATGGCGAACCCGCAGAGCATCACCGGCAAGTATCTTTCCGGTGAGGAAGAGATCGCGATCCCTGAAAAGCGCCGCTGGGCCGACAAGAAGAAGATGATCCGCGTCATCGGCGCAACGGGCAACAACCTCAAGAACGTGACGGCGGAAATCCCGCTCGGCATCTTCACCTGCATCACGGGCGTTTCGGGCGGTGGCAAGTCAACACTCGTGATCGAGACGCTCTACAAGGCCCTGGCTCGCCGTCTCAACGGCGCAAGCGACAGCCCAGCCCCGCACCAGAAGATCGAGGGCATCGAACACCTCGACAAGATCATCGACATCGACCAGTCGCCCATCGGCCGCACCCCGCGTTCCAATCCAGCGACGTATACGGGCGCGTTCGGCCCGATCCGCGACTGGTATACCGGCCTGCCGGAGTCGAAGGCCCGCGGCTATCAGGCCGGCCGATTCTCCTTCAACGTGAAGGGGGGACGCTGCGAGGCGTGCCAGGGTGACGGCGTCGTGAAGATCGAGATGCACTTCCTGCCAGACGTCTACGTCACCTGCGACGTCTGCAAGGGCAAGCGTTACAACCGTGAGACGCTTGAAGTGCTCTACAAGGGCAAGTCGATCGCCGACGTGCTGGATATGACTGTCGAGGAGGCGCGCGCATTCTTTGGCGCCGTGCCCGGCATTCGCGGCAAGATGGAAACGCTGTGCCGCGTGGGCCTGGGCTATGTGAAGGTCGGCCAGCAGGCTACCACGCTTTCGGGAGGCGAAGCCCAGCGCGTTAAGCTTGCCAAGGAACTCTCCAAGCGCGCCACCGGCCGCACGCTCTACATTCTCGACGAACCCACAACCGGCCTGCACTTCGATGACGTACGCACGCTGATGGAGGTTCTGCAGGAACTTGTCGATGCTGGAAACACGGTGGTGGTGATCGAGCACAATCTCGACGTCATCAAGGTTGCCGACTGGATCGTCGACATGGGTCCGGACGGCGGCGACGGAGGCGGCGAAGTTGTAGCTGTCGGCACGCCTGAAGACGTTGCGAAGAACAAGAAGAGCTGGACAGGAAAATTCCTGGTGGAGACGTTCCGGCGGCAAGCCGAGCGGCGTGAGCGTCAGGCGAAGCGGGCCAAGATGAAGCCAGCTGCCGCGGCTGTGGTGAAGTCGAAGAAGTCGGCTCAGCAAGCGGCGGAATAAGCGCCTACTTTGCCACGAAGTCCACCGGCCGCAGGCCCTTGTACAGGATAGCACCCAGCACGATCGATGGGATGCCAACCATCGCCGCGACGAAAGTGACGGCGGCGTTGAAGGCGATCAGCAGGATGCCTGCATTTCCCTCTGAGGTTATCGGGCGAAGGATGGCGACGCCGATCTCGACGACCAGGCTGTCGACGACATAGGCGGGTAGCCAGGTCAGCATGATCGCAGCGAACATGCGAAGGATGTTGCCGCGCGACCAACTCCAGGTCTGGAACATCACGATGCGGCGCTCGCCGATTGTCGCGGCGTTGACCATGAAGAGCCGCGTGAACAGGTAGATTGCGCCCGCGAACACCAGCATGATGAGAAGGAGGAATGCCGCCGTCCCGCCCGGCCCGAGCGCCTGGGTCAATGCTGCATTCAGTGCTTCGGGATCCTCCAGCAGCACAGCGAGATCGTCGGGCGTTGCGGCCAGACGCGACAGCACCGTCGCTGTCACAATCATGAATACCAGCGTGGCAAGCGGAATGATCATGCACGCATACGCCGCGACGATTGCGAGCAGACGAAGCTCGTCTGCTCCGAAACTGAGGCCTAGTGGCCCCGTGAACTCGTTCCGGACCGCCTTGCGCAACACGGCTGCGGCAAACACGAGGCTTGCCAGCACGGCGGGCATGGCGACGGCCAGATTCCCAAGACTGCCGCCGAACGCGGATTGGGCGCCCGCGCCGCCCCCCGAGATCGCCGCAAGCAGGAAACCGACCTGGGAAACCAGCGCCATTGCAGCTGCAGCGGGCACGAACATGCGCAAGTTGTCGCGCAGGAACAGCCATGCGTCGCGCACACAGGTGATGATCGGCAGCTTGCCCGCAGCGTCGGCCATCCAGCCCTCCAAAGAAGCCCTGCCCCTAGTTCAATTGACGAGAAGCGGCAACAGCGGCCAGCGCCGCTACCGGCCGAGGGCGTACTCAAAGGTGACGATATGGACCTTCGGCAGGCGGCAGGCGGGCGGCTGGAGGGTTCCCTCGATCCGCCAGCGCCAGGAGGACTGAACGGCTTCAGTCGCCCTTACAAAGTCGCTGTGGGGCGCCCATGCCATCAGGCGTGGGTTCTGGAGCACGCCGTTCTGCGCCACCTCGGCCGCATAGGTCACCGACCCGGCCAGGTCCTTGAATTTTGGTATGAAGGGAAACCCGGGCGAGTCGGCGCGCGCAAGGGCGATCCGGCAACGCGGCAGGCTCGCGTCGCCCGGCGCCGGATAGAGCAATTCATTCATAGGGGCGCGGCCTGTGCTGATTGACGCGCGCCGGTCGGCCAATTCGCGCTGACGAGAGCCAAGCCCGCCATAGATTGCATCGGCCCACGACGTGGCTGCGTAGTATTCGGTCGCGAGACGGACACGGCCCTCGCCATCGGAGGTCGCTGCTATCTGGTCATGCACCTCGCCCGCGATATCGTACAGCGCGTTGTAGGCTTCGATAGACTTCGTGCGCATGAATCTGGCCATCGCCGCGCCGCGTCGCGCCTCGAAGCGGGCTGCGATTCTGCCTGCTTCCAGATCATCCAGGAACCGGATGGCGTACATGGCGGCGCTTTCCGCTTGCGACCAGTCTCCGGCCGCCCATGACTCTGCAAAAAGCGCCTGCGCGGCGCGCGGCGAGATGAGGTCGCGCCCCGGCGTCGTTGCGCGTGTGTAGAGCGACTGTATCAACTTGGCGCGTGCCTGTGGGGACGCAGCCGCCTCCAGAGTGGCCCAGTCGTGCAGAACGCGGGACACTGCCGGCGCAGGATCCGGATGCGGTAGTGCATTGCCCTGCTCAACCAGGAAGCGCGAGTACATCAGCGCTGACGCGGGCTCTCCCGCCAGCATGGCGACCCATGCGAACTCCCGCGCCACCAGAGCTGCGGAAGGAGATGCCAGATCCACAGTCGGCCAGGTCTGCCCGGCCACCACCATCGCGCCGCGGTAGTCCCCTGCCTGAACCGCGGCGTTGAAACTGCGAATGTCGGCCTGGGCGATGGGCGCCGCGAGGACGGTCGCCAGCATGGGGAGAGCCCGGAAAGTGGATGCAAAATGCATAAGTTGGCTTTAGCACTATTGCCGCGGCGCCCCAGCGGGATTTTGCAGTATTGGCGCGTTTCCCTGAGCGCCCGACATGGCCTATATCGGCCGGATGACAATCGAGCCCATTCACATCATCGGCGGCGGCATGGCGGGGTCGGAGGCGGCCTGGCAGGCTGCAAACCTTGGCGTTCCCGTGGTCATCCACGAGATGCGCCCAGTCCGGAAGACTGACGCCCACCAAACGGACGGGCTCGCAGAGCTTGTGTGCTCCAACTCATTCCGGTCGGATGACTGGGAGTACAATGCCGTCGGGCTGCTGCACGAGGAAATGCGCCGGGCCGCGGGTCTCATCATCGCCATGGGCGATCGTCATCGCGTGCCTGCTGGCTCGGCTCTTGCCGTCGACCGCGACGCCTTTTCCGCCGACGTGACGGCGGCACTTGAGCAGCATCCGCTCGTTACCATCGAACGCGGTGAGGTTGATGGCTGGCCTCCAGCTGCGTGGTCCAGCGTGATCATCGCCACAGGGCCGTTGACATCTGACAAACTGGCGAGAGCCATTCTTGCCAAGACCGGCGAGGATTCGCTTGCCTTCTTCGATGCAATCGCGCCGATCGTGCATGTCGAGTCGATCGACATGAGCAAGGCTTGGAAACAGTCGCGCTATGACAAGCCTGGTCCGGGCGGCGACGGCGCCGAAGCCTACATCAATTGCCCGATGACGAAGGACGAATACGAGGCCTTCATCGCCGCCCTGCTTGCGGCCCCGAAGACAGAGTTCAAGGAGTGGGAGGGCACGCCGTACTTCGAAGGATGCCTGCCCATCGAAGTGATGGCGGAGCGCGGCACGGAGACGCTACGCTATGGCCCCATGAAGCCCGTCGGCCTGACCAATCCACATGATCCCGGCGTGAAGGCCTGGGCCGTGGTCCAGCTGCGACAGGACAACAAGCTTGCCACGCTTTGGAACATGGTCGGCTTCCAGACCAAGCTGAAGCACGGGGCGCAGCAAGAGATCTTCCGCATGATCCCGGGCCTTGCCGATGCGCAGTTTGCGCGACTGGGAGGCATCCACCGCAACACGTTCATCAACTCCCCTGCCCTGCTAGATGCGCAGCTGCGCCTCAAGTCCGATGCCCGTGTGCGCTTCGCCGGCCAGGTGACAGGTGTCGAAGGCTATGTGGAAAGCGCCGCAATGGGCCTGGTTGCAGGGCGCATGGCCGCTGCCGAGCGGCTTGGCCGCCGCGTGGAAGCGCCGCCCGCTACCACCGCGCTCGGAGCGCTGGTCAACCACATCACAGGCGGACACGTCCTTGGAGAGAGCGGAGTTGCCAAGCGTGGTTCGTTCCAGCCGATGAACGTGAACTATGGCCTGCTGCCTGACATTGTCCCGGTTGATCTCAAGGGCCCGGACGGCAAGCGCCTGAAGGGAGCCGACAGGGGACGCGCGCGCAAGCGGCTGATGTCGGTGCGCGCGCTGGATGATCTTGGCGGCTGGCTACAGGATCAGAAATTGCCCGAGCCCGTTTCAGACTAGTCGACGCGCTCCCCTCGCATCGCCTTCTTGAACACCTCACGACCACCCATCTTGTCGAGCGCCTTGCTGAAGTCGCCGTCGAAGCCGAAGGTATCCCTTGCGTTTGTGACGATGCCATAAACTGCTCGGAACAGGATGAGTGCGAGCACGCCAATCATCGGCTGCCCGAGGGCGAACAGCGCAAAAGCTCCGCCAAAGATAGCGAGATGAAGGACGATGATGCGCCCATAGGGCGCGAACATCTCGGCCATAGGGTTCGTGGTCCGCCACTCACCCTTGAGCACGAACTCCCAGAAAAAGACAAGCATCTGGAACGCGATGATCGCGTAGATGAAATACTCCACGTGCAGCCCGCTGGTCATGCCGAACTGGAACATGCCGGGGATGTCGAGCGTGAAGGTCGACTGGTCAGCAAGCGTCCCGTTGCCGAAGCCGGTGAATGCAATCAGAAATGTGCCGTGTACGAAGCAGAACAGGCCGTAGTGGAAGACAAAAAACGCCGACATCACGAGCCCGACAATCGAGCCGAGCGCGCCGTAGCTGGCGCCGGAGATAACGATGCGCGGTAGCGTCAGCACACCCGCGATGACGTTCTCCATCCAGTACAGCATCACCAGCGGAACGGCGTTCCAGCCGAACGCCAGCACGCCGAAAATCGGAAACAGGTCGACCGCGAGGCCGAGCAGGACAAGCGGCTGGCTCAACGCCCGCAGCCAACTGGCTGGATTGAAAAGCTTGTTCACGTCCGCCCGCCCGCTGCGACTCCACCCCGGAACAACAAACAGGTTTGCTGCTCGCTTGGCCAGCGGGATATGCGCCCGTAGCTGAAATCGATCCTAAAGCCGTCGCCCCAGCGCGGCCCGGAAAATCCGCCAGCGCTTGCTGAGTGGCCCAACCTCACCTGCGGCGGCAAGGTGCAGCGCGGCAGGCCACAGCATAGCGGGTGTTTGTCGCAACCCGGCTTTCGCGGCTTCCCACCGTGCCTCTGCGCCGTCGAGCTCCGCCGCCAGACCGACGCGCGCCGCCCCCGCCTCGGCCAGGGCTTCGAGCCCCGCCCTCTCAGCATCCGGCGCCAGGGCCAGTCCCGCCAGCCGCATCAGGGCGCCTTCAACCGCGAGATGTCGTTCCTCATGCGCGCCGCCAGCCTGATGCCCGCCTGCCTGCAGGTGATCGTCGAGCACGTCGTCATAGGCGTCCACCATAGCGTTCATCGGCCCCAGCAGGTCGGCGCGGTTCTTGAGGACACGCGCCAGCTCCTCGGCCAGGTCATGTCGCCGCAAGGGTGCCCCTCCCGCCAGTTGCGCGAGCGTCTCCCGCCACCACTGCAGCCGGATCTTGCCGAGCATCGCCTCCTTGGCGTGCAGGGCGCGCTGTAGCTCCTGATTCAGCAGGTAGATCGCGATGAGGCGTTCGCGCGAGCCCGCAGGGGCGTAACGCGTGGCCAGCCAGCGGTCCTCGTCCGTCCGCTTCAGGCGGGCGTCAAAATCGTCAGCGCTTGCAAGGTTTGGCGGATTGGCCGTATCGCTCATGTTCAAATTCGGCAATTCGGCCCTATCTGAGGGTCTGGACGGCAACACACGACAAACAAAGAGGGTTTTCCATGGCTTTCACGCTTCCCGCCCTGCCTTACGCGCGCGACGCGCTGGCGCCACATATTTCGGAGCAGACCCTCAATTTTCACTACGGCAAGCACCACCAAGCCTATCTGGACAACCTGAACAAGCTGGTCGCCGGCACGCCGCTGGAAAACGCACCGCTTGAGGAAGTCGTCAAGCAGAGCTGGGCCGAGAAAAAGATGCCCATCTTCAACAATTCTGGCCAGGTCTGGAACCACACCTTCTACTGGCACTCGATGAAGCCAGGCGGCGGCGGCAAGCCGACGGGCCTGGTCGCCGACCGGATCAACAAGGACTTCGGTTCTTACGACGAGTTCAAACGTCTCTTTGCGGAAGCTGGCGCGACCCAGTTCGGATCAGGCTGGGCCTGGCTGGTTCTGAAGGACGGCAAGCTTGCCATCACCAAGACGCCGAACGCCGAAACCCCGCTGACCGAGGCCGGCGTTACCCCCCTGCTAACGATGGACGTTTGGGAGCACGCCTACTACCTCGACACCCAGAACGCCCGGCCGAAGTACATCAACACCTTCATCGACGAACTGGTGAACTGGGACTTTGCGAACCAGGGCCTTTCGGACGCGAAATAAGATCATCCTGAACCGATTCGAAGCAACTTTTGCGGCGCAGTGCAGCAGTTTGCACTGCGCCGATTAGCTGTTTCGAGACTCTTCCGTGGCGTACTGTCACCTCAAGCAGCCGGCGGGTCGCCGGCCGTTTTCAGGTCGTGCGGCGCGATGATTTGGAATCTTCAGAGCACGGAAACAGACGCGACGCGGAGGCCTACGCTGGCCAGCGCGAGCCTGCTCGAAGCTGCAATTGAACGCGGCGGACTGCACCCGTTTTTCCATGCGAAGTTTTCCCTTCACGATCGCAAGCTTGTCGGCGCAGAGGCGCTGGCGCGGATTGCCACGCCACAGTCGGGTCTCGTGTCCCCTGCGGCGTACGTCGAACTCGCGGAACGCAGCGAGCGCATCGACGCGCTGACCTACGTGATGGCGCGTGCTGTCGCGGCGCACGCTGCAGGTTTCAATGGCCTGCCCTGCTCGATCAACATCAGCCCGATGTCGCTCGAGCGTCCAGCTTTCGCAGACAAAGTCGCGCAGGCGATCGGCGACAGCGGCCTCGACTGCAAGCAGTTCGTGCTCGAGGTGACGGAGTCGCGGGTGCTCGAATACGGCGCCAACGCATTCCAGACGATGACGGCCTTGCGCGCACATGGCTTCGGTCTCGCCATCGATGATTTCGGCGCGGGGCCCAGCAATATCGACCGGCTGCGGAACTACCCTTTCACCGAGGTAAAGATCGATCCGGCGTTCACGCGCCTCGCGATGAGCGAGCCCTACGCGAAGGCAGCACTTGTCAGCTGCGTCCGCCTTGCGCGCGACCACGGTCTTGGCGTCGTTGCCGAGGGGATCGAGACGCAGGAGATGCTCGACCTGATGACCTGGCTGAAGGTCGACCAGCTGCAGGGCTTCCTGCTGTCGCGCCCGATGCAGCCGGCGGACTTCAAGGGCATGCTGCAACAAGGCTGAGGCGGCGCTCAATCCACCCGTCGTACCGTTGAATTTCCGTCTCTCCCGCGCGATGCTCGGCCGAGAGGAAACAGCCATGGCCTATGACGTCTACAAGACCATCACAGTCAGTCCGCTCTCGCCCCATCTCGGGGCGGAAATCTCCGGGGTGGACCTGTCGAAACCGTTGAGCAATGCGCAGTTCGACGACATCCATCAGGCTTTTCTGAAACATCACGTCATTTTCTTCCGCGACCAGACTCTGACGCCCGAGCAGCACCTTGCCTTTGGCCGCCGGTGGGGCACGCTGAACGTCCATCCCTATGTGAAGAGCATGGCTGGGTATCCGGAGATCCTTGAGATCATCAAAGAGCCGTCCGAGAAGATTAACTTCGGCGGCGGTTGGCACTCCGACATGAGCTTCCTCGAGGAGCCGGCGCTGGGTTCCATCCTCCATGCGATTGAGGTGCCGGACGTCGGGGGCGACACAATGTTCGCGAGCCAGTACGCCGCGTGGGACGTTCTCTCGCCTGGCCTGCGAAAGACCCTGGAAAGTCTCCGTGCCATCCACTCCGCCGCAGAGGAGTATGGTACGGGCGGTGCGTCTTCGAAGAAGCGCGCGTCGATGGATTCGGAAGTCGTCGGCGATGAAGTGCCGGAGTACGAGCACCCAGTGGTGCGGACTCACCCGGAGACAGGCCGGAAGGGTCTCTACATCAACCCCGCCTTCACGCTCCGCTTCGCTGGTTGGACCAAAAAGGAGTCACGACCGCTCCTCGAATACCTGTTCGAAGTGTGCCGGCGAGAGCCCTTCACCTGCCGCTTCCGCTGGCGGCCTGGCTCACTCGCGATGTGGGACAACCGCTGCGTTTGGCACTTCGCGCTGAACGACTATCACGGCCAGCGCAGGCACATGCGGCGGGTCACCGTGAATGGCGACAAGGTGCGGTAGCTACCACCCCAGCTCCGGCATCGCCCACTTGGCTCTGACGCCATCCGCATCCAGCACGGTCTGCGCTGACGCCAGGAACGCATCGCCCTGCCCCATCGCATCGCCGTGGATTCCGCCGCCGATAAACAGGGCGTCGTACCCCTGCCTGTTGGCGCCGAGGACGTCCGTGATCGGGCCGTCGCCGATTGCCAGAACACGCTCAGGCGGGATGGAGCGGCCTACAATTGCCTCGGCCTTGTCGATCGCCAGCCGGTAGATCGTATCATCGGGCTTGCCGGGGCGGATCACCTTGCCGCCCTCCTGCTCGTAGATTGCCGCCAACGAGCCGGCTGACCAGATCAGACGGTCACCCTGTCGGAACTGGACATCAGGATTGGCGCACAGCATCGGTAGCCCGTGCGCCGCCAACCGCATCAGCTCGCCGCGGTAGGGCTCAGGCGTGCCGTTCGGATAGTCGCGAAGGCTGGTGCAGCAGATTACCTTCGCGACCGCGGGGTCATCGGAGAATTCCAGCGGCAGACCGGCATAGACCCCAAAATCCTGATCCAGCCCGATGCGATAGACTGGCCCCGGCGCGAAACCCTTCAGCTCGTTACGAGTTGCGTCGCCCGACGCGACCACATCATCGAAGCAATCCATCGGCACGCCGAATTGCGGGAAGAGCCGCGTCACGCGATCCTTCGGCACCGGGGCATTTGTGACGAGAATTACGGGTCCCTGCTCCGCCCGGAATTTCTTCAGGGCCTCGCAAGCGGTGACGAATGCGCTGCGACCATTGTGGATCACGCCCCACACGTCGCAGAGCACCGCATCATACTGGGAAGCAACGGCCGAAAGCCCCGACAGCAGCGAAACGCTCACGTCCTACATCGCCTGCGGAGCGACACGACGCATGAAGTCCGGCGGCGGTGCGGTCTCGTCCTGCAGCGAGCCTTTGATCGGGCGCGGCGCCCCGAAAACGTGGCCCTGGCCATAGGGGATTTCGAATTCCAGGATCTCGATCACGGACTTCTCGATCTCGACCTTCTCCGCGATGAGGTCGATGCCATAACGCACGAACAGCGCCGGCACATCCTCAGCTGCGATGTCGCGCGAAATCGCCGAGATCGGGCGCTCGCCGCCCGGGGTCAGCTCCTCAAGCAGCCGCTCGCCGTTGATCTTCACGAACTTGACGCCAGCGGCCTGCAGCTCCGGCAGGTCGAGATTCAGACCCATCCCCTTGTCGAGCGAGAAGCGGAAGCCAAGCTCTTTCAACCGGCCCATGTTCCGAGCCGCGATGTCCGAACGCTGCTGGAACGAACGGACGCTGATCTCGAAGATCATGGCATGTGCCAGGTCGCGATTCTCGCGCATGAATTCGATGAAGCTGGAGAAGAACTGGTCGTCCTCGAGCGATGCCATCGAGACGTTGCAGAACACGCCAATACGGCGGTCGCGCTCCGACAGGCGACGCACGATCTGCACGCAGCGGAACAGCAGCATATTGTCGATTACGCCCAACAGGTTGGCCTTCTCGGCCGCCGCCAGGAACTCGGTCGGCATGATCACCTTGCCGTCGGCGCGTCGCAGGCGGGTGAAGCCTTCGTAGAAGCAGGTCCTGCGCTGAGGCAGGTTCACAATCGGCTGCAGGTGCAGGTCCACGCGATTCTCGCGTAGCGCCTCTTTCACCGCATCGAGTACCGACGCGCCGTCCAGGGGCACGTCATTGGTGTGCGCCCGAACCGTGTTGAGACGGGTCTCAAACTTCTTCGAAAGGTTCTGGATCATCCCTTCGAGACCGCGCATCTCCTGGACAATCGACTCGCGGCGGGCGGCCACTTCCTGCTCAAAAGCTTTCTTGAGGTCCGTGGACTGCTGTTCCGCATGCGCGACGCGGCCGGTCAGCTTCCTGATCTCCTGTCGAAGTTCGAAGATTTCTGCTTCCGCACCGCCGCCCATGCGGGAGACAGCCATGTGAATCTGGATCATCGCCAGCGCGCTGGTCGCGCCGATGATTGCCGCCGTGACTGGCGGGACGATGCCATTGACGCTCAGCGCCACCGCGCCGAGAGCCGACGCAGTAACGTACACGAGCGCCAGCATGATGTGCGCGACAACAGGCATTTTAACCGGAGCAGCCCCTCAGGTTGCGGACGTGCGCATCCACGTCTCGGTTGTGTTGGCATCCGGAGCGAATGACAAGCCATGAACGTCGCGACGCAGGCGCGCGGCTGCACTTTGGAACAATCTGTCCCTTCCGCGCCAGTTCGTATTTGACAGTCTTTCCTTGTCGAAACTTCATTCAACCTGCCTTCGCAACTATCTCGACCTCGCACATGCTTTTGTGGACTTTGCGTCACACGCTTCAGGTCTTGGTGTTAACCTGTCTTTCGGAAGTAGACATGTGGTCGAGTCGTGCCGCTATATCGCCACAATCGAACGCGCCGGCCCTTGGGGGCTTCCGAGGAAGCAAGGGGTCGGCGACGGGGGCGAACGGGGAGCGCGGGGGTTTTGACTCGGGTCAGAACCCCCGCCTGCTGTTTGAGGTGCCATAATCCTCTGTTTTCGCTCATTTTTTACGCAACTCCCGAACGATCGCTTTTTCTCCCGACATGTCGATCATGGTGCCGGGCAGGCCGATCCTGGGTGCTGAGGGTTCGCTGGCTGATAGCATCTCTCGCCAGGCAGCCGCTGCGAGCGGGTGTGTGCCCGGCGGATCCGCGGGAAGCAGAACGCTGGCTGAAACCTTTGCCTGCGAAAGAGCCTGCGCCACGGTTGGCAAGTCTATGCATGAAGATAGTGATCCAAGCAGTCGTTCCGACCCTGCCAAAACCACAGCTCCCGGTTCTTTGACCTCTCGGGCGGCGGCAATGATGTCTGCTGGCAGCGCTAAGCATCCCGACAGGATGAGCGAGCGCCCCTCAAAATCGATGCGGTAGACGCGCCCCATGCCCCGCTCGACGCCGCCAAATCCACGAACACTTACCACGCCGGAATCAAAGACCAGCCTGCCGCCCGCGCCCTGATCCTCACCTTCTAAGCCTGCCGCCAGCCGCGCCTGCGGGGTCGCCGACATGATCAGGTTTGCGCCATCGACCACCGACAGCATCCCCGCCGGCCCATAAATTTTCAGTGGTTGCCGCCGCCCTGCCCGTGCCCCTGCCCCCGCCAGCGCCGGCAGTCCCTCGACCGTCTTCAATGCGAGATCGGGCAGAAGCACTGCGTCGATATTGGCATGCATAAGACCCAGCTGTTCGATTCCCTCAGCGGCCCCTTGGCCCGCGCCGAAAATGAACGTTAGGCCTCCGGCCTCCACAACAACACACGGGCCTGCAGCACATACCGTCGCGCGAAACGCATCTGCGGGCGGCAGGCGCGGAGCGGAAGCATCCTGCTGGGCTCGATGTTCGCGATGGAACGCGTCGACCGCCGCGCCGGGACGGTTGGACAGGAACCACCATCCGCCCGCTGCCGCTGAGATTGCAACTGCGCTGAAGAGTAATATGTCTCGCCTCAGCTTCACGCGCCTGTCGCCCTAGCCGATCCGCGTCTGTGCGGTTTCCTGGATGACTACCGCCTCGATCGCACCCAGGCGTTCGACCTCCACACGCACCCGGTCACCCACCTTGACGAACTTCGGCGGCGTGAATGCTGCTCCCACGCCCGCAGGCGTGCCCGTGAAGATCAGGTCGCCCGGCTCCAGTGCGAACGCCTTGGTCAGGTGTTCAATCTGCGCTGGCACATCGAAAATCATCTCTCCGGTGTTGCCGGCCTGGCGCAGGTCGTCATTGACCCAGCATTTCAGGCCCATGTTCGACACATCGCCCGCCTCGTCCGGCGTCGTGATCCACGGGCCCACGGGTGCGTGCGTATCGAACCCCTTGCCCATGATCATGGTCGGCGTCGCGCGCTGCCAATCGCGGACGGAATAGTCGCAACCGGTCATGTAGCCCGCGATTATTTCGTGCGCCCGCTCGCGCGGAACATGCCGGCCATACTTTCCAATCACGACAACGAGTTCGACCTCGTAGTCGAGTGCCGTCGACACCGCGGGCATCAGGACGGGATCAAACGGGCCGTGCAGTGCGCTGGACTGCTTGTTGAACCACATCTGCGTCGTGGGGGGCTCGCGGCCGGTTTCCTTCGCGTGATCACGATAGTTGAGGCCAATGCCGAGAATTTTACCCGGACGCCGCAGCGGCGCCGTGAGCTTCGCTGATTTCAGGGGGATGCGCGACGACGAGCGCGCCGCCTTTTCGATTGCTTCGATACCGCCAGGCCCAGCCGCCAGAATATCCACAGGCAAGTACGACCTGCCTGCCACAGCACTGATATCGGCAATTTCGTCGCCGATGACTAAACCTGGCCGTCGACCGTCAGTGGCTTCGAAAACACACAGTCGCATGAGTCATCCTGTTCTAACCCGCCCGGGAGATTGGACCCAACCGGCTTGTATGGATAGGTAGGCGAAGTTCAGTTCGGGAAGCGTACCTCATGTCGATCGCCGCTGAAGTCCAGCGCATCCGCGATGTCTTCGGTCCCGGAACGGATATCAGGGTTCCGCCCTTCCAGCGGGCCTATGCCTGGGAAGATCCGGAGGTGGAGATCCTGATCCAGGATCTGCTTGAGGCGTTTCGTACGCGTACAGTCTATTTCCTCGGCGCCATCGTCGTGATCCGGCCGCGCAATCGGGGTCCGTCCGATGTAGTGGACGGGCAGCAGCGCCTGACCACGCTCACCATCATGCTTGCCGTGATGCGCGACCTTGCGAAGACCAAGGAAGAGGAGGGGTTGATCCATTCGATGATCGGCCATGAGGCGCTCAATGTCTTCGGCGCATCCCATCGCTGGCGCGTCACCCTCAATCCGACGGATACGCCGTTCTACCGGCGCTTCGTGCAGGAACGCGGCGCGACGCGCGAGGACGAAGGCGTTCGCGAAGCGGCTTGTGACCTCGGCTCGGAGAGCCAGCTGCGCCTCAGCGCCGCGATCAGCCAGATGCGGGACTACCTCTCCGACATGGCGGACGAGGAGCGCTCGCGTTTCGTGATGTGGCTGCTCGACCAGGTAACTGTTGTTCGCGTTCGCGTGGCGGAATTTGCGGTAGCGCAGAAGGTGTTCTCTTCGCTCAACCATCGCGGCAAACCGCTATCTGATCACGACATACTCAAGAGCGCGCTCTTTGAACGCGCTGAGCTCTCTCCTGCCGAAGCCGTTGCGCAGGGACGCAAGTGGGATGCCTTCACGGCGCGCCTGGGCGATCGTGGCTTCGGCGACCTGTGGAAACAGATCCGCGCGCTCTACGATCGCGAAGGCGTCGGCGAGCTGGTCTCAGGCGTCATCGCAGGCATCCTGCAGAAGACACCCTCGATCCGGGACTTCCTCGACAATCGGCTAAAGCGCTTTGTCGATGCCTATGACGCGATCATCAACGGGAAGACCGACAACCTCAATCTCAGCGAGGAAGCGCTGCGTCGGATCGTGTTCCTGCGTTCGATACATCACGAGAGCTGGCGTGCCCCCGCAATCCGCTTCCTCGCAGAACATCCCTACGACCGAGACACGGCTGACCGCTTCTTTTGGGCGCTCGACCGCCTAGCCTACGCCATGCAGTATTCGGTCAAGGATCGGGACTATCGCCACAAACGCTACCGGCGCCTGCTGGATGCGATGGACGCAAATGTTGCGCTCTTCGACGAAGGTTCGCCGCTGCAGTTGACCAAGCGCGAGCGTGAGGACTTCGTCGAGCGCTTGCGTGGGCGCTTCCCCAATTTCAAACAGCGAAAGGCCCTGCTGATGCGCGTCTCGGCGGCGGTCGATGGCGGCGAGGCGCTGGCGCCGGATACGGATTGCACCGTCGAGCACATCCTGCCGCGAGCGCCCAGCAAGGGCTCGGAATGGTATGAGGAATGGTCTCGCGTGAGGGACCGGGATGAGCTTACCGAATGCATCGGTAACTTCACCCTGCTCACCCATGATGAAAACCAGGAAGCTGACCGCAAGCCCTTCCTCGAGAAGCTCGATATCTACTTCCGCACCGGTAAGGCGTCCTATGCCCTCAGCAGCGACCTGCAGGGCCGCACCCGCTGGACGCCGGACGACGTCCGCACGCGCCGTGATGCTCTGATCCAGAACCTCGCAAAGGACTGGGGGCTCTGAGGCGTCATCGCCCCGTGCGTTGACGTTCGACACTCAACGTTGGAAACCTGTCGCCAGCAAACAGGCGCCGAATCCGCCCTAAGAAGCGAATCCACGGGAGAGACACACATGATCCGCAGAGGCTTCACCCTGCTGACCGCGACCGCGCTCGTGGGCGCGATGGCTGTTTCGTCCTGCTCGACTGTGCAGGCGGCATTTGCCCCGCCCTCGCACCACTCCATGGAGGCGCGCGCCCTCGGCATGCCGAGCGCCAATCCGGAGGCTGTCGGCTTCTCCACCGCCGGGCTCGATGCGTTGCAAGCCGAGTTCCGTGCGCTTGTCGATCAGAAGAAACTGGCCGGCGTCACGACGCTCGTCGCGCGCCACGGCAAGGTCGTGCACATGGATACTTATGGCGCGGCCAACGCGATGACCGGCGCCGCTCTGAAGCCTGACAGCATTTTCCGCATCGCCTCGATGACCAAGCCTATCACCGGCGTCGCGATGATGCAGCTTTGGGAGCAAGGCAAGTGGAAGCTCTCCGACCCAGTCTCGAAATTCATCCCGGAGTTCGCCAACCTGAAGGTAAAGAGCAGCAGCGGCACGCTCGTTGCGCAAAACTCGCCGATGACGATGGCGCAGCTGATGAGCCATACGGCGGGCTTTGGGGTCAGCGCCGTCTACACCAACGCCGGTCTTGGTGATACCGATCTGCAAGGCATGATCGGCAGGCTGGCGAATCTGCCGCTCGAAACCCAGCCCGGCACAGCGTGGGACTACGGCCCAAGCGTCAACATCCAAGGCTACATCGTCGAGAAACTCTCAGGCCAGTCGCTCGACGTCTATTTCGACGAGCACATCTTCAAGCCGCTCGGCATGGTCGATACCGGCTTCTGGATGCCCGAAGAAAAAGCGGCGCGCGTCGTCGCGATCCATTCCTACGAAGGCGGCGCGATCAAAGGGCCTGCGGAGAACCGCGTCGCGACCACGAAGCCATCCTTCCTCGCCGGCTCGGGCGGTCTCATGTCAACCGCCGAGGACTACTGGCGCTTTGCCCAGGCAGTCGGAAACGGCGGACAGCTGGATGGCAAGCGCATTCTGAAGGCTGACACAGTCAACCTCATGCGTACCAACGTGTTGCCGGCGAATGCAAAGGTCGACCTCTATGGTCCGAGCCAGGAAGGCATCGGCTTTGGCATGGATTTCGCCATCGTGCTGGACCCCCAGAAGGCCGGGACGCCGCAAGGCCTCAACACCTTCTACTGGGGTGGGGCCTTCGGAACCTGGTTCTGGATCGATCCCACCAACGATCTTGTCTTTGTTGGCATGATCCAGAACGTCAACGGATCGACGCCGACTGGGGGCACCCCGCCCGTGCGCGCAATCTCGCCACGCCTGACCTATGGCGCGCTGATGGACGTGTCGAAATAGAATGGCGAACCGGCTCCCCGCCATGGATCACGAGCACGCCGCAAGGCTGGCGTGGATCAGGCAGGTACGCGGACTTCATCGAACCAAGCGCATGCTTGGCTTTGCTGGCGTCATCCTAGGCGCCGCAATGCTCATGTGGTGGAAGCTCGATGCAGCGGTGCCGCCATGGGCGTTATGGACCGGTATGGCCATACTGGTCGCGAGTTGGGCGCTGTTCGTCTACGTCATCATTGCCCGATATCGTTGGGTGAAGCGCAACCCTTACAGCGCGATTCAAAACTAAACCGGCCGCTGTCCTGCGAGCGGCCGATCCACAAACAGCCCCGATGATATTGGCTACAGAGCCTTGCGGCCTCGCAGCATGCCGACGATCGCAAGCAGCACAATAGCGCCCACCGACGACACAAGCAGACTGCCCCAGAAGCCGGCAAAGCCGAAGCGCAACGTGCTGGCGATCAACGCCCCCAGAAACGCGCCGACCACCCCTACGACCAGATTGGTGCTCAGGCCGTGCTCGCGGCCCATGGCTTGTTCTGCGATCCAGCCCGCAAGGATGCTGATGACAACCGCGCCGACAATCGAGACTTCATTCATGACGCCGCTCCACCTGTTCTGCGGTTGTCCAACGTGATGCTAACGTAGCGGTTCCAGAGGTGCTTGCCTTAGCGGCCGCGCGCTCGGACCTTGATCCACGCCATGACGCGTTGGCGCGGACGCAGCATCCATAACATTATCCCGCCATTGGCCCCGGCGGTCGCAATCACAAGCAAGTCGCAAGCAAGCGTGGGCAACCCTGTTGGGCAGTCCCCGGCACATGAGCAAAGTCTACACGGCATGCGCTCCCGCGGAAGCCTCGACAGCAGAATTTCCGCATGCCCCTCGCCGCGATCGGCTGGCATCACTTGCATCCACCGACCTTGAAGCTTTTCCTGATCGCGGTCGTCCCGCCGCTCCGCAGTCCCTGCGGGTCAGCAGGAATTCCAGACGTCTCGGCCCGCGCAAGAACCTTGGAGAAGCCCGCACGTCGGCCGCGGTTTCCCTTCCGCGATTCCCGCGTTAGAAACGCTGCATCATTGCGTCAGAACAACGGGGCGACTGCCCCGGTGGCCCCGAAGGGCCAGAGAAAAGGAAACACCCCATGGCCAACGCCGCCGGCACGCTGTTCGATCTCAAAGGCAAGACTGCCCTCATCACCGGCTCGACCAAGGGCATCGGCAAGGCCATCGCAGAACAGTTCGCCAGCCATGGCGCGCGAGTGACCATCTCCTCGCGCAAGCCCGGTCCGTGCGAGGAAGTTGCCGCCGCCATCAACGCCAGCTATGGCAGCGGCACCGCCATCGCATGTCCGGCCAACATCTCCTCGAAGGAAGATCTCCAGCGGCTGGTCAACGAGACCAACGCCGCCTTCGGCAAGATCGACATTGTCGTCTGCAACGCTGCCTCGAACCCGTATTACGGCCCGATGGCGGGAATCCAGGACGAGGCCTTCGCAAAGATCCTGTCGAACAACATCATCTCGAACAATTGGCTGATCCAGATGGTCGCCCCGCAGATGATCGAACGGAAGGACGGCGCAGTGATCATCGTCTCTTCGATCGGTGGGCTGCGCGCCTCGACCGTAATCGGCGCCTACTGCATCTCGAAGGCGGCCGACGTTCAGCTCGCCCGCAACCTCGCAGCGGAACTTGGCCCATACAACATCCGCGTCAACTGCATCTCCCCCGGCCTCGTGAAGACCGACTTCGCAAAGGCGCTCTGGGCGGACGACGATACCCGCGAGCAGCGTGAGGAGGAAACCCCACTCCGCCGTCTCGGCGAGCCCAACGATATTGCCGGCGCGGCGGTATTCCTCGCCTCAAAGGCTGGTAGCTGGACTACCGGGCAGAACATCGTTGTCGATGGCGGCGTGACGGCTGTCTAAGGCTGCTCGCGTTACCATATCGGGGGTGCAGCCGTAGTTGGATTGCACCCCAGCCCCGGAGACGCCAATGGCCGACACCCAAACCTACCCAGTCGTCCGCACCGATGAGGAATGGCGCCAGCGCCTCACACGCGAACAGTACGCCGTCATGCGCCAGCACGGCACGGAGCGCCCCGGCTCATGTGCTCTGCTCTACGAGAAGCGCCCCGGCGTCTTCATCTGTGCCGGATGCGAAACGCCGCTGTTCAACAACACGGTAAAGTTCGAGAGCGGCACCGGCTGGCCCAGCTTCACCACGCCCATCGCGGGGGCGCTCGGCGAAACGGTTGACCGCAGTCATGGCATGGTGCGGACAGAGGTCCACTGTAACACGTGCGGAAGCCATATGGGCCACGTCTTTCCGGATGGCCCGCCGCCAACCGGCCTGCGCTATTGCATCAACGGCGTCGCGCTGGATTTCAAGCCCAGCGGCGAGTGAGCCTCATCCCTCCCAGTTGAGCACCTCGCCCGGCGCCGCTCTCATGGCGGCGTTTCGAGCCGCCACAGCCGTGTCATAGTCCGCCGGCGCCATACACTTCGCGACAACGGCGGCAGCGCTGATTTCCGCTTCTTCAGCTTCGGACTTGAAGGCTCTGGTTTTGGCTTCAGCCTGATGGGCACCCGCCGGAAAAAGTGCCGAATAGTACGTTGTGGTCTCGGAACCATTGCCGGCAGTCGCCTGGCACCACATGAACGCCCCGTCCTGCGCCAGCACCGGTGTTTCGGCGAAAGCGGCGACGAGCATGGCTACGCCAACAGACAGAAAAACGCGCACGGAATATCCCCTGGCTGAACAATCTCCAGCCGCATCATGCTTTCGCCTGCGACCAGCTTTCGCTTGTGGCGTAGCGCCGAAATCAGCTAGCGACCAGTGCCTTCTGCTAGTGGACCTGATCATGAGCTTCGACGGCTTCCCCGCCCTGCCCGCGCACGTGAATGAGCGGATGAAGGTGTTCATGTCAGGCAGTCTGCCTCCAGCGCACATCAATATGGGCGTCCGCCCGGACCTGTGGTGCAAGGAGGCGGAGGTCGGCCGGGTGCTGTTCCGCTGGCCGAATGATGGTTCGCGCGACATCGGCGGCGGCCGTGTCTTCGGCGGCTGGATCGCGGCGCTGTCCGACAATGTCGTTTCGATGTGCATGGCTACGGCGCTGGAGGAAGGCGAAGGATTCACCACGCAGGACCTGCAGGTGAAGATCTTCCGCCCTGTCTCAGGCCCCGAGATCGAGATCGAGGCGAAGCTCGTGAACCGCTCGCGAACGACGGGCTATGTCGAAGCCGAGTGGCGCCTGCCCAACGGGAAGATGGCGGTGAAGGTGCTGTCCTGGAAGGCGATCCGGCCGGCGGAGAGTTTTCTGCAGCGTGACTAGCGGGCTTCGGCACAGGCTTTCGGGCCAACCTAGTCAAGCAGGTTCCACCGGAAATACTTCGACTGGCCAAGAAGGCCTGACAGCTGCGCCCCAACATCCGCGATGTTGGGAAGACCAAGTTCGACAACACGAACACGGCCCGGTTGCGCGTCCACGGCGAAGGGAGCGCTCTTTATGTAGTCGAAGCGCGCCACGATCTCACGTTGTCCCGGCGCCACGCGAAACACGAGCGACTTTCCGTTCCCAACCTCGCCCACCTTGTCTCCATCCACGAGGATCGCCACGTTACGCGCCGAACCTGTCAGGTGGCTCCCGCGCCGAATCTCGATCATCGCATCGCTCCCGGCGATGGCCGGTGGAGGATTCTGCACTTGAGGCGGGGCAACGTCGACGACCCGTGCGTCGCCAAGCATGGCGATCATCGGCGCCAGCGCGGACGCTCCATGCGCATGCCATTCCACCCATTGCGGCATGCTGAGATAGTAGGTGAGTCCGTCAGAAGGCTCGACCGCTTCGATCCTGATTGGAATGATACGCTTGCCCTGCCCATCGGCCAGGACCACTTCGCGAGCAACATGCTTTGAGACGTTGGATGATCTGGAGACGAGCACGGCAAGCGTCTCGCAAGCGCGCAGTCCTGCCACGATGGCTTCGTTGTAGGCTTCGCCCGGCTTGATTGAATCCGGTGCGATCCACACACCGACCCTTGCTGCCCGTAAGGCACCCGCAACCTGCCGCGCAATGGCCGCGTCCTCGGTGGAATGCGAAACGAAAACCTGCGGCATGCGCCCTGTCCGACTCAGATGTGCAATGGCCGCCCATAGGCGGCGAGCACGCTTTCGTGCATCATTTCAGACAGTGTCGGATGCGGGAAGACAGTTTCCATGAGCTCAGCTTCGGTCAGTTCGCCCTGCCGCGCGATGCAATAGCCCTGGATGAGTTCGGTGACGCCTTCACCCGCCATGTGCGCGCCGAGCAGTTCGCCGGTCTGCTCGTCAAAGATTGTCTTTACGAGACCTTCCGGTTCACCAAGTGCGATCGCCTTGCCGTTGCCGATGAAGGGAAACTTGCCGATCTTCAGCTTTCGGCCCGTCTTCCTCGCTGCTTCCTCCGTCATGCCGACGCTCGCCACCTGCGGATGCGAGTAGGTGCAGCCCGGCACATTCCACGGATCGAACTTGTGTGAGGGCGCCTTGCCCTGCATGCCTTCCACAACGATCACGCCCTCATGCATCGCCTTGTGCGCCAGCCAGGGCGGCCCGGTGACGTCGCCGATCGCGTAGAGCCCCGGCACATTCGTCCTGCCGAAGCCATCGACCACGATGTGCGTTTTCTCGACCTTCACGCCCAGCTGCTCAAGCCCGAGATCCTCGACATTGCCGACGATGCCGATAGCGAGGATCACCTTATCCGCCTTCAGCGTCTGCTCGCCCTCCTTGGCCGCAACCACGGCTGTCGCAGCGCCCTTGTCGATCTTGAGCGACTTCACCTGCGCCGACGTGAGAATCTTGATCCCCTGCTTGCCAAGTTGCTTCAGCATGAATGCGGAAATCTCCGCATCCTCCACTGGCAGGATTCGATCCAGCGCCTCGACCACCGTCACTTCTGCGCCCAAGGTACGATAGAAGCTCGCAAACTCGATACCTATGGCGCCCGATCCGATCACAAGGAGCTGCTTCGGCATTTCCATCGGCACCATCGCCTCCCGATATGCCCAGACCGTCTTGCCATCGACCTTCAGTCCGATGTCCGGTATCTCCCGCGCCCGTGCGCCCGTGGCCAACATCACATTCTTCGCGACGTAAGTCCCCTCACCCTTCCCCTTCTCGACGATCACCGTCGGCGCGGCGGCGCCCTTCTGCAGCCGCGCTGTCCCTACCAGTACATCGATCTTGTGCTTCTTCATCAGGAAGGTGACGCCATTCGACAGCTGCTGCGCCACGCCACGCGAACGCTTGACCACCGCATCCATAATCACTTTCGGATTGTCGACCGAGAGCCCGTAATCCTTCGCATGCGTGATGAGATGAAACACCTCGCTCGACCGCAGCAGGGCCTTGGTCGGGATACACCCCCAGTTGAGACAGATGCCGCCGATCTCCGCCCGCTCGACGATCGCTGTCTTCATGCCCAGCTGGGACGCACGGATCGCCGCGACGTAGCCGCCCGGCCCCGAGCCGATGACGATGAGATCGTAGGAAGCCTTGGCATCAGCCATGTTGCGTGCTCACGATTTGCGGTTCTTGAGGTCAGCCCACGCCTTCTGCGCCGCCGCCGCGTTCTTTTCCGTCGTCTCGTATAGATCGGCCGTGCAGACATATTCGTTCGGGATATCGCGCTCCGCCACCTCGATGCGCTCCGCTTCCGCAGTAACTTCAGTCATCAACGCGTCAGGCGCCCCTGCAGCCTTAAGGTCCGCGAGGAAAGCCGTCTTCACCGCCATGTTCGGCTCGCCGCACTTCGTTCCTAGCAGTTCGCGATAGGTGAGTGGCGTCACGATCGCCGAAAGCTCGCCCATCGTCAGCCTCGCGGCTGGCCCCGGCGCCGGAGCGCAACACGCCAGCAGCGCACAGAGTGAGGCGGCAAAACCTGATCCCACGTGAGCCAAATAGACCTCCCGATCAGTCCCTCGCGCCCCTGCTGCGCACGTCTCTCAGCGTCTTGCGCACAGCGGCGCCGGACCAGACAAACCAGACCACGCCGATGACGAGCAACGCTGCCGCCACAACAATCCTGCCCGACCCCGGCGTGAGGCCCAGCACGCCGACGAAGAAGAAATCCCCAAAGGTCGCGAACAGCGACAGGGCCAGGGCTATCGCGGCGATCAGGAGCTTTACGCGCAACGACATCAGAGCAGCATCGCTTCAGGCGTCTCGACAAACTGCTTGAACGTTGCGAGCCATCGCGCGCCCGTGGCGCCGTCGACCACGCGATGGTCGCAGGTCAGGGTCACGGTCATCATGGTAGCGATCTCCACCTTGTCGTTCTTGACCACGGCGCGCTTCTCACCCGCGCCGACTGAGAGGATCATCCCCTCCGGCGGGTTGAGGATCGAGGCGAACTGCCGAATGCCCATCATGCCGAGGTTCGAGATCGAGAACGTGCCGCCCATGTATTCCTGCGGCTTCAGCTTCTTGTCGCGCGCCCGCGCCGCGAGATCCTTCATCTCGGCGGCGATCTGGGCGAGGCCCTTGGTCTGCGCGTCGCGCACCACCGGCGTGATGAGCCCGCCGGGGATGGCGACGGCCACTGAGACATGCGCGGACTTGTGCTGGGCGACGCCCTTGTCGGTGTAGCTTGCGTTGGCGTCGGGGTGCGCCATCAACGCCATCGCACAGGCCTTGATCAGCATGTCGTTGACCGAGACCTTCGTGCCGGATGCAGCAGCCGCCTCGTTGATCCGCACGCGCGCGGACAGCAGGTGGTCGATCTCGAGATCGATCGTCAGCGGGAAGTGCGGCACCTGCATGAAGGACTGCGTCAGTCGCCGCGCCGTGACCTTGCGCACCCCGTCGAGCGGAATGAGTTCGTAGGTGTCTGGCGCGTAGATGCGATCGTCGAGCAGCGCGGGCTCGATCAGGCTCTTGATGCCGCCGCCAGCCGTGGGCGCCTGCCTCGCGCCGCCTTTTGGCGCATTCAGCACATCGGCCTTGATGATGCGGCCATGCGGGCCAGTGCCCTTGAGCGCCAGCAGGTCAACACCATCGGCCTTCGCGAGACGCTTGGCGAGAGGTGAAGCCTTGATCCTGGCGCCTGAGGTTGCTGTTGCGCGTACTCCGCTCTCTTGTGGGAAGGGGTTGGCTTTGGGGGGCGGCGCAACGCTCTCGGGCTTCGATGGACCCTTCGCAGGCGCCTCACCCACTTTCGGCAAGGTAGGACGATCCGGAGCCTTCGCCCCGCCGTCCTCGCCATCAAGCTCCGCAATCACAGCGTTGACCTTCACGCCCTGCGCGCCTTCTTCAACCAGCAGCTTCGTCACCGTCCCTTCATCGACGGCTTCGACTTCCATCGTCGCCTTGTCGGTTTCAATCTCGGCGATGATGTCGCCGGGTTTCACCTTGTCTCCGACCTTCACGTGCCACTTGGCGAGGTTCCCCTCCTCCATCGTGGGCGACAGCGCCGGCATGGTGATGGGAGTGGTCATCTATTCGACCTCCCGATAGCAAACCTTCTTCGCCGCTGCGACGATATCCTGCGCGTTTGGCAGCGAGAGTTTCTCAAGATTCGCAGCATACGGCAGCGGGACATCCCTCTGCGCGACGCGCATCGGCGGCGCATCGAGATAGTCGAAAGCGTGTTCGGTGACGGCGGCGGCGATTTCGGCCCCGACGCCGAAGAAGCGCCAGCCTTCCTCGCAGCATACGATGCGGTTTGTCTTCTTCACGCTCTCGATGACGGTCGCTGTGTCCAGCGGGCGCAGCGAGCGCAGGTCGATCACCTCCGCCTCGATCCCATGCCCGGCAAGGTCCTCAGCAGCATCGAGCGCGAACTTCACCATCCTTGAATGCGCAACCAGCGTGACATCTGCGCCTTCGCGGCGGATGCGCGCTTTGCCGATGGGCAGGACGAAGTCCTCCACCTCTGGAACGTCGAACTCGATGCCGTACATCAGCTCGTGTTCGAGGAAGACAACCGGGTTGGGATCGCGGATCGCGGCCTTGAGCAGCCCCTTGGCATCTGCCGCATCATAGGGCGCCAACACTTTGAGGCCGGGGATGTGGCCGTACCAGGCGGAGTAATCCTGGCTGTGCTGTGCTCCGACACGTGATGCGGCGCCATTGGGCCCGCGGAACACGATGGGGCAACCCATCTGCCCGCCGGACATGTAGAGCGTCTTGGCCGCCGAGTTGATGATGTGGTCGATGGCCTGCATCGCAAAATTGAACGTCATGAACTCGACGATCGGCTTAAGCCCGCCGAACGCCGCGCCGACGCCAAGACCGGCAAAGCCGTACTCGGTGATCGGCGTGTCGATTATCCGGCGGTCGCCGAACTCTTCCAGAAGTCCGCGCGAGACCTTATAGGCGCCCTGGTACTGGCCGACTTCCTCGCCCATCAGGAAAACCGTTTCGTCGCGCCGCATCTCCTCGGCGATCGCGTCTCGCAGAGCATCGCGCACGGCGGTCTTCTTGTAGGTTACACCTTCCGGCAGTGTCGGATCGTGGAGGCCCTCGGCTGCGGCAACTTTCTGCTCCGGCGCGCGCAGGCGATGGCCGTCATTGCGGGCCTTCTGTTCCGTGGCGCTGTCGTCCGGCTTGCCGCCAGCTGCATCTGCCTTTGCGTCGGAGCGCGTATGCACTTCGGCTCCCTTCGCGGACGACTTGTTCTTGCCACTCGTCTTCGGCGCCGGCGCATCATCCCCGGCTGAAATCTGCGCGATCACGGCGTTGACCTTCACGCCCTCGGTCCCTGCCGCGATCATCAGCTTCGAGATCACGCCTTCATCGACAGCTTCGACTTCCATCGTCGCCTTGTCGGTCTCGATCTCGGCGATCACATCGCCGGGCTTCACGGTGTCGCCTTCCTTCACCAGCCATCTGGCGAGCTTGCCCTCCTCCATGGTGGGCGAAAGCGCAGGCATCAGGATGTCGGTCATGATCTAGCGGCTCTCCACCAGCACGTCGGTCCACAGCTCATCCGGATGCGGCTCGGGGCTGTCCTGCGCGAACTGCGCTGAATCGTTCACGATCTCGCGGACCTCGGCTTCGATTTTCTTGAAGTCGTCTTCGGTGACATGCTTTGCATCAAGGAGCTTCTTCTTCAGCATCTCGATCGGGTCGTGATGCTCGCGCATCTCCTGCACTTCCTCGCGCGTGCGGTACTTGGCAGGGTCGGACATCGAGTGGCCGCGATACCGGTACGTCTTCATCTCGAGGATATAGGGGCCATCGCCTTCGCGCGCACGCTGCACCGCTTTGGCAGCCGCCTTGCGGACGGCCAGCACGTCCATGCCGTCGACTTCCTCGCCGGGGATCTCGAATGAGATGCCGCGCTTGTAGAGTTCCGTCTCGGCGGAGGCGCGGGCGATCGATGTGCCCATCGCATACTGATTGTTCTCGATCACGTAGACGACGGGCAGCTTCCACAGCGAGGCCATGTTGAAGGCTTCGTAGACCTGCCCCTGGTTCGATGCGCCATCGCCGAAATAGGCGACGCAGACATTGTCCTGCCCCTTGTAGCGGTTGGCGAAAGCGAGGCCTGTTCCGAGCGGAACCTGTGCGCCGACAATTCCGTGGCCGCCAAAGAAGTTCTTCTCGCGGCTGAACATATGCATCGAGCCGCCCTTGCCGCGGGCGTATCCGCCCTCGCGACCAGTGAGTTCTGCCATCACGCCGCGCGAGGTCATCCCGCAGGCCAGCATGTGGCCGTGGTCACGATAGCCGGTGATGACCTGATCATCCGGGTCGAGGACCGACTGGACGCCGACCACCACTGCTTCCTGGCCGATGTAGAGGTGGCAGAAGCCGGCGATGAGACCCATGCCATAGAGCTGACCGGCCTTCTCCTCGAAGCGCCGGATCAGAAGCATGTCCCGATAAAACTGAACCAGTTCAGCTTTTTGTGGCTCTGACACCGGTTTCCTGGTCTTCGCCCCGCTCTTTTTCGCCGCCATCGCGTGGAATCCCTGCTGTGTCAGGAGAGAATAAAGGGCGATCCAGCCCCGTTTCTAGCTTATCACGCGATCGGATCGCGAGTTCCACACTGATTTCGCGAATATTTCAGCGGACCGCGACCAGGATCTCGTCGGGACGGACATAAGACAGCCGGGTACGGGCGATTTCCTCGACATAATCGAGGTCCAGCGTGCGGTCGCGAAGGCGTTCGAGCGAAATCTCGAGGGTGGCGCGCTCCGCCTTCAGCATGTCGATCTGTGACAGGAGCTTTTCTTCCTGCTGTTGGAGTTCTCCCCAAGCGGCAAGCCCCTGCTCGCCGGCAATGGCGTGATAGGAAAAGTACAGGATCAGCGCGGCAATGGCGCCGGGAAGAAGGACGGCCTTGCCAGTCTTCAGAACCCCTTCCATTTTTACCAACACTCCCATCCGTCCCGGCCCGCCCACGCGAGATCACCGCGAGACGGTTAACCCGTCATGAAGGACGCCGAAACTCAACAAAACGTTGCGTTGTCTGCTCGGTCCAAGCCTTCCAAATTCGCTTTAGAGCGAACCGCGAAGTCTTTCTTGGCGCCGCCAGCTGAATCGCTTGTGAGCGGTCCGGCGATCCCATCCGTGGTGCACCACAACCTGCCCCGATACTTCGGCGCGTACGAGCCACTGATCGATACGCTCGATCGATATCCCGGCGATCTGGTCAGCATCATTCATTGCGAGATCAATACGAACACTACCACACGCGATAGCCACACGGACGCAATCGAATTGCTGTGAAGTATCCCGGATAGCCGTTGCGCGGCTTCCGGGATGACAATCATGACGGCCTTCTCGAATCCTAGAACGGAATCTCGTCGTCGAAGTCGGGACGGGAAAAATCTTCCGAGGGGCCCTTGCCGCCCTTGGCTTTCGCTCCGGCATTGCGGGCCGGGGCTCGCTCTTCATATCCGCCGCCACCTGCGCCGGCACCTTCGCTGCGGCCGTCGAGCATGGTCAGCGTGGAGCCGAAATTCCGCAGGACGACTTCGGTCGAATACTTGTCGTTGCCGTCCTTGTCCTGCCATTTGCGGGTTTCGAGCTGGCCCTCGATGTAAACCTTCGAGCCCTTCTTGAGATATTGCTCGACGATGCGGACGAGACCTTCGCTGAACACCACGACGCGATGCCATTCGGTCTTTTCCTTGCGCTCGCCGGAATTCTTGTCGCGCCAGGTTTCGGACGTGGCGATCGAGAGGTTCGCGATAGATCCGCCGGACGGCATCTGCTTGATCTCCGGGTCACGCCCCAGATTGCCGATGAGAATTACCTTGTTGACCGACCCGGCCATCGTCGTCTCCGTTCTCCATTCCGGCCCCGGCCGAGCTCACTCGGTCCGCTCCGGTTCCTGACACAGGACGGGCACCCTAGGGCTGCCCGTCACTCTACGCGACACACGAAACCCTCTCCCGCCTTCGTCATCCACACAAAAGGGCGATGCAGCCGGGCACGGTGTTCCGTATTTGTTCTCTCACGAAACTGCCTCTGGCGCAAGACAACCTTCGCATGCGTCAGTCCTCAACCCTTTGAAGCCCGCGCAATCGCGCGTGCGAATATCGCGGGATCCACATTGCCGCCTGACAGCACGACCAGAATCGGGCCGCGCTCCGCAAAATATGCGCGGTTGTTCAGCAGAACAGCCAAGCCGTTGGCGCCGCCCGGCTCGACGACAAGCTTCATGTGATGGAAGGCAAAGCTCATCGCATCGAGCAACTGATCGTCGCTCGCTGTGAACCCGCCGCGCACCCGACGCTTGTGGATCTCGAACGTCAGTGCGCCTGGCTCCGGTGACATCAGTGCATCCGCAATTGAGCGCACGCCGGGCGCATTGCTGACGATCTGCTTCGCCGCCAGCGACCGGATCAGGTCATCATGCCCGTCAGGCTCGGCGACATACAACTCTGTTTCCGGCGACACACCCTCGAACGCCACCGCCATGCCCGCCAGCAGTCCACCGCCCGATGCGTTGCAGATCAGGCTGTCGAACCTGACACCCATCTTCTGTGCATCCCGCGCTGCTTCCAGCCCTGCTGTCCCCTGCCCCGCCATGATCCAGCTGTCGTCGAACGGGCGGACGGTCGTCGCCCCGCTCTTCCCCGCAATCTCCGCCGCGATTGTTTCCCGGCTCTCCTTCACTCGATCATACAGCCGCACTTCGGCCCCGCGTCGACGCGTGCTCTCGATTTTTGCTGCGGGCGCGTCCGATGGCATTACAATCGTCGCCTTCATCCCAAGCAGCCGCGCGCTCTCCGCCACGCCCTGAGCATGATTGCCCGACGAGAATGCGACCACGCCTTTGCCCCGATCTGCCTCGGGTATCCGGCTGATCCGGTTCCACGCCCCGCGCATTTTGAACGAACCGGTCCGTTGCAGTGTCTCCGGCTTTACCCACACCGACGCGCCAACCGCCTCATCGAGTGCTTCGAACCGCAAGAGCGGTGTCCGTACCGTGACGTCCTTCACGCGCAAGGCCGCATCCTCGATGTCCGCAAATGTCGGCAGGTCACGCAGCGGATCGGTGATCATGGGGTCACGCGTCTGTCAGCTTCTGAGAGCCGCCGCATTCCCAACCAGGCCCGCCTTTGCCTCGTTGTACTCACGCTTCAGCTGCGCGACATACTCGCCAGCACTCATCCGCGACTTCACGCCTCCAACGCCCTGACCGGCCCCCCAGACGTCCTTCCATGCCTTGGCCTTCGAGCCCTCGCCCGACTGGAAGCTCATCGAGGTCTTGTCGCCGTCAGGCAGGTTGTTGGGGTCCATGCCCGCCTTCGCAATGGAGGGGGCGAGATAGTTGCCGTGCACGCCGGTGAACAGGCTTGAGTAGATGATATCCTTCGCCGCGCTGGCGACGATCATGTCCTTGTAGCCGTCCACGGCGCGCGCTTCATGCGTCGGGATGAAGGCCGAGCCGATATAGGCGAAGTCGGCGCCCATGGCTTGCGCGGCGAGAACCTGGCGTCCGTTCGAAATCGATCCCGACAAAGCCAGAGGTCCATCGAAGAATTCGCGGATCTCGCTGATCAGCGCAAATGGCGACAATACACCCGCATGTCCACCCGCGCCTGCACACACTGCGATCAACCCGTCCGCGCCCTTCTCAAGCGCTTTGTGCGCGAACACGATGTTGATGATGTCGTGCAGCACGATGCCGCCATAGGAATGGATCGCTTGGTTCACTTCCGGCCGCGCGCCCAGCGAGGTGATCACCATCGGCACCTTGTGCTTTACACAAAGCGCAAGGTCTTCCTCGATCCGATTATTCGACTTGTGCACGATCAGGTTCACTGCATATGGCGCGATCTTGGCTGCGGGGTTCGCCGCACGCGCGCGGGCCAGCTCCGCATTGATCTGGCTCAGCCACTCGTCCAGCTGCTCTATCGGCCGCGCATTCAGCGAGGGAAAGGAGCCGACCACCCCGGCCTTGCACTGGGCGAGCACAAGATCGGGATTGGAGATGATGAATAGCGGCGAGCCGATCACCGGGATTGAAAGCTGGTTCGCTAGGCTGGCTGGAATTGCCATGGAAGGTCCCGATGCTGATCGGCGGAAAGCCCGCCCCGGCCAGACCATAGCGGCCGGTTAGGCTGCCGCAATCCTGTCATTGCGCCGCAAACCCTTCGCGCTTCCGTGCCTTGACGCCGGGCGAACCGGATGCCTGATGGCCCCGGAGTTTTCGTGAGAGATTCATGGCCGACGAACTGCCCCTTTCAGCCGATTTCCCGCGCGCAGACGAGGCGCAATGGCAGGCGCTGGCCAAGAAGGCGCTCGACGGCGCACCCTTGTCCAGGATCACGACGAAGACTGAGCACGGCGTCCCCGTGAAGCCTCTATATCGCGCACCTGACTGGGCGCACGACGCATCGGGACTACCGGGCGTCGCGCCCTTTGTCCGCGGGGCCAGCGCCAGCAAGGACGTCTATCTCCCCTGGGACATTCGCCAGGTTGTCTCACATCCCGATCCAACCATCGCGGCCGATCAAGTCATGGAAGCCCTCGAAGGCGGCTGCTCCTCCGTCGAACTCCGCGTCGATGCCGCGGGCGAACATGGCGTGGTCGCCCGCTCCGCCGTGGACGTGCAGAACATCCTGCGGTTTGTGCGGCTCGACCTTGCTACCGTAGCGCTCGAAGCCGCAGGCGCCTCCACGGCGCAGGGCATTGAACTGGCAGCGCTCCTCGCGGCCTCGCATGTCACGCGGCCTACCTCATCTGTACAGATCTCCTTCAACGTTGACCCCATTGGCGCCCTCGCCCGTACCGGCGCGCTCCCGGGTCGCGGTGATGACGAGCTGGAGCAAGCCGCGCGTTTCGCGCGCGATGCAGCCGCAGAATTTTCGCTCGCAACGACGATCCGCGCCGACTCACGACCCGTGCACGAATCGGGCGGAACCGAAGTGCAGGAACTCGCCTTTCTGATTGCTGCCGGAGCCGATTATGTTCGTGCGCTGATGACGGCGGGTATGGGCGCCGAGGCTGCTTGCCGCCAGATCCTTTTCACTGCCAGCGTCGGTGCTGACTACCAGGTTGAGATGGCGAAGCTCCGCGCCGCCCGCCGCATGTGGTCACGTGTCGCCACAGCATTCGGCGCATCGGGCGCGATGAAGCTTCAGGCCGTATCCTCACGCCGCATGCTCACCCGCCGCGATCCCTGGGTGAACATCCTGCGCAACACCGCCGCCTGTTTCGCCGCTGGTGTCGGCGGCGCCGACATCGTCACTATCCGCAACTTCACCGATGCGATGGGCCTTCCTGGCAAGCTCGCTCGCCGCCTTGCCCGCAACACGCAGATCATAGCGCAGGAAGAATCCAGCCTCGGCCGCGTCATCGATCCGCCGGGCGGCGCCTGGGCCATCGAGAAGCTGGGCGAGGATCTGTCCAGTGCCGCCTGGGAACTCTTCCAGCAGGTCGAGCGCGAAGGTGGTTTGCTCAAAGCGCTACAGCGTGGTGTCTTTCAGGCTGGCGTCGCGGACGCGCGCGCGGCGCGCTTCAAGGCGGCGGCGAAACGGAAGGAGCCGATCACCGGCGTTACGGATTTCCCCCTGCTGCAGGAAGAAGTCCCGAGCATTGAGGCGGTCAACCTGCCTGCGATCGTCCGTCGCGCCGCGGAGGCCTCCGGCCGCGCACCTGCCAACCGAACATGGGCGGCGCTTCGCCTCGCTGCTATCGACAAGGCGACCCTGGCTGACCTGTCGCGCACGACCAAGGAAGACGGCGCAGAGGCCGACCCGTTCTGGCCAATCCGGCTTGCCGAACCCTTCGAGCGCCTGCGCGATCTTGCGGATCAACGTGCCATAGCTGGCCGTCCGCCGCGCATCGCGCTGGCGGCGATTGGCCCACTGGCTGAGCACGCAGCACGCGTGCAGTTCGCACAGAACTTCTTCGCCGCTGGCGGTATCGACGCAGCGCCGCTGACCGGAGATATCGCCGCCCTTGCGCAAGGCCTCAAACAGTCCGGCGTGTCGATGGCCTGCCTTTGCGGATCTGACAAGCAGTATACCGAAGAGGGGGTCGCGGCCGCGAAGGCCCTGAGAGCCGCTGGCGTCTCGCGCCTGTATCTTGCCGGCAAGCCCGGTGATCGTGAACAGGAACTGCGCGAGGCGGGTGTCGACGAATTCATCCATCTCGGCGTCGACGTGCTGGCGAGTCTCGAACTGGCGCACGCCGAACTTGGACTGATGCGATAGACTCGCGCCCGGACAGGGCGCGCCAGCTACCCGGCCTATCTGCGAGATAGGCAAAACACGGAGATGGTCCATGCGCCTGCTTGCCCTTCTAGGTTTCGCAGGTCTCCTCGCGGCTTGCGGTGGTGCTACGCCGAACTCCGCAGTCGAACAGCGACCGGGCAACAACGCATCCCCCGCCCGAGGCGCCGCAGTTGCCCAGGGCGAGCCCAGCAAGACCGACGCCGTCCCTGCCTTCCCGGAACAGAACCGCGCGCCTGAGTCGAAATCCGGCGTAACCCTCGAAGTCGAGACGATCGCAGATGGCATCGATAATCCTTGGGGCTCCGCCATACTTCCTGATGACGGCGCGATCCTTGTAACCTCAAAGGCCGGCAAGCTGTGGCTCGTCGCCCCGGGCAAGCCAAAGACTGAAGTTACTGGCGTGCCCCGTGTCGACGCCCGGGATCAGGGCGGCCTGCTCGATGTTTCGGTTGGCCCTGATTTCATGACCGCCCGGACAGTCTATTTCTCGTTCTCCGAAGACCGCGGCGGCGGCAAGAGCGGAACAAGCCTGGCGAAGGCGAGGCTCTCTGCCGACCGCAGCAAGCTGGAGAATGTCTCTACCATTTTCAGGCAGGTCCCTGCCTGGGCGTCCACCGCGCACTATGGCTCCAACATCGAATGGGACTCCTCCGGCAACATCTACCTCACGCTGGGCGAACGCTACGAACCGGAATCACGCCAGCTGGCGCAGGATCTCGACGCGCATATCGGCAAGGTCGTGAAGCTGAAGCCCGATGGCTCGCCCGCCGATGATAACCCCTTCATCGGCCGGGCCAACTCGAAGCCCGAAATCTGGAGCTATGGCCACCGCAATGTACAGGGCGCCGCGATCAATCCCGCCACTGGCAAGCTCTGGACAATCGAGCATGGCCCGCGCGGCGGCGACGAGATAAACATCCCAGAAGCCGGCAAGAATTATGGCTGGCCCCTGATCACTTACGGGATCGACTATCCGGGCACCCCCATTGGCGAAGGCGTCACCGCACAAGAAGGAATGGAGCAGCCGATCTATTACTGGGACCCGGTCATCGCACCCGGGGACATGATCTTCTACACGGGCAATCTCTTCCCGTGGAATGGTGACCTGATTATCGCCGCGCTGGGCACAACCCAACTGGTACGTCTCGACATCGAGGGCGACCGTGTCATCGGCGAAGAGCGTCTCATGAGCGACCAGGGTCGAATCCGCGATATCACCCAGGCGCCAGACGGCGCTCTCTATGTGCTGGTCGACGATGGCGGGAAAGTGCTTCGAGTGACGCCTCGGAGCTGATCAGCGATTGCGGGAGGTCGCACGTTCGCAGTTCTGGTACTTGAACGTGTCGCTCACCGCCGTCGGCGCGCCACACAGCCCATAGCTCGACGCGTTGTCCGGAAAGCGCTCCATCGGCGCCAACGCAGAAGTCGGGACCCAGCCCCTCAACGGAGCGGCGGTGCGTGATGCACCGCCTTCCTGTGTAACCACCTCGGTCCACGCGCCGGACGTTTCAAGGCGCCGCACATTCCTGTCCTTGATCAACGTCGCCAGCGACGCAGCCCCGGGATTGAGATCTTGCACGAGCTCCGTGTTGGCGCGCAGGAACGCTCGCGCCTCGAACGCCGCCCGCGTCGGCGAGTCCCCGTGCGATGCAGTGGTCGATCCCGCCGCACTCCACTGGCCGATATAGCCGCGGGACGAGGGGTTCGCGATGTTGGTGTCGATCCCGTAGCCGACTTCAGGCGGGGTCACGTCCAGCGCGTTCTGGAACATCGTCCACTGGCCGGTGTTGTAGAACGCCTGCGTGCCGGAATGCCCGGTTGATCCTGACAGCCAGAAGTACTGCGCCAGTCCCTTCTCGCGGATCGCATTGCAGATGCATCCGTTGGAATAGATGCCGATGGCGATGCCCGAACCTTCGAACGCGCGCTTCACGTCCTCGAAGTACTTGATGATCGGATCGCGCATGACCTGATAGGGCCAGTCCGCGTCAACGCCGAAATAGATGGCCGACCCTTCCGGCTGCCCGGCCGCCTCCGCCTGGCGCAACGCCTGCCCGGCGTCCTCCTTGCCCCAGTTGTTCTCGAACGTCCGGAAGCAATGATTGAAATGCTGGAACACGCTGCCGATCGAGAGGCCCTCGCCAAGGATGATCCGCGCCTCTTCCGGCTGCAGGTCTTTCCCCGTCAGACTCGGCGGGATGTGGGAATAGTAGCGGAACACCGACTTCACGCCCTGATTTCGCAGCGCTCGCACCTTCGCCACGTCTAGCCGCGCAGCGGTATCGGCGATCAGCGGAAATGCTGATCCGGCAACGGGGACTGGCGAGTGTGTGGAAGGAAATGTCGGCGCGGGTGTCGATGGCGCCGAAGGTTTGGCGGTCGAGCAGCCCGCAACTGCAAGCGCCGCACCGGAGTTGAGTAGAACTTGACGGCGCGACCAGACCATCTCCAACCTCCGCTTCGCCGCAGCGACTTACCCGTTACCTGGCTCTCAACGGCGCATAGCCAAGGTGCATGCCAGCATCAATGATCATGAACTCGCCGGTTACATGCCGGCTCTCTGGTCCAGCGAAGAAGAGGATCGACTCGGCGATGTCTTCCGGCATCGAAGCAACTCTGAGCGGCACGGTCTTCGCGACATTCTCCGCCGTCTGCGCCTCGACATCGTTACCCTGATACTTGGTGAACCACCCGGAGCCGATATAGCCCGGGCAAACCGCATTTACGCGGATGTTGGGCGCCAGCGCCCGCGCGAGGCTCAGTGTCATCGTGTTCAGCGCGCCTTTGGTCGAGGCGTAGGCGATGGACGATCCGATGCCCGTCACGCCAGCGATCGACGAGACGTTCACCACCGATCCCTTGCCGCTCGCGGCAAGATGTGGCTGCGCAGCCCTTGTCATCTGGTACACAGCGACGACATTGACCCGGTAGAGCTTCAGGAAGTCGTCGGCATCAAGCGCGTCGAGATCCGTGTGCTTTGCAAACTTCGTGATGCCCGCATTGTTAACAAGCACGTCGACGCCGCCGAACTTTTCAACGGCCGCCGCCACCAGCGCCCTGCAGTCCGCATCCTCGCCGACATTGGCCTTCACTGCGAACGCGTCGACGCCCAGCGCCTTGCACTGCGTCACCACATCGCTCGCCGCGTCGACGCTCGAATTGTAGTTGATGCAGACATGCACACCGCGCCGCGCCAGGCCCAGCGCCGTTGCAGCGCCCAGTCCCGTGCCGCCACCCGTCACGATGGCGCGCTTGCCCTGCATCGAATTGACGTCGGCCATCTCTCGCTCCCTTGTCTATGTCACCGGCATAGCAAGGCCCGGTCCAAAAAACAAAACAGCCGGCCAAGTCACCACCGGCCGTCCTGTGCCTAAAGCCCGCAGGCCTTACTGGCCGCCGCCGCCACCCGCTGGACCCATGCGAAGGGCGAGGAACTGTTCTCTGGTAACAAAGCCATCGCCGTCCGCATCAACACGGCTGGACCAGATCTGGTCCGCCATCGCCTGAGCGCGCTCTGGAAGGCTGGAGACAAACTCAGCCTTGTCCAGCTTGCCGTCCTTGTTCGCGTCAGCCGCAACAAAGCGCGCCTCGCGCTGTTCCGGTGTCGGGGGCGTGCCGCCCGGCTGCGCCATCGCGCTGCCTGCCGCCAAAACCGCAACCAGCGTGGCAGCAGCAAATGTCATGAATCTCATGAAGTGTCTCTCCATTCCCCTTTCGGGTGTTTGTTCCCCGTGATCGCCCGGTAAGCTAGCCAATCGCAACCTTCAACGGCAGCTGGGCAGGCCTCCGTCGCAGCGCGCGGGTTCGTGAGCTTTGTAATGAGGTGTGCCGGATGAACGCAGGCTGACTGCTTCGCACGTGCGAAGGCTTCATGGCTGATGATCGTGGTGCTAGGAAACAAGCCGAGTCCCGAGCCCGGAGCGTCTATGGCCCTGTCTTTTCCCGATTTCACCCAGCTGCCGCTCGGCGACCTCAAGCCCCGCGTCGACCTTGGCGAATGGTCGAGACTGGCCGGCGCTGCCGGTACGAAGCTGTGGGAAACGCCCGAGGGCATTTCGGTGAAGTCGATGCACACCGCCGCCGATACCGCCGGCCTCGATTTCCTCGACGATTTCCCCGGCATCGCCCCCTTTGGTCGCGGCCCCTATCCGACCATGTACACCAACCAGCCTTGGACGATCCGCCAGTACGCCGGGTTCTCCACCGCCGAGGATTCCAACGCCTTCTACCGTCGCAACCTCGCCGCCGGTCAAAAGGGCCTCTCGGTCGCCTTCGATCTTGCCACCCACCGCGGCTACGACTCCGACCACCCGCGCGTGACGGGCGATGTCGGCATGGCCGGCGTGGCGATCGACTCCATCTACGACATGCGAACGCTCTTTGCCGGCATCCCGCTCGACCAGATGTCCGTGTCGATGACCATGAACGGCGCCGTGCTTCCGGTGCTCTCGCTCTACATCGTCGCCGCCGAGGAACAGGGCGTGCCGCCGGAAAAGCTCTCGGGCACGATCCAGAACGACATCCTCAAGGAATTCATGGTGCGGAACACGTACATCTATCCGCCCCGCCCCTCGATGCGGATCATCTCCGACATCTTCGCCTACACATCGCAGAAAATGCCGAAATACAATTCGATCTCGATCTCCGGCTACCACATGCAGGAAGCGGGAGCGACGGCGGACCTCGAACTCGCCTACACCCTCGCCGACGGCGTCGAATACATCCGATCCGGCATCGCCGCCGGTCTCGATGTCGACAGGTTCGCGCCCCGCCTCTCCTTCTTCTGGGCGATCGGCATGAACTACTTCATGGAGGTCGCAAAGATGCGCGCTGCGCGCCTGCTCTGGGCGAAGCTAGTGAAACAGTTCGACCCGAAGAGCGACAAGTCGCTCTCACTGCGCACACATTCGCAGACCTCGGGCTGGTCGCTGACTGCGCAGGACGTCTACAACAACGCGATCCGCACCTGCTTCGAGGCGATGGCGGCTGCGGGGGGGCAGACCCAGTCCCTGCACACAAACTCATTCGACGAAGCGCTCGCGCTTCCCACCGATTTCTCCGCCCGCATCAGCCGCAACACGCAGATCTTCCTGCAGCAAGAAGGCGGCGCGTGCCGCACGATCGATTTATGGGGCGGCTCCTACTATGTCGAACGCCTCACCTACGACCTCGCCCGCAAAGCCTGGGCTCACATCCAGGAAGTGGAAGGCATGGGCGGCATGGCGAAGGCTATCGAAGAAGGCCTTCCCAAGCTCCGCATCGAGGAGGCTGCCGCGAAGACGCAGGCCCGCATCGATAGCGGCGTTCAGACCATTGTCGGGGTCAACAAATTCCGCCTCAACGAGCCAGAAGACGTGCCGGTACTCAAAGTCGACAACGCCAAGGTCCGCAATCTTCAGCTCGACAAGCTGCGCCGCCTCCGCAGCGAGCGCGACGAGACCGCTGTCGCCCAGGCTCTCGATGCAATCACCAAGGCCACGGAAACCGGCGCGGGCAACCTGCTCGAACTCGGCGTAGCTGCGGCGCGCGCCAAGGCAACGGTCGGCGAGATCAGCTTGGCCGTCGAGAAAGTCGTCGGCCGCCATCAGGCCGTCATCAAGTCTATCCAGGGAGTCTACGCTCAGGGCATGTCCGCGCAATCTGGCAAGGTTGCGCACGCGCGCGGCATGGCGGACGCCTTCGAGAAGTCCGAAGGCCGCCGCCCACGTATTCTCATCGCGAAAATGGGCCAGGACGGTCACGATCGCGGCCAGAAAGTCGTCGCCTCCGGCTTCGCCGACCTCGGTTGGGATGTCGACATCGGTCCCCTCTTCCAGACCCCCGCGGAAGCTGCCCGACAGGCCGTCGAAAACGACGTCCACATTGTGGCCGCTTCATCGCTCGCTGCTGGCCATCTCACGCTGGTGCCCGAACTTCGCGCTGCTCTGAACAAGGAGGGCCGAGGTGACATCGCCGTCGTTGTCGGCGGCGTCGTGCCCCCACAGGATTACGAAGCCCTCCACACAGCCGGAGCCACCGCCATCTTCCCGCCCGGCACCGTCATCGCCGATGCAGCCGTCGAACTGCTCGACAAGCTTAACGGCAAGTTGGGCCACAATTCGAAAAACGTTGCTACAAGCTGAAGGACTTGGGGATGGCCGCAATCCTCATGGCCGTCCAGCCGGTCCTCGGCGCTCGCGACGTGGGCACGACAGTCCAGTGGTATGTCGAACGTTTGGGTTTCACCTGCGCGTTCGATGAAGGCGGCGCACCCATCCGGCATGCCGGGATCAGCCGCGACGGCGTGGAGCTCTACCTGCAGTGGCAAGATGACCGCCACTTTCCTGCCCCCGGTAATGACGCTCCCGGCTATCGCCTTCTCGTCGACGATCCCGACGCACTGCGTGCAGAATGCACCGGCCGACGGGGACTCAGCCTGACAGCTAGCCCTTGCGACACCCCGTGGGGCATGCGTGAGTTTGGCGTGTACGACCCCAACGGCCACGGCATCCATTTCTACAAGCCGCTTTCCTGAACAGTCGGCCTGCTGGATCAGGACAGGATTCAGGCTAGTTTATCCGGGACGGAGAACCGCCATGAAACGCATGATCGCCGCCCTCGCCCTGCTCAGCCTCGCCGCCTGCACCAGCGCGCCGACACGCTATGTGCCCGCAGCCAACGCGAGCGAGATGGGCTATCGTGAACAACGCCTCGAGCAGGAACGCTACCGCGTCTCCTTCCGCGGCAACCCGGATCTCAAGGGCCCGCAGGTCGAGGACATGGCCCTCCGCCGAGCTGCCGAACTCACGGTCCAGAACGGCTACCATTGGTTCAACGTCGTCAGTCGCTACACCGACCTTGCAGACGGCAGCTACAGCCCGACAGGCCCGACCATCGGAATCGGCGGCTCAAGCGGCTCCTTCGGCTCCAGCATTGGGGTAGGCGTCGGTTTCAATTTTGGCGGCGATAGCCGGCAGTACGAGACGACGCTTGAAATCCTGATGGGTCGAGGCGCCAAGCCTGCCGATCCCGGCACGTATGACGCGCAGCAGGTTCTCAACCGGCCGATGTAGCTCTGCCCCGCACGGCCATCCATGCCGCCAGCATCGCAGCCACCGAGCGCTCCGCATCCGCCTCGGTTGTGTTCTCATTCGTCACCGACACGCGCATCACTTGCCGCCCGCGCCACTGTGCGCCGCCCACAAAGCACACGCCATCCGCCTGTACCTTCGCAATCGTCGCCTGCGTCTCGGCATCGCTGCCGAAATGCACCGCGACCTGGTTCAGCACCACATCGTTGAGAATCTCAGCCCCTCCCGCCGCCAGGAGCAGCGCCATCCGCCGCGCCAGCGCGCAATGCCGCGAAACCATCTCCGCAATCCCCCGCCGCCCCAGCAGCCTGATCATCGCCCATGTCGCAAACCCGCGCGCCCGCCGCGACAGCTCAGGCACATAATCCGCCGGAACGCGAACGCCGTAACCTGCGCTCGGCAGATAACTCGCCGCGATCTGCATCGCGCGAACGTGCGCCTCGCGATGCTTCACGATCGCATAGGCGGAGTCATACGGCGTCTGAAGCCATTTGTGCCCGTCAACCGACCAGGAATCCGCAAGCTCTATCCCGTCGCCCAGCTTGCGATGCGTCTCTGTCGCCCGCGCCCATAGTCCGAAAGCGCCATCAATGTGCAACCACGCGTTCTTCGCTCGGCATGCTGCCGCTATCTCCCTGAACGGATCGAACGATCCCGAATTGATATGTCCCGCCTGCGCGATCACGATCACCGGCCCACTTGCTGAATTGATCGCGGCTACGGCCGCATCCGCCAGAATCGCTCCATTTGCGTCGACGTCGACCGTCATCAGCCGACGCTCCCCAAATCCGAGATACTTCAGCCCCGCGAAGATGGTCGAATGCGCCTCCGCGCCTAGGATGACTGTGATCGGCGGTGATCCCGCCATCCCCTCGGACTCAATATCCCACCCCGCACGCTGGAGCATTTCGGAGCGCGCAGCCGCAAGACAGGTGAAGCCCGCCATAGTCGCACCCGTCACGAACCCCACTGACGACTCGCGGGGCAAATCCATCAGCTCCAGCAAAGCCGCGGCCGCAGCCGCCTCGGCGGCCGAAGCCGAAGGTGTTGCGAAGTGGTTGGCCGTGTTTTGTCCCCATGCGGACGTCAGCCAATCCGCTGCAACGCCGACCGGATTGCTGCCGCCTATGACCCAGCCAAAGAAACGCGGCCCCGTCATCGCCGCGAGACCGGGTTCGGTAATGTCGATCAGCTCGCTGATCACCTGCTCCGCAGGGACGCCCTCGCGCGACAGGTCCAGTGCAAACCTCTTGACTTGCGCCTCATAGGAATGGTCCGGCGCATGCCGGCGCTCGTCATCCCCCGCCCGCCGGTGCGCTGCATACTCCGCAACACGCGCGTACAACGCCGCCATACCCGCATCACGCATGAATACACCTTTCCGATGCGCATGAGCTACCACGCCGCGCCGGATCGTTCAGCGCGAAAAGACGACATGACGTCGATGCGTGCGCCTAAGCCGCTGCGACCGGATGCGCATAGGGCGTCGACTTCACGATCTCCAGCTCTTCGGGCGTCATCTCGGCCGGAACGTTGGCGAACAGCGGCGTCGATAGATAGCGCTCGCCCGTGTCCGGCAGCATGGCCAGCACATTTGCCCCCTTGTGCGCCGACTTCGCGACTTCTACCGCCGCCGCAAACGTCGCGCCCGACGTGATGCCCACGAAGATGCCTTCCTTGGTCGCGAGTTCCTGGCTGCACTTCATCGCATCCGGGTTCGACACGGTCAGGATCTTGTGCACGCGCGACAGGTCCACCTCGCCCGTCAGCTTGGGGATGAAGTCCGGCGACCAGCCCTGCATCGGATGCGGCTTCCACGCCGGGTGCCCCGCCGCTGCCGTGCCATCAGGATTGCGCTGCTGAGACTGTCCGCTCGACAACATCGGCGCGTCAGACGGCTCGCACACCACGATCTTTGTCCGTGGGCTCTCCCGCGTGAGCACGCGCGTGACACCATTCAGCGTGCCTCCCGTGCCGAACCCCGTTACGAAATAGTCGAGTCCGATATCCTTGAAGTCGGCAATGATCTCCGGCCCGGTCGTCTTTTCGTGATAGGCCGGGTTCGCGTCGTTCTCGAACTGCCGCGTCATGAACCAGTCATGTGCCTTCGCCAGCTCGATCGTCTTGTTGATGGCGCCCGTCGCACGCAACGCCGCCGGCGTCAGCAGCACTTTCGCGCCGAGGAACCGCATCAGCTTCCGCCGTTCCACCGAGAAGCTCTCCGGCATCACGATCACCAGCGGGTATCCCTTGGCGGCGCACACCATCGACAGGCCGATGCCGGTATTGCCCGACGTCATCTCGACCACTGTCTGCCCCGGCTTCAGCTCACCCGATCTCTCGGCAGCCTCGATCACGCCCAGCGCCAGCCTGTCCTTCACGGACCCAAGCGGGTTGAACGACTCGATTTTTACCCAGAGGTTGACACCTTCGGGCGCCAGACGATTGATCCTCACTACCGGCGTCCGGCCGACGGTTTCCGTGATGGCGTTGTAGCGCGTCATTGTGTTGCACCTCGTGATTGTAGGGAAGCTACTCCGCAGCGGCGTCGAAGCAACATGAACATCGCTCTGCAGCCTCATCAGCTTTACTCATGGGGCCGGGGCGACGGACGACGCGGACTGGCCATAAATCGACCAACCTGCCAGAACCACGCTCATGGCAAAGCCCACGACCGCCTATGTCTGTCAGTCCTGCGGGGCGGCCCATGCCAAATGGTCCGGTCGCTGCGAAGCGTGCGGCGCTTGGAATTCGCTGGTCGAGGAAAGCATCGCCTCGCCCCCGGGCGGACTTGAAGCGCCCAAGTCCGGCGCAAAGACACGCACCGGCACGGTCGAATTCGCGCCCCTCGACAGCGCAGACCCGCCACCGCCGCGCATCTCCACCGGCATCCCCGAGCTCGACCGGGTCTTCGGCGGCGGCATCGCGCGCTCTTCCGCCGTCCTTGTCGGCGGTGACCCAGGCATCGGCAAGTCCACATTGTTGCTGCAGGCCGCCGCCGCTATGGGCAAGGCCGGCGTGAAAGCTGTCTACATCTCAGGCGAGGAAGCGATCTCCCAGATCCAGGGCCGCGCCCGCCGGCTCGGCGTCAGCAACTCGCCTGTGCAGCTCGCCGCCGAGACAGACCTGCGCTCTATCCTGAAGGCGCTGAAGGCCGCGGCTCCCGAAGTGATCGTCATCGACTCTGTGCAGACGCTCTGGTCCGACAGCCTCGAAGCCGCCCCCGGCTCGGTTGGTCAGGTCCGCGCCTGCGCGCAGGAACTCACCCGCTTCGCCAAGAAGACCGGCGCTGCTGTTATCCTCGTTGGCCACGTCACCAAGGACGGACAGATCGCCGGCCCGCGTGTGCTTGAGCACATGGTCGACGCCGTCTTCTATTTCGAGGGCGAGCGGGGCCACCAGTTCCGCATCCTCCGCTCGGTCAAGAACCGCTTCGGCCCCACCGACGAGATCGGCGTTTTCGAAATGGGCGAACTCGGTCTCACGGCCGCGCGCGACCCCTCCGCCATGTTCCTCGCCGGCGCCGACACCGAAACCTCCGGTCGTGCCGTCTTCGCCGCGATGGAAGGTTCGCGCCCGGTGCTCGCTGAAGTGCAGGCCCTTGCCGGCCCCGAAGCCGCCGGCAATCCGCGGCGCTCCATCGTCGGTTGGGACTCGGCCCGCCTCGCGATGCTGCTCGCTGTCTTCGACGCCCGCTGCGGCCTCCGCTTCGGCATGCGCGACGTCTATCTCAGCGTCTCCGGCGGCTACCGGATCACCGAGCCGGCCGGCGATCTCGCCGCGGCCGCCGCCGCGGCATCGGCCCTGCTCGACAGGCCCTTCCCGAAAGGTGCGGTCTTCTTCGGCGAAGTCGCCCTCTCCGGTGCGATTCGCCCCGTGGGTCGCCTCGAACCGCGACTCAGGGAAGCGGCGCGCCTTGGATTCACGACAGCTTTTGTGCCCGCGGGGGCGCCGGAGACGGTCGACGGCATGACCGTCCATGGGCTATCCAGACTGCAGGACCTCGTGGACGTGCTTGGCGGGGGGTCCGAGTAGAGGGTCTGTTGCGATGCCCCCCTGGGTCTTCGATGTCATCATACTTGCCGTGATCGTCCTGTCCGCCGTGATGTCGGCGGGCCGCGGCCTCATCCGCGAGACGTTCTCGATCCTCGCCTTTATCGTTGGCCTGCTTGTCGCCTGGCTCTGTATCCGGTTTGGCCAGCAGCCGCTCAAGAACATGATCTCGCCAGACGAACCCTCGATCGTTCCGGCCATGATCCTGTTTCTGGTGGGTTTCCTGGTGTCCTACGCCCTCGCCGCCTTCCTTGGGGCGAGGCTGTCGCGCCTGTTCAATGATTCGCCCGAAATCGGCCTGTTCGACCGGCTTGCCGGCGCCGGACTGGGCGTCGCCAAGGCTGTTCTCGCCTGTATCGGCTTCGTCGTACTGCTGCATCTTGTCGTGCGGCCCGGAGAAGAGCCGCCGGAGATTGCCAAGAGCAACACCTACCCATATCTGGACAGCGCTGCCGGCCTGGTCGGCGGCGGGCTGACTGGCGTGATCGAGGTCTTCACCGGCCCGGCTGACGCTGCGCCAGCTAACGCCCAAACGACCCAGTAACGATCGACCCGGAGTCGCCATTGGCCAGTCCAGACCCGTTCTTCGACCCCGGACTGGACGACGACGATTTCCGTCCCGGCAAAAAAGACGGAATGGGCCACAAGTGCGGTGTGTTCGGCGTCTTCGGGCGCGACGACGCCGCCATCCTAACCGCCCTTGGCCTCCACGCCCTGCAGCATCGCGGGCAGGAAGCTTGCGGCATCGTCACCTTCGACGGCAAGGGCGGCACCTTCCGATCCGAGCGTCACATGGGCCTCGTCGGCGACAGCTTCAGCCACGATGGCGGCGCTGTCGAACGCCTGCCCGGCCGGGCCGCCATCGGCCATAACCGCTACTCCACCTCCGGCCGCGTCGTCTTGCGCAACATCCAGCCGATCTATGCCGACCTAGCCCATGGCGGCCTGGCCATCGCGCACAACGGCAACCTCACCAACGCACGCGCCATCCACCACGATCTTGTCCAGAACGGCGCGATCTTCCAATCCACGATGGACACCGAGGTTGTTCTTCAGCTCACCGCCCGCTCCATGCGCAACCGGATCGAGGATCGCTTCATCGACGCCCTGCGCCAGCTCCAGGGCGGCTACGCCATCGTCGCGCTCACCAATGATAAGCTTATCGGCGCGCGCGACCCGTGGGGCCTGCGCCCCCTTGTCCTTGGTGAGATCGATGGCGCCCCCGTGCTCTGCTCGGAAACCTGTGCGCTTGACGCTATCGGCGCCTCCTTCGTCCGCAACATCGAAGCCGGCGAAGTTGTCGTTATCGACCGCGAACGCGTCGAGAGCCTGATGCCGTTCCCGCATGTGCGCGCCACGCCCTGCGTCTTCGAATATGTCTACTTTGCCCGCCCTGACTCGATCATGCATGGCCAGTCCGTCTACGAGACGCGCGAGCGCTTCGGTCGCGTCCTGGCCCGCGAGTCCCATGTCGACGCCGACCTGATCTGCCCCGTGCCCGATGGCGGCAACCCGGCAGCCCTCGGCTACGCGGAAGCGTCCGGCATCCCCTTCGGCTTCGGCATCATCCGCAACCATTATGTCGGTCGCACCTTCATCCAGCCGACGCAGTCGGGCCGCCAGCGCTCCATCTCGCGCAAGCACGCGCCGAACCGTCCCATCCTTGAGGGCAAGCGCGTCGTCCTCGTCGACGACAGCATTGTGCGCGGCAACACCTCGCAACGCATCGTCCAGATGATCCGCGATGCCGGCGCCAGCGAGATCCATTTCCGCGTTGCCAGTCCCCCGATCAAACACCCCGACTTCTACGGAATCGACATGCCCTCGAAGGAGGAACTGATCGCCTCCTCCATGACTATCGACCAGATGAAGCGCTACCTGAAAGTGGACAGCCTCTCCTTCATCTCCCTGAGCGGCTTTTACGAAGCCCTCGGCCAGGGCAAGCGAAACGACAGCGCCCCCCAATTCGCCGACCACTGTTTTACGGGAGACTACCCCACGCCACTGCTTGATCGCGATCACGACATGGCGTCGAAGGAACAGCAGCTCTCGCTGCTGGATGACTGACGTCCCTGGATCGCCGGCCCCCTGCTCGGCAGTCGCGGCGCTGTCGCCAACATGCGCTGACGACCCGCCTGCTTATCACCCAACATCGCTTCCGGCGATTGCCAGGCTGCACTTGTCCTGACCGCATCGAGGGAGATCCAGCAGCATGGCTAGGTTTGTCTTCGGAATGAACGTATCGCTCGATGGCTATGTCGACCACCACAAGGTTGCCCCGATCAGACGCTCTTTCGTCATTGGATCGAACAGGCGGACCGCCGGACCGGTCGCATCTACTGCTGTGTCATGTACCAGAACATGCAGTATCGGGACGAGGACCAAGCAGGCTGGGGCCCGGAAGAACGTGACTTTGGCGCAGCATGGCGACGCCAGCCGAAATGGGTCGTCTCACGCACGCTGAAGTCAGTCGGCCCCAATGCCAGGTTGGTATCGGGCGACGCCAAGGTGGTGGTACGCGGACTTGAGACAAGCCATAGCGGAGAGATTGACGTCTCCGGCACAGTCATCGCGCAAAGCCTGACTGACCTCGGCCTCATCGACGAGTATTGCCTCGACTACCCTCCCGTCATGCCGGGTCGCGGCAAGCCACTCTTCGCCGACCCGACGCCGCCGCTCCGCCTCACAGCGAGTGAGACGTTCGACGAGAGGGCGATCAGGCTCACCTACGAACCTGCCCGATCCGCGGCCAGAACCTCCCCCATGGCCTCTCCCGCCCAATTGCGGTAATCCGCCGCCATGACAGACCAGCGCATCATCCTCGTCACCGGCGCGTCCCGCGGCATTGGCCGCGCCGCAGCCCTGGAACTCGCGAAAGCCGGCAACCACGTCATCGCCGCCGCCCGCTCTGAGAAGGCGCTGACAAAGCTCGACGACGAGATCGTCGCCGCCACCGGCCGCAAGGCCACGCTGATCCCGATGGATATGCGAGACATGAACGGTATCGACCGTCTCGCCGGCGCCCTGCTCGATCGCTTCGGCCGTCTCGACGGCCTGTTCGGCAATGCCGGCGTCCTGGGTACTCTCGGCCCGCTGGAGACCATCTCGCCCGCCGCGTTCCAGGAAACTGTCGAGGTGAACTTCACCTCCAACTGGCGCCTCATCCGCGCCGTCCACCCGCTTCTGCGCATGAGCGAAGCAGGCCGCGCGCTGTTCGTCACCTCCGGCGTTGTCCCCCGCCCCCGCGCCTTCTGGGGCGTCTACGCCGCCACCAAGGCCGCACTCGAAAGCATGATCGCGTGCTACGCCGACGAGACCGAGAACACTCCCATCCGCGTCAACCTCTTCGACCCCGGCGCCGTCCGCACCGAAATGCGCTTCAAGGCCATGCCCGGCGAAGACCAGCTGACGCTTCCCACCCCGCAAGACGTTGCTTCGACAATCCCGCCCTACTTCGTGCCGGAGTTCATCCAGCACGGCCAACGCCTGGTGTTCGCGAAACGCAAGGCCTGACCCCGGCCGCCGGACTACTCTTTGTCCGTATATGGGTTCTTCTGCCCCTTCAGCACTAGCCGAAGCGGCACACCCGGCAGGTCGAATGATGCACGAAGCTCATTCAGCAGATACCGCTTGTAGGTCTCCGGCATCGACTCAGCGCGAGAGGCGATCAGCACGAAGGTCGGCGGCCGCGTTTTCATCTGCGCCATGTAGCGCGGCTTGATGCGCTTGCCGTCAGGCGCGGGCGGCGGATGCTTTTGCGTCGTATACTGCAGCCAGTCATTTAGATCGCGAGTCTTGATCCGCGCCGACCAGTCCTTGTGAACCTTCAGGCAGGCATCCATCAACTTGTCGAGGTTCTTCCGCGTCTCGCCCGACACTGGCACCACCGGAGTCCCCTTGGCATGGGGAAGATGCGACTCCGCCTGGTGCTCCATCTCCTTGCGAGCCTCCGATACATTGTCCACCGTGTCCCACTTGGTGATGGCGAACACGAGCCCGCGTCCCTCGCGCAGCGCCAGGTTCGCGATCTGCACGTCCTGCTTCTCGAACGCATCGCGCGGATCCATCACGAGAACGACCACATCCGCAAACCGTATCGAGTGCGTCGTCTCCATCGTCGACAGGCGCTCGAGTTTCTCCTGCACCTTCGCCCGTTTACGCAGGCCGGCAGTATCAACGAGCCGGATCTCCCGGTCGCGCCATGTCCACGCCACCGTCACGCTGTCGCGCGTGATGCCCGCTTCCGGTCCGGTGATGAAGCGGTCGTCGTTCAGAATGCCGTTGATCAGCGTCGACTTGCCCGCATTCGGGCGACCTACAAAAGCGATGCGGATCGGCTTGTCCGGTTCCACCGGCGCTTCGGCGTCGGGATCGAACGGCTCCTCGTCCTCGATGATCGGCTCAAGCGATACATACCCGTCCGCAGACTGAAGTTTCTCCTCAGCCTGCCGCAGGAGTTCGTAGAGATCCGACAGTCCCTCGCCATGCTCAGCCGACAACGGCGCCGGATCGCCAAGGCCAAGACGCCAGGCTTCCATCAGCCCCTCATCGCCTTGCTTGCCCTCGCACTTGTTGGCGCACAGCACCACCGGCTTGCCCGATTTGCGTAGCAGTTGCGCAAAACGCTCGTCCACCGGGGTAACCCCAGCGCGCGCGTCGTACAGAAAGATCGAGATATCGGCTTCGTTGATCGCGATCTCCGTCTGGCGGCGCATCCGCGCTTCCAGCGACTCGTCTGTCACATCCTCGAATCCGGCCGTGTCGATCAGGCGAAGGTCGATGTCGCCGATACGTCCCACTGCTTCCTTGCGATCGCGCGTAACGCCGGGCTGGTCGTCGACGATTGCTATCTTCCGGCCCGCAAGCCGGTTGAACAGCGTCGATTTACCGACATTCGGGCGACCGACGATGGCCACCGTCAGCGTCATGGCGAAACTCCAGAAGTGGCCCCGAGCCTGCCGCTCGGGCCTACTTGATCGCGATCAGGTTGGCCTGATCGGTAACTACAAAAATCCTGCCGGCTGCAGCGATCGGCTCGATGAGGATGCTCTGGCCGACCTTCATGTCAGCCACCGTCTTGCCGTCCTGCGGCGACAGGGCGACGATGTCGCCCTCCGACGACACGACGACCAGCCGGCCGGAAGCAAGTAGCGGCCCCGTCCATACGATGCGGTTCTCGCGATTGCCATCCTTGAACTCAGGCAGATCCCGCGCCCAGGCCAGCTTGCCGTCGATCTTGCTGAAGCAGGCGACTTTTCCGCTCGTGCCGACAACATAGAGATACTCTCCGGCGATCACCGGCCCCTGACGTGATCCAAAGATCTTGCTCCAGATCCGCGCCCCTGAGCGCGCATCGATCGCGGCCAGCACGCCGGAATGGCTCGCGGCGTAGACGACGCCTTCCTGGATCGCCGGCTTGCCAGCAATGTCGTTGATGGCCGACAGCGGAGTATAGCGGCCGGTCGAGGTCAACGTGTCCGTCCACAGGCGGCGGCCGTTGGCTGGCAGGTAGGCGATCAGTTCGCCGGAAGAATAGCCGACCGCAAGTATGTCCGGCGTCACGGCCGGGCTCGGCGAGGACAGCACGCGCGCGGTCTCAGCCAGCGCCTGGTCGTTCCATAGGACTTCGCCAGTGTCTGTGTCGATGGCGAAGAAGTCGTTGTTGGTCGACGTGAGGTAGGCCCGGTTGCCCTGGATGGCGGGCGAGGACGACAGCGGGCTTTCAACCCGGCGCTTCCAGATTTCCTTACCGTCATTGAGACGAAGCGCGGCGACATAGGCAAAGCCAGACGCGACGATGAGCTTGTCGCCGGTAATCGCGAGCCCGCCGCCGACGGAGAACTCGTCCCACTGCGGGTTGGCGGCCTTTAGCTGGTTCTCCCACACGCGACGACCCGTCGCTGCATCGAAGGCCGATACCTTCTGCGCGGCGTCTATCACATAAACGCGACCGTCCTTTACGACAGGCGAGGCGACGATGCGCTTGATCTCGCCTGAACCCTCGCCGACATTGGCGCGCCAGGTTTCGCGAAACTCCGGTGCAGCCTCGATATGTCCGGGCATCTTCGCGGCGTTGAGGCCGGATTGCGGCCAGTCGCCCGAGGCTTGCGCTGGCGGCAGCGTGATGGTTGCCGCGGCAAGCGTGGGGTCAGGCGTCAACGTGTCCTGGAACGGGTTGATCGTCACGCGCGCGGCCTTCTCCTCGTCTGAGAGGATTACCGGTCCATTGCCGCATGCGGCCAGCAAGCCGATCAGCGGAACGGTGAGGAACAGGGAACGCAGGGTTGACATCATTGCTGTGGCTGTCCGGTCGGAGCGGCAGGGGTAGCATCTTGCGGGGGCGGCGAAGCAGGCGCGGCAGGCGTTTCAGTCATCACCGCAGGCGTCGGCGCTGGCGCATCGAGATTGACGGCCCGGGCGGGCAGCGTCGCCAGCGCACGCGACACGCGCTCACGCATTGCGCCGGGCGCGTTGATGTCGACATCGAGAACCTCGAACGTGTCGCGCGCGAACTCCACATCCCCCTCGGCCAGCGCCTTCGCAGCGATCAGCTCGCGGGCCAGCAGGGCCGCCTGGCCGGGCCGGTCGAGCAGCGGCTTCATCATCGCCTCAAGCTGCGCGCGGGTCGCCGTGTCGGCCTGCAGATAGCCGAGCTTGAGAAGCGCGAGGTCTCCCATCACGCCCTTGTCGGACGCCGCGGCGTTCTTCAGGTGCGCCTCTATGGCTGCCTGATCGTTCGTCAGGTCGCGCTCAATGCCAGCTAGCATGTGCCCGGCGAGCACGGCGAAACCGGTGTCGTTCGTCGTCAACTCGCTGAACCGCGCACGAGCTGTCGCGAGGTCGCTCGCCTCCATGGCGGCGAAGCCTGCGTCGTAGGTCTTGGCCGCCCGGTCGATCGCCTCGTTGCGCTGGTAGCGCATGAACTCCATGACACCCACGCCAATCACGATAGCCGCTACCCCGAGATAGACGAAGATCGACCAGCGCTTCCACGCCTTAGCGAGCTGCTCCTCGCGGAGGCTCTTGTTCACTTCCTGAAAGGCGTCGTCATTCACGTTGGGATGGGCTCCAAAAGGTGGGGCAACTTATCTGGGGTACTCCGCCCCGGCAATTCGACATAGCTGCTAAGGCTGGGATGGGCCGTTGGGATTATGGCGCTTTTTTGAGGACGTACGTCTCTTTTTCCCCGGGAAACGCTCGGGCCCTTACATCCTTCGCGTATCCTTCGGCCGCCCGGCCGATTTCGCCGCGGAGGTCGGCATACCGTCGCACGAATCGGGGTGTCCAGTCGAACATTCCCAGCAGGTCGTCTGTCACGAGGATCTGGCCGTCGCATTTGGCTGATGCACCGATGCCGATGGTGGGGCACGAAACCTGCGCCGTGATCATGGCGGCCAGGTCCTCCGCCACCCCCTCGATCACCATTGCGAAGCACCCGGCCTCGTCGGCCGCCACGGCTTCCGTGATGACTTTAGAGCGTTCCTTCTCAGTCCGGCCCTTCGCCTTGAACCCGCCGTCCACATTGGTGGCCTGCGGCCGAAGGCCGACATGCGCCATCACCGGGATGCCACGGTCCACCAGATGCCGAACCGTCGCGGCGGCGTACTCGCCCGCCTCAATTTTCACGGCCTGGCAGCCGGTCTCCTTCATGATCCGCGAGGCGTTCATGAACGCCTGCTCTAGGCTCGCCTCGTAGGAGCCGAATGGCATGTCCACCACCACGAACGCCCGCTTGCTGGCCCGCATGACCGCCTGGCCATGCAGGATCATCATCTCAAGCGTCACGCCTACGGTCGTCGGCAGACCATGGACCACCATCCCCACGCTGTCGCCGACCAGCAGGACATCGCAGACCTCGTCCAGCATCGCGGCCATGGGCGCGGTATAGGCCGTCAGGCAAACCAGCGGCGTTCCGGCCTTCGCGGCTGCAACATCCTTGACCGTTTTGCGGGCCGACTGGGCCTGGGCAGACATCGTTATCGCCCTCTCTACCCCGGGGGTGTGGCTAGCGCGCTGCTTAGTCCGCCCGTCCGCCGGGCGCAATGCGGCGCCCGTCACCGGAGATCAGGCGTAAAGGTCGATCCCGAACAGGATGTAGTGGAGTTCATAGACCAGCACCCCATAGAGGGCCAGGCCCACAGCCAGCGCGATCAGGTCCCCCAGAACGTTCGGCGTGGCCTCGGCCGCCCCCACATCGCCCCGTCTTTTCACCGCAATCCTGTCGATCACGCCAAACACCAGGAAGGACCCGAACAGGATCAGCGAACCCACATCCCAGTTCACAAGAAGGTGCGCCAGCGCCCAGATCTTGACCGCCGTCAGCATCGGATGCCTGACGGCTTTCTTGATGAATCCGGCCGGTGCGTAGGCCGCAACCAGCAGGACAATCGCCGGTATCATCAATGCCATCGCGATATGGCGCATGAAGCCGGGCGGATCAGCGAGCGTGATCCATGGCTTGAGGTTCGCATAGCCCCAGACCAGCCCGATGAATCCGGCGATTGTCAGCAGCGAATACAGGCCCTTGTACGGACCTGCCCCGAGCGCTGCGACGACACCTTGCCCGTCCCGCCTGCGGAACGCCGAGAAAAGATGCGTACCGAAGAAGACAAGCAGACCGCCGAGGAAGGCGGCAATATATGCCATGTCCATAACTGACTCCGCGCCCTGCACCTCTGCAGTAGGGACCAGAGCAAAGCCCGACCTCATCCGCAACCGCGTTCTTTCAGGGTGTTACCATGGTCACCCAGCGCCGGACATGAAAGCGGCCCCCGGGTTCACCGGAGGCCGAACATTCACAACGAGGCAGCGCGATCAGGCCCGGCGGCGTTCTCGGCCGCGCTCGAGGCTCTGGATATAGCGGCGGTGTTCCTCGAAGGGATCCACAGCACGCTCTTCGCGGGGGCCGCCACCACTTGGCTTGGAGACGGCGCGCGTCTCCTTCTTCGCCTTGGCGGCCTCCTTGATTTCTTTCTTGCGGGCCTTTCGCTCGGCGCGCTTCAGGTCATCGATCGACTGCTCATTAGCGAGCCTCTCGCGCTCGGCGGCCTCGGCGGCGGCGATCCGCTCGGCTTCAGCCAAGGCTTCAGCTTCCTCGCGGGCGCGCTGGCGTTCAATCCGCTCGGCCTCGCGCTGGGCGCGAATGGTCTCCATGCGCTCGCGGCGCTCGGCCTCGTGGTCGATAGGCGCTTCCGCCTGGACCATGGGCTTCGGTTTGAATTTTTCGAGAAGGGCTTTCTTGGCGGCGAGCGAGGCGGCCTGCCGATCGGAGAAGGTCGAATTTTTCGGCTGCATCTAGTCTTTCGGAATCAGCGGTTTTGAATCGTTTGAGGAGACTCTGGCGCGGTACATAGGTGGCGGGAAGCTTTTCGTCCATCCCCCCGCAGCGTTTCTGTCCGATGTGCCGCAGGCGGTCGTTTCAAAGCAAACCGCTGCAGTCTCGAAGATTCTGGCGGGGTGTTGATGACAGCTCTAGCTGTGACGGGAATGTCATCCTGATGGTCTGGCCGCGCCGTTTGCTGACCCAATCCGGGGAACGCGCCTCCTCATCTGAACAGCTCTGCATAGGTCGCTGGTTTGAACCCGACCCAGAGGTTGCCGCCCCGGTCAAGCATCGGTCGTTTCACCAGTGTCGGGTACGCCAGCAACAAATCCACGACGACATTCTGGTCGATCCCCTCCTTCGCGTCGGCCGGAAGCTCCCGCCAGGTGGTGCTCGCCTTGTTCAGGACTTTCTCCCAGCCGAGCTGCTTTACCCAGCTCTCGACCGTCGCCCGGGTCAGCCCGTCAGCCCTGACATCGTGAAAGACATGCGGGACGCCCTGTCCATCCAGCCATTTTCGCGCAGCACGCGTCGTGTCGCAGGTGGCGAGGCCGAAAAGCCTAACGTTGCTTGGCATGGGCGGCTCTTCGAAATTTCAGGCGAAGGGTAGGCGTTATCGTCGATCACGACGGTCGCGGGAAGCCTGATACCCCCTGATTGCGGAACCGGCGCGACAGGCGCAGGTTCAGTGGAGGCAGACAGGGAGAGCCCTATGACACTCATCAAGGCATCCGGGTTGGTGCCAGCCGCCCTCGTGGGCGCGCTTGCGGCCTGCTCGACACCTACAGACGCTGCCGGCGCCACGCCGTCCAGCATAGTGGATTCCTGCATCAACCCCACCCGCATCAAGGAACAGAAGATCCTGAGCGACCGGGAAATCCAATTCACGCTCAACGATGGCGAAGTGTGGCTGAACACCCTGCCCCGCGCCTGTCCGAGCCTGAAATTCCAGGGCGGCTTCACGTGGGAGGTCACCGGGACGCAGGTCTGTTCGAACGAACAGACAATCTATGTGAGTGAAGACGGCACGCCCTGCCAACTCGGCACCTTCACCCGTGTCCCAGCCGCAACCTAGTGCGCGCCACAGGAGCTGAACATGAAGCGACTCCAAATCTCAATCGCTGCACTGATCCTCATCTCGCTATCAGCCTGCACCTTTCCGGGCGAACCGGCGCAGCAGAAGACAAGCATCACCGACTCCTGCATAGACGCCTCGCGTATCCAGAAGCAGGAAGTCATCAGCAACCAGGAGATCCGGTTCACGCTCGCCGGCGGCGAAGTCTGGACCAACCGCCTGGTGCGCAACTGCCCCGGTCTCAAGAGCCAGGGCGGCTTCAGCTGGGATGCTAGCAACCGCATCTGCTCTGGCCTGCAGACCATCTACGTGCTCGACAGCGGTATTCCGTGCCAGCTCGGCGAATTCACCCGCGCGACCGCTGCGGGCTCAGCTGGCTAGTCTTCGTCGGTGCGATGCTTGGGCTGCGATTCCAGAAACGCTTCGACCTCGTCCAGCGTTGCTGAAAACTCGTAGCCCGCGTTCCCGAACACGATCTTGCGCGTCTCTTCATCGCGCAGCATGTACCCGCCATGCTCGGCCACCTTGCCGAACGGTTTGGCGCACTTCATCAGCAGCACGCCATAGCGATACCCCAACCGCTTAACGCGGCGTTCCTGCGAGACGACAGCATGCTTGCCCTGGCCCATCCGCACCGTATGCGACGGCCCATCAGGCAATGGCAAGTGACTCGGTCAGCCGCGGCGCTCCCGCCCTGCCGTCGACACTTTTGCCGCTTCAGAACGCCTGGTCGCGATGCGTTTCGCGCCCGCCCATGATCGTCATCATGACCTTCGTACCGCGAATGGTCTCAGGCGCAATCTGGGTGATGTCCTGAGACAGCACGACAAAGTCCGCCATCTTGCCCGCAACGAGGCTGCCGCGGATATCCTCATCGAACGTCGCGAAGGCGCCATCAATCGTATAGTGGCGAAGCGCCGCCTCGACCGAAATACGCCCTGCCGGGTGCCAGCCACCGGGCGGCTTGCCCTCAGCCGTCATCCGCGTGACTGCAACCGCAATCCCCTCGATAGGCGACAGGTAGAAGACGGGATAGTCGCTGCCAAACGCCTGCCTTACGCCCGCATCGTCGAAGATGCTGAACGAGTCGGCAATCGGCGCGCGCTCCGGCCCCAGCAGCGGTTCAAAATTGTTCAGCACCGTCGCGTCGGGATTGGCGAAGATCGGCTGCGTGGAAGCGATCACGCCCAGATCGCGGAAACGAGCAAGGTCGGCGAGGACGGGCACCTCCACGTGTTCAATACGGTGACGCTGGTCTGTCGTGCCATTGGTCTTGGCTGCAAATTCGAATGCATCGAGTGCTTCGGTGATCGCCTTGTCGCCGATAGCGTGCAGCAGGATCTGGAAACCGAGACGATCGTACAGTGCGACAGTTTCGTTCAACTCCTTCGGGTCCCAGAACGACAAACCGCTCGTGTTTGTCCCCGTATAGGGTGCGTGCATCGCGGCGGTCTGCGCATCGATCGCACCGTCAAGCATGCCCTTGATCGAAGCTACTGTGAGAAGCGGACCTTTGAAGGCCTCGCGCGCCGCGATGTGCGGCGCTAGATCTGCCTCGGTGATGGGCCGGTCGAGCTTGTGGTCCTCAGGATAGCTGCCAGCCCCAGGGATCATGGGCACGGCTACATGCATCCGCACCTTCAGCGCGTCCGCCTTCAATGCGCGGTCGAACAGCGACAGCGCCTCCGGTGAAGCGCCCGCCACATGCACCGCAGTCAAGCCTTGGGAGGCTGCATCCGCCATGTTCGCAATCAGCGTCGCATAGCGTGCATCAGTTGTTTCAGGCGGGATCAGCCCGCTGGCCATGCCATGCGCGGCCTCCGTGAACTCGCCCGTAGGCCTGCCGGCCGCGTCCTTCACGATCTGACCGTTTGGCGGATTGGCGGTGGCGGACGTGATCTTCAGCGCCGCCAGCGCTGCGCTGTTTCCCAGACCCGCATGACCATCACGCATTGTGATGTACACGGGACGATCCGAGATCACAGCATCGATGTAGGATCGATCAGCCTTCGCACCTGGGAAGATCGCATACCCCCAGCCCCTCCCCGTAATCCAAGGCAGGTCCGGGTTGGCGTCAGCAAACGCCTTCAGCTTTGCCTGAAGCTCAGCGACGCTTGTAACATCTTCGAGTGGCACCGAGTCGAGCGATGGGCCGGGCAGATGCAGGTGAGAATCCTGGAAGCCCGGCGCAACGAAGCGCCCTTGAAGGTCAACGACAGCCGTTGTGCTGCCGGCAGCCTGCCTGATCGCGTCGTTGGTCCCGACGCAAGCCAGCTTGTCTCCCGCCACCGCCACCGCTTCAGCCCATGGCTGCGCAGTCTCGGCCGTCCAGATGCGGCCATTGATGTAGACTGTATCGACAGCCCCCTTGCATGAGGTCTGCGTCGCCGCAAGCTGTGGCGCACACGCGGTTCCAAGTAGCGCAGCTGCAACAAGTCCAGCCTTCATCGTTCTGACCCCTATTCCCACTCAATCGTTCCCGGCGGCTTGCTCGTGACGTCGTACACCACGCGAGAGACGCCCTTCACCTCGTTGATGATGCGCGTCGCGCACCGGCCGAGGAAGCTCATGTCGAAGGGATAGAAGTCCGCCGTCATCCCGTCGGTCGACGTCACCGCGCGCAGCGCCAGCACGCTCTCATAGGTGCGCGCATCGCCCATGACGCCCACCGAACGCACGGGAAGAAGCACGGCGAATGCCTGCCAGATCTTGTCGTACAGCCCGGCCTTGCGGATCTCGTCGAGATAGATTGCATCTGCCTTCTGCAGGATGGCCACACGCTCCGGCGTGATCTCGCCGGGAATGCGTATCGCCAACCCCGGCCCTGGGAACGGATGTCGCCCCACCAGCGTCTCCGGCATGCCTAGCTCGCGCCCCAGCGCGCGCACCTCGTCCTTGAACAGCTCCCGCAGCGGTTCCACCAGCTTCAGGTTCATCTTCTCGGGTAGCCCGCCAACATTGTGGTGCGACTTGATCGTCACAGACGGCCCGCCATCGAACGACACGCTCTCGATCACGTCAGGATAAAGCGTGCCCTGGGCCAGGAATTGCGCGCCCTCCACCTTGTTCGCTTGCGCCTCGAAGATGTCGACGAACGTCTTGCCGATGAACTTCCGCTTGGCTTCCGGGTCCGTCATGCCTGCGAGCCCGCCAAGAAAGGTCTCGCCCGCATCCACGTGCACCAGCGGAATGTTGTAGTGTCCGCGGAACAGCTTCACGACCTCATCGGCCTCCTTCGCACGCATCAGCCCGGTATCGACAAACACGCACGTCAGCTGGTCGCCGATCGCCTCGTGGATCAGCACGGCCGCCACCGATGAATCGACCCCGCCTGACAGCCCGCAAATTACGCGCCCCTTGCCGACTTGCGCCTTGATCTTGGCAACCTGTTCGGCGCGCAATGCCGCCATGCTCCAGTCGCCCTTCATGCCGGCGATCTTCTTCACGAAGTTCGAGAGCAGCTTCGCTCCGTCCGGCGTGTGCACCACTTCCGGGTGGAACATCGTCGTGTAGTAGCGCCTCGCCTCATCCACCGCGATCGCAAACGGAGCATTCTCCGAAGTGCCGACAACCTTGAAGCCCTCCGGCAGCTTTGTCACGCGGTCGCCATGGCTCATCCAAACCGGATAGCGCTTGCCGACTTCCCAGAACCCGTCGAACAGCGGCGAGTCTTCCCTGATCTCCACGTCTGCGCGCCCAAACTCTGCCGCGTGCCCGCCTTCAACAATGCCGCCCTGCTGCACGGCCATCGTCTGCTGACCGTAGCAGATGGCCAGGATCGGCACGCCCAGCTCGAATGCAATCTGCGGCGCCCGCGGCGACTTCTCCCGCGTCACGCTGTCGGGCCCACCGGAAAAGATCACCGCCTTGGGATTGAACCCGGCCCTGATCACCGTCTCGGCCCGATTGTAGGGATGAACCTCGCAGTAGACCCCCATCTCTCGCAGCCGCCGCGCGATCAGCTGCGTCACCTGGCTGCCGAAATCGATGATCAGCGCACGTTCGTGGCCGTTGGAATCATTGCTGTGAGGGGGGGGTGTGTTGCTCGCCATGGCGGAAATAGAAGGGGTTCAGGCCGGGCGTCAATCCTGTCCCGTAACCTTGCGCCGTAGGACAGGGACTCAGCCCATCGCCCGCGCGCGGAAACGGTTCATTAGAGACGCGAGTTCCTCGGCCGAGAGCCCATACGTATCAGGCAGCATGCCACTATGCCCGATCATGTGCTTGTTGGCTGACGCCAGCTTGGGCTTTGCCGCGTCGTCTTCCGCCGAGCTGAATCCGACGAACTTGTTCACCCCGACCCGTACAGGGTCGAAGGTCGAACAATCCTTCCACTTCCGTGTGAAGCTTCGGAACAGCGTCACGCACGTGAACGCGTCACGGCCCAGATCTAGCCGCGACGCAATGCCGATCACGTTCAGCAGCGCAATAGCCGCCGCCACGCCGAAGAAGATGCCGACCACCCAGCGCATCGCCGGAAAGAAATCCTCCATCGCCCACACTGCGGCCGATGAAAGCGTCACCGCAACCACGAGCAGCGCCAGCCACCGCATGCGGCTTGGGCGCAGCGTCATGGTCTCCGCCAGATCGCTCACCCTGCCCTCCGCATAACGGCCATGTAGAAGCCGTCCGTCCCCGCCGTGCGCGGCGTCAGGCGAACCGAGCCATCCGGCCGCCGGCACTTCCGCACCAGCTTCGCCCCAGCATCTGTCAGCTGCCCCGACCGCACAGCTGCATCCGCAGCGTCATCCGGGACAAAATCAGCCCGGTCCGCAAGAAAGCTCGTCACCTGGTCCTCGTTCTCCTCCATAAGGAAGGAGCACGTCACATAGACCAGCCGCCCGCCCGGCTTCACATAGTTGCACGCTGTGCGCAGGATGATCGCCTGATCCTGAATCCGTTTCGCCAGTGCGTTCGGCTGCACCCGCCACTTCGCATCCGGCTTGCGCCGCCACGTGCCCACGCCTGTGCATGGCGCATCGATCATCACGAGGTCCATCTTCAGGTCGAGATCGTCCAGCGATGCATTCTCCTTGGGATGCCTGAGCTGCACATTGCGGATGCCCGCCCGCTCGATCCGCGGGATCAACGCTGACAGGCGCTTCCCATCGATATCGTGGCTGAAGACTTGTCCCTTGTTCTGCATCATGGCGGCCATGGCGATCGTCTTGCCGCCTCCGCCCGCGCAATAATCCAGCACCAGCTCGCCCGGCGCCGCGCACGAGACTGCCGCCGCGATCTGGCTGCCCATGTCCTGTACCTCGACCCAGCCCTTCGAGTAAGCCGGGATCGCCTCGACACTTTCGCCGCGCTCTACCGAATCCGCTGCCGGAATCCGGAAGCCATTCTTCAGCTCCGGCATCTGCTCCGCCTTCACGCCCTCAAGCGCGCGCGCCGCCTTCTCCGCATCGGCCTTCAGCGTGTTAACCCGCAGGTCGATCGGCGCACGCGCCGCCATGGCCATGCCCTCGACCACCGCATCCGGCCCGAATGCCCGCGCCAGATGCGGCGACAGCCATTCAGGGTAATCACCCTGCACATGCGGCGGCGCAGTCGGGTTCGGCGCCATCAGCAGGTTTTCCCGTTCCCTGCCCTGCAGTGGCGGTGGCGCATGCTCGTCCTTGAGCGCCTCCTCGATCTTGCGGACATCCCATCCCCACGCATGTTTCAGCGCACCCAGCGCCAGCACACGCGCGCCTGTCGCCTCCATCGCATGCTCGATCGAATTCTTCCGGCGCAGCGCATCAACCACCAGGCCCGAAATCCACGCCCTGTCCCGCGCGCCCGCAAACCGCGATTTCTTCCCCCAGTCGCGCACGGCCTCCTTCACCGGCGTGCGCCGCTCCAGCACATCACGCAGTACCTCTATCGCCGCCTGGATCTTCCCGCCGTCTCTCAAGGATGCGGCCCCACGCCGCCATGCCTGCTGGTCAGCGCTCGGCCGATCGCCCGTACATCCTGCAGGACCGCAAGCTCGCCCACGATGATCGCGTCCCCGGGCGCGCGCTCCTTGTCCATCACCAGCATGGGACACCCCTGCCAGTCCGGCCCCACCAAATCGACAACCTCCTTGCGCGGTCGTGTGAAGCCAATCCGCCGGACCTCGATCTTCTCGTTCCAGTGCGGATTTACCAGCAGCGCGCCTTCAAGGGTCGCGCAGTCATTGCAGTACCACTCGAAGCCGCCATCCTGAAAAGGTGCGGCGAGGATGAACAGGGTGTCTTTCATGATGCTGTCTTAACTCCGGGCGGCCGTCCTGTCTCCCCCGCCTACACCAGCCGCAGCGCCTTCACGATGGCCGCAGGCCGGTCCGCCTCGGCGAGTTTGAACAGCTCCAGCCACTGCACACCAGCGAAGAAATACTCAAAATCCTCCGGCGGCTGCGCTTCCGCGATGAACACCGGCAGCATCGGCTTCTTGTACCTGCCTGCCAGGTAGACCTCCCGCTTAATGTGATCGCTATCGAACGCGTTTGGGCTGCACATGACCATGACGCCTGTCGCCACCTTGATGCCCCGCACGATCTCGCCCGCCCAGTTCTCCCCGGGCTCAATCCCGCCCTTGTCAATCCAGACCTCGCGGCCCGCGCCCTTCACCACCTCCACGACCGGCTGGACGGATGCACTGTCCGCGTGGGCGTAAGAGACAAAGAGCATGGCCGCGGCGGGCGAGGGTGCTGCGCCGGGGCCGGCAGGGGCAAGTACCTGCTCGCTCGCCGCCTCGGCCGCAGGCCGGGCGGCCTTCTTTGCCTTCCGAACGCCGAACATGCCTCCTGCCCGCGCGCGTTCTTCCGGCGGCGGCGCCGGAGACTTCCAGAACGCCTCGCTTCGCGCGACCAGCGCCGCGTTCATCGCCTCCTTCGCTGCGTACGCCACCTGCGGCCAGACACTCAGCCTCCGCCCGCTTTCAAAGGTGGCATCTATCGCTGTAAGGTCGCGCGTTCCGACCGGCAGAATGCCGTGATCGAGCCTTACCAGCACAAGCCGCCCATCGGCCCATGCTTCGAGCATCCGCTTTTCCATCATCATGCGATGCGTGCCGAACACGCTTTTCTGCGACCACAGTGCGACCACAACATCGCTGTCCTGCAGATACCGAAATCCTCCCGCGCCGGTCTCCGTATCGGCAACCAGCCCTTGCGTCTTCAGGAAAGCCTTAAGGTCGTCAGCCGCCGCCTGGTCAGCATCGGCATGGGCAATGAAAACGAACATGGACGCCTCACGCGATACGCCCCCTCAGAAGAGTCCGAACCGGCCTGACTGACAATGGGTTTTTCCGTAACCTTGCAGGCCGGTCAGTTTATTGCGCCCGCCGAAGATCACCCGGTGAGCAAGGGCGTCACAATCATGCCGAGCCCGGCAATGCTGACGATCCACACCACCGATCGCAGCACGGGTACGCCGAATGCATAGAGGGGTACATACACAATGCGACCTGCCAGATAGATTTGCGCGCCAAGCGCTGTCTGGGCGCTTTCGCGTCCCGCCACATGCGCGATCAGCACGGCAGCTATGAAGATGGGCAAGGTCTCGAACAGGTTGTCCTGCGCGCGCTTCAACCGCTCGGCGACCGGCGACAGCGGCGGCGTCGCCCCGTCACGCGCGCTCATGTTCCACTTGAGCCCGTACTGACCCGTCCGGGCAAAGTCGAACAACAGGATCTGCACAAACGCCAGCACCAGCGTCCATGCAAGGACCGTCAGCTCAATACTCAAGGTGCGTTCTCCCGATTTTCAGCCTAGCCATTTTGCAGCGAGTAGTTCGGTGCCTCGCGCGTCATCTTCACATCGTGGACATGGCTCTCGCGCAGGCCGGCATTGGTGATCTGGATGAACTGCGCCTTCTCATGCAGCTCGGCTACCGTTTTCGCGCCGACATAACCCATCGCTGCGCGCAGGCCGCCAGCCATCTGGTGCAGGATCGGCCCGACCGGTCCCTTGAACGGCACCTGCCCTTCAATGCCTTCCGGCACCAGCTTCTGCTGTGCGACGTCCTTCTGGAAATAGCGATCCGCCGACCCGCGCCCCATCGCGCCCAGCGATCCCATGCCGCGATAATCCTTGTAGGGACGCCCCTCATAGAGGAACACCTCGCCTGGCGCCTCCTCCGTACCTGCCAGCATCGATCCCATCATTGCCGACGAAGCGCCTGCCGCCAGTGCCTTTGCGAAGTCGCCCGAGAACTTGATGCCGCCATCCGCGATTACCGGCGTCCGCGTTGATTCCGCAGCCTTTGCACAGTCAGCAATTGCCGTCAGTTGCGGCACGCCCACACCCGCGACGATCCGCGTCGTGCAGATCGAGCCCGGCCCGATCCCCACCTTCACCGCATCCGCGCCCGCATCGATCAGCGCCTTGCACCCATCGCCCGTGGCGACGTTGCCCGCGACCACCTGAACCCGGTTCGACAGCTTCTTCACCCGTTCCACGGCCATCAGCACGGCCCTCGAATGCCCATGCGCCGTATCGATCACCAACGCATCCACGCCCGCATCTATCAGCGCCTGGCTGCGTTCAAACCCTGCATCGCCCACGGTCGACGCTGCCGCCACACGCAGCCGCCCCTGCTCGTCCTTGCAGGCGTTGGGGTTGGTCTGGCTCTTCTCCATGTCCTTGACCGTCAGCAGCCCGACGCAGCGCCCGTCTTCGTCTACAACGATCAGCCGTTCGATCCGATGCTTGTGCAGCAGTCGCCGTGCCTCCGCCGGGTCCGCCCCAACGCGGATGGTAACAACCTTCGTCGTCATCAGCTGCGACACGGGCATGTTATCATCTTCTGCGAACCGCACATCCCGATTGGTCACGATCCCCAGCAGCTTGCGCGGCACGCCCTCCGGCCCCGGCTCGACCACCGGGATGCCCGACACCCGTAGCCGCTCCTTCAGCACGCGTAGCTGGCGAAGCGTCACGTCCGGCGTCACCGTCACGGGATTGATCACCATCCCGCTCTCGAACCGCTTGACCCGGCGCACCTGCTCGGCCTGCTCTTGAACAGAAAGATTGCGGTGGATGACACCGATCCCGCCGAACTGCGCCATGGCGATGGCGAGCCCCGCCTCGGTCACGGTGTCCATCGCGGCCGAGACGATCGGCACGTTGATGGCGATCTCCCGCGTCAGGCGCGAGCGAATATCCACCTCGCCGGGAATGACTTCGGACGGGCCCGGCTCCAGCAACACGTCGTCGAACGTGATGGCTTGGCGGATGCGAATTGAAGGGGGGTGCTGTTCCATAGACCCGTCTAGCGATTCTCTCCTGCCTTGGGAAGTGGCCTCGAACAATGCACTTGCCGACGGTGAGCTGACGCGCCACCAGTGCTTATCAGGGCCCGCGCGTCCCACGGAAACTCTCCATGCCGTCCGGCGTCTACGCAGCCATTTTCGACCTCGACGGCGTGTTGACCTCCACCTCGGCCCGACACGAACAGTCATGGGCCGACGCCGCCCGCGTCTTCAACATCCCCGTCACCGACGCCGCCCTCCGCGCCACGCGCAGCATCCCCCGCGCCTCAAGCCTCGCTGCCCTGCTCGACCACGCCGGCGTCCCCCTGACCCGCGCAGACCGCGACGCTGTCATGGCGTTCAAGAACCAGCGCTACAAGGAACTCATCGCCGGCCTCCAGCCGGCCGATGCCTTCCGGGGCGCCCGCGAAGCCCTCGAACGCTGCCGCGCGCTCGGCGCCCGCACTGCAGTGGCTTCCGCCAGCCTCAATGCCCGCGAAGTGCTGGACCGCCTCGCCCTCCTGCGGCTCGTCGACTTCGTCGCCGATCCCAGCCGCGCCGAGTCCAAACCCAGCGCCGAAATCTACGGTTTGGCCTGCGCCGCCCTCGGCGCCCTGCCACAGCACGCTGTCTGCATCGAGGACGGCGCCCCCATGATCGCCAACCTCCGCGCGGAGAGCCTCTACACGGTCGGCATCGGTGAAGAGCCGCTCGGCGCAGACGAACACTTCAAGACGATTGCGGAGTGGAATGTGGAGGCGACATTTGCGCGCCTCAATGATCGCACGTAGCGACCATCCCCGTTTCACGCTCGCGCCAAGACCCCTTACCCCCGAAACCCCCGCGCAATCACGAACGTCTCCGGGCTCTCGCTCCGGCTGGAGGGTGGCTTCCAATGCCGCACATCATCGAAGTTCGCCTTCAACTGTTCCAGCAACGCGCCCTGCGCCCCGCCCTGGAAAACTTTCGCCACGAACGTGCCGCCCTTGACCAGGTTCTCGACCGCAAACTGCGCCGCCGCCTCAGCCAACCCCACAGTGCGGACATGGTCGGTCTGCTTGTGCCCAACCGTGTTGGCAGCCATATCCGAGAGCACCAGCGTCGGCTTGTCGCCCAGCGCAGCAATAAGTTTCTCCGTCATCCCCGGCTCGGTGAAGTCGGCCATGAAGATCGTCGCCTCGCCGATCGGCGTCACCGGCAACAGGTCAATCCCAACGACCCGTGCCGCGCCCATCTCGATCACCACCTGCAGCCACCCGCCCGGCGCCGATCCCAGATCGACAACCCGCGCTCCGCGCTTCAAGACGTGAAACTTCTCGTCGATTTCCTTGATCTTGTAGGCCGCCCGCGCGCGATATCCGGCATCCTGCGCCTTGCGCACATAAGGATCGCGCAGTTGCCTGTCGACCCATTCGCGCGAAGATTTGGATAGCGTCTTCTTTCGTACCTTCTCCTTCTTAGTCATCGAGCGCCCGCTTGAATCCGTGCGCGCGTCCATCGGCGCTTTCCAGCGCCGCTTGCCCTCGGCGTCTTCCTCGACGGTCATTCCGCAGCTCCCGCATTCGCGGGCGCCTTCGCCCGTTGCGCACCACCGCCACGACGGCGGCTCCGGCTACGCTGGTCAGTGTTCGCGCCATGAATCATCGACAGCAGGATGCCTTCACGCAGACCACGGTCGCCCACACGCAGGCGATCGGATGGCCATATATCGAAAACCGCCGTCAGGATCGCCATGCCAGGCAGCATTAGCTCGGATCGCCCGCCCGCAAGGCAAGGCTCGGCCGCGCGCTGCTCAGGCGTGGCGTCGCGGAGCCGCGCCATCGTCTGCAGCAACGCCATCCGATCCAGCCACGCGCCATCGACTGCCGCCCGCAGATAGCGATCGAGACCCATGTGCACGGCGGCGAGGCTCGTCACCGTCCCAGAGTTACCGATCACCTGACCACGCCCCGCCCTGAACAGCGGCCCGAACCGTGACGCCGCATCATTGGCCCGCATCAGTCCCGAGACATGTTCCACCATGCGCGCATAGCGATCATCGCCCGCGAAGCTTTCGCTCAGCGTCACCACGCCCACCGGAAAGGACGCCCAGCCAAGGATAGGCGCACGCAGTGCGCACCCCTTCACGCCACGCGCCGACGCCGACCGCGCATCGATCCATGACAGCTCCGTCGACCCGCCGCCAATATCGATCACCAGCGCAAAGTCCGATTCCGGATCAACCAGATCGAGCGAGCCAAGCAGCGCGAACTTGGCTTCTTCCTTCGGCGAGATCGTCTCCATGTTGAGACCAACGCGCCGCCGCACTTCGCTCACGAACGCCCGGCCATTGCTCGCTTGGCGGCACGCCTGCGTCGCTATGAACCGGGCCTGCACAGGCTTGTGCTTCTTCACCTTGTCCGAACACTTCCTCAGCGCATCCATCGCGCGGTTCATCGCCAGATCGGACAGCCGGCCAGAGGCCGCCAGCCCTTCGCCAAGTGCAACGATCTGCGAATAGGAATCGACAATGCGCAGCCCGCCCGACGCCGACTTCTCGGCAATCAGCAGGCGACAATTGTTCGTACCGAGGTCCAGCGCCGCATAAGTCTGAGCAGCGCCGCCAGACCGGCCCGGCGGCTTTCCGCGCCGGGATCGGGTGGGCTTCGCCATGGAATGGTCCGTGATCTTGTTGCGACAGCCATAGCCCGTTCTGCAGGCGATGGCACGCGCCATCCTATGTTTACTGTCATGCCCTGTTGCGGGCGATGTTTTCCTGCGTCTAATGGCGCCCAAGGCAAGGGCGGGCTCCGCGCTGCATCGCGGCGCGACCGAGAATCGCTTGCGCTGGCTGGGCAATTTCGCGCGAGCAAGACCAGGGGCATCGCGACAGATGGATATCAACAAGGCGGCCAAGTTCGGAATTGGCCAGCAGGTACGTCACCGTCTCTTCCCGTTCAGGGGAATTATCTACGACGTGGACCCGCAGTTCGCGAACACGGAAGAATGGTGGGAGTCGATCCCGGAAGAGATCCGGCCGGTCAAGAACCAGCCTTTCTACCACCTGCTTGCCGAGAATGACTCGTCCTACTACGTGGCCTACGTCTCGGAGCAGAACCTGCTGCCGGACGACGCGCCCGAGCCCGTGAACCATCCGCAGATCCCGGAAATTTTCGAGATCGACGACCACGGCGCCTACCGAAAGCGCTCCACCCAGGCCCACTAGTTCTGAGGAGCTCACTGCACTCCATCCTAACTGGATCGCCATGCGATCGGGTCTGTCACGCGCACCGCTTCGAGCGTGCCGCAAGGAGGTCTTGCGACGGTTCCAGGCACCCAGACCGGCCAATTCGGGACCGCGTTGCTGGCCTCGATCCGAACAGTCTCAACACCTTGCCCGGATCATTTCCGCCGGTTCCCGACGGGTGCGCCCCCCAACCTACAGACCTGTTAGATAGTGCGCGCATCCATCCCGCATGGAGGGCGGCCGATCACCGTTTCACGGCGCGGGGTAGCTGCGCGCGCAAGCGGAAACGTCAAACCACGCGGGGCGTCCCCAGGCGCTCCGTCGAACTGGAGACCCAGAACAACAGCTTCACAGGTGGTGAACACCGTGCTGATTGCGAAGGCATGTCCGCTCAGCCGAATAGCCGCTGCTCGATCAGCTCGCGTTTGCGCGCATCGACGCCGAGCATGTCGCGCAGGTACCCCTCTACGCCGCCATTGCGCTGCTCGATCACCGCCAGAGAGCGCTCAAGGAATTCGGGCGACACGCCCATGATCACGCGCATCGTGTCAAGCGTCGGCGCCCGGCCGAACTGCTGCAGGATGGCGTTGCGCCACGCGGCGCCATGCTGCTCAAACCGGCCAGACGTGTTGGTCAGCATGTAGTCCGCAACGATGTCGTCACGATGCACGCCAGCCAGCATGTGCGTCAGCGCCACAACCAGACCTGTGCGATCCTTGCCCGCAGCACAGTGCACCACCAGCGCGCCATCGCTGCTCGCGAGCGTATCGAAATAGCGCGTGAACAGGTCGACCAGACGCGGCAGGTGGGGCGCGTCGGCGTAATAGCGCAGCAGGAACTGCTGGTAGGATTCGGGTTCCATGTCCCATGCCGCCATGAAGTCGTCCCAGCTCTCGGCCCCCTCATCATGATCGTGGTTCTCGATCACCTGCGCCGCGAACCCCTCCCACCGCCGTGACGGCGAACGCTCACGCTCCTGCGGCCGGCGCAGGTCCACAACCGCCGCAATGCCCATATCGCGCAGGCGCGCCAGATCGGAATCCGTCGCCAATGCATGGTTGGCCGAACGGAAAAAGCGCCCCGATGCCATCCGCCTGGCGCCCGCACGATAGCCACCAAAATCGCGGAAATTGGTGAGTCCCTCGAAGGTATGCAGGCGCGGAAAATCGGTCATGCCCGCGCAACTAGGCGAAGTTGCTTCACCCGTCCACCGGCTGCTTCAGCCCGGCGGCTTGAGGCCAAGTACAAGAAGCGGGTCAAGCCAGATGTCCGTTCCCCGGTCGTCGGACAGGACGTTGCGATACTTGATCGCCCAGTGCAGGTGCGGCCCCGTGACCCGTCCCGTGGCGCCCGACAGGCCCAGAACCTGGCCCTGGGCAACCCTCTCGCCATCCTTAACGTCGATCCGGCTCATATGCATCGTGATCGAAACGAGCCCGCGGCCGAGATCAAGAAAAACCGCGCCCCCCTCGTAGAAGAGGTCTGGATCAGCCAGCAGCACCGTCCCCGCCATCGGCGCGCGGATCTCTGTCCCTGTGGGGATCGCAATGTCCTGGCCGTTGTGGACGCTGGTCGACCCCTCGCAGTCCTTCGTCTTCGGAACATAGGTACGTGTGACGCCGTAGGCGCTTGAATAAGGGCCATCCGCGGGCTTCACGAAACCGACCGGCGCGAGCGGCGCGTTGAATGCCTTCATCGCCTTGTCCTTGCGAACCCACGACACCTCGGCGTGACGCTTGTCTTCCGGTGACTGCGGGGCGATGCGACGGCACTCCATCTCGAACTTCGAGACCGTGTCCTTGCGCGGCAGCACTTCTACCTCGGTGTAAGCCGACACCGCAGACTGCGTGGTTCCCGCCGTCGCGGCAGGCAGCAACCCAATCTTCGCCGGAGACACCTGCGTTCTGGTCAGACCGATCACTGCCGCACCACCGGAATCTGCAATCGCGACAGCCTTGCCATCCAGCGTGATCGTCGCGCCAGGCAGCGCCTGACACAGGATCGCCCCACCCTGCTTCGCAGGTCCGGCACAGGCCAAGGCCGTCCCTGGCGGCTCGGGAGACGCCACAGGCGGTCGTTCGACTGCGACATGAAGTTCGATGGGCGGGGGCGCCTCAGCGATCACGGGCGAAGACGGGACCACCGGCATCTCAACAACGGGCGAAGCGGAGGGCGCCGCGCAAGCCGCGAGCAGCCCTGCGAAAAGTGCAGCAACTAATCCCGACCCGTGAGCTGCTTCCATCTCGTCAACGCCGTTTCCGCGTCGAAGTAGGCTTCTTGTGTATCAACATTCCAATAACGCAGGTCCTCGAGCGCAATCTTGCGCTTGGTCAATGAGCACGTGACGAACCGGCCAGCCTTCAGCACCTCGAAATCGTTGTCGAGGTAGCGGAGGCGGGCCTCGCCCGGGAGAGAACCTGAAGTAAACGTGTCCATGGAAGGCTATATGCACGCAATGCGGGACAAAGTTAAGGCTGTCGATCAGACGTTTGTCGGGCCTAGGCTACGCCAAGTAACTCCATCTCGACACGGTTCCGGCCGCTTGATTTGGCCCGGTAAAGGGCATCGTCAGCTCTCTTGAGCAGAACGTCGATCGTGTCTTCCGGCGCCACGGTGGAAACGCCGCCCGACATCGTGACCCGAAGCTCGTCCCCGCGATTGATACGGAAACCTTCATCGCTGATGATCTGCCGCAACCGCTCACCGGCCGCCTGCGCGAGGGCCTGGCTGGTGTCCGGCATGATGACAACGAACTCTTCCCCGCCATAACGGCAAGCAAGATCAGCAGGCCGGATATTCTCGCTCAACCGGCGTCCGAATTCACGCAGGACATCGTCACCGGCGGCGTGGCCGTGGATGTCGTTCACCCTCTTGAAGTGGTCGATGTCGCACAGCAGGATCGACACGGGACCGCCACCCATCAGCGAACGATTGAGAAAGCTCTCCAGCTGAACACGCATGTAGCGGCGATTGTGCAGCCCGGTGAGTTGATCCGTGACTGCCAGCTCCATGGATTGATCAAGCCGCGCCCGCAGCGCGTCCAGATACCGCTTCTTGCGAACCTGCGTTTTGACCCGCGCACACAGCTCTTCGGAGTCGATCGGCTTGATCACGATGTCCGAGGCGCCGAGATCTAGCGCTCGTACCGCCTTCTTCTCGTCGTCCGGTTCCGCAACCACGAGGATAGGCAAGTCCCGGGTGGATTCGAGCGACCTGAAGTAGGCGCACAGCCGCAGGCCGTCCAGTTTTTCGTTCGACAGTGACACGATCATCAGATCGACCATCGAACCGGATATGCCGAGTTGCCCCGCCTCGACATGGCTGATCGGCCGGTGCAGGCCTTCCAGATAGCGGCAAATACGGCGCGCCTGCCGTTCGTTCTCGTCGACCACAAGAATGCGCGCAGGCTCACTGGCGCGGCCCGAATTCACGATATCGACCGCCCCCATGCGCTTGCCAGAGGCTTCGCGCTTGCGCAGCTCATCGGCGACCATCTTGTATTTGGTCAGCGCACGGACACGCGACAGCAAATGCAGGTCGCTCACGGGCTTGGTGAGAAAATCGTCCGCCCCAGCCCCAAGGCCGCGCAGGCGATCCTCGCGCTCGTTCAGCGCCGTCACAAGCACGATGGGAATATGCTCTGTACGTGGGTCGTTTTTCAGCTTCCGGCACGCATCGATGCCGTTCAGTTTCGGCATCATGATGTCCATCAGGATTACGTCCGGCTCCTCGGCCAGCGCTTTCTCGACGCCGTCCTCCCCGTCCACCGCCGTGATGACGTGGAAGTATTCGTTCTTGAGCTTGTCAGAGAGCAGCTTCCTGTTCTGCTCTATGTCGTCGACGACAAGTACGCGCGCACTCATCTGTAGGACCTCCGCGTCGAAGGCGGCGCCGCGCTGCGCGTCGGCTGGCCGCCCGGTCCACGCGGGCCGGTGAGTTTCTTGACCTCATTGATGAAGGCGCCCATCTGGATCGGCTTCGACATGTAGGCTTCACAGCCCGCTTCACGCACGAGCCGCTCGTCCTGACGCATTGCGAACGCCGTCACCGCCATGATGGGAATATCCTTGATGGTGGTGTCGTCCTTGATCCAGCGGGTCAGGTCCAGCCCCGACACTTCCGGCAGCTGGATGTCCATGATGATAAGGTCAGGCTTGTGTTGGCGCGCAAGATCCACCGCCTTCAGTCCGTCGCGACTTTCGACGGTCTGAAATCCGAAAGCGTCCAACAGGTCGCAGAAGAGCTTCATGTTGAGCTCGTTGTCTTCAACGACCAGGACTTTCTTGGCGGGGGAAGTCGCCATCAGGTCTCACGAAAGGCACAGCGCGGGCTGATTCCCGGCTGTCGCCTGCCTTTGCTAGACCTGAGAGTATTAACCGGCGATTTTCAACTGCAGTTCTTGGGACAGCGTGTTAAGCCAGACTGAGTGCGGAAACTGGTGCCGTTACAAACACTTCCAACTGGAATTGCATCTTGGCCGGACATGTCGCCGGAACGACTGAATGTTTTAACACCGCCTGCAGGGACTGCTTTCAGGCGTGGAAGGGCGGTGGGCAGCGCTGTCCACGGTGCCGATCGGTACGGATCGTCTCGCATCCGAAGCTCCTTGAACTGAATATCGCCCACATCGATTGCGACGCCTTCTACGCCTCGATCGAGAAGCGCGATCGCCCGGAGTTGATCGCTCAGCCTGTCATCGTTGGCGGAGGCAAGCGCGGGGTGGTCTCGACCTGCTGCTATGTCGCGCGGACCTATGGCGTTCGCTCCGCCATGCCAATGTTCAAGGCGCTGAAGCTCTGCCCCAACGCGGTGGTCATCAAGGGACGCATGGACCTCTACGTTCAGGAAGGCCGTCGCATCCGCCAGATGATGCAGACCCTGACCCCGCTGGTCGAGCCCGTCTCGATCGATGAAGCCTACCTCGACCTGTCGGGCACCGAGGCGCTGCACCATGCACCTCCCGTGATCAGCCTGATGAAGCTGCAGAAGCAGGTGGAGACTGAACTCGGTCTCTCCATATCTGTCGGGCTCGCCAGCAACAAATTCCTCGCCAAGACCGCAAGTGAGGCCGACAAGCCGCGCGGATTTTTTGCGCTCTCCATCTACGAGGCGCCCACCTATCTGGCCGAAAAGTCCGTCCGCATTATTGGCGGTGTCGGTGCGCAGTTCGAGAAGAAGCTGAACGCGGACGGCATCCGCACGGTCGGGGACATTCAGAAGATCGACGCAAAGACGCTGGCCCGCCGCTACGGCGAAACCGGACTCTGGCTCCACAACTGCGCCTTCGGTCGTCACGAGCGCAAAGTGGATCCCGACGGCGAGCGCAAGAGCGTCTCCTCGGAGACCACCTTCAACGAGGACATCTCGGACCCGAAACTGCTTGAGGACATCCTCTGGCGCCTCTCGCAACGCACCGCCGACCGCGCGAAGTATTCTGAGGTCGAAGGCCGCGTCGTCACTCTGAAGCTCAAGACCCACGACTTCAAGAGCTTCACCCGCCGCGTCTCGCTCAACGAACCGACCCAGCTCGCGCAGACAATCTTCCGCGCAGCCAAGCCCATGCTGTCGCGCGAAGCCGCAGGCGAGCGTTATCGGCTTCTCGGCGTCGGCATCTCGGAACTGGTCGACGCCAAGGCCGATGCGCTCGATCTTGCCGACCCGAAATCACTCAAGCGCGCAAAGGCCGAGCGCGCATCAGACAAGGCGCGGGAACGCTTCGGCGCCGATGCCGTGATGACAGGCCGCGGCGTCCGGATATCGCTCACACGCCGGAAGGACTGACGGCCCGCTCGCATCAGGCATTGGAATTCCTGCATCGACTCCGGCAGCGGCTTGCCTTCCTTGCTCAAGTCAACGCAGCAGAGGAGGTCCCCATGATTGACGCCACGCCTCGCCCCTTCGCCGGTATTCCCACCGGCATGCGAGCCTGTATGCAGGTAAGCTGTCGCGCGCACTAAGCGCTGCTCGGAACAGACGCCGTTACAGTCCTTTCATGGCCCCGAAGCGCTGCCTGCGCTGACGGCCCATACCCGAAAGACACCACATGTCCTCTCATACAGCGCGCGCCGACAGCGCGTTTGGATCCGTCGCTTACCGCAAATCCATCACCGAAACGTTCGGGTCGCATGATCGCGAAGCACAGCGTGGTCTCGCTGAACGGATCGCCATCCTGCCCCGCCACATCCACGCCATGGCGCAGCAAGGGATGATTGCCGTCAGCTTTCCCGCTACGCTTCACGGATGACAAGCCCGCCCGGCTGGCCATAGAACTCCTCAACGAGGGAGTTCCACCATGTCCGTATCCGACCGCCTCAAGGCCGCTGGCGTCACCTTGCCTGACGCTCGTCCTCCCGTGGCGAACTACGTGCCGTTCGTCATCACCGGCAACCTGCTCTTCATCTCAGGCCAGGTCAGCATTACCCCTGAGGGCTTGATCAAGGGCCGGTTGGGCGAGGACATGACGCTCGAACAGGGCCAGCAGGCCGCGCGCGCTTGCGCTATCAACCTGATCACCCAGATGAAATCGGCGCTCGGAGACCTTGATCGTGTGACCCGCATCGTGAAACTCGGCGGCTTCGTGAACGCCGCAGGCGACTTCACCGACATCCCGAAGGTCGTGAACGGGTGCTCGGACCTAATGGTCGAGATCTTCGGCGACAAGGGCCGCCACGCCCGCGCCGCCGTTGCCTGCCCTGTCCTGCCGATGGGCGCTGCGGTGGAAGTCGACGCCGTCGTAGAATTCGCATGACGCTGACATGAGCGATCGTTTTTTCGATGTTGCTGACTTCACCTATGCCCACCGCGGGCTTTGGGACACCTCAACGCCGGAAAACTCGATTGCCGCTTTCCGCGCCGCCGCTGCAGCAGGGGTCGGCGTCGAGCTCGACGTCCGCCTCAGCTCCGACGGCCGCCCGCTCGTCTTCCACGACGCCAGCCTGCAGCGCATGTGCAACCATCGCGAGCGTATCGAACGCGTTGCCGTCGCCGACCTCCCGCGCTGGCCCCTTCCCGATGGCTCGATCATTCCCACGCTCGAAGCCGTGCTGGACGTCATGGCCGGCCTGCCGGTGCTGATAGAGGTCAAGGTTGACGGCGTCGCAGGGGAAATCGCCGACCGCGTCGCCGAGGTAATTGCGGGTCGGGACGGCCCCATGGCGGTCATGAGCTTTGACGAACCCACAGTCGCCCGGCTCTGCCGGCTTGTGTCAGACCGCCCCATTGGTCTGCTGTGCATTGCCGACAATCAGGTTGAGGAAGACCTGTTCGCCAAGGCCGCCACCGCCCGCGCGCTCGGTTGCGACTACATCGCCCCACACCACTCAGTGCTGGGGCCTGTCGCGTCTGCATCTGGCGGACTGCCTCTGGTGACGTGGACAATCCGTACGCAGGACGAGCTTCAGCTCGCCCGCGATTACAGCGCCGCACCGATTTTAGAGGGCTTCACAGCGTCACAGCTCGCGACCCTCGCCTTGTGGCCGCGAACCCCGATATAGTCGGCGATACAGCTTCAACTGGAGAAGCAATCCCGAGGCGCCATTGGCCGACGATTCCGCAGACCGGATCGATCTAACCCTGTCGGTGGCCGAAAGGCTTGCCGAGGTTGATCGCGACTCATGGAACGCGGTCGCCAACCCGCCTGGCGAACGCTACGATCCTTTCCTCGACTGGGATTTTCTCGAAGCCGCTGAATCCTCCGGCTGCGCCACTCCGGAAACAGGTTGGACGCCCCGGCATGTCCTTGCACACGACGGCGTTGGCCGCCTCGTGGGCGCAGCCCCGGTCTATGTGAAGATGCACTCACGCGGCGAGTTCGTGTTCGATCACGCCTGGGCCGACGCCCTCCACCGGGCCGGCGGTCGCTACTATCCGAAGCTCCTCTGCGCCGTCCCCTTCACCCCCGTCACCGGCCGACGCCTGCTTGTCGTCGGTCAACACGCCGCGACCATCCAGCAAGCGTTGAGCGGCGCCGTTGTCGAAGTTGCACAGCAACTCCGTGCGTCTTCCGCACACTTCAACTTCCTTGACGAGGCGACCTGGAACAAGCTGGGCCATTCCGGCCTGCTCCTGCGCGAGGACCAGCAGTTCCACTGGATGAACCGGGGCTACAAGACGTTCGATGACTTCCTCTGCGCGCTTTCGTCTCGCAAACGAAAGACGCTTCGCCGCGAACGCCGCGACGCGCAGGAAGGGCTCGACATCATCCGCGTCACCGGCGCCGAACTCACGGAAGCCCACTGGGATGCCTTCTTCGATTTCTACATGGACACAGGCGGTCGCAAATGGGGCTCCCCCTACCTCAACCGCCGCTTCTTCTCGATCCTGAACCAGCGCATGGCCGACAAATGTCTGCTGATCCTTGCGATGGAGGACGGTGAGCCAGTCGCCGGGGCGCTCAACATGATTGGCTCGGACACGCTCTACGGGCGCTATTGGGGCCGCAATCAGGAGCGGCCCTTCCTCCATTTCGAGGTGTGTTACTATCAGGCTATCGACTTCGCCATCGAACGTGGTCTCGCCTGTGTCGAAGCCGGCGCCCAGGGAGATCACAAGCTCGCCCGCGGCTACGAGCCCCGCCTTACCCGCTCCGCCCACTGGATTGCCCACAGCGGATTGCGGTCCGCGGTGGCTCACTATCTCGACTCCGAGCGGGCAGCGGTCGAGGAAGGGCTGGACGAATTGCAAGCCTACTCACCCTTCCGGAAGGGCGAACTGGCGCCACGCGCTGAAGATCAGGATGAGGAGGGCTTCTGATGAGCCTTGAAGGAACCTACGACGGCGCAAACATCTTCGCGAAAATCCTGCGCGGCGAAGCGCCATGCATCAAGGTTTTCGAGGACGACGACGTCCTCGCCTTCATGGACATTTTCCCCCAGAGTCAGGGGCATTGCCTTGTGATTCCCAAGAACGTCACGTCCCGCAATCTCACTGACTTCCCGACGGAGAAGATCGGCGTCTGCTTCACGGCCGTCCAGAAGCTGACCCGCGCGGTGATCAAGGCGCTGTCATGTGACGGCGTTATCGTCACCCAGTTCAATGGCGCGCCTGCGGGCCAGACTGTCTTTCACCTGCATGTCCATGTTATCCCCCGCTATGCCAACCTTCCGCTTCAACCCCATCACGGCGGCAAGCCAGCGGATGCGGCAGTCTTGCGGGAACAGGCTGCTCGCATTGCGGCGGCCCTCTAGCGACCTTACATAACCAGCGTTAGGCCCGGCAGCTTGGGTTCACCGCGCGCGAGCGCAGCGGGAACCCGCTGCAACCGCGAGCGTTGAACGCCTGGGACCCCCAGAGTCACAGGAACAGCGCACATGGGATTTGATTCCTCGACGGCGATTGTACACGCGCTCCGACCGGCCGAGCCCAAATCCAGCATTCGTCAGGATATCCGCAGCGCGGCGATGATCGGGAACTTCCCGCCTCGTCGCTGCGGTATCGCAACGTTCACCCGCGACACCTTCGCAAGCCTGCGCAACGAGCTTCCGCGCGCCAAATGGCGCCTCGCCGTTATGGAAGACGGCTCGAATACACATGAATATCCTGAGGAAGTAACTGACGTCATTCGCCACGACGACCCGGTCGCGTACGACCGTCTCGCCGACGAACTGAACCGCACTGGCGTCGAAGTCGTGTTCCTTCAGCACGAGTTCGGCATCTTCGGAGGCGATGACGGATCGCACATCCTGCGCCTGGTCCTGCGCCTGCGCATGCCGCTCGTCACGACATTTCATACCGTGCTCGAGCGCCCCTCGCCGGGCCAGAAGCGCGTCATGGACGAGATCATCCGCATCTCAACCGCCGTGATCGTGATGACCGAGCTGGGTGCAGATATCCTTGAGCGGGTCCACAAGGTCGGTCCAACCAAGGTTCACGTGGTGCCCCACGGGGCACCGGAACGCCCATTCGCCGCAACCGCGCTCTTCAAGGGCCCGCTGGCCCTTGCGGGTCACAAGGTGATCATGAGCTTCGGACTGCTATCGCCCAACAAGGGCCTCGAGACCGTCATCCGTGCGTTGCCTGCCGTTGTCGCGCGCGTGCCCGAGACAGTCTACCTGATCGTCGGCGCAACACACCCCCACCTGATTGCGCGCGAGGGCGAAACCTATCGCCAGAGTCTTGTCGATCTCGCCCGCTCGTTAGGGGTCGCGGACAATCTGCGCTTCATCAACCGCTTCGTCGATGACGACGAACTTGTCGACCTGCTACAGGCGGCCGACCTTTACGCCACGCCATATCTCACAGAAGCCCAGATCACTTCCGGCACGCTCAGCTATGCTGTCGCGCTTGGCAAACCGGTCGTATCCACTCCGTACTGGCATGCGCGCGAGCTCCTCGCAGATGGCGTCGGCGTACTTTGCCCTTTCGGTGACGACAACGCTTTCGCACGCGAGATCTGCATGCTTCTCGAAGATGATGTCCGCCGTGAGGCTATCGCGCGACGCGCCTATCGGACGGGCGAACCGTCGCGCTGGCGCAAGGTCGCGAAGTCAATCGTCGACCTCGCAGCGATTGGCCGCACCGAACACCAGCGCCGTCGCGAGAACCGCTTCCGCGCTCTTGCCCGGCCGCGCCTCGATGGCCTGCTGCGGATGGCCGATGACTGCGGCGTGGCGCAGCATTCGCAGTTCGGCGTGCCCGATCGCCGCCACGGCTACTGCACTGATGACAATGCCCGCGCACTAATGCTGCTTGCCCGCCTGTCAGTCGAGACCCGGCTAGATGCGGCGGCGAGCAAGCTGCTCGTATCGACGTCCGCCTTCCTGGCACACGCGTGGATTCCCGAGAACGGCCGCTTCCGAAACTTCATGAGTTTCGATCGCCGATGGCTGGACGACGGCGGATCGGATGATTGCTGCGCACGCGCGCTTGAAGCGCTGTGCGTCACGGCTGCCCGCGCCGCGCACGAAGGCATTCGCAACTGGGCGACTGCTCTTGCGCGTCAGGTGCTGAGCCACACCGGCGAATGGGTCTCCCTTCGCGCCCAGGCGCTGATTATCCGCGCACTGGCGCAAGCAAGCGGATCCATCATCTCGGAAGACGAAGCGCGCGACCGTATGCGGACGCCGGCAGAACAACTCTACACTGCCGCACTTTCCGGACATCACGACGGTCACCAGTGGTTCGAGCAGTCACTGTCCTACGACAACGCCCACCTGCCGGGCGCGTTGATCCGCGCGGGCGATATTCTGCAGGAGCCCGACATGATCAGCGTCGGCCTCGACATGCTCGAACGTCTCATGCAGGTGCAGACCGCGCCGGATGGCTGCTTCGCGCCGGTTGCGACCAGCGGCTTTGACCCCGGCGCCGACCATGCGATGTTCGACCAGCAGCCGATCGAGGCGCTCGCAACCATCGACGCGTGCCTCGCCGCGTGGCAAGCCACCGGCGATAGCCGCCACGCCATAGTCGCACACCAGGTCTTCTGCTGGTTCGGCGGCGACAATGTTCACGCCCTTTCGCTTGCCCGTCCTGAGGAAGGGGTCTGTCACGACGGACTTACGGAATCCGGCCTCAACGAGAACCATGGTGCAGAATCAATCCTCAGCTATCAACTTGCGGCTTTGGCCATCCGAGAGCTAGTGCTCCGGTTACCGGCGAAGTCCGCCTAGCTCGGTGATCAATGAAGGACGGCTGCACGCACGTTGAAATGCACCACCATGATTTGTGGTTGGCTGCCGATCCCTCACGTGTCGTCCTGCGTCCTTTCGTGATCCTGTCGAACCCTCGCAGCACAGCGTACGGGGTGGTCACGCGTGCCGAGCGCATCGCGCGCGCCGTGATGGAAATGTCCGCGCCCGAAGTTCGCGAACAGCTCGAACATGTCGACGCAGACTTTTTCGGCCGCCACTGGCAGACCCACGCCATCTTCATGGAACGTTTCGAACAGATGCGTCACTTGCTAGGCGATCTGAAGAACGTGGACGGAGACTCTGCAAAACTCATCGGGGCGTACTTCAGCCACGAGTATTCCTACGCAGCAGCCGCTATCATGAACCCTTCGATGGTGCCCCACCCCGACCAGAGCGGCTGTCACAACGGGTCGGTCAAGTTCGTGATGTCGCTGCGCACGGTCGGAGAAGGCCACATCTCGTCCATCTCCTTCCGCGAAGGCGTCGCGTCCGACAGCGGCCATTTCTCGCTCTGGCCCGAGCCGCAATTCGCCATCGCCGCAACTGCGGACCCGCACTCCGGTCTGGGTGGGCCTGTCACGGTGCGGCGCCACGAGTCTGCACCGCTCTCAGGCAATGTCATCTTCCCGATTACGCCCGCGCAGGCAAACGGCCTCGAGGATCTGCGCCTCGTCCGTTTCACGGAAGAAGACGGCAGCCAACCCTATTACGGCACATACACAGCGTATTCGGGCCGCGAAGTAAGCTGTGAGATGATGACGACGCACCGCTTCTCGTCGTTCGATCTCACGCCGATGCGCGGCGCCGCCGCAAAGCACAAGGGCCTCGCACTGTTCCCGCGTCGTATCAACGGCAAGTACGCCGCCATCGGCCGACTGGATTCAGAGTCGCTTTTCTATCTCGAAAGCCACGACCGCTTCGACTGGAACGATGGCCGTATGATCATGGCGCCCAAGTATCCGTGGGAGCTTGTCCAGCTCGGCAATTGCGGCTCGCCGATCGAACTCGATGAGGGCTGGCTGCTGCTCACCCATGGCGTCGGCGCCATGCGCCAGTACTCCATCGGCGCTGCATTGCTGGACAGAGATGACCCGGCAAAAGTTCTAGCGCGCTCCGACAAGCCCTTCCTCGCCCCGATCAACGAGTCGCGCGAAGGATACGTGCCGAACGTCGTCTACAGCTGCGGCGGCATGAAGGTCGGCGACTCGCTTCTGATCCCGTATGCGATAGCAGACTCGAGCGTGAAGTTCGTCACAATCAAGTCAAAGGATCTGATCGCGTCGTTGCGGTAGCCCCTATTCGGCAGCCCGCGCTCGGATCTGCTCCAGCGAGATCTTCCCGCGCACGAGCAGCGCGTAATCGTCCGCCAGCGTGCCGGTGATGTTGCCGGGCGTGTAGTGATGCCCGGCCATCTCGGCCACCGGCGTTACTTCTGCCGCCGACCCCGTGATGAAGCATTCCGAGAAGCTCGACAGTTCGTCCGGCGTGATATGCCGTTCGATCACCTCGAAGCCCCGCGCACGCGCCAGCTCGATCACCGTTTGACGCGTCAGCCCATTGAGGAAGCAGTCCGGCGTCGGCGTGTGGATTGCGCCGTCGCGGATCAGGAACACGTTCGCCCCCGTCAGTTCCGCCACATAGCCGCGATAGTCGAGCATCAGCGCATCGGAGAAGCCTTCCGCCTCCGCCTTGTGCTTCGACATCGTGCAGATCATGTAAAGGCCGGCCGCTTTCGCCGCCGATGGTATGGTGTCTGGCGCAGGACGGCGCCAGTCGGACATCGTCACCCGGATGCCCTTGTTCTTGTCCGCGAAGTAGTTGCCCCAGTGCCAGACCGCCACGCAGGTCCGGATAGACGCCTGCTGGGCCGAAACGCCCATCATCTCGGAGCCGCGCCACGAGAACGCCCGGATATAGCAATTCTCCAGCCCGTTCCGGGCCATCACCTCGAGCTTGATCGCATCCAGCTCGGCCACCGGTACCGGGCATTTGTAACCCACCAGCTCCGCCGACTTGTGGAGGCGCCTGGAATGGTCCGTCGACCGGAACACTTTGCCCTCGTACGCGCGCTCCCCCTCAAACACGCACGAGCCATAGTGCAGGCTATGTGTCAGTACGTGGATCTTGGCGTCCCTCCAGGGCGTCATCACGCCGTCCAGCCAGATCCAGCCATCACGGTCGTCATAGGGCACAAAGGTCGCGGAGGGGGCAGCCATGTCTATCGTCCTCGGAAGACGCGCTTTATTGGGTATAGCTTGAGTTTCGCGTCCTGCTCTTCCATTGTCCGGTCGTGGCCATGCCTGTCAACCGACCCCTGCCTCCGCCCCCAGCGTCCCCGTCCTCCGCTTCCGGTGGCGACGGACGCCTCTACTTGCGCGACCAGGACCTGAATGAAGGCGCAGCTCTGATCCGCGCCGCCGCGCGGCGTCTTGCCCAGCTGGCAGAATCCGCCGGCGCTGCCGCCAGCATTTCCGCCCCTGAAATGGATGTGTTGCAGGAAGTCTTCGACCTGGGCCCTATGGATGTTGGGGATCTCCGCGCGCGTCTCGCAGCCCCGAAGCAATCGCTTGCACGAAACCTGAACCAGCTCGAAGCCCGCGGATTCGTGACACGCGAGACCGACCCTGCCGACCGCCGCCGGCGCCTCGTCACCCTCACACCCACCGGCTTCACCTTCGCAAAGGACGCGACCGAACGTCGCCGAGCCGCCCTCCGGCAGGCTTTCCTCTCCGCCGGACCCGATGCCGTCACCGGCGCCCGCCGAGTCCTTTCAGATGTCGCGCGCGCCAGGAGCGAGTCGTGAGCCAGCGCCACACCCACATCCTCGCCGTCGACGACGATGACCGCCTGCGTGAACTGCTCAAGCGCTTTCTCACGCGCGAGGGACATGACGTCACCGCCGCCAAGGACGCCGCCAGCGCCCGCAAGCTTATGGCCACAATGAGTTTCGATCTTGTCATCCTCGACGTCATGATGCCCGGCGAGGACGGCTTGTCCCTGCTCAAAAGCGTGCGCGACATGAAGCAGGATACGCCTATCATTCTCCTGACCGCCCGCGGCCTGCCGGCCGAACGTATCGAAGGCCTCAAGATCGGCGCCGATGACTACCTCTCCAAGCCGTTCGAACCCGAAGAACTCGTCCTCCGCATCGCGTCCATCCTGAAGCGAGCCGTACCAGAAGCGCCTGCCGAGGAGATCAAACTCTCCGGCATGGTCTTCCACGTCGCAAAGGGCGAACTCCGCAAGGACGGCCGGATCGTGCGTCTCACCGAAAGTGAAACGCAACTGCTATCCATCCTCGCCCAGCGCGCCGGCGCCGCGATCTCGCGCCACGACCTCGCCATGCTCACTGCCGCCGGCGTCGAGCGCTCGGTGGACGTCCAGGTGACACGCCTCCGCCGCAAGATCGAACGCGACCCGCGCGAACCCGTCCATCTGCAGACCGTGCGCGGCGTGGGCTATCGGTTGACCGGGGAATAGAATGCGCCTGCGCGACTATACCCCGCGCGGCTACAACGCCCGCAACATCCTGATCCTCATCGTTCCGATGATTGTCTTTGTCGTGTCGATGACGCTGTTCTTCTTCTACACCCATGTCGAGCAGGTTAATGCAAAACTCTCCCGCGCGGTTGCGGAGGAGCTGGCCTTCGTCATTGACCATCACGAGGAACATCCGGATCAGTTCGACGACATGGCGCGATCAATCTCCGCATCGGGCCTGATGTCGCTCTCTTTTGCGCCGGACGTGAAGGAGCTGACCCCGCCACCCGGCAATGAGTGCTGCGACCAGCTGCGTGACGAAATGCGTATCCGCTTTGGCGATCAGCCTTGGCTCTTCCGCTACCTGCCAGACGACCTGCTCACCATCCGCATCATTGGCCCGCGAGGCATGTATGAGGCGCGCATGGACCGCAAGCGCGTGATTATCATCACCGCGCACATCTTCATCGTCTGGACTGTGGCGTTCAGCGTTCTGCTTCTGCTCACCTCCTACCTCTTCCTTCGCAACCAGGTCCGATCCATCCTGCAACTGTCCTGGGCCGCCGACGCCTTCGGCCGCGGCGAAGACGTACCAAACTTCAAACCCTCCGGCGCGATCGAGGTGCGAAAGGCCGCGCGCTCATTGCTCCGCATGCGCAACCGAATCCGCCGCTACGCCGATCAGCGCACAGCTATGCTCGCTGGCGTCAGCCACGACCTTCGCACGCCGCTGTCACGCCTCAAGCTCGAACTGGCACTCGCACCGAAGGACTTCGACACAGCTCCAGCAAAGAACGACATTCTCGAGATGGAGCGCATGCTCGACGGCTATCTCGCCTTCGCCCGCGGCGAAGAAGGCGAGCAGCCTCTGCAGTCCGACCTGGCGAGCGTCACGCGCGAAGCGGTCGCCGCCGCTGCCAGGCGCTCAGAGCTCGAGTTTACGGCAACACCGGTCCCGATGCGACTTCGCCCGCTCGCCCTGAAGCGCGCGATCTCCAACCTCGCCAACAACGCCGCCGACTACGGCAAGCATGTCCGCGTCACCGTCTCCGCCACTGCCAATGAAGCGGTGATTGTCGTCGAAGACGACGGCCCCGGAATTCGGCAGGAGAATTTCGAAGACGCCTTCCGGCCTTTCAGCCGCCTCGACGCCTCGCGCAACCAGAATGTTTCCGGCGTCGGCCTCGGCCTCACCATCGCCAGAGACACTGCAAGAGCCCACGGCGGTGATGTTACGCTTGGAGAATCAGAGATGGGAGGCCTCAGAGCTACGATACGGTTGCCGCTCGACGCCGAGCGCCCGAAGGGGTTCGGCGAGGAGGAAGACTGAGCTCTGGACCGCAGGCGCTCGCCCTGCCACCGCTCCAAAGCAGCGGGGGGCAGCAACCCCACCCTACCCCTTCTTCTCCGCCTCTTGCGCCAACTCCGCCCCGCGCTTCACCGCAGCATCCACCGCGCGCGTCATCAGGTCCGGCATCCCGCCCTCACCCATCAGCACACCAAGCGCCGCAGCCGTCGTCCCACCCGGCGACGTCACCTGCTTGCGCAACTCCGCAGGCGATTCCGCGAACTCGCCGAGCAGCGCGCCCGCGCCGATTACCGTTTCGCGCGCCAGCGCAATCGCAGTCGCCTCATCCAGCCCAGCTGATCGCCCAGCGGCGCCAAGCGCCTCGACCAGGAGAAACACATACGCAGGACCCGACCCAGACACGGCCGTTACCGCATCCATCTGCACTTCCTCTAGCGGCCCAACCACAAGCCCGAGTGGCTCGAGCAGCCGCGCTGTCGCAACCGCCTCAGCGTCACCGCAAGCATCCGACAACGCATACCCTGTCGCGCCCATGCCGATCGCACCCGGGGTATTTGGCATCGCCCGAGCGACCTTGGACGATCCCAGCGCCACGGCGATCCGCGCGATCGTTACGCCAGCCATGATCGACACCACCAGTGTCTGCGGTCCCACCCACGCCCTAAGCGCTTCCACCGCATCGCTAAATCCCTGCGGCTTCACCGCAAGCACGACAATGTCCGCAATCTCCGCCGGATCATTCAGCGCGATCAGCCCACCTTCGGCCGCCGCAACAACGTCCTCGACCGGATGCGGCTCGACAACCGACAGCCGCGCGATGCCGGCCGCGCCGAGATCGCCCAGCCAGCCGCGCGCCATCGCTGAGCCCATGCGGCCGGCGCCGATCAGTGCAACGTGAAGAAGTTGCGCGCTTCCGGATTCGGAAGTCGCGCTCATCGCCTCAAGCCTCGCCGTGGGTCTCGAACAGGACGGCATTCACCGCCTCTTCGGGAGACTTGCCGGCCCAAACGACGAAGTTGAACGCCGGCAGGAACTGGTCGGCCGCATCCAGCGCCGCCGCGAGGATTGCCGCAACTTCGCCCGGATCGGGGGAAATGCGGTCGAGCATGGGAATCGTGTGCCGGAACACCGCCACGCCGTCCTCGCCCCAGTAGTCGAAGTGACCGAGCCACAGCCGTTCGTTGATCCGGCGCAGCAGGTCGGAGATCGCGCTCTGCTTCACATGCGGCGCGCGTAAGTCCAGCGTCAGCGTGAAGTTCAGCGAGGGCGGCTCGTCGCGCCACGCAAACATGCCACCGAACTCGCCCCATTTGGTCATCGACGCGCAGTGCACGATGCCTTCTTCCGTGCGCTCGCACGCCCAGCCTGCGCCGAGCACTGTCTGCTCGACGAGATCCATGGCGCCATCCTGATGCGGCATTGCGAGGGGATCGAGTTGGGACATCTGGTCGTCCTCCCTGAATCACGAAAGCGCTCGTCGTGGAATCAAACGCTATAGACCCTTGCCGCCTATAACAATGGCAGCATGGTTAAGGGGAGCGTCATTGGAATCGGCCTAGCCGCCCAGCTTCGCTTCAAGCTCGGCGACGCGCTTTTCGAGAGCGTCGGCGCGTTCCAGCGCCGTCCGCGCCAGCGTTTTCAACGCTTCCACTTCCTCCCGCTTGGCCAGGTCGGCGTCCGCGACAACGCGTTCCGTCACGGAGCGAAACATGGCTTTCGCTTCATCATTGGCCGCCTGGGCCATGCCCGCGACGCCCTGCGCCATCTTCGAAATGTCGTCCATGAACGCGTTACGGGACTGCATTGTGCGCCTCTGTGGTAGACCCCGCCGCGGGAGCCGGTATCTATATGGCTCATTCGTGAGCCGATTTCAAAGTCGGCAGCTTAACGGCACGGGAATTCCGCATGTTTCTGCCCCTCGAAATCCCTTTTCCGAGGATTGATCCGGCGGCTTTCACGATTCCGCTGCCCGATATGGCGCTCGGCCCGGTCCAGCTCGGCCCCTTCCCGGTGCGATGGTACGCCCTTGGCTATATTTTCGGTCTGCTGCTCGGTTGGTGGTATGCAGTGCGACTTGTCACCACGCCCACCCTCTGGGGCATGAAGGAGAAGGGCCCGCTCCAGCGCGCCGATATCGACGACTTCGCCTTCTACGCGATGATCGGGATCCTGTTGGGCGGCCGCATCGGCTACATCCTTTTCTACACCATTCCCTACGAGTCCGAAAAAATCTTCGGGCCGGAAGGCGACCCGCTGTTCATCCTGCGCATGTGGGAGGGCGGCATGTCCTTCCATGGAGGTCTGATTGGCGCGGTGCTCGCAGTCTTCATCACCGCCCACCTCCGAAAGATTCCTGTGCTCAGTCTCGGAGACGTTGCCTGCGCCGCGGCGCCAATCGGTATCTTCCTCGTACGCATGGCCAACTTCATCAACGCCGAACTCTATGGCCGCCCCACAGATGCGCCGTGGGGTATGCGTTTCCCAGACTACAACTGGGCGGCGCGCGAATGGGGTCCGGTCGATGCCAAGCCGCTCGTCCACCCAAGCCAGATCTACGAGGCCGCGCTCGAAGGCATCGTCCTCTTCGCGGTCTGCGCGCTCGCCGTCTGGCAGTTGAAGCTGTTGCGCCGCCCCGGCATGGTCGCGGGCATCTTCCTCATCGGCTACGCTGTGTCGCGTACCTTCGTGGAGAACTTCCGTGAGCCCGACAACTTCACCCAGGGCGTAATGCCCGAATGGTTCACCATGGGCATGCTGCTGTCGATCCCGATGATCATTGGCGGCGCTTACCTGATATGGCGCGCCAACCGCACGAGCCCTACAGGCGGTGGCACAGCGGAACCGGCGTGAGATCGTGAGCGGCCTTCGCTCACGCATCGCCGAGGCCATCCGCGCCGACGGGCCCATGCCCGTCTCGCTCTACATGCTGATGTGCCTGCACGATCCCCAGCACGGCTATTACGCCACGCGCCCCGCCTTCAACCAGGACTTCACCACCGCACCCGAAACCTCGCAGGTCTTCGGTGAACTCATCGGCCTCTGGGCCGCGCACGAATGGCTCGCCATGGGCAGGCCGTCGCCCTGTCATCTGATCGAACTCGGCCCCGGCCGCGGCGTGATGATGTCCGACGCACTGCGCGCCGGCGCCTCCGTCCCTGGCTTCAGCGACGCCGTACGTGTTTCCCTGGTCGAAGCCAGCCCCGCCCTCCGCAAGGAACAAGCGGCCCGGCTTTTCCAGCGCGAGGTCCACCACGCCGAAGATCTCGACGCCGTCCCTTCCGGGCCCTCCATCATCCTCGCGAACGAATTCCTCGACTGCCTGCCGATCCGCCAGTTCGTGCGCAGTGGCGTTGGCTGGCGCGAACGCCAGGTCGGCCTCGACAAATCCGGCAATCTCGTCTTTGGCCTGGGCACACTCGTAGCACTGCCCGACAATATCACGCCCACTGGCGACGAAGTCGAAGCCGCACCGGCTCTCGAAACACTTGCCGCCGCAATTGCGCGCCGCCTGCTGGCGCATCCCGGCCGCGCACTCATCGTCGACTACGGTCCGACCGATCACGCCCCCGCCGACACGCTGCGCGCCTACCGCTCAGGCCAACAACTCTCACCTCTAGCCGATCCCGGCGCCTCAGACCTCACCGCTGATGTCGACTTCGCTCGCCTCGTCCGCCTCTGCAAAGCGCAGGGGCTTGGCATCCATGGCCCCGTCCCACAATCCGATTTCCTGATCCGCCTCGGCGCACTGCAACGCGCCGATACACTTTCGCGCGCCAACCCCGAGCGCGCCCAGGAAACCCGCGCCGCCGTCAACAGGCTGGTCGAGCCCGCCGAAATGGGCGCCCGCTTCCAGGTGCTCGCCATCACATCACCGGGCGCCGAGGCACCTCCTGCGTTCTGACGAACCATGCTAGCGATCGCGCCATGACCAACCCCCGCCCGCCCTTCGAAGAAGCCCCCGCGCTCAAGCGCTTCAGCATGCATGTGCGCCATGGCTTCTTCGGCCGGCGCGGCGGCGTCTCCACCGGCGTCTACAAGTCGCTCAATTGTGGCCCCGGCTCCGGCGACGAGCCGGAGAAAGTGTTCGAGAACCGCCGCCGCGTCTGCCACGCTCTCGGCGCAGAGCATGACAGGCTCGCAAGCCCGCGCCAGATCCACTCCGCCAAGGCCGTGATCGCAGAGACGGCCTACGCCCCCAACGAGCGCCCCGAATGCGACGCGCTCGTCACCAAGCGTCCTGGCCTTCTCCTCGGTGTGCTCGCGGCAGACTGCGCCCCCATCGTGATCTGCGATCCGCACAACGGCGTCATTTCAGCAATACACGCTGGCTGGAAGGGCGCCGTTGGCGGCGTCATAGGAGCCGCCGTCGAAGCGATGGAGCAGATCGGCGGCGACCCATCGAAAATGGTCGCGGGCATTGGCCCCTGCCTCTCGCAATCCTCTTTCGAAGTCGGCCCCGACCTCGCCGACGCAGTCCTCAACACAACTCCCTGGGCCGAAACCCTGTTCGAGCCCGGGACCGGCGACCGGCAATTCTTCGATCTCAAGCGCTACTGCTCCGGACGCCTTGCCCGCGCAGGAGTCGCCTACATCGACGCTCTCGCCGACGACACCCTGACCCAGCAGGACGCGTATTTTTCCCACCGGCACTCAGTGAAGGCGGGCGAACGTGACTGCGGACGCAACATGACCGGCATCATGCTGCTCGGCTGACAAGCGCTCGTCATTCTGGCACACGCGCCACTCAGCTCATTCGCCATCGTTCAAGTCAGAATTTTTCGCGACGCCCCTTGAACGCCGTGCGCTGGTCGCCAAAATCTTTGGTGTGCGGACCGGGCCCCTCTGATAGCCGGCGTGAGATAACGCTGCTGTGATGTCGGACCGCATCGGGAGTATCCCGATGTCGGCTCGGTCAAATTCATCTCGAACGAGCCGCTTCGAAACTCTCGCAACACAAACGAGAGGAGTCGACATGCAGTTCAACGATATTGGTACCCACTATTCGGGCTTCGTGCCCGTCCAGCCTCTGGTCAGGCGCGACCATCACGCCCTGCATCCTGAGTGGGCACGACCCCCGCGACCCGGAACGCCGCCCAGAACCGCTGCGGCGTCTGCGATCCGACGCGGCGTCACGCCGACAGGAGACGTTCGTCTCGCGCTTTCGCCAACCCTGGCGCTCCATCTTGCCCAATTGTCCACCGAACGGAGCTGACCCCATGCCTCTTCTGACCTCCCCGATCGGCGGCGCGCCGATGCGCCAGATCTTTCGCCACGGCATCGAATTCGACGTGTGCCCCACCACCGGCGGCGTCTGGCTCGACAAGGGCGAACTCGAAAAACTGATTGCGCTCGTCAAGGACGAAACCCTTCAGGGAAGCTCCCGCCAACGCGGTCGAACCCGCGACGATGACGAGGACGATGGTGATGACGGCGACGATCGCGGTCGCAATCGCGCCAGCGGCGGACGGCGCTCGCGACTGTCTGATCTCTTCGACTTCTAGAGCGCGTCACAGGCGCCGTCGCATGCGGCGACGGCGCCGAACCCGCAGGCGCTAGCGAAGCCGCGGGCCGCATCCCTCAAGGCACAGAGGCTGCGGCCGCTTATGCCTCACCTCTTCTCATGGAAGCCATGGACCAGATCCAAGCCTTTTTGATCTTTGAATTTCTTGGCAAGCAGAACTGGATCTGGCTCGCCTTCATTGGCGCGGTTGTCACGCTCCTGGCGTTCGACCTCGGCGTGGTCAACCGGAAAGACCACGAGATCGGCACGCGGGAGTCGCTGCAGCTTTCTGCATTCTACATCGTCATCGGCTTGAGCTTCGCCATCGTGATCTGGCTGCTCTACAACAACGCCTACCCCGGCGTGTCCATCGATCCCCAGCTGCTGGCGGTGACAGGTGAAGAGCGCGCCTGGACTGCTGTCCAGCTCTACCTCACCGGCTTCGCCGTCGAGAAGACGCTGGCGCTGGACAACGTCTTCATCATCTCAATGGTCTTCACCTATCTCGCGATCCCGCGCATGTACCAGCACCGCGTGCTGTTCTGGGGGATCATCGGCGTCATCGTCCTTCGCGCCTTCATGATCGGCCTCGGCGCCGCGCTGGTCAGCCAGTTCTCCTGGGTGCTCTACATTTTCGCCGTCTTCCTGATCATCACCGGCATACTGATGTTCCGGAAGGGCAGCCACGACACAGACATCAGCCAGAACAAGGTCATTGCCTGGCTCAAGCGCCGGATGAATGTCACGCCTGAACTTCACGGCAACAAATTCCGGGTCCAGCTGCCCGATCCCCATACCGGCAAGCTTCGCTGGTTTGCGACGCCGCTCCTGCTGGCGCTTGTCTTTGTCGAAATCGTCGATCTCATTTTCGCCATAGACAGCGTGCCGGCGATCTTCGCCATCACCAGCGATCCCTACATCGTTTACACGTCGAACATTTTCGCGATCCTCGGCCTTCGCGCGCTGTTCTTTGCGCTGGCTGCCATGGTGCATCGCTTCCAGTACCTGAAGTACGCTCTCGCGCTGACGCTCGTATTCATAGGTTCCAAGATATTCCTTGGCGACCTGTTCCCTGGCGGCAAATTTCCGGCCGCCTGGTCCCTCACGATCACGATGGGCCTGATCGGGTGCGGCGTCCTGTATTCGCTGTGGAGAACAAGAGCGTCAGCCTTCGTCAAACCGAACACCGATCAAGTCGAACGTCTGCCGGATGGGCGCTGATCCAGTACCAACTCCACGTCTTTGCGCCTGTCTGCGGCATTTCGGTCGCAACGGCAGATATCGCTTACAAATCATTCGGTCGCGCGATTGCAGCCCGGCCGATTCTGCGACAGAAGCGTGACGCCGACGGCAGCCCCCTTGTCCTAACCAGCAAGGGGCGGCGAAAAACGGGAGTGCGGGCAGATGAAACTCATCTCGTGCAACGCAAACCGCCCGCTCGCGCAGCGCATAGCAGACCGCCTCGACATGCGCCTCACCGACACCGAGGTGAAGACGTTCAAGGACCGTGAAGTCTTCGTCAAAGTTAACGAGAACGTCCGTGGCCAGGACGTCTACATCATCCAGTCGACCTCTGCGCCCGCCAACGACCATCTGATGGAACTGCTGATCACCATGGATGCCCTCGTCCGCGCCTCCGCCCGCCGCATCACCGCCGTCATCCCCTATTTCGGCTACTCGCGACAGGACCGCAAAACAGATGGCCGCACGCCGATCTCCGCCAAGCTTGTCGCCAACCTCATTACTGTAGCGGGCGCCGACCGCGTCGTGACCGTCGACCTTCACGCAGCCCAGATCCAGGGCTTCTTCGACAAGCCGACAGACAACCTCTTCGCCATGCCCGAAATGGCTGACGACATCCTGCGCAAGTATGGCAGCCAGGACCTGATGGTCATCTCGCCGGACGTCGGCGGCGTTGTTCGCGCGCGCGCCCTCGCCAAGCGCCTCAACACCGATCTCGCCATCGTCGACAAGCGCCGCGAAAGAGCCGGCGAGTCCGAAGTGGCGAACATCATCGGCGACGTCTCCGGCCGCAAATGTATCTTGATCGACGACATGACGGATTCAGGGGGAACGCTCATCAACGCCGCTGACGCGCTCCTAAAGAAGGGCGCCAAGGAAGTCGCAGCCTACGTCACCCACGGCGTCCTCTCCAACGGGGCCGCCGCCAACATCGACAAATCCCAGCTGAAGGAACTTGTCATCACCGACACGATCCAGGCCTCTGAAGCCGTCGCCAAGGCCAAGAAGATCCGCACGATCTCTCTGGCCCCACTGATCGCCGAAGCCATCCGGCGTATCGCGAACGACGAGTCCATCTCGAAGATGTTCGATTAAGCCCGGGCTCCAGATTCATCCGCATTACGCGCAGCACCTGCCACGCTTGCGTCGCGTCCGTCGAAACAGGCGCTGGGGGCCCGTCACGGCGCTCGGCGCATCCGGTTTCACCCGAACGCGCCTTGCAGGCTTCACACTGGTCCGAAGGCGCCCGCTTCCGGGAACGCCTCCACGCGCACGCGCCCGCGCCCGAATCACGGCACCATCGCCCCATGCCATCCGCCCGCCCCTCCTTCCTCGAATTCTTCGCCGGCGGCGGGATGGCGCATGTCGGACTCTCCGGCCGGTTCGATTGCGCCTTCGCCAACGACCTCGACCCGATGAAATGCGCTGCATATAGCGCCAATTTCCCCGACGTCCGGATCGAACAGGGCGACGTCTGGAACCTCGCCCCCGCCACCCTGCCCACGGCTAACCTCGCCTGGGCCAGCTTCCCCTGCCAGGACCTCTCCCTCGCTGGCAGCCGTCGCGGCCTCAACGCGCCCCGCTCGGGCGCCTTCTGGGGCTTCTGGAACGTCATCGAGAAACTCGGCGCCCGCGCCCCGAAGACGATCGTCATCGAAAACGTCGCCGGTCTCCTCTCTTCCCACAATGGCCGAGACTTCACTGTCCTCATCACCGAACTTGCCGACGCAGGCTTCCGCGTCGGCGCAATGCTGATCGACGCCGCGCTGTTCTCGCCCCAGTCCCGCCCGCGCCTCTTCATCATCGCCCACAAGGGCCGCATCCCCGCCGGCCTCGAAGCCGAGAGCCCCGACCCAAACTTTCACCCCTCCAGCCTTCGTGCCGCCGTTGAAGCTCTGCCGGACACCACCCACCTTGCCTGGGTCTGGTGGCGACTTCCTGAGCCAACGAAGCGCAACGCTGTCCTCGCCTCACTGCTTGATCGCAACCCGCCGGAAGGGATGTGGCGTTCCGCCGCGGCCACGGCAAAGCTCATCGGCCAGATGGCTCCGCTCCATCGCCGGCGCGTCGAAGCAGCGTTGGAAAACCCCAACTGGAATGCCGGCGCCGTCTTCCGCCGAATCCGCGTCGAGAACAGGCAACGCATTCAGCGCGCCGAGATCCGCTACGACGGTCTCGCTGGTTGCCTCCGTACCCCAGCTGGCGGCTCATCGAAACAGCTTCTGCTCGTCACCGAAAACGGCCACGTTCGACTCCGCGCCGTCTCCGCCCGCGAGGCCGCGCGCCTGATGGGCCTTGACGACAGCTATCACCTGCCCGCTGCCGAAACCAGCGCTCTCAAGGTTGTCGGCGACGGCGTCTCCGTCCCCGTCGTCCGCTGGCTCGGCGAACACCTTCTCGCGCCGCTCGCCACCGGCGGCTCGGCGCGAGCGGCCGCCTGAGCTACTTCTTCTTCGCGGGTTTTTTTGCGCTCTTCTTCACTGGCGCTTTCTTCACGACAGCCTTCGCGACCTTTTTCTTCGCCGCCTTCTTGGCTGCCGTCTCGGCCTTGCTCACGCGTTTCACATCCTGCCCGTGGGCGCGCTTGTAGGTCTGGATGTCCTTGAACTGTCCTTCTGCGTCCCGAACGGCGTAGAGTTTCTTGCCGCCGGTGCTGCGATGTGTGGTCCGCGCCATTGTGTTTCCTCCGCTCTGTGGAATCGTTGCAGCGCAACCTTGCGCCAGAAGCGGACAGATACAACCTCTGATGACGGACGTCTTCGACACCGAGAAACGTTCCGCTGTCATGCGCGCCGTGAAATCGCGGGACACGGCGCCGGAACTCAAGGTTCGTCGCTCCGCCCATGCACTCGGTCTGCGTTTCCGCCTCGGACGCAGCGATCTAGCCGGCAGCCCGGACCTCGTCTTCCCGTCTCGCCGCGTCGCCCTGTTTGTGCACGGATGCTTCTGGCACGGCCATGATTGCGCACGCGGCGCCCGCATGCCGCTCTCCAACCGCGCCTACTGGCAAGCCAAGATTGCAGGCAACATGGCGCGGGACGCTGCTTCGCTGACCAGCCTGCGAAAACTCGGCTGGAAACGTGCCGTGATCTGGGAGTGCGAGACAAAGGACGCCGTCAGACTGGCGCGGCTTATCACCCGGCGCGTCGGCATACGGACTCAGGCTTGACCCTGCCGGGCCCGGCTTCCATGTTTCTGATGGGACAAGGGCTCGATCCATGCTGCACGCATCAACACAGCAACTGATCCGCAAGCTGTATGAGCTCACCTCAGGCGGCAACCTCGCCTGGATAGAGGGGCCGCAGGGAAGCGCTCGCCTCGAGACCGAAGGCTATGTCGTGGAAATCGCAGCCGCGCCGCCGGCCCTCCGCCTGCTCCGCGCTGATGGCCGGGAACTCGAGACTGCAACCTCCGACATTCTCGCAGCCGTCAACTGGCCAAACGGCGATGGCACTTACGCCACCCGCGTGACCGAAATGGCCCACCGCGCCCAACGCATTGCACGAGGAGCCGAGGAAGCCGTTTCGACCATCCTGTCCTCGCTGTCTGCGCCCCCGACGAAGCCGGCGGCGGAACCAGCTGCCGCATTCGGACAAACCACGAGCTTCGCAGAAACCGAGCGCGCAGAAGGGTCTGCGCAGCCGCCGCTGAAACCGTCGCAACCTGACATGTTGGCCCATGGCATCAGCGCACGGTCAGTGCAGGGTGTTGAGCAATCAACGTCCGCCAGTTTCGAGCGCTTCGCACAAGTTTCGCCCACCCCCCCACCCCGGCCGCCGGTCTCCGGATCGAACGTCTACAAACCGTGGAACTAGACCGGCGCTAGAACTTGCAGGCGCGTCCGAGCAGGCGCCCAACGACCTGGTCGCCAATGCGGACCTCCTCCGCATCCGGACATTCCGCTGCAGTCTGGATTCCCTCGCGCACGAAGCGCATGCGGTTCATCCAGGCCGGCTGGGCACCCTGCTCGATTGGATCGAGCGAAAGAACCGCCACGTCCGAAACCTGCGTCAGGCATTCATAGAGCACGCCAGACTTGGTGCGGAGTCCCACGGCCACCTGCTCGCCGTCCTGGCGCGGATATACGGCAGTCGCGAGCGCCGGCTGCCCAAGCTGCGCGAGGCAGGCATCGATCGGCCCCAGCGATTCAATCACTGTCGCCGCCTCGACGGATGTGTTGGCCATCGCTCCGGAAAAGGCGCAGCCGTCGAAATTAAGTTCATCGAACGTCACAAGTGCGGAGAACTCGCCGCTTCCGCCTGCCTCGGTGCTGCAACCTTCACGCTTTATCGTCACGGTCAGCGATCCGGTTGCGTATACGTCGGCCCCGTTCTCCTGACGCGGCTGAACCAGCGGCTCCTCGATCGCCCTCAGGCCCGATCGCTTGAACGAGAACCAGCCATCGATGATTTCCATCCGCCAGGCTGGCTCGTCGCCTGCCGCATAGAACGGCGCCGGCAGCACCCAGGCCGAGGTGTCCAGCGGGCCCGTCGGCGCATTCACGATCGGCGAATTGACGGGATCGGACGGACCCGCGCCCGTTGTCTGTAGGCCGCTCGTTGCGCTGCCGGCGGCGGGATCAACCGCGGCTGTCTGCGCAGCATTGTCGCCGCAAGCGCCGGTGCAGAGCGCAAGGGCCACCAGAGCGGAGAACCGCTTAAGCGCACCGTCTCGGCCGACGAAACTCGGCATACCCGTGGATCCTCGCTCTATCCCCAACCGTCCCGCTTCCGCGGTCGTTCTCTCAGACTCGCACACTAGCACTTCCACGTCCGCTGAGGAGCCCTGTGCCATCAAGGGCCATCCACGCCACACCACCATGATCGTTTCTGCATTAGATCGCTGATTTTGCTGGAGTTTGAAACGACGGCTGCATGGCTCTCGAAAATCACCTGTCGGTTGACCGAGCGACTGCATGGATGATTTGGGCAATGCCGCGCGCCAGCACACGCGGGTGGGGAGCCGATGAACTTCGGCTGAACCAACAAAGGCGCAACCGATCCAATCGCGCCGCGTTTGTGCCCTCAGCGTCGCCGATATACATCTGCGCGAACCGGCGTGGGCGTCGATTCGGACTGATCAGGAGATATCGATGAAGCGGACTCTCGTATTCATGGCGTCGGCGCTTGCGCTTGGCGCGTGCGCAACTGACCCGATCACGGGCGAGTCGATCTACGGCAACACCGGCCGCGGGGCCGCTATTGGCGCGATCGTCGGCGGCCTCGGCGGCGTGTTTGCGGGCGGCAATGATGGACGCAACGCCGCTGTTGGCGCAGCCGTCGGCGCGTTAGCGGGGGCTGGTATCGGCCGCTACATGGACGGCCAGGAAGAAGACATGCGCCGCAAGGTCGCCTCGAGCGGCATCGGTATTCAGCGCATCGGCGACCGTATCGAACTCGTGATGCCGTCCGATGTCACCTTCGCAAAGGGTTCGGCGAACCTCGACGCTTCCTTCATGCCGACGCTCGACAAGGTTGCGGAGTCGCTCAACCTCTATCCGAGAACGACGATCGACATCATTGGTCACGCTTCGACCGAAGGCGCGGAGCAGGCCAACCTCGATCTGTCCTACCGTCGCGCCGAAGCCGTGCGCGTCTACCTGCAGGGCAAGGGCGTCCTGGGTCAGCGCATGGCGACCGGCGGGCTCGGCGAAAGCCAGCCGCTTGTTGTGCCGGACGACACGGAGTCCAAGCGCTCGGTCAACCGCCGCGTGCAGGTCGTCCTGCGCCCGGTCGTGGAAGGCTGATCATCTCTACAGCGATGAAACTGGGAAGGGCGCTCGAAAGAGCGCCCTTCCTTTTGTATCAAGTGACAGCGACGAAGCGCTTCACCTGTTCGACAAGAACCTGGTCAACGAGTGGCGCCAACTGGTCTAGCCCCGACAACAAACTGCCGACCGCCTTGTAGTCAAGCGTCAGCCTGGTCGTCCCGGCTGTCGCTCCATCGGCCAGCGTGAACGTCATCGCCGCGCTGACGCCAAGATCCTGCAGCGGCCCGAAAGCGCCGGCGACCCGCAGCATCTGCTTCGGCATGACCAAGGCGACGCGGCCATGCTCAACTTCGCCGCCCGCCCAGATCTCGCACCAGCATCCACCCGCCCGCGCATCCAGCGACAGTGACTTCGCATCGCCCGAATAGCTATGAGAGCTACCCCACAAGGTGGCCACATCCACCAACCTCGCCCACGCTGCATCGCCGTCGATCGGCGCCTCGGCGACTATGCGGATCGTCATTCCGTCCGGCGCCTTTGCGACCACATCAGCATAAGCGGGACTGCAAGAAAAAAGGAGCACCGCAGTCGCTCTACCGAAACAAGAACGCATGTCGTACTCCCGAACACACATTGAAGGATCCCCCCACGGGCCAAGGGCGTCAGCGCGCACCAGCGGTCTTTTCTTGAAGCGGGAACACGGTACGATCGAAAAGGTTGGTTGCGGTTTGGGGGGAACTATGCGGTTGACTTCCGTAGTTGCTGCGCTGTGTTTTGGGTTGTGTGCCCTCAGCCCGGCAGCGGTGGCCAAGCCCCCGCTGGAGGCCTTCGGCGACGTTCCCGGCATTCGTGGGATGGAACTCTCGCCCGACGGAAAGAAGGTCGCGTTTCTCCAAAGAAGCGACGGCGATGATGTCCTTGTCGTCCGCGATCTTGAATCACGAACGAGCAGAGGCATCACCCGCGTTGGGGATATCCGCGCGCGATATGTTCATTTTGTCGGCAACGATTACGTCATCCTCGTCGCTTCCAAGGAGACGCGCACGCTAGGCTATCGTGGCAGGTATGAGTTCTCCGCCGCTTTCGCGTTCAATCTGGCAACAGGCAAGAGCACCCAGCTGCTCCGGGAGACACGCGACATCTACCCCGCTCAGGCAGGACTTGGTCGGATTCTCGGAGTTGAGCCCGGTGGCAAGAATGTGCTCATGCCGGCGTTCATGGGCCTCAACGACCCTGAGCCTGACTTTGATCTGCTTCGCGTACCCTTGGAGACGGGCCGGGGCCTGCGTCTCGACGGCGGCAAGGGAACGAGCAGCACGATAGACTGGCTGGTCAACGCCTCAGGCCGCGTCATTGTCCGGGAGGAATTCAACGAGAAAAGCCAAATCCATCAGCTGCGTACACGTCAGACCAATGGTGACTGGAGGACGATCTACGAACGGCAGACGCCTCTTCCCGAAACGAGTGCTGTCGGTGTTTCCAGCGATGGAAAATCCCTCATCACGCTGGAGGCGAACGAGTCTGCGTTCCTGTCGCTCTACATGATGTCGATGGACGACGGCAGCGTGTCCGGGCCCGTGATGGAGCGTGAGAACGCAGAAGTTGCCGGGGTCATCCAGGACATCAATCGCGTCGTCCACGGCGTGCGGTACTCGGGAATGTTTCCCAGCTACGACATGGTCGACGAGGCGCTTGAGAAGGACATCAATAGCGTCATTCGGGCGCTCGGAGGTTCCTCTGTCTACCTCGACTCATGGGCGGACGACTGGTCGAAGCTATTGTTTTTCGTGGAGGGCGGCGCGTATGCGGAACGGTACTACCTCTTCGATCGGGCTACCAGGTCTCTGAGCGTGATCTCCAGCGCCCGGCCGGAGATCAAGCCGGAGGACGTCGGCGAGGTTGTAACCATCGAATACAAGGCGCGCGACGGCCTCACTATTCCCGGCCTCCTGACTTGGCCGGCCAATGTGCAGGTTGAGGCCCGCAAAAATCTGCCACTGGTGGTCATGCCGCATGGCGGTCCCGAAGCGTATGATGCTGTCGGCTTCGATTGGCTTGCCCAGTACATGGCCAATGAAGGCTACGCCGTCCTTCAGCCGAATTTCCGAGGGTCAGCAGGCTTTGGGCAGGCCTTCGCGTACGCTGGATATGGCGAATGGGGCCGCAAGATGCAGGACGACATCACCGATGGCGCAGACGCGCTCATTGAGATGGGCTGGGCCGATCCCGCACGCATATGCATCGTTGGGTGGAGCTATGGTGGATACGCGGCGCTGGCCGGCGGCGCCTTGACGCCCGACAAGTACAAGTGCGTGGCGTCCATCGCAGGCGTTTCGCACTTGCGGGAAATGCTTGCCACCGAGCGCAGGGAACACGGCGATCGCAGTCGTACCGTTACCTACTGGGAGTCGTTGATCGGCGATCCGGACAAGGATCGCGACGCGATCGACGCTGTCTCACCAGCTCTGCATGCGGATAGGTTCACGGCGCCGGTTCTACTGATCCACGGTGCTTCAGACACTGTCGTGCCGATCCGCCAGAGCGAAGTCATGAACGATGCCCTCAAGAACGCGCAGAAGTCGGTTCAGTACATCCGCATCAACGGCGACGACCACAGCCTCGTCGACAACGACAGCCGCCGCATCGTGCTGACCTCGCTTGGCGAGTTCCTCGACAAGCATATTGGAAAATGAGAAGGGCCGGGCGATCACTCGCCCGGCCCCTCAACTGGATCATCTCAGGCCTGATCAGGCCGCAGCCGCCTTCTGGTCCTTCGGTGGGAAGCGCGAGTAGAAGGTCTGACCCTTGGCGGCCATGTCGCGCAGCAGCGCGTTCGGGCGGAAGCGTTCGCCGTGTTTCTCGGCGAGCGCGTCGCACTCCTCGACGAACTTCTTGATGCCGACCTTCAGGTCCATGAACGAACAGACGCCGCCAGTGTACGGCGCAAAGCCCCAGGCCAGGATGGAGCCGATGTCTGCATCGCGCGCATCGAGGATGACACCTTCCTCGAAGCAGCGGGCGACTTCAACGCACTGGCGATAGAGGAAGCGCTTGGTCAGCTCTTCCTTCAGCGCCGGCGGGCACTCCGTCACCTTGATGTCGATCTTCTTGCCGATGTCCGGGAAGAGACGCGAGGGTTTGCCGGCTTCGTTGTAGTCGTAGAACCCTTTGCCTGCCTTGCGGCCGACGCGGTTCTGGCTTTCGACGATCCACGCAACCAGATCACCCACCGGGTTCTGTTCATAGGAGCGCCCGGCAACCTTGGCGCTTTCGCGCCCGATCTTGAGCATCGTGTCGATGCCCACCGAGTCCGACACTTCCAGCGCGCCCATCGGCATGCCCGCCATGCGGCCTACATTCTCGATGATCGCCGGCGCGATGCCTTCGGCCAGCATCGTCATGCCCTCTTCCGGATAGGTGCCGAACACGCGGCTGGTGTAGAAGCCACGGAAGTCGTTAACCGCCACCGGCGTCTTCTTGATCTTCAGCACATAGTCCATCGTCTTCGCGAGCGTTTCCTGGGTCGTCTCCTTGCCCATGATTATCTCAACCAGACCCATCCGCTCGACCGGTGAGAAGAAGTGGATACCGATGAAGTTGGCGGGGCGCCTGGAAGCCTTCGCGAGGCCCGTGATCGGAAGCGTCGACGTGTTGGTGCCCATTACAGCGTTCTCACCGAGATGCTCCTCGATCTGCGCGGTCACCTTGGCCTTGAGTTCGACGTTCTCGAACACGGCCTCAACAACGATATCCGCGCCCTTGACGAGCGAATAGTCAGTCGACGGCGTGATCAGGGCGAGCAGCGCATCGCCCTTCTCCTTCGTCAGCTTGCCGCGTGAGACATCCTTGTCGACGATGCGTTGCGAATACGCCTTGCCCTTGTCCGCGGACTCCTGGCTTACATCGAGCAGCACGGTCGGGATGCCGGCCTTGGCCTGCACATAGGCAATGCCAGCGCCCATAAGGCCGGCGCCGACAACCACGGCTTTCTTGATCTCGAATGCCGGGAAGCCGGCAGGGCGCGAGGCGCCTTTCGACAGGTCCTGCATCGACAGGAAGAGCGAGCGGATCATGCCCTTCGCTTCCGGCGTCATCAGCGTCTTGACGAAATAGCGGCTCTCGATGCGCAGCGCCGCATCCATCGGCACGCTGAGGCCTTCGTAGACGGCCGACAGGATGTGCTTCTGCGCCGGGTAGTTGCCCCATGTCTGCTTGGCCAGCATGGCCGATCCGAAGGTGAACACCGTGGAGCCGCCCTGCGAGTTCGGCAGTCCGCCCGGCTGCTTGAACTTCGGATCATCCCACGGCGCCTTGGCATTTGGGTTGGCCTTGCACCACGCCTTGGCCCTTGCGACCAGTTCGCTCGTCGGGGCGAGCTCATGAACCACACCATTCGACTTGGCCTGCTCGGCCGTCATGCTCTCGCCCTGCAGGAGAAACGGCGCCGCCGCCTGCGCGCCCATCAGGCGCGGAAGCCGCTGCGTGCCGCCGCCGCCCGGCATCAGGCCAACCTTGGCTTCCGGCAGCCCGAGCTGCAGCTTGGGGTTGTCGGTGGCCGCGATGCGATAGTGGCAGCCCAGCGCAACTTCGAGACCGCCGCCAAGCGCCAGACCGTTAATGGCGCACGCCACCGGTTTCTTGCCGGTTTCAAGAGTGCGGAGCAGCTTGTTCATTCCGAACGAGCGTTCGAACGCCGCCTTTAGTTGCGCTTCCGGATCACCCTTGTCGCTGCCGCCGCCCGAACCGCCGCCGAGTTCGCCGAGGTCAGCGCCCGCGCAGAACCCGCTGGTTTTGCCTGACGTGATGACGAGCCCCTTGATGGCGTCGTTCGTCGCAACTTCCTTGGCGATGGAGCCGAGGTCGGCGATGGCCTTCGCCGTCAGCGTATTCATCGAGCGGCCCGGCACGTCGAATGTGGCCGTCGCAATGCCGTCTGCATCCACGTCCCAGCCGAATGTTTCGAGATTCATGGTCATTCACCTTTCGGCGGCTTGTCGCCGTCTTTCTTGATATTGTCGGACGCGAACACGAACAGTACCGCGCCCATCACCAGCGTTACCGGGACAGTGATCGCCAGCACCGTGCCGAGATCGCGCAGCGCCTGGTTGAGAAACAGCGTGAGGCCGATACCCGTGAGCGCAGAGATCACAAGTGCGCTGAGTTTGGCTTCATCGATCTGCATCACACCCGCTCGATCACCATGGCCGTGCCCATGCCCGCGCCGACACAGAGCGTGATCAGCGCGGTTGTCTTGTCCGAACGCTCCAGCTCGTCGACCATCGTGCCGAGGATCATGCCGCCGGTTGCGCCGAGCGGATGGCCCATCGCAATGGCGCCGCCATTCACGTTGATCTTCTCGTGCGGGATGTCGAGATGCTGCATCATGCGCAGCACGACCGAGGCGAACGCCTCGTTGAGTTCGTAGAGGTCGATATCGCCCACTTCCATGCCGAGCTTCTTCAGCAGCTTCTGCGTCACCAGCGAGGGACCCGTCAGCATGATGGACGGTTCGGAACCGATCGAGGCAAAGCCGCGGATCCTGGCGCGCGGCTTGAGACCCAGCTCGTCGCCGGACTGCTTGTTGCCAATCAGAACAGCGGACGCGCCATCAACGATGCCCGACGAATTGCCGGCATGGTGAACGTGGTTGATCTTCTCGATCTCGGGATAGCGCTGCTTCACGACGTCATCGAACGCCATCATGCCCATCTGCTCGAACGACGGATTTAGCGCGGCAAGTGTCTGCATCGTGGTGTCACCGCGAACGGTCTCGTCGTGAGCCAGGATGGTGACGCCGAGCTGGTCCTTCACCGGTATGACCGATTTCGAGAACCGGCCTTCCTTCCACGCCTTGGCGGCGCGCTTCTGGCTCTCGACCGCGTAAGCGTCCACGTCGTCGCGTGTGAAGCCGTACTTGGTGGCGATCAGGTCGGCGCCGATCCCTTGCGGCGCGAAATAGGACTTCATCGCGATTTCGGGGTTCGAGGCCCAGGCGCCGCCATTCGATCCCATCGGCACGCGGCTCATCGCCTCGACGCCGCCGCCGATCGCCATGTCGGCCTCGCCGGTCATCACCTTGGCCGCGGCGATGTTGCAGGCTTCGAGTCCAGATGCGCAGAAACGATCCACCTGCACGCCCGCCGTCGTCTCTGAGTAATCAGCATTCAGCACGGCGATACGCGCGATGTCAGAACCCTGCTCACCGATCGGCGTCACGCAGCCGAAGATCACATCGTCGACCTTAGCCGTGTCTTTCATCCCGTTACGATCCTTGATCGCCCGCAGCGCCTGCGTCGCCAGCTGCAGCGATGTGATCTCGTGCAGCGACCCACTGCTCTTGCCCTTGCCCCGCGGCGTGCGAACGGCGTCATAAATGAATGCATCGGCCATGGCGGCCTCCTCTTGAGATCAGGCTCCAGCCGGAGCCGAATGGGTGGGCGCCGAATTTGGGCGTCCCGTCAGAATGAGTCTGCGCCGAGGGCCATCACGGGCCCGGCGCCTGTCTTTACCTTTGCGAGATGTGACGTAGCGTCAGGCAAGACACGCTCGAAGAAATAGCGAGCCGTAGCCAGCTTGTCAGCATAGAACTGGTCGCCTGTTCCCGCGCGTTCCACAGCCGCCTTCGCCATCTTCGCCCACATCAGTGCAAAAGCCGTCAGGCCAAAAAGCTGAAGGTAGTCATGGCTCGAAGCGCCCGCATTGTCGAAGTTCGACATGCCGTTCTGCATCAGCCACATCGTGGCTTCCTTCAGCTCCCCGGTCGCGAGTTGAACGCCTTCCACATACGGCTTCAGCTTCTCGTTGCCTTCGTTGGACGAGGCAAACTCCTCGAGGTCGTTGAAGAAGCCGAACACCGCCCGGCCGCCATTGGCCGCCAGCTTGCGCCCGACAAGGTCGAGGGCCTGAATGCCATTGGTGCCTTCGTAGATCAGCGCGATCCGGGCATCGCGCACGAACTGCTCCACGCCTTGATCGCGCGTGTAGCCCGTGCCGCCATGCAGCTGCAGCGCATCGTTCGCGCACTTGAACCCGCGGTCGGTTAGGAAGCCCTTTATCACCGGCGTCAGCAGCGACATCCGGTCGTCCGCCTTCTCGCGCACATGCGCATCCGGCGACACGTGCAGCAGGTCGCCCTGCAGCGCGGTCCAGTAGGTGAAGGCGCGCGCGCCCTCCGTGAAGGCCTTCATGTCCATCAGCATGCGCCGCACATCGGGATGCACGATGATCGGATCGGCGGCCTTGTCAGGCGCCTTCGCGCCGGTGATCGACCTGCCCTGCAGCCGCTCGCGCGCAAAATCGGCCGCGTTCTGGAAGGCCACTTCCGCTTGCGCGAGGCCCTGCATGCCAACGCCAAGTCGCGCCTCGTTCATCATGACGAACATGGTGCGCATCCCCTTGTGAGCCTCGCCCACGAGGTAACCGGTCGCGCCTTCGTAATGCATCACGCATGTCGCATTGCCGTGGATGCCCATCTTCTCTTCGAGGCCGCCACATTGGAATGCGTTGCGCGCACCCAGCGAGCCATCATCATTCACAAGGAATTTCGGCACAATGAACAGCGAAATGCCCTTGATGCCTTCAGGACCGCCCTCGATGCGAGCCAGTACAAGCTGGATGATGTTTTCGGTGAGGTCCTGCTCGCCGCCCGAAATCCAGATCTTCTGTCCGCTGATCTTGTAGGTCCCGTCCGGCTGGGGAACGGCCTTTGTGCGGATGAGGCCCAGATCGGTCCCGCACTGGGGTTCGGTGAGGTTCATGGTTCCGGCCCATCTGCCGGTCATCATGTTTGTCAGGTAGGTTTTCTTCTGCTCGTCCGATCCACCTTCCTGGATGGCCTCGGCGGCGCCGCGCGTGAGGCCGGGGTACATGGAGAACGCCATGTTGGCAGACGAGCACATCTCAAGGAACGCCATCGAAACGACGCGCGGCAGGCCCTGCCCGCCCCATTGGGGATCGGCGGAAATGGCCATCCAGCCATCCTCGGACATCTGCTTATAGGCTGCGGGGAAGCCGTCTGGCGTCTTCACGGATGCATCCGCGTTCCGCCTGCAACCCTGCCGGTCGCCAATGGCGTTGATCGGTTGCAGCACTTCCTGGGCAAACAATGCCCCGCCATCCAGCACCGCGTCGATAACGTCAGGAGGCGCGTCGGCAAACCGAGGCAGGCTGGAATACGACCCTATCTCAAGCACTTCGTTGAGCAGGAACTTCATGTCCCTGAGCGGCGCCTGATACCTGGGCATCGATCCTCCACCTGCAGCCATGTGTGACAGGCTGCCGGCGCGTGCGGTCACGCAGCCGGCAACCAATGCACGGCGTCATATCACCACGAGGCCGGTCGTCGAGACTGACTTAGCGTCAGCGCAGAACCAGACGTCAACTGTCGAGATGCGCGACGTCACCATCGAGCCCAGCGCGCGCGACACGCTCATAGGCGCGCGCCGATTGTTCCACATCCGGACCAGGCCCAAGCTCCTGGAGCTTCTCTTCTGCCCACGAGACACCTTTCTGAAGGGTCTCAAGTGCTGCTTCGATGTCCTCACGCTGCTTCTCGAGGTTCTTGATCTGCTCGCGCGACTTCTTGAGCGAAAGCTTCAGCTGCGCGCGGTGACCTTCGAGCGTGTAGAGGTCAAGGATCTCACGGATGTCCGACAGCGAGAAACCAACGCTCTTACCCTGCAGGATCAGCTTCAATCGTGCACGGTCGCGGGTCGAATAGACACGGTTCAGCCCGTCACGCGTTGGCTGGAGCAATCCCTTGTCCTCATAGAAGCGCAAGGCGCGCGGAGTCACCTGAAATTCGCGCGCAAGTTCACTGATGGTGTACGTCTTCAAACTCTGCCTCCCGTTGCATTTTTTATGTGCACTGTGGGGGAGCACAGGCCGCGCCAATGAGTTAACGCTGTGCAATACGTAACGTTACCTCCCCCCTGCGTCAACCTGTCAGGCCCCGTGTTCCGGGACTCCCAGAATTTATGCTTAACGCGGCTTTAAGTCCCTGATCGCCAACTGTGCCCGCATGCCGGATCACGACAATCTCGCGATCCGATTCGGAGCTGGACATGACTCAGGCGCCTTGGAGCGTGAAGGGTATCGACCCGAAGGCGCGATCCGTCGCTCGCGAGCGCGCGGCGCGTCAGGGCGTGACCTTGGGTCAGTACCTTAATTCCCTTCTGCTCGAAGGCGACGAGCACGAGTTCCGCGACATCGACCTGTCCGATCCGATGCCCCGCGCTTCCGCCGACGGTGATCTACGAAGAATGTCGCAGGAGATCGACCAGCTCTCCCAGCGCCTTGAAGCATCTACAGGTCGTTCCGCTCGCGCAATATCTGGGATCGACAAATCGATTCTGGGCCTGATGGGTAAGGTGGATGCCTCGGGCAAGGCGCAACTGCAGGCCCTGGAACGCGTCACGCGCGCAATGGGCGAAATCGAGACGACCCAATCCGCGCTACGCAATCGTATCGGCGCGCTTGAAGCAGAGAATCGTTCAGGCGAGACCCTGGAGGGCCTGAAGACGCTCGAAGCGTCGCTCGGGCGGCTCTCCGAAACGCTTCAGGAGCGTCTTGGCGAGGCAGAGCGTGAGCAGCAAAACCTGCGCACGCTGTTCGATGACAAGGTCAATGAAGTTGCCTCGAAGGTCGACGACGTCGCCCGCTCGATGGACCAGGCGATCAGCAGCGCGGTTCGTTCCAACGCCGCCGGCGTGAACGGCCGCGTCGACCAGATCGAGGAAAAAATGTCCTCGACCGAACGCCGCATCGAAGCTGGTCTCGCACGGATAACCGACGCGGCTTCGCGCTTCGAACTGTTCGAGACCAAGGCCGAGCGCGCCGTCGGCGACACCACCTGGCGCATGGAGCGCGCACTCGAGTCCAACCTCTCCCGCTCGCGCGCGATGTCGAAGGAGGTGCTCGACCGCGTCGACGCCATCGAAGAAAAGACCCGCGAAGCGATGAACACGCTCAGCGACGCGGTCAGCCGGATCACCGAACGCGTCACCCGCACCGAGCGCAAGACAGACACTGCGGTCAACGTCCTCGAACGCGCCGTCACCGACATCGACGGCCGCCTCCAGCAGGGCGCAGGCCGCCCCGCTGAAGACATGGCGCAACTGCAGCAGGTGTTCCAGAAGCGCCTCGATGCTTTTGCCGAAGACATGGCGCGCCCGGTCCAGGCAGCCCGCGCCGACATGGAGCGCCGCCTCGAAGAAGCGCTGCGCACCGGTAACCCAGAGAAAGTCGAACGCCTTGAGCGGACGATCGGGCAGCTACAGGGCCAGATTCAGGTATCCGAGGCCCGGCAGGCTGACGCAATCGAGGCAATGAGCGCGCAGGTCGACCGTCTTTCGCGCGCCGTCGATGACCGCCTTCGTGCAGTCGAAGCCCGTGGCGACAAGCGCTCCATCGAAGATGTTCGCCGCGAAATCGCCAACCTCGCCGACACGATCGACGCGCGCCTTGGCTCCGTCGAAAGCAACACGCGCGCCGACATTGGTCGTCTCAACACTGCCGTCGACGACAAACTGCAAGCCCTGGAAAAGCGAAGCGCCGGCGCGATCGACGCCGTTGGCGAACAGGTCGCAATCGTCGCCGAACGGTTGCAGCGCCGGCACGACGAAAGCGTGCAGCGCCTCAGCGACCGCATGGCGGAAACCGCAGGGGCTGCCCGGCCGCTCGACAGCACGGAGATCGACCGCCTCGCCGACAGGCTAGACGAGCGCGTCAAGGAAAGCGAGCACCGCAGCGCCCAGGCCATTGGCCAGATCGGCGAACAGGTCGCGCGCGCCGTGGAACGGTTGCAGCTTCAGGCACAGGATTCCCAGCGCGCTTTTGAAGCACGCCTCTCCGACAGTGGGCGCTCCTACGAAACGAAGCTCTCCGACATGCTGTCCGAGGTCCAGCGTCGGATGGACGAGTCGGCCGACCAGGTCGCCGCCGCCCTCACACCGGTCCAGAATACGGTGTCTTCACTCGCCCGACGCCTCGAGAGCATCGAAGACTTACGCGGCGGTGACATCAATCAGCCGGAAATGTCCCGCGACATCCCGATCGTGTCGGGCGACTACCTGATCCTCGACGACGAGCCTTCATCGACGGCGTCTCGCATTGCACCGGCAGCGCTGTTGGCGATCCACAATGCAGATGATCTCCCCGATACCACCGATATCGTCGGCGTCGAGCCGCCGCCGTTTGATCGGCGCGACGCCCACCTGTTCGAAGATGGCGCAGCCGCCACCGCGGTTGCGTCCGAACCTGCCAACCGGATCGAAGACCTGCTTGAAGCTGACGATGAATTCCTCGGCCCCGCCCCCCCGCCGAGCGAAGGGTTCGTGGCCGATCTGCCGATCGATGATGGACGCGAGCGCCTGTCCACCGACTATCTTGAGGAAGCGCGGCGCGCGGCACGGCAGGGCCGGCGCGTTGAAACCACGGCGAGTGCTGGCCGAAGGGGTATAGGCAAGGGCCCGCTGATTGCTTCTGCAGTCCTGACGGTTGCCGTCGCCGGAGGCGCCGCGTTCACCGTCATGCGGGGCAAGCAGGACACGCAAGGCGACGACTTCGCCAAACTCGAGCCGACCGCCCCGGAACTTGCGGCCGCGCCTGCGGGAGCGGCTGACGCCGTGCTCTTCACGGAAGATGACACCGACCCTGGTGCCGGACTCCTGGCTGACGAGATGCCAACTGAGACAGCGGTCGCGAATAGCGCGACGGCTACCCCTGCCGCGCCTTCTCCAGCCAGCCCGGTCGCCGCAGCGTCCGCACCACCGCTCACGCTGTCGGACGCAGTGCGCGCCGGCGATCCAGTCGCACTGCATGACTACGCGCTGGACCTTCTGAATACCGGAGAGAAGACGCGCGCTGTCCAGCTGCTCCGCGACGCTGCAGGCCGTGGCCTTGTGATGGCTGAATACCGCCTCGCCAAGCTTTACGAGCGCGGCGAAGGCGTCCCGCGCGACATGGCGGCCAGCCGCTCATGGACAGAGAAGGCCGCGATCGGCGGCAACCGCCTGGCCATGCATGACCTGGCGGTCTTCTATGCCGAGGGCGACGCTGGACCTCAGAGCTATGCGGCGGCCGTCGAATGGTTCCGCACTGCCGCGGACCTCGGCCTTGTAGATAGCCAATACAACCTTGCCGTTCTGTACGAGCAGGGTCTCGGGCTCAGCGAGGACAAGGCGGAAGCAGCCTACTGGTTCGAGATTGCCGGCCGCGCCGGCGACCAGGACGCCAGCCGCCGTGCCCGCGGTCTGCTGGCGGAAATGCAGCCGACGCAGGCAGAGTCGATCAAACGCCGCGCCCGCGCCTTCAACCCGAAACAGCCCGTAGCACGGGCCAACGGCGATTTCGGCCAGCGGTCCTGGGACATCGCTTCCCCGGCACAGATTTCGGAGGCTCAGCGCCTGCTCCAGCGGCTCGGCTATTCGCCGGGAACGACAGATGGGAAATTGAGCACCCGAACCGCCGACGCGATCCGGCAGTTCGAGCGTGCCAATGACCTTCCCGTGACAGGCGAAGCCAGCGTGTCGCTTCTGCGCCAGTTGCGCACAGCCACCCTCGGCGCTGAAAACTAGGGCGCCGGAGAGCCCGTCGATCCGGGGGGATGCAGCGCCAGCTCGTTCAATCTGGCCTCGGACTCCTGCAAACGCTTTCAGCGGCGCATTTGCGCGTCTAGAACGGGTCATGCTGATTCATCTGCCCATCGCACAGGTCGCGGTCGATCCGCTGATCCTCGTTGCGATCGGCACGCTGGTGGGGTTCCTGTCAGGGCTTTTCGGCGTGGGCGGAGGCTTCCTGCTAACCCCGCTGCTGATCTTCTATGGCATTCCCGCGGCCGTGGCGGTTTCAACCCAGGCTAACCAGATCCTTGCAACCTCGATTGCGGGAGTGTCCGCCCACTGGCGCGACAGGCAGGTCGATACGAGGCTCGGTACGCTGATGCTGATGGGCGGCCTCGCCGGGTCTACGATCGGCGTCGGAATTTTCAGCATTCTCAAGGCGTTTGGCGTGGTCGACGCCACGATCTCGTTTCTTTACATTATCTTCCTGGGCGTAATCGGCGGCCTGATGGCGTGGGAAAGCGTTGGAGCCCTGCGAACGACCGGCGGCGATCCCGGTCGACGTACACGTATCCGCGCCTGGATGCGCGGCCTGCCGTTGAAGCGCCGCTTCCCTCGTTCAGGCCTCTACATCTCGATCATTCCTCCGATCGCCATAGGCTTCTTCGTCGGCATGCTGGCTGCCATCCTGGGCGTCGGCGGCGGCTTCATCCTGGCCCCCGCCATGGTCTATCTGCTGGGCGTGCCGACCCGGGTGATGGTTGGAACGTCGCTGTTCCAGATCATCTTCCTCACCGCTTACGTTACTTTTCTTCAAGCCACCTTCAACGGCACGGTCGATCTTGTGCTCGCGGTGGTCCTGATGGTCGGCGGCGTCGTCGGTGCGCGCTATGGCGCGATCGCCGGTCGGCGGCTGAAGGCGGCGCAGGTGAGGCTTCTCCTCGCACTACTGGTCCTCGGGATTGCAGGAAGGCTGGTCTACGAACTGTTCGTTGCCCCCCAACCGGAGTACCGGCTGGAGGAGACGTTATGACACGCGCCAGCTACCTGCTCCTCGCCACAACCCTCCTCGCCACAACC
>JALHLR010000003.1:0-12791 GCA_022844475.1 Hyphomonadaceae bacterium | reverse complement strand
CTCCTCGCCACAACCCTCCTCGCCACAACCGCGGCAGAGGCTCAACGTCGCCAAGAAGCGGATCGTCCGATCATGGCCGCGGGGATCGCGGAGGACGTGATCGAGGTTGAGGTCAATTACAACGACTCTCGCGTCATCGTCTTCGCCGCCACTCCCCAACCGGAGAATCCAACCTCAGGCATAGCGGTAGCCCTTGTCGGGCCGATCGTTCCCCACCGCATGATCCAGCGCACGGCCACAGGCGAAGAGCGCATCGAGTTCGTAGGCGCACCCCAGGTCTTCGCCATCGGTGCGGAGCCGGTGGTCACCGCGAGCGTATCGCCAGAAACGATGATCGAAGCCGGGCTCAATGCGCAGGCAACCGCGTTGCCGCGTCTTGACCAGCTCCTCTCGCCCGAACTCCGTTCCTGGCGCGAAGCATTCGTCGATCTCAAGATGGAGCAGGGTCTATACACATTCGGCGACGCTGACTTCAGGCGCTTCGAGGGCGGCTTGCGCCGCGCGAGCATCGGCCTCCCGGTCAATGCGCCGCCCGGCGAGTATAGCGTGCGCGCGGTGGCCTTTCGGGATGGCCGCGTCGTCGGCGAAGCTCGCCAGGATTTCAAGCTGGCCCGAACCGGGCTAGATGAGACGCTGTTTGATCTCTCGCGCCAGCACGGCCTGATCTACGGATTCGTTGCAGTTCTGCTCGGAGTTGTCGCGGGCGGCATTGGCGCGTGGTTTGGGCGTAAATAGTACGTCGCCCCTGCGTCGCCCCCCTCCATCAACAGCGGCAACCAAGCTGAGGATATCTGGAATCAAGTCGCGATTCGCAGATAGGTTTGGCCTAGAGAGAGGCCATGGCGAAGGATCACGAAAACACGTCCCAGACAGTTCTGCCGCATAACCTGCAGGCCGAAATGGCCGTGCTGGGCGCGATCCTGTTCGACAACAATGCCCAACAGCGCGTCTCCGACATCCTGAAAGCGCGCGACTTTTACGCCCCCGCGAACAGCGCAATCTTCGAAGTGCTGGACCGGCTCATCTCTGGCGGTCGCGTCGCCGATGGAGTCACGCTTCGCGAGCATTTCGAGCGTGATGGGCGGCTGGCGGAGATCGGCGGCGCGCGATACCTGGCCGACCTGCTCGATTCCGCCGCCTTCGGACCCGAAATCGTCGACTACGCCCGCCTCGTTCACGATCTCTCGCTGCGGCGGGAACTGATCGACATTGGCGCTGGCATGGTCAACCAGGCGGTCAAGGGCGACCTCGAAGTTCCCGGCGAAGCCCAGATCCAGGACGCCGAGCGCAAGCTCTTCTCGCTCGCCGAACGTGGCGCGGGCGCGCAGGGCTTCCAGACCTTCAACTCGGCATTGAGCACATCGATCCAGACCGCCACCGCCGCATACAAGCGCGATGGCAAGATCGCAGGCGTCCCCTCCGGTCTGTCCGAACTCGACCGCAAGCTGGGTGGCCTCCACAAGTCGGACCTGGTCATCCTTGCGGCTCGTCCGTCGATGGGAAAAACCGCGCTCGCCACAAACATCGCCTACCATGCCGCCAAGATCTGCCGCCGGTCGCCGGGGCCAAATGGCACGATGAAGACGGATGAAGGTGCAGTGGTCGGCTTCTTCTCGCTCGAGATGTCGTCGGACCAGTTGGCGGCGCGTGTACTTGCCGACGTGTCCGGCGTACCGTCTGACAAGATGCGCCGCGGCGAACTCACCCCGAAGGACTACGAAGCCATCCGGGACGCGGCGGAGACAATGGAGGGTATCCCTCTTTTCATCGACGACACAGGCGGCATCTCGATCTCCCAACTCGCCGCCCGCGCGCGCCGGCTGCAGCGCACGACCGGGCTCGACCTGCTCATCATCGATTACCTCCAGCTCATCACGTCATCGGGCGGCCGCAAGAGCGACGGCCGCGTGCAGGAAGTCACCGAGATCACAAAATCGCTGAAGGCGCTGGCCAAGGAACTCGCCATCCCGATCATCGCCCTGTCCCAGCTCTCGCGCGCCGTCGAACAGCGCGAGGACAAGCGTCCACAGCTGTCGGACCTGCGCGAATCCGGCTCGATCGAGCAGGACGCAGACGTGGTGATGTTCATCTACCGCGAAGCCTACTACCTCGAACGCCTTGAGCCGGGCGAAGGTGATCCGCGACACCAGGAGTGGAAGGACCAGATGGCCGCCAAGTTCAACGTGGCGGAGATCATCCTGGCCAAGCAGCGCCACGGCCCCATCGGCCGTGTCGAAGTGGGCTTCAACCCTGCCCGCGTAAGGTTTTCGAACCTCGAGCACAGCCGTTCGGACGATCGCGCAGCGAGCCCGGTCGGGTCTGGCGGGGGCGGCGGCCGCGGCTTCCTGCCTGACGGCGAGGAATAGAGCGCTTCACCTGCGCCGAAAATCGCACTAGCGAGGGCGCATGGCTGGCCCGACGCTCCAGATCGACCTTGACGCCATCGTGGCCAACTGGCGCATGATGCAGACCCGCGCCGCACCCGCTATTGCCGCTGCTGTCGTAAAGGCTGACGCCTACGGGCTCAGCGCAGACCGCGTTGGATCGGCTCTTCTGAAGGCAGGTTGCACCCGCTTTTATGTTGCCTGGCCCAAGGAAGGCGCGAGCCTTCGCCGCCAGTTGGGACCTGCGCCAGAAATCCTGGTCTTCCACGGCGTGACCACCGACACGCTCAACCTCTTCCAGATGTACCAACTCCAGCCCGTCTTGAACCATCTCGAACAGATCGACCTGTGGCTGAGTTCCAACGTCCAGCACCGTCCCGCCGCTGTCCACGTCGACATCGGCATGAACCGTCTCGGCCTGTCGGAAGCGGATTGGGCCGCCGCCGCCAGGATGATGCCCAAGCCCACGCGCCTCATCAGCCACCTCTCGTGTGGCGATGAAGACAGCGCGTCAAATCCTGTCCAGCTTGCCCGGTTCCGGAAGGCAGTAACTCTCTGGCCCGGCATCCCGTGCAGTCTGTCAGCCACCGGCGGCACATATCTCGGCCGCGACTATCACTTCGACGAAATCCGCCCTGGTATCGGACTGTACGGTGGGGGCCCCGCACCCGCCGGAGGGAGCGCACCACGCACCGTCGTGACGCTCACTGCCCCGATCCTTCAGGTCCGCCACGTGAAGCAGGGCGAGACGGTGGGCTATGGCTGCGCCTGGACCGCGCCGACCGACACCCAGACCGCCACCGCCGGCCTCGGCTACGCCGATGGTTACCTCCGCAGCGCCTCCAACCGGGCGCACGTCTTCGTAAAGGGCCAGAAGCGCGCCATTCTCGGTCGCGTTTCCATGGACCTTGTCGTTATCGACGTGACCGGACTTTCTGTTTCCCCGGGGGATGACATCGAGCTTCTTGGTCCCAACATGCCCCTCTCGGAGGTGGCCGCCGCCATGGGGACGATCGATTACGAGATACTGACACGGCTCGGCAGCCGGTTCGACCGGCGCTATGCGAGGGCCGAATGACAATCTCCCCGACACAGACAAGCCCCATTGAGGACAGCGCTCTCCTGCGCCCTTTCCGCCTCATCGGCCAAACGGTGCTTGCCGGGTTCCGCGAGATCGGACGGGTTGCGACATTCTCCGGCCGCGTGCTGCTCGCGTGTGTGACGCCAGTGATTTACCTCCGCGAAGTCCTGCGGCAGAGCCTCAAGATCGGCTTCTTCTCGCTGCCAGTTGTCGGCCTCACGGCGGTCTTCATCGGCGCCGCGCTCGCCCTCAACATTTACACAGGCGGCGCACGCTTCAATGCAGAACAGTTCGTCCCCAACATCGTTGTCGTGGGCATCACGCGCGAGCTTGGGCCAGTTCTCGCGGCGCTGATGCTTGCGGGTCGGGTCAGCGCGGGGATCGCCGCCGAAATTGGCGCCATGCGCGTCACTGAACAGATCGACGCGTTGCTGACCCTGTCGGCGAAGCCCGAGCGCTATCTCTATGCACCGCGCGTGATCGCCGGCATACTGACGCTGCCGCTGCTTGTGCTGGTCGCAGACATCATTGGCGTACTGGGTGGATATCTGGTCGCCGTGGGCGCACTCGACTTCAACGGCTCGCTTTACCTGCGAAACACCTGGAACTTCGTCACCGGCAACGACATCTGGTCCGGCCTGATCAAGGCGGCCTTCTTTGGCGGTATCATCTCTCTGATGGGCTGCTATCAGGGCGACCGCTCGAAAGGTGGTGCTGGCGGCGTCGGCCGGGCAGCGACTCTTGCCGTCGTGGGAGCGGCAGTGCTGGTCCTCGCATCGAACTACGTCCTCACCTCGATCTTCGTGAGGGTCGGCCTGTGATCGATTTCTCTGACAAGCCAATTCTAGAGCTGCGCAACGTGCACAAGTCGTTCGGCGACAAGCACGTGCTGCGCGGCATCGACCTCACAGTGGCGCCGGGGCAATCGCTCGTCATCATCGGCGGCTCTGGCACAGGCAAGTCTGTCACCATCAAGTCCGCGCTCGGGTTGATGACGCCCGAACAGGGCGAGATACTGTTCGATGGCCACTTGATAACCGATCCCAAGCGGCTCGACGCCCTGCGCCGACGCACCGGCATGCTGTTCCAGGGTGGCGCGCTGTTCGACAGCCTCACCGTCTGGGAAAATGTCGCCTTCGCGCTGCTCTACCGGGATGGCGTCAGCCGCGCGGAAGCAAAACGGCGCGCCATCGAGACTCTCGCCAAGGTCCGCCTGCCCGCCTCGGCTGCAGACTTGCGCCCCGCTGAACTGTCCGGCGGCATGCAGAAGCGCGTCGCCCTTGCACGCGCTATCATCGCAACCCCCGAGCTGATCTTCTTTGACGAACCCACCACTGGGCTCGATCCGATCACGGCAGATGCCGTGAACGACCTCATCGTCGAGCAGGTGAAGGCGTTGGGCGCGGCGGCCGTCTCCATCACTCACGACATGGCATCCGTCCGCAAGATCGCCGACGAGGTCGCCATGCTCCACGAAGGCCGCATCGTCTGGCGTGGTCCTGTGTCCGCCCTCGATAGCTCCGGCAATGCCTACATCGACCAGTTCGTGAACGGCCGCGCAGAGGGTCCGATCCAGCCGGCGATTTGATTCGCGCAGCACTCGCTACCCCCTGTTGCCCCGGGCCCACACCTCGGCCACTACTCGCCACGCACCCCTGTAAGAATCCGCAGTGCGACACGACTATCAAACTGTTACGGGCATCAAGAGCCGCTTCAGGGGCCGGGAAACGGGACATCGATGGGCATCCTAAAGCTGGATCATGTCGTGAAGCGCTTCGGCGAATTCACCGCCGTCGATGATCTATCCTTTGAAGTCGCCGAAGGCGGCATTTTCGGATTTCTCGGCGGCAATGGCGCAGGCAAGACCACCAGCCTGCGCATGGCGCTCGACATCATCCGTCCCTCTTCCGGCACGATCGAAATCCTCGGGCGCAAGCCCGGTCGCGAAAACGCATCCGAGATCGGCTTTCTGCCGGAAGAGCGCGGCCTTTACCGCCGCATGACAGTTCTCGACACCATCGTCTATTTCGGCCGCCTGAAGGGCATGGACCCAGCGTCCGCAAAAACGGAAGCAGAGCGTCTCATTGAACGCTTCGGTCTGTCCGAATGGACCAAGTCCATGGTCGAGAAGCTGTCGAAAGGCATGTCCCAGAAGGTGCAGGTCGCAGCTGCGATGGTGAACCGCCCCCGGCTCCTTATCCTCGACGAACCCTTTTCTGGTCTCGACCCGGTGAACCAGAAAGTGCTTGAAGACCTCGTCCTCGAGATGGCGAGGGCTGGCTCCACCGTCTTGTTCTCAACCCACATCATGCAGCACGCCGAGCGCCTTACGAACCGCATCGTCCTGCTGGCGCGTGGGCGGAAGGTGTTCGAAGGCACACAGGAGGAAGCGCGCGCCCGACTGCCCGGGCGACTCACACTGGTCTCGGAAGCCGATCCCTCAAGCCTCCCCGGCATAGCATCAGCGACGCGCGCCGGCGCTGCGAATGGCTGGAACAGCTGGGACGTATCGCTGAAACCAGGCGTCGCGCCCGGCGACCTGCTGCAGGTCTGCACACAGAATGGCTTTGCCCTGCGCGGCTTTGAAAGCCACCGCCCGAGCCTGCACGACGTTTTCATTCACCTTGTCGGTCCCGAGCAGGAGACGCAGCCGTGAAGAACATTCTTCTCGTCGCCGCCCGCGAGTACAAGCAGATTGCCTCCACGCGGGGTTTCTGGGTGATGCTCCTCGTCCTGCCCGTCGTCATCGGCGTTAGCCAGGTCGCCGGCCGGTTCTTCAGGCCGCAGACAGATTCCGCCTACGTCCTGGTAGACCAATCCGGACAGTACGAAGCCTCCATCGATCGCCGCCTCAATCTCAATTACCAGCGTATCGAGCTCGGCGCCCTGTCCGCCTATGTGCAGCGCTGGGAGCTCGGCGGCATCTCGCCCGACGCCATCTGGGCCAAGGGCGAACGCTGGTTCAGCGATGATCAGGTTGCGCAGTTCGTTGCTGACGGCGGCATCGACGCCGCGTGGGAAAGGATCGCGCCAAGCAAGCCGAAGGATGCGCCTGCTTACGTTATCGATCCTCCAACCTATGTCCGGGCGTCTCTGCCGGCCGGAGTCACGGATCGACAAGGCGCCGAGGCGTTCGCCGAGGCGCTCGCAGAGCCGCTGAAGGGCGACGAAATCGACACGCCGGAGGGCAAGCGCCCACTCGCCCTTGCGGTATGGATACCTGCCGAGGTGTCGACAATCTCGCCGGTCCGTATGTGGACCAATGGCGCCCCGAACACCACGCTGGTTGACAGTGTCCGCAACGAGATAGCGCGGGTTCAGCGCGCTCGCGCACTGGAAGCCAGCGGCCTTGCACCGGAGATCGCAACAGGTATCGCGAACATGGCTACGCCAATCGATCTCAGCGCCCCGCCCCAGGGCGCAGGCCGTGAGCAGGTCGTGATCCGTTCCGCCCTGCCACTTGCGATGGTCTACCTGCTGCTGGTCACCGTGATGACCACAGGATCGATGATGCTGCAGGGTGTGATCGAGGAACGCTCAAACAAGCTGCTGGAGTCGATCCTGGCCACCATCCGACCGGCCGAGCTGATGTATGGCAAGCTGCTAGGTCTCGGCGCCATCGGCCTCACTATTCTGGGTGTCTGGGTTGGCGCCGCTGTGGGCGCGGCGCTCTCCGTTCAGGGCATCGTCGCAGACATCGTGAACCCGTCGCTGGCCGCGATCGAGCCGTGGATGTTCACCGCCATGCTGTTCTACTTCCTCGCCGGCTACCTTATCATCTCGATGCTCTACCTCGCCATCGGCGCGCTTTCAAACTCGCTGCAGGACGCGCAAGCCTATCTGATGCCGGTGATCATGATCATCATGCTACCCGTCGTGTTCATGATGGTGTCGGTCATCCAGCAACCCAACGGGACCTTCCCCGTCGTGATGTCATGGATCCCGTTATACACACCCTTCGCCATGCTCGCGCGCCTAGGCGCCGGCGTGGATGTCGTTGAGGTGTTAGGCACAGGTGCAATGCTGACGGCCTTCGTCGCGATCGAGATGATCCTGCTGGGCCGCATCTTCCAGGCCAGCCTGCTCCGCACCGGCCAGCCTCCCAAGCTTAGCGGCTTTCTGGCGATGATGATGGGCAAGCATACGGGCTGAGCGCCCTATTGCGCGGCGTAGCACCACAGCCCGGTACAGACGCCGAAGACAGTCTGGGCGATGACGTCCAGCAGGCCACCGACCGCCAGGATCGGCACGCCGACCCAGAGAAATACCAGCCAGATCGCCATCAAGGTGATCCGTGGTTCTGGCAGACGGTGGCCTGCGACAGTATGAATCTTGGCGCGCGCCATGTGCCCTCCGGCTTGTTCACCAATTGGGAGGGGAAACCGATAAGATTTGGCGAATGAGTCGCGCATCAGCACTTACAATCAGCTGGAACGACACGCCCCGAGAGGCGTGGGACGAATCGCATGCTGGCGCAGCTGCAAGCTACCAACAGGATTGGGCCTATGGCGTCGCCCTCAAAGCCATGTCGCCGAACGTGCAGGTGCTGCGCGCAGCAGTTCTGCGAGCGGACGGGTCTCTGGCGGCGCTTGCCCAGATTGCTGCACGGCCATTTGCGATGGCAGGACGTTTCGCGCTGTGCACACACGGACCAATCTGGTTCGGCGGTATATCTGCCGATGAAAAACGCGAGACATACCGTCTCCTGAAGTCGTCACTGCCCCAACAATGGCCGAGACTCCTGGTCGTGACGCCCGACGAGGCGGCGAATGAGGGGTTGAAAGAGCTGTCACGCGTGATGACGGGCGATGCGACCGTGCTGATAGACCTCACCAAGGATGAAGATGCGTTGCGCGCCGCTATGGATCAGGGCTGGCGAAACAGGCTGTCGAAGGCGGAGCGGTCTGACCTCGTGGTCCAGAAGGCCGGCGTCAAGCCGGCGCAGTACCGCTGGCTACTCGAGGCCGAGGCGAAGCAACGGGCCAAGCGCGGCTATCGCGCCATGCCTATCGACATGACAGAACGCTGGCAGGACGCGAAAGCGGATGGAGCGCGCGGCGACAAGGGCGCAGGGCTGGCGGTCTATCGTGCGGACCTGAAGCGCGATGCGGCGGCGGGGATGCTGTTCCTGATACATGGAAGCCGCGCCACCTACCATGTCGGCTGGACAAGCGATGACGGACGGTCAAACGCAGCGCACAACCTGCTTCTCTGGACGGCGATCCGAGACCTCAAGGGGCGTGGCGTGGCGGTGCTCGACCTTGGCGGCGTGAACACTCAGTCCGGCGCCGGCATTGCCCGGTTCAAGCTCGAGACCGGCGGAGCGGTCCTGCAGAGAGCGGGTGCGTTTGTCTGACGAGCCGTTGCGCGGGTCAGGCCTCGCCACACTTGAGCGCGCTCCACCTGCAGCGTAGGAACCACCGGAGCATATCCCAGGCGCGGACTTCCATTGACCCTTGACCTCTCCACCCGCGCCGGACTTGGCCGCGCCATCACGCTGATCGAGTCGCGTCGCGCTGATCATCAGGCCGAAGCGCGCGCCCTGTTGTCCGAGATCATGCCGCGCACGGGCGCAGCACAGCGGATCGGCATCACGGGTGTACCGGGTGTCGGCAAGTCAACCTTCATCGAAAGCTTCGGCACGATGCTCACCGGGATCGGCCTGCGTGTCGCCGTGCTTGCCGTTGACCCCACCTCGCGCCGCTCGGGCGGGTCGATCCTCGGCGACAAGACACGCATGGCGAAGCTGGCCGCCGACGACAATGCATTCATCCGGCCTTCCCCCGCTGGCAACACGCTCGGCGGCGTTTCCCGCAAGACGCGCGAAACGATGCTGATATGTGAGGCGGCCGGCTTTGACGTCATCCTGGTCGAAACCGTCGGCGTTGGTCAGTCCGAGACCGTCGTGGCGGATATGGTCGATTTCTTTCTGGTCCTGATGCTCCCCAATGCGGGCGACGAGCTGCAAGGCATAAAGAAGGGCGTGCTTGAGGTCGCGGACCTCATCGCCGTCAACAAGGCCGATATCGAGGAGAATGCGGCCAAGCGCGCCGCACGGGCATATGAGATCGCGCTCCACATCATGGAGCAGGCGGACCCGGATTGGTCCCCGCCGGTTCATACAATTTCGGGATTCTCGGGGATGGGCCTGCCCGAACTCTGGCATGCCATAGAGCTCCATCGGAAGAAGACCGAAGCGTCCGGAAGCCGCTCGCGCCGTCGTGCGGGGCAGCAGGTACGCTGGCTGGACGCCCTGATCCAGGACGGGCTGGCAGACCGTTTCGCGTCTCGCCCGGATGTCGCCCCCCGTCTGGCCAGCCTCCGCCGTGATGTCGCAGGGGGCCAAATTCCCGCTTCCCTGGCCGCCGATGAGCTATTGGGCCTCGCTTTCGCGCCCAATTCCCCAACGGATTAGCACGGTTGTAATGCGGCGCCCTTATTGCGGCCTTCTGCGGCTCGGGTAGATGTGGACGCTTGATCGGGAGGCGACGGCCATGCGCGGCCGTAGACACGAATTCTTCGCTGGTATTCTGAGTCTGGCGGCGGCGTGCGTGCTGGCGCCCTTGCCCGCGCTTGCCGACAATTCCGGACGCCCGATGACGTTCGAGTGGGGGGTCGTCTACGGCGACCAGCCGGCTATCTTCGCAGACGGCGATTTTACCCCCGAAACGCCCGCCGCCTTCCGCTCGTTCCTGCAACGCTCCGCGCAGCCGACCCGAGACCGCTCGATATACTTCAACTCGCTCGGCGGCGACCTCAGCGCCGGGATGGAACTTGGCCGCCTCGTCCGTCGCGCCGAACTCAATACGGGTGTCGCGCGCAATACGCGTGATCCGGCACAAGCCAACCTGATCGATCTCGATTTCAACAGCCGGGTCTATCCCGGCCACTGCGTGTCAGCCTGCTCACTCGCCTTCCTCGGCGGTGTGAAGCGTGAGGTGAAACCCGGCTCGATCTATGCAGTCCACCAGGTAAGCATGAACTGTATCGACAAGCGGAAGGCGCTCGCCAGCTATCCCTGGGTCGCGATGCCGAACATCAACTACTGCCCTGACCTCAACGAAGCGCTGACGATGCTCCAGGTCGCAAACGGGGTCGTGGTGGAATACGTCCGCTCCATGGGCGTCGACCCGATCTTCATCGCCGAAATGTCGCGCGCGGGGCCAGAAGCCATCAACACGCTGCCGGAAGACAAGCTGCGCGAGTACAAGATCATCTATGAGTTCCGCACCGAGTCCTGGGAATTCCAGACCGACAGCCAAGGGCAATTCTTCCTGCAGTATCTCCATGGCGACCAGTGGCGCCGCGACAAGGTCGAGATCTACTGTAACCGCACTAACACCCCGCGCCTGTATCTCTGGCTCGTCCACGATGTCAGCCGCGCCAATGGTCCGATCGATGGCCAGCGCATTGTCGATCTCGCAGCGAAAGGCCTCTCGGCTATCTGGCAGATGGATGCGCAATCGCCGGATGGTTTTGCAGACGTCCGCGATATCGCGCTACAGCCCTACGAGATCATTGAGCCGCCCAAGGTCACCGAACGCGGCCATGTTTCGGTGACCATCGACCTGACACCGCGCTTCCTCGACGTGCTCTCCGGCGCAACGCGCTTCCAGATCCTGACCACGGAGCCAGATGGCGCCTCCGGACAGGGCTTCAACCTGATCACGATGAATCTCGACCGCGACAAGCTGTCGGGCATCGTCCGTTCCTGCCGCTGACAGGACGCCAGATGACCGAAACCATGACCTGGCGGGGCGGCGGCTGTCATTGCAGCAGCGTTCGCTTCGAGGCGCTCCTGCCCGAGACGCTTGAGGTCGAGGACTGCAACTGCTCAATCTGTGCGCGAACGGGATTTCTGCACATCATCGTTCCAGCCGCGCGTTTCCGGCTGACCAAAGGTGCGGACAAGCTTACGTCCTACACGTTCAACACAGGCGCGGCGAAGCACCTGTTCTGCTCTGCCTGCGGCCTTAAAAGCTTCTACGTCCCCCGCTCGAACCCCGATGGCTTCAGCGTGAACTTGCGCTGTCTGGATGAACCAACGGCGTTCACCGAAGTCCGGATCGCGAAGTTCGACGGCAAGGGCGATTGGGAAGCACAGGCACAGTCCCTCGCCTACAAGTCGAAAGCCTGAGCATGGCCGACGATCGCCCCCTGTTCGAACACATCTCGTCCACCGCCAACGACACGGTTAAGCTTCTGCGCTCGCTGGAACGCAAGCGCGAGCGGCTTGAGACCGGCCTGTTCCTGGCTGAAGGCGCGCGTCACGCTGAGGAGGCGCTCGCGAATGGCTGGCTTCCAGCCTATGCCTTCGCCAGCCAGGCTGCGCTTGACCGCCCGCAGACGCGCGACCTGCTCCTCCGCATGAAGTCCGCTGGGGCTCGGGTGCTTACCGGAACCGAGAAGATCCTCGCGACCCTGTCCCGCAAGGACAATCCGCAGATGGTGATCTCGGCGTTCAGGCAACGGCTGACCCCCCTAGCTGACTTCCCTACTATTGGCGCGCGCCGCTTCGTCGCTCTCTATGAGGTGCGCGACCCCGGCAATCTCGGCACAGTCATCCGCACGGCCGACGCTGCGGGCTGCGACGGTATCATCCTCATCGGAACGACTTGCGACCCGTTCAGCATCGAGACCGTGCGCGCCACCATGGGCTCGCTCTTTGCAATGCGCGTTGCTGCTGCAAGCTTCGCGGAGTTCAGCGGCTGGTGCGCCACATCCGGCGCCCGCATGATTGCCGCCTCCATGCGCGGCGACCACTCTCACGACAAGGCCGACTATGGCGATCGCTCGATTATCCTGATGGGCAACGAGCAGTCTGGCCTGCCGTCAGATGTGGAGTCCTCCTGTGATGAACTCGTGCGCATCCCGATGATGGGCAAGGCCGACAGCCTGAACCTTGCCTCTGCCGCCAGCGTGATGATCTACGAAGCCTGGCGCAAATCAGGCTACAAGGGCGCAAATCGATGAGCGCCTCCGACTTTCATCTTCTCACCAGCGACGACTGGTCTGATTACCAACTGCTGGACTCGGGCGACCTGCGCAAGCTCGAACGCTTTGGCAAAGTGTTGGTCAACCGTCCTGATCCGCAGGCATTCTGGAAGCCCGCAACGCCGGTCGCCAGCTGGAAAGCTGATGCCATTTTTGCCTCCGGCAAGGACGAGGACGAGGACCGTGGAGCCTGGACGTTCACGGGAAAGCAGCCGCCCGATGACTGGCCCATCGCCTGGAACGGACTGAAGCTGAATGCGCGCCTCGCCGCGTTCCGCCACATGGGCGTGTTCCCTGAACACTCCGTCCACTGGCGCTGGGCGATGGAGAAG
>JALHLR010000002.1 GCA_022844475.1 Hyphomonadaceae bacterium | reverse complement strand
GACATTGTCTTGCGCGCCGGCTGACTCCAGTGCGCCATAGACGCCTCCGGTAGCCGCAACAACCGACGCGTCGCCGATGTTCGCAAGAGCAATGAAACCCGCGCCCAGAAGCGCAAGCAACGTCAGAACGACCAGAAGGACTGGCTTCGCCTCGCGCATGCTTCCCCCAGAATCTTTTCGACAAGGCAACACGGAAGCATGGGTCCCAGATGCGGGCAACGGCCGATTTTGGGCGAAGATCCGTGCATTGCTCCCAGGGCTGCGGAAATGGCCGGATTGGAGGGCGCCGGCCACTTCCGTTGAGGCCCTCAGAGGTCGACCTGCTCGGAAAGAGCCAAGGCGTCATCGACCTCCACGCCGAGATATCGAATGGTGCTTTCGAGCTTGGTGTGTCCCAGGAGGAGCTGGACCGCACGCAGGTTGCCGGTCTTCCGGTAGATCATCGCCACCTTGGTTCGCCGCAGCGAATGTGTGCCGTAGGTGGCCGGGTTGAGACCGATCGAACTTACCCAGCCTTGAACCAGCCTTGCGTACTGCCGGGTCGACAATCGCTCCGAAGATGCAAGGCGGCTGTGAAACAGGAAGTCAGAACCCGACAAGCCGTGCTTCTGAATCAGATCGCCAACCGCCGCCCGGGCCTGGTCGGTGATTTCGAACTGGACTGGCCGCCCGGTTTTCTTCTGCACAATGGCGGCCCGGTTCTTGACCGTTCCAGCGACGGCCACATCCTCCACCCGAAGTCGAACGAGGTCACACCCTCGCAGCTTGCTGTCGATCCCGAGATTGAAGAGGGCGAGTTCACGAATCTTCCCCGCCATCTGGAGCCGAATGCGGATGGCCATGACCTCTTTCATCTTGAGGGCGGGTTTCTGACCGGTGAGTTTCCTGCCCGTAACAGCGCGAGCCCGACCGCCGGAGCGAACCTGGGACTTGTGAACGACTTCAAATGTCATCGTCGTGAGCCTTCTGCTCACCCGCCCGCACCATGCCGGCGGGGGCAACATGCTAAGTGAGCTCGGCTCTGCACTCGAATGACTTCAATTGATGGCGTAGGCCGGTCGTGTGCTGGGCGCCATACGCGCGAGTCGGGGCCCGTCTCAGTCATGCGGTCGTCTGCTGGCCTCACGCATCCCTTTCCATAGAGCGCGCTATCGTCTGATTGGTTTGCCGATCACCTTCACCTGCAGGCCTCTAGCGGAACCGAGCGACCCATATCGCGTGCGAGCTGCTGGACCGGCATGGAATGTGCCGTGTAGTCTCGAGATGGGCTACATCGCTTTCCAGTTGCCGCACATTCGGGGTTTGGAGATCAGATCGGTGATAAGTGTTTTCAACACAAAGACGCTTGCTTCCGTCGTGCTGGCAGTTTGCGCCGCCACGACACCAATCGCCAATGCACAAGCGACACTTGAGAAAAAATCACTCGGGGTTCCGGGATGGGAACTGCACCAGAAGGGCGACTTGTTTGCCGACCCGGCGACCGCCGAGGTGAGGGCAGTTTATGTCGATGGAACGATGAAATTCTCCATCGGCTGCACGTCCGGATCGCTCATCGATGTTACTTGGCATTCCAGCAAGCCGCTCAGTGGTGGGGAAGCGAAGATCTCATTCTCTATCGACGGCAAGACAGTTGCGTCGCGCGTGTTTCAGGCCCGGGCGCCGGACAGTGCGGGCTCAGAGCATGGCTGGTCCGAACAGGGCGGGGCCGCGCTGAACCTCGTGGATGCGATCTTTGGCAAATGGGTCGGCGCCTTGGTGATCTCCGGCGGTGGCGTGACTGATACGGTTCCCTTTGACGAAGAGAGGATGGGCGGCGTTTCGGAGCTTGTCCTCTTTGCGTGTGGACAGTAACTCCAGAATGTTGACCGGGATGGCAGTGTCCGACCTTGGGCGATGTCCCGCCGAACCTGCGGGCACGGGGTGAACGGCAGCTGACGAGGGAGCCTGTCGCAGGTAAGAACGTGGCGGGCTCGGTGTTTCTGGCCCTCAGCAGTCATTGGCAAGTGCGCAGGGTGTGTCGCTTCGCTTGAAGCACCGCACGCGCTTCAGGCCAGCCTCGCTTAGAGATGCACATCTGACCAGGCGAGGAACGGCAAGGGTTCCCAGGCTTCTCCACAGGGCCTGATACTTCAGTTGCATTTCTGTTGGAGTTTCGACTCAAATACTCAGATTGGGGTCCCTATTCCCTAAAGGCGAACCCTCTCGCGGTTTGACGATGCGCGCGCCTCAGGCTGAAATGGGCTGACGCGCGACGTGAAGGACATCAGCGCTTTAGGGTTACTCTGCCTTTCGTTACCCGCGCCTGGTCGAAGCTGCGATGCTTGAACTCCATTGAACGAACGGTATCCGAAATTGGCTTCGCTGATTCACTGGTTTCAGAGACACACGACGACCGATGACCGCATTACGCGAGCCAAGAAAATTGCTGTTCTGTTTGTCGCTCTTTTCTCCGCCATCGGTCTCCTGGCGAACTATCTGCTCTTCATCTCCAGATATCAGTATGTGGCGCCGTACGACCACATCCTGATGCTGGTCGCGCCGTTCTGCGTCATCGTCAGCGCACCCAAGTACTGCGTCGAAACCAGAAACATTGACCGGGCCGCGAACCTGCTCTTTGCAGCCAGCTATCTGGTTGTTCTCGCCAATACCCTCCATGCAGGTAGTGTCGATGCTACGGTCACCTATTTTCTTCTCGCGCTGGCGATTTGCTATTCGTTGTTGTTTGGCTGGAAGGGTTTCGCCATCGCGGCCGTAATTTCGGTCCTCCATATTGGTCTGTTCGCAACCTTCGCCGATCAACTGCGCTTCGACTTCTCGCTCGCTCGACGGCATGACCAGATCCCGTCGCAAGCCGCCATCGTCGGATTCGTCAGGAACTACTTTCTTATCTTTCTGACGGCTTCTTCTTGCGCAGCAGCATTTCATCAGCAGATGAGCCGGGCAGTCCGTGAGTTGGCTGAGGCGCGCGAGGCGGCCGAAGCAGCGAGCAGAGCGAAGTCGGACTTTCTGGCAAACATGAGCCACGAGATCCGCACCCCCATGAGTGGCGTTGTCGGAATGCTGGAAGTTCTTCTCCTTACGGAGACTGATGAGATCCGGCGCGCGCACGCGTCCACGGCCCTGAAGTCATCGAGAGACCTGATGTTCCTGCTCGATGACATCGTGGATATTTCGAAAGTGGAGAGTCGACGCTTGTCCCTTGACCGGGAACCATTCCGCATTGTCGCCGTCGTGGAGGACGTCGTCACGCTGTTCGGCAGCCTTGCTCGCGAAAAATCACTGGCGCTGTCGGTAGACGTCTCGGCGTCAGTGCCTGAGTGGGTGGAGGGTGATCAGCGCAGGCTAAGGCAGGTTCTGACCAACCTGGTTGGCAACGCGGTAAAATTCACCGACGCTGGGAGGGTTGGAGTTTCAGTCAGCTACGATGCTGACCAGCAAGTCGCGCGCTTCCTCGTGAGTGATACCGGGGTGGGCATCGCCGACGATATTCTTGGCAAGGTTTTCGACCAGTTTTTCCAGTCCGATTCGTCGGCGACTCGCAGGCATGGCGGGTCCGGATTGGGACTGGCCATTTCAAAACAGCTTGTTGGCATGATGGGAGGGACGATCGAAGTCGGCAGCAAGCTGGACGAAGGAAGTGTGTTCCATTTCACGATAGCCGCGCCGGTAGCAGCGCCGCCATCGCCAGAGCGCGTGGAGCTGCTCGCATCGCCGACCAAAGGCCTCCGTATTCTTGTCGCGGAGGACAATCCTGAGATGCAGAAAATTCTTCGCGCTCTCCTTGAAGCGGGTGGACACGAATTGGCGGTCGCGTCGGATGGGCGGGATGCGGTCGCGATGGCTGCAAGCCAGACCTTTGATGTGATCCTGATGGACGTCATGATGCCCATGATGGATGGCCCAACGGCTGCGCAGCGTATTCGGGAGCTTGGCGGACGTGCCGGCGGAATCCCCATCATCGCACTGACCGCCAACGCTCTTGTTGGCGACCGAGATCGCTACCTGGCGGCCGGGATGACGGATTATCTGTCGAAGCCAATCGATGTCGCGGCCCTGTTCACAGTTCTGGGCAGGATCGCAGCCAGAGCCTGACCTGTCCCAACCCAAGAGGGGCCTATGCCCGATCCAAATCGCTCCCCTTGTTGGCAGCGGACGCCCCTATGCGGGCGAGGTCCGGCCGGGCTCGTCAGGGCAGTGATCTGCCCCGGAATGTTCGGACCAGGCGCAGCGCATCACGTACCGCATTTGAGGGAGAACGTGGACTCGCAACCTTGGGGCCATCCGGCAGGAGTGCTCCAGCGTTCAAGCCGATCGTCATGTTGGTCAGCTGTGCTGCCGGTCGCCCATAAGACGGCCGTTCCCCTGAGCGTGCGAAAGATCCGGATGACGCCCTCAGAATCGCGCAATTGTGGAAGAGTCACTTTGATCGCATCAACGGCGGGAAGCGTGACGCAATCGCGACATGCCTCTGTGTCATGTCTGGCGAACTGTCATACTCGGCACAACCAGAGGGACGCATTGCGACAACCTTTTCGCACGACAGCACGCCCTGTTTCTCGCGCGAACTCCATGCGGCCGACGAGCCCTGGCGACGAGTTTCGTTTCTGACGGACGACCAGGTCAAGCAACACCGGTCATTGGCGCGGTGCGCTTGGTCCTGAAAACTTGCTGCAGGTCGAGATCTTGGGCGAGCCACGCGCGGCTCGATTTTCAGGCTGCTTCGCGTCAGAGGACTGAAGGCGCGGGCGTCTTCACTTCAACGCCTGCAAGCCGTCACCCAAACGCCAGCCAGATGGTCGTTCGCGACGATGAGCAACTCGCTCTGCGGCTACAAGCCATTGATTTAAATGGTACCGCCACCCCGGCTCGAACGGGGGACCTCTGGATCCACAATCCAGCGCTCTAACCAACTGAGCTATGGCGGCAACCGGCTTGGCGCTGTCGCGCGAGCAGGGGTATTAGCTCTGGACATGCGCCGGGGCAAGCGCGGGTTTCCGGGGCGCCGAACGCCGGGGAATCCGCGCTGCACCGGCCGTCAATTGTCGCCAAACAGGCGGCCGAGCGCCTTTTGGGCTTCGGCCTTCAGGCGGTCCTCGGCCGACTGCGGCACCGGGACGGGTGGGGCTGGCGGAATAGCGGGCTGGTCATCCGCCGGCGCCGGGCTTGCGGCTGCGGGGGTGTCTGGCGTGGCGGCTGGCGCGGGAGCCGGCGCGGCCGGGGGGGCTGGTTTCGGCGCGCCCAGGCCGAGGCGGCCACGAATGCTGTCGCCGAGATCCTTGAGCTCGTCCTCGATTTTGGACTCAGCCTCGGCCTTTGCAGAGGCCGTAGCCTTGTCGGCAAGCCAGCCCCAGTCAGGTGCGAAGCTGACCCCGGTCCATGAGCCGGACAGTTTCATCGGCAGGCCATAGCCATTGAGCCCGGCCTTCCTGTCGTCAAACTGAGGGAAGAGGTTCAGCGTCAGCTGCTGGCGACCGATGTCCAGTGCGCCGCCGGCGGCGATGGTCATGGCGCCGGTGTCGATGTTCATGTCGGTAAGCATGGCGACGCCGTCCGCCATCACGAAGTTCGTCTGCAAGGCGTCAAAGCGTGTCTGGGCAATCGGCGAGATGGCCGCGGCAGAGAACTTCTTGCTGGTGAAGGCGTTGACGGCGGCCGAAGCGAGTTCCTGCAGGTTGACGCCCTTGAGGACGCTTTCGTCCGAGGTGATCGCGCCTTTGCCGACGAGCGAACTCATCAGCGCATCGAGACTGGCGCCGGAACCGGCGAGGTCGATGTCGAGGCCCCCTGCGCCTTCGAGCATGGTGAAGTTGGCGGCAGCGCCAAGAAGATCCTTCAGCGCCAGCTTGTCCATCTTCGCCTTCAGTTCGATGCCGGGCTTCGCGCCGCTGCCGTCAGCGACGAAGCGCGCGGTTCCGGAGCCGCCGAACAGCGAGGTCTGCTTGAGGTCTGCGATAAGCTTGCCGTTCTTGAGGCCGACGGCGACGTTGGACGGGCCAAAATCGAACTTGTCGAACTTGATGCCGTTGGACTTTAGCGTGAGGTCGGCATCGACCAGCCGCAGCGGCGACAGGTCTATCGGTGTTGCGCCCCAGCCCGTCGGAGCGGCGGCGGGTTTGCCTGCTGGCGCGCCGGAGGCCTGCGCGTAGGGCGTCACGTCGATGGCGCTGGTGCTCAGCGTGCCGGTGAGGCGTGGCTTGGCGCCGAAGCTCAGCGCGGCTTCGCCCGTGCCGGTGATGTTGTCGAACTTCACCGTGGCGTTCTTCAACAGCACATCCTGCGTGCCGCCCGAGGTCTGTCCCGTCAGCGAGAACGCCTTGTAGATGTCGCCCGGCGGCAGTTGCGCGCCGGCAGCGGCCGCGAGTTTGCGAAGGTCGGGCGCGGCAATGGTGACGTCGCCAGCATAGGTCAGCTGGTCCTTCAGCTGTGCCGATCCCTTGAACAGCAGATTCAGAAGACCGCTGGCGTGTTCGAAATTCACGTCGCTGAAGAGGAGGTTGTCCAGCGTGCCTGTGATCCTGGATGAAACCGTTGCCTTGCCGAGGGCGGCTTCGGCGGGCGGGGCGATGCCGAGGGCGCGCGCAAGGTCGGCCAGCCTTGACGCATCGGCGCTGGCGTCGAGCTGGAGCGCGATTGTCCTGGTCAGGCGCGCCTCGCCCTTGAGGTCTGCGTTGAGCAGCGGGCTCTCGTGGCGCGCCGAGGCGACCTTGATGGTGATGTCGTCGAACGCGCCATAGGCCTGGCCCGACAGCGTCAGCTTGCCGAGTACGGCGGGCACGGGCAGCGGCGTCTGGAAGGCCTCGCCCAGCGCAGGGAGGTTCGGGATCTCGCCTGTCAGGGCGAAGTCGAACTCGGGCGTATCGCCGAGAGCGAGCGTGCCCTTCAGGTCTGTGCGGACAAGGTCGGTCTGCAGCCTGATGTCGACGGGCGAGGCGAGGCCGTCGATCATCGCCTGCGGATTTTCAAGCCGCGACTCGATGCGAAACCTGAGCGCGTTGGCAAGGCCTTCGGCCTTGAACGACAGCGGCTTGTCGAGCGCCTGCATGTCCGCCCAGAGATTGAGATCGCTCAGCGTCTGGATCTTCTTTTCCCTGCGGTCGTCGAACGAGACGATGCCCTTTTCGATGCGCACGTCGCGAAGGGACGCGCTCATCTGCCCGCCCTGCTGCGGCTCGCCGGACACGCCCGCTGGGCCGGTGGGTGGGGTGAAGGTCCAGTTGTTGTTGCCGTCCTCGAGGCTGATGAGCGAGATGCTGGGTTCCACGAGGATGAACTCCTCGACTTCGACATTGCCTGAAAACAGCGGCCAGAGCGCCACGGCGGCGCGGAGCTCCTTCATTGAAGCAAAGTCGCTTCCCTCGAATCCTTCCGGATTGGCGATGGTCGAGGCGCCGGCGCGGGCCTCGATGCGGGGGAATACGGCGACCTCGATCCGGCCCGTGACGGAGACTTTGCGTCCTGTGACCTGGTAGGCGACCTTCTCGATCTCGGCCCGATAGACTTCCTGCGGGATCAGGTTCGGGACCACCAGGACAGCGATAGCGGCCAGCGCGAGCAGGCCGCCGACGACGCTTCCGCCTATAATCCAGTACTTCCGCATCGAATCCTCCGCACGTCCCGTCTTAAAGCACAGCGTGGCCATGGGGCGCCAACAAGGCGCCTACGGTTAAGGCACGGTCAGGTCTGACTTCAGATGCGTGCGCTTTACCCTATGGCACGTAGCCCCTAAGTCGGGTCTCCAATCGAGCCTAGGACGGGCACGGCTTTGACACTCGACTCCGATCTGACGGCGTATGCCGAACGCTTCACCTCGCGCCGCGGGCGCAGGAAGCCGTTGCCGGCTCACCTGCAAAGGCTTGAAGCCGAAAGCATTTTCATCATGCGGGAGGTCGCGGCCGGGTTCGAGAACCCGGTTATGCTCTATTCCATCGGCAAGGATTCGTCGGTGATGCTGCACCTCGCGATGAAGGCCTTCTGGCCCTCGCGACCGCCATTCCCCTTCATGCATATCGACACCACCTGGAAGTTCCAGGAGATGGTGCAGTTCCGCGACCTGATCACGAAGAAACTCGGGCTGGACCTGATCGTTCACATCAATGAGGACGGGCTGAAGCGCGGGATCAACCCCTATGCGTCGGGCTCCAACCTCCACACGCAGGTGATGAAGACAGAGGGCCTGCGCCAGGCGATGGACAAGTATCGCTTCGATGCCGCTTTCGGCGGCGCGCGGCGCGACGAAGAAAAGAGCCGGGCGAAGGAGCGGATCTTCTCGTTCCGCACCGAGAGCCATGGCTGGGATCCGAAGAGCCAGCGGCCGGAGCTATGGAGCCTCTACAACACCCGCAAGGCTCGCGGCGAAAGCATCCGTGTCTTCCCGATCTCGAATTGGACGGAGCTGGATATCTGGGCGTACATCGCCGAGGAAGAAATTCCGATCGTGCCGCTCTATTTCGGCCAGGAGCGGCCGACCGTCATTCGCAACGGTCAGATCTTCATGGTCGATGACGAGCGTACGCCGATGGAGCCGGGCGAGGTTGCCGTGGATCGGATGATCCGCTTCCGCACGCTGGGCTGCTATCCGCTGACGGCCGCCATAGAAAGCGACGCTGCGACGCTCGAAGACATTGTCGGCGAGATGCTGACGGCGCGCACGTCTGAGCGCTCGGGCCGCCTTATCGATCATGACGAGAGCGGGTCGATGGAGAAGAAGAAGCGCGAGGGGTATTTCTGATGGCCACGAAAGTGACCCCCCTGCGCACCAAGGAGCAGCGCCAGTCGGTCCGCGAACTGGCGGCCGCCGAGATGGGCGTGCTGCGTTTCATCACCTGCGGTTCGGTGGATGATGGCAAGTCCACGCTGATCGGCCGGCTGCTGTATGACACCAAGCTGTTGTTCGAGGACCAGCTTGCCACGCTGAAGAAAGACAGCGTGAAGCACGGCACGCAGGGCGAGAACATGGACTTCGCCCTGTTGCTCGACGGGCTGGAGGCCGAGCGCGAACAGGGCATCACCATTGATGTCGCCTATCGCTTCTTCTCGACCGACAAGCGCAAGTTCATCGTGGCGGACACGCCGGGGCACGAGCAGTATACGCGCAACATGGCGACCGGCGCCTCGACGGCGGATCTCGCTATTATCCTGATCGATGCGCGCAAGGGGGTGCTGCAGCAGACCAAGCGCCATACGTACATCGCCAACATGCTGGGCGTCCGGCACCTCGTGCTGGCGGTCAACAAGATGGACCTGGTGGACTACAGCCGCGCGCGCTTCCACGAGATCGTGGCAAGCTATCTGGGTGTTGCGGACAACCTCGGCTTCGAGTCGATCACGCCGATCCCGATGTCGGCGCTGAACGGCGACAACGTCATCACCAAGTCGGACAAGATGGCTTGGCACGCCGGGCCGACGCTGCTGGAGCATCTCGAGAGGATCGAGATCGCGGACCAGCGCGCCGATGCGCCCTTCCGCCTGCCGGTGCAGTGGGTGAACCGCCCCAACCTCGATTTCCGCGGGTTTTCCGGAACGGTGATCTCTGGATCAATCAAGTCGGGCGACGAAGTTGTCGTCGCCAGGTCGGGCAAGATATCCAGGGTCAAGGCGCTGGTTACGGCCGATGGCGACCTGCCGGTCGCCAGGGCCGGTGACGCGATCACGCTTGTGATCGAGGACGAGATCGACGCCTCGCGCGGGGACGTGTTCGCGGCGCCGGATGCGCGGCCGGAAGTCTCCAACCAGTTCACCGCCAACATCCTCTGGATGCACGAAGACCCGCTGACGACAGGCCATGCCTATGTTCTGAAGATCGGGTCGCAGACGGTGCAGGCGGCGGTGACGTCGATCCGGCACAAGATCGACATCAACACGCTGGACAAGGCGGCAGGCTCGTCGCTTGGTCTGAACGAGATCGGTTTCTGCAACATCTCGGCGAACCAGCCGATCGCCTTCGATGCCTACAAGACCATCCGCGAAGCGGGCGCGTTTATCCTGATCGACCGGTTCACCAACCTGACGGTTGGCGCGGGCATGATCGAGTTCTCGTTGAACCGCGCCACCAACGTCCACCGGCATGCGATGGACGTGACCAAGTCCAGCCGCTCGCTGATCAAGGGTCACAAGCCGGCTGTGCTGTGGTTCACGGGCCTGTCCGGCGCCGGCAAGTCGACCATCGCCAACATTGTGGAGCGCAAGTTGTCGGCGATGGGCGCGCACACCTATTCGCTCGATGGCGACAACATCCGCCAGGGCCTCAACAAGGATCTCGGCTTCACCGATCAGGACCGGGTGGAGAACATCCGCCGCATCGGGGAAGTGGCAAAGCTGTTCGTCGACGCGGGCATGATCGTGACCGCCTCGTTCATTTCGCCCTTCCGTGTGGAGCGCGACATGGTGCGGGGTCTTGTCGAGAAGGGCGAGTTCTTCGAGGTGTTTGTCGATACGCCGCTGCACCTGGCCGAACAGCGCGATCCCAAAGGTCTCTACAAGAAGGCGCGTGCGGGGCAGATCCGCAACTTTACCGGCATCGACAGCCCCTACGAGGCGCCGATTTCGCCTGAACTTCGGCTCGATACATCATCGGCTACCGCAGACGCGCTGGCAGACCATGTCATCGATCATCTGCGCCAGGCGGGCATCATCGGCTCGTATGGCGAGGCGCTGGGCGACTTCTCGATCTGACGCTTGCGCAGCCAAGTGTTATACTATAACAGGCGCGGATGACGAACTCCGAAGCCGCCATCGTCCTGGGCGCCGGCGCGCTCAGCGTGGCCGGCGTAGCGTTCGCATTGCTCGCGGCGACCATGGCGCGGCGGATCGCCGACCTCGTGGGCATGGCGGGCGGCGCGGTGATCCTGTTCGTCGGTCTCACGCACCTTGCGCCGGAGGCCTTCGCGGCCGGTGATGTCGAGCGCATTTTCCTCGTCGGCGGTGCAGTTGTCGGAATCCTGCTGGAGATCATCTTCCGTACGCGTAACGTGTCCTCGCCCGCCACCGAGCATATCGGGGCGTGGCTTGGCATCGTCGTGCTCGGCCTGCACTCCACGCTTGATGGCGCGGTCTACACGGCTGTGTTCTGGCATAACCACGCATCCGGTCTGATGGCGTCAGCGGGTCTGATCTTGCATGAGGCGCCCGAGGGCATTGTTGCGATGGCGCTGGCGCTGAGAGCGGGACTGAAGCCGCCGGTGGCCGCCGTGACAGCCGTGCTGGCGTCTTCCGTCACAACGCCGCTTGGGTGGATCATCGCACATGCGATCGGCGAGTCGGGACAGGGCGTGATGCAGATCATGTTCGCTGCGTCCGCAGGCCTGCTGCTTTATGTGGGCTGGCACATGATCGCCGGGGGCATCAGGGCGCTGCGGCGGACCTGACGCACGGAATTCGGCAAAACAGCCTAGCCCGCGCACAAGTCTTGCGAACTTTCTCATCGAACCTGTTTCGCACGCGCTTCGTTCGCCCCGGCCCGCGGTATATATCTCCATCAAACGCCGGAGAATCCGATGACAGACCTGTTCGACAATCCACTTGGCACTGACGGCTTCGAGTTCGTCGAATACACATCGCCGGACCCGCATACGCTGGGCAAGCTGTTCGAGGGGTTCGGCTTCACGGCGGTGTCGAAACACCGCTCGAAGAATGTCATCCGCTACAAGCAGGGCGACATCAACTTCATCCTGAACATGGAGCCGTCAGGCCAGCCGGCGGCGTTTCGCGGCGTCCATGGCCAGGGCGCCAACGCGATGGCGTTCCGCGTGAAGGACGCCGCCAAGGCCTATGCGGAAGCAATCAAGCGCGGCGCGGAGCCGGCCTTCACCAATGTCGGGCCGATGGAGCTGAACATTCCCGCAATCCAGGCGATCGGCGGGGCATACATCTATCTTGTCGACCGCTACGGCGCCCACGGCATCTACGACATCGACTTCGTGCCGATCCCCGGCGCTGACGAGACGAAGAACTCGGTCGGGCTTACCTATCTCGACCACCTGACGCACAACCTGTTCCGCGGGAACATGGCAAAGTGGGCGGACTACTACGAGCGGATCTTCAACTTCCGCGAGATCCGCTATTTCGACATCGAGGGCAAGCAGACAGGTCTGGTGTCGAAGGCGATGACATCGCCTTGCGGCAAGATCCGCATCCCGCTCAACGAGAGCCGCGACGACAAGAGCCAGATCGAGGAGTTCCTGAAGGACTATGGCGGGGAAGGCATCCAGCACATCGCGCTCGGCACTGACGACATCTACGCGAGCGTGGAAGCGCTGCGGAAGCGCGGCGTGCCGTTCCAGTCGGCGCCGGACACGTATTTCGAAGGCATCGGCCAGCGCCTCGGCCAGCATGGCGAGGATGTGGAGCGGCTGCACAGGAACCAGATCCTGATCGATGGCGCGCCGACCAAGGGCCAGGGCCTGCTGCTGCAGATCTTCACCGCCAACCAGATCGGCCCGATCTTCTTCGAACTGATCCAGCGCAAGGGCAATGAAGGTTTTGGCGAGGGCAATTTCCGCGCGCTGTTCGAGAGCATCGAGGCCGACCAGATCCGGCGCGGGGTGTTGAAGGAGGCGTGAGGCTGATCGACCGATACGCTTACGCCCGCCCGTCGTCGGTCCGAGCGGAACCCCGGTCGCTCGATCATTCCTCTGTTCGCCCAACGTAACCCGATCACACCCTCTGGACAGGCTCCCGTAAAAGGAGAAGCATCCTTAGGCAGGGGCGCTATAGTCGGCGACACATATCGCGTTCGCCGCGTGCGCCTCTTGCCAGCCGGGCTCCGGCGTGGAGCCGCTTGATGGCGGAACGCTTATGACGAGCTTCACACTCAACGGAAAGGCAATGACGGTCGATGTCGATGCCGACACGCCATTGCTCTGGGTCATCCGCGAGCAGGCGGGATTGACCGGGACAAAATTCGGCTGCGGCGTCGGCATGTGCGGCGCATGCACGGTGCACATCGATGGCAAGGCGGCGCGTTCGTGCCTCACGCCGATCAACGCGGCCGAGGGCAAGACCATCGTGACGATCGAAGGGCTCGATCCCAAGGGCGAGCATCCGGTACAGAAGGCATGGCAGGAAATCCAGGTGCCGCAATGCGGCTACTGCCAGTCGGGCCAGATCATGCAGGCTGCCGCCGTGCTGAAGGACAATCCGAACATCACCGACGCTGACATCGACGCACAGATGACGGCCAATCTCTGCCGCTGCATGACATACACGCGCATCCGCGCCGCGGTTCGTCAGGCCGCGAATGCAATGAAGGGAGGCTGATCCATGGATACGCCAATCAACAAGTCTTCCGCCGTTCTGTCCCGCCGCGGCTTCCTCGTCGCCGCCGCTGGCACGGGCGTCGCCTTCTCATTTCTCACCGCGTGCACCACCGGAGAGACAGCCAGCACGGCGCCCGCCTACGAGCCAACGCAATGGTATTCGATCGACAACAACGGCATCGTCACTGTCAACGTCATCCGCGCCGAGATGGGCCAGCATGTCGGCACGTCGCTGGCACGCATCCTTGCGGACGAACTTGAGGCGCCGTGGGAAAATGTCCGCATCAACCACGTCGACAGCGATCCGAAATGGGGCCTGATGGTCACGGGCGGATCATGGTCGGTCTGGCAGACCTACCCGCTCTACAGCCAGGCCGGCGCCGCTGGTCGTGCGGCGCTGATCGAAGCAGGCGCAACTGCGCTTGGTGTCGATCCCGCCACGTGCTCGGCCGCCAACGGCGAGATCGTCTCGGGTGACAAGAAGATTTCCTACAAGGATATCGTGCGCAAGGGTGGCCTTACCAGGACCTACACGCCTGAGGAGCTCGGCGCGATCAGGCTCAAGCCTGTCACCGATCGCAAGCTGATCGGCAAACCGGTGATGTCGCTCGACATTGTCGAGAAGACCAACGGCGCCGCGGTCTATGGCATCGACGCGAAAGTCGAGGGGATGGTCTATGGCTGTCCGATCATTCCGCCGACGCGCAATGGCTCCATGGTCACCTATGTGATGGACGGCCCGGCGAAGGAGATCAAAGGCTATATCGCGACCGTCGCCCTCAAAGACCCGTCAAACACGGTTCCCGGCTGGTGCATGGTCTTCGCCGACAGCTGGTATGCTGCGAAAAAGGCCGCGGCTGCCGTGGTGATCGAATACCGGCCCGGCCCGACCACGGAAGTTTCGGAGAAAGACCTTCAGGACCACGCAACGAAGCTGATCGCGGATTCGTCGAAAGGGTCTGTGCTGCCGCTTGGCAACACGGATACCGCACCCGTCTTCCGTGCGGCGAAGTCCACGCTGGACGCCACTTACACCACAGCCACCGCACTCCATTTCGCGATGGAGCCGCTGAACGCGCTCGCGATGGAGAAGGACGGCAAGTGGGAAATCCATACCGGCAACCAGTGGCAGAGCCTTGTGCTTCCCTGGCTCGCGACCGCACTTGAGGTGCCCGAGACCGATATCGTCATGAAGACCTACCGCCTCGGCGGAGGTTTTGGCCGTCGTCTCAACGGCGATTATGCCGTTGCCGCCGCGCTGGCTGCGAAAGCCCTGGGCAAGCCGGTCAAGATGATCATGACACGCGAGGACGATTCGAAGTTCGACAGCGTTCGCTCGCCCTCCGTGCAGAAACTGCGGATGGCCTTCGACAAGGACGGCAATGTCACCGGCATGGAGCAGCATGTCGCGTGTGGCTGGCCGACAGAGGTGATGGCGCCGTTCTTCATGCCGAAGGGCGAGAAGGACGTGCCCTTCGATCCCTTCGCGATTTCGGGGGCCAACCACTGGTATGCGGTCGGCGCGCACAAGGTGCGGGCGATATCGAATGACCTTGCGAACCAGACCTTCCGGCCCGGATGGCTGCGCTCCGTCGGTCCGGGCTTCACCAACTGGGCGCTGGAAAGCTTCATGGATGAGGCAGCGCACAAGCTGAAGATGGACCCTGTCGCCTTCCGCCTGAAGCTGCTTACAGCAGAGGGCGCCAATGCGGGTTCCGCACCCAACTCGGTCGGGGGCGCCAGGAGACAGGCAAATGTGGTCCAGCTTGCCGCACAGAAGGCGGGGTGGGGCTCGACCTTGCCTGCGGGCACGGGTCTGGGCCTCGCCACCAGCTTTGGCCAGGAACGCGACATGCCGACCTGGGTCGCATGCGTCGCGCGCGTCAATGTCGACAAGGCCTCTGGCAGGGTGAAGGTCGAGAAGCTCACGCTCGTGGCTGACGCTGGAACCATCGTCGATCCGGATGGTGCGCTGGCGCAGATGGAAGGCGCCTCCCTCTGGGGCCTGTCGCTTGCGTTGCATGAGGGAACCGAGTTCGAGAACGGCAACGTCAAGGCGCTCAATCTTGGCGCCTACACGCCGCTGCGCCTCGCTGATGTTCCTGAGCTCGACATCAGCTTTGTCGATTCCGCGGAAGTGCCTGTCGGGCTTGGCGAGCCGGCGACCACCGTCGTCGGTCCGGCCATCGGCAATGCAATCTTCAACGCTGTCGGCGCACGCCTGCGGCATATTCCGATCACGGCTGCTGCCGTGAAGGCTGCGATCTGAGTCTACTGCAAGCGGGCGTCCAGCCGTCGCGAGTCGGCTGGACGCCTGGTCGCTTGCGCTTCGTGACGGCTTCAGCGGCCCAGGCGACACACCTCATCGCCGGCTTCAGCATCTACAGACTGATCGATTCCGCGTCAGCTGGCCGCCCGTCGCGTAACCTTTCGCGCCTCCGTCAGCCCGTGCTAGGCCTCTGACCACAAGAAACGTCAGGGAGTTTTGCCATGCGTGCACGTATCCTGCTGCTGGGTTCGGCAATGGCGCTCGCCGCATGCAGCGCAGTGCCGGCCTCGGATGAGGGGTCCGCCGCGAACCCGCGCTTCTCGGCCGAAATCCGACGTACCGCATTTGGCGTCCCGCACATCAGGGCCGACGACATGGGCGGCATCGGCTACGGCTACGGTTATGCCAGCGCGCAGGACAATGTCTGCGAGATTGCCGACCGTCTTCTCACCGTGACGGGTGAGCGCGCAAAGTTCCATGGCCCGGGCGAGAATGACGCCAACATCGCAAGCGATCTCTATCATCGGCGCATGATCGCATCGCAGCGAGTCGAGAAGCTGCTGGCCGGACCCGCTTCTTCGCCGGACACACCCAGCGCCGAGGCGCGCGCGCTTGCCGACGGCTATATCGCCGGGTTCAATCGCTACCTGCGGGAGAGCCGGGCGAAGATCACGGACCCGCGCTGCAAGGACGCTGCATGGCTGCGCGAAATCACCGCGCTCGATTTCTGGCGCCACATGTATGTCGGCCAGACCGTGGATGGCTTCTTTGCTCCGACCACCAGCGCTGCGCCCCCCGGGGCAGATCGCGCCGCCCTGGCGCCGGACCTGATCCTGGAAGATGCATCAGGCTGGGGATCGAACGCCTATGCCATCGGCCGGGAGATGACGAAGAATGGCAAGGGCGTGCTGCTGGGTAATCCGCACTATCCGTGGGATGGCGTGAACCGTTTCTATCGCACGCATTTCATCATTCCCGGCGACATCAACATCGTCGGGATCAGCTATATCGGCATGCCGATGATCCGGATCGGCCACACGGAAACGCTGGCCTGGTCCAACACTGTCTCTACAGCGCGCCGTAACGGGTTCTACGAGCTCACGCTCAACCCCGCCGACCCCACGCAGTACCGCTATGAGAGCCAGTGGCTGCCAATGGAGAAGGCCACCATCACTGCGCAGGTGAAGCGTGGCGACAGGATCGAGCCCGAGACGCGTACCGTCTACGCCACGCGCTGGGGTCCGGTGTTCGAATCCGAATCCTATCCATGGACCAGAGACCGCGCCTATGCCTTGCGAATGCTGGAAACCGGTCTGCGCGATCCTGACCAGTACATGGCTGTGTGGCGCTCGAAGACGGTTCGCGAAATGAAGGGTGCGCTCGCGCGATGGCAGTCCTTCCGCTTCAACGCCACCGCCGTCGATTCAACCGGCGAGGCGCTCTATGGCGACATGGGGCTGATCCCCAACGTCTCGCAGGTGCTGGCGGAGAAATGCTCGGCGTCGGACTTCGCGAAGAAGCAGTGGAAGGAAAGCCGGGTGCCGGTGCTCGATGGGTCCCGCGCCGATTGTGACTGGGCGACCGATCGTGACAGTTCAATGCCGGGCGCTGCTGGCGCGGCCGGTGGTCCGCACCAGTTTCGCACCGACTACGTGTTGCAGAGCAATGACAGCTACTGGCTCACCAACATGTACGCGCCGATAACCGGCCTCAGCCCGGTGTTTGGCGACGAGGCAACTCCACGGAGCCTGCGCACCCGCGCGGCGCACGAGCAGGTCGAACGCCGCATGAAGGGTACGGACGGCTTCGGTGCGCCGAAATTCGATCTCGAAACCATGAAGCAGGTCATGCTCTCGAACCGTCATCATGGCGGCGAGCTTGTCCGCGACGACCTCGTGGCTGCGTGCCGTGCGGCCAACAAGCCGAAGCTCGCGCCTGCGTGCGATGCGCTTGCCAAATGGGACCTCAAGGTCAATCTCGACAGCCGCGGCGCACACCTGTTCCATCTTTTTGCCGAAGCCGGCGGTATCCGCTTCAAGGACGCGTTTGATCCGAAGAACGCCGTACATACCCCAGCAAAGCTCGACACCGGCGATGCGCGCGTGATCGCCGCCCTTGAAACGGCCGTTGACAAGATCGCCGAGCTAAAGATCCCGGTTGATGCACGGCTGGGCGACGTTCAGGCCGAAACGCGAAACGGCAAGCGCATTCCTATCCATGGTGGAGCCGGCCCCGAGGGCGTGTTCAACGTGATCACGGTCGAGGATCTCGAACCGGAGAAGGGCTGGACCAGCATTCGCCACGGTGCGAGCTGGATCTATGCGGTCGAGTTCACGGAGCAGGGCCCGAAATCACAGGGCTTCCTGTCCTATTCGCAGTCCACCGATCCCACCTCGCCGCACTATAGCGACCAGACCGAGCTGTATTCGCGCAAGGGCTGGGACGACCTACTCTGGCGCGAGGCTGACGTGGAGAAGGCCACGGTCTCGCGCCTGGCGATCAGCGAGTGACGGGAATGAGCGAGACGGTTCTTTATGGCTACTGGCGTTCCTCGGCCACCTACCGCACGCGTATCGCGCTCAATCTCAAGGGCGTCAGCTATCGCACGGTCGGCGTTCATCTGCTGAAGGACGAGCAGACAATGCCTGAGCATCTCGCACGCCACCCATCCGGACGCGTGCCGATTCTCGAGATTGACGGTCATCGCATCGGCCAGTCGATGGCGATGATCGACTATCTCGACGAGACCCGGCCCGACCCGCCCCTGCTGCCGCGCGATCCCTGTCTCCGTGCTCACGTGCGCGATCTGAAGGACCAGATCGTCGCCGACATCCACCCCCTCAACAACACCTCCACGCTGGCTCGCCTGCGCAGCCAGTTCGGCGCGGACGATGCAGCTATCGCCAGCTGGTACGGGCACTGGATCGTTCGCGGCTTTGAAGTTCTGGAACAGATGTTGCCGTCGTCCGGCGACTACTGCCTCGGCGATGCCGTGACGCAGGCCGACATCGTCCTTGTTCCACAGGTCGCCAATGCCCGGCGCTACCCGCAGATCGATCTGACCCCGTTTCCCAACATCGTCCGCATCGACGCGGCGCTGAAGAAGCTGAAAGCGTTCCACGACGCAGCGCCGGAACAGCAGCCGGAGGCGAAGCAGCAATGACCAAAGGCAAGTGGATCCCGGTGCAGGGCGCCGAGGGCAGGCATTCGAAGCAGGCGCATACGGATCTTCCCGAGGGCACATATGAGCGCGAGATGTCGAAGGAAGGTTTCTTCGGCCCCGCCGCTTTCTTCTATCACCCAAAGCCGCCGACGGGCTGGACCGAATTCAAGGGTCCGCTGCGTCCGCGTGCGTTCGATCTGACGCACACGCACAGCGGTCGCGGCAGCGGCACGCCCTCGCCATGGCAGGCGCCGGTGATCCTGCACAACAAGGCGTGCGAGATACGTTACTGGCGCATGGCGCACAATCAGGAACGCATCGCGCGAAACTCGGATGGCGACACGCTGTTGTTCATTCACGAGGGATCTGGCCACCTCTACACCGATTGGGGGCACTTAGAGGTTGAAGCCGGCGACTATGTCTACCTGCCGCGCGGCGCGATGTGGCTGATGGACCGCGGAACAGCGGACCTGGTCGAAATCCTGATCATCGAAGCGACCAATGCGCATTTCACCCTGCCGGATCGTGGCCTGCTGGGGCCGCACGCGATCTTCGATCCGGCGATTCTGCAGACACCGCGCATCGACCAGGCGCATCAGGCGATGCAGGCCAATCCCAACGTGTGGACGGTCGAGGTCAAGAAGCGCGGGCAGGTATCGACGATCACTTATCCCTATTTCCCGATGAATGCTGTTGGCTGGCATGGCGATCTTGCGCCAGTGAAGTTGAACGTGCGCGACATACGCCCCGTCGTCTCGCACCGCTATCATCTGCCGCCCAGCGTCCACACGACCTTCCTGTCCGATCGCTTCGTCGTCTGCACCTTCGCGCCGCGCCCGTTCGAAACCGATCCCGGCGCGATCAAGGTGCCCTTCTTCCACAACAATGACGATTTCGATGAGGTGCTGTTCTACCACGCGGGCGACTTCTTCAGCCGCGACAACATCAAGGCCGGCATGATGACCTTCCACCCCTCCGGCTTCACACACGGCCCCCACCCGAAGGCGCTGAAGAAGATGTTCGTGCAGGAAAAAGCCATGACCGACGAATACGCGGTGATGATCGACACGCGTGACCCGCTGGACGTCGGCCCGGAAGCCGAAGCGCTGGAGAACAGGGATTACGTCAACAGCTGGAAGACGAGCGAGTAGGGCGTGAGCTACGACCTCTACCTGCGTCCCGACGCGTTCGACACAGATGCGATCCGGCACTGGTTCAAGGCACGGCCGCACTATGAAGTCGAAGGCGAGCAGGTGAGCTACGCCAATCCCGAAACCGGCGTGTATTTCACCTTTCATATCGACGAAACCACTGAGGCAGTCGAGGGTGAGGAAGGACCCGGTGGCCCGTCTGTCGCCTTCAACATGAACTACTTCCGGCCGCACACTTTTGCGCTGGAGGCCGAGCCGGAGGTGGCCGCCTTCCTCGCGCGCTTCCCGTCACGTATTGATGATCCTCAGCGAATGGGCGAGGGGCCGTACGCGCGCGAGGGATTTCTCGAAGGCTGGAACTACGGCAACCGCTCTACCGTTGCCATCGCTGCGAAGCAGGGCATGGAACGCCCGCTTTCCGCCGACCCGGCCCGCCTCGAAGCCGCCCGGGCGTGGAATTACGGCCGCGCCCAGCTTCAGGCAGAGGCGGGGGAGAACCTGTTCGTGCCCAAGATCGTCTGGCTCCAGCCCGGCCCCGGCACGGACCCCGAGCCCGCCATCACCTGGACGTTCGGCGTCGCCACCCTCATCCCCGAAAGCCTCATCACCCGCGTCGTGCTGGTACGGCAGGAGCGGCCAAAGCTGCTCAAGATGTTCGCTCGCAATCCCGATCCGAAGTTCGAGTACAAGCTGCTTGGCGTTGAAAGCGGCATCCGCATCGCCGGCATCGAACGCGGCGAGATCGACGGTCAGCCCGCACTGTTCACGCCGGCCACCGGCTCCCTGGAAATGCAGGCGCTTTTTTCAGGGGTCTGGTCCGCCCCGACATTCCGGTTGCTTGGACCCGAGACCGTGTTCGGCGCCGATCTCGTGCATGAAGCCTGGCCTGAGTGAACCTTGCCGGCGCGCCCCGGCGTCCCATGTCCGGAGGCAGGTGCCAGGAGAGGCCGGAATCCGCGCCCGATTCGCCCCCTCCGGCTGAGCCGTCACAGGCAGCCGGCATCGGCGCGATGATGCGCCGCTGCGGCGGCACGCAGGCGAACGGCGGTGGTTCGAAAGCAGGCCCCCCGCTTCTCCACGCTGGCCCCGACACCGCGTACGGTGATTGCGTCAACAGCGACGGCCCTGCGAACGTCTCGAACCCGGGTTGCGGCGACACCGCCAGCCAGATGCGCTTTGCCCGCGGGCCCACAAGGACGAGAGCTGAGTTGCGCTGCCAGTCGCAAGATTTGCAGAATCTCGTCTGGTCGCCATTTGCCTCTGTCGCGCGCGCGTCCTAGAAGACGCTCATGAAGCTAGCATCCCTCAAGCATGGCCGCGATGGACGTCTTGTCGTGGTTTCGCGTGATCTCACGCGTTTTGCCGACGCTGGCCACATTGCGCCGACGCTGCAGGCTGCGCTGGACAACTGGAAGCGTCATGCACCGCGCCTGCATACGCTGGCGGAAGAAGTCGAGATCGGTTCCGTTCCCACCGACCGGTTCCACGAGAACGACTGTGCCTCGCCTCTGCCGCGCGCCTATCAGTGGGCTGACGGTTCGGCCTACGTGAATCACGTGGCCCTTGTGCGCAAGGCGCGCAACGCCGAAATGCCAGACACGTTCTGGACCGACCCGCTGATGTATCAGGGCGGCTCGGATACCTTCCTCGGCCCGCGTGATCCCATCCCGCTCGCCGACGAAAGCTGGGGCTGCGACATGGAGGGCGAGGTCGCCGTCGTTACCGGCGATGTCCGCCTCGGCGCCAGCCACGAGGAAGCACAGCGGGCCATCCGCCTCGTCATGCTGTGCAACGATGTCAGCCTGCGGAACCTCATCCCCAACGAGCTCGCGAAGGGCTTCGGCTTCTTCCAGTCGAAGCCGTCCTCCGCCTTCTCTCCCGTCGCCGTCACGCCCGACGAGTTCGAGGGCATGTGGGATGGCGACCGGCTGAACGGCACGCTGTCTGTCCGGCTCAATGGCGAGTCCTTCGGTCGCGCGAATACACGAGCCGACATGACATTCGATTTTCCGAGCCTGATCGCGCACGCTGCAAAGACGCGCGCTCTGTCTGCCGGCTCCATCATCGGCTCGGGCACGGTGTCCAATCGTGGCGAGGATGGCGGACCGGGCAAGGCCATCGCCGATGGTGGCGTCGGATATTCGTGCATCGCCGAGCTGCGCATGGTCGAGACGATCACACAGGGCGCGGCGAAGACCGGATTTCTCAAGCGCGGCGATCGCGTCGAGATCGAAATGCTGGATGATCGCGGCCGGTCTGTGTTCGGGCGGATCGACCAGATCGTCGGCGGCTAAGCAAGGGACAAGGATATGGCAAGCAAGATCTATCCCAGCGCGCAGGCGGCACTCGACGGCGTGCTGTTCGACGGAATGACCATCATGGCGGGCGGTTTCGGCCTGTGCGGTATCCCCGAGAATCTGATCGCCGAAGTGAAGCGGCAGGGTACGAAGAACCTGACGGTCATCTCGAACAACGCCGGCGTCGACGGTTTCGGGCTGGGCGTGTTGCTCAACACGCGGCAGGTAAAGAAGATGATCTCGTCCTATGTCGGCGAGAACAAGGAGTTCGAGCGGCAGTATCTCTCCGGCGAACTAGAGCTCGAGTTCAACCCACAGGGCACACTTGCCGAGCGCTGCCGGGCCGGCGGTGCGGGGATCCCCGGATTCTACACAAAGACGGGCGTCGGCACGATTGTCGCCGATGGCAAGGAACACCGCGAGTTCAACGGACAGACCTACATCCTCGAGACCGGCCTCGTGTCGGACCTTTCGATTGTGAAGGCCTGGAAAGCCGACACGCAGGGCAATCTCGTCTTCCGCAAGACAGCCCGCAATTTCAACCCAGACATGGCGACCGCCGGAAAGATATGCGTCGTCGAGGTCGAGGAAATCGTTCCCGTTGGCTCGCTGGACCCTGATCACATCCACCTGCCGGGCATTTTCGTGAACCGCCTGATCAAGGGCAACTTCGAGAAGCGCATCGAGCAGCGCACCGTTCGCAAGAAGGAGTCCGTGTGATGCCCTGGAACCGCGATCAGATGGCTGCCCGCGCCGCGCAGGAGTTGCAGGACGGGTTCTATGTGAACCTTGGCATCGGAATCCCGACGCTGGTGGCGAACCACATTCCGAAAGGCGTCGATGTCACGCTGCAGTCGGAAAACGGCATGCTCGGCATGGGTCCGTTCCCGATCGAGGGCGAGGAGGACGCAGATCTCATCAACGCCGGCAAACAGACGATTACGGAGCTTGACCGCTCAGTCTATTTCTCGTCTTCGCAATCCTTCGGCATGATCCGCGGCGGCCATATCGACCTCGCGATCCTCGGCGCGATGGAGGTCTCCGAAACAGGCGACCTCGCAAACTGGATGATCCCGGGCAAGCTGGTGAAGGGCATGGGCGGCGCCATGGATCTTGTGGCTGGCGTGAAGCGCGTCGTCGTCATCATGGATCACACCAGCAAGGCTGGTGAGACCAAGCTGCTGAAGCAATGCTCTCTGCCGCTGACCGGCAAGCGCGTTGTGAACCGCATCATCACGAATCTGGGCGTGTTCGATGTCGTGAAGGGCGGCCTGAAGCTGGTCGAAGCGGCGCCGGGCGTCACCCACGAGGAGATCGTCTCCAGTACGGAAGCGACGCTCGTCTGACAGGCGACATCGCACGCCCCCGGGCGATCGCGCTGTGCGGATGCGCGCTGACCCGGGAGCGTGGCTTTCGCCTAGAGCGGACGAATGCGGATATTCCGGTACGAGACGCGATCGCCATGGTCCTGAAGCGCAATATGTCCGCGGGCAAACGTGCCGAACAGTGGCCACTGCTTGAACTTCGTCGCCGCAACCCTGGCCTTCCACGCATCGTCGCCATAGCTCGACTCTGACACCAGTGTGCCGTTCAGCCAGTGCTCGATCTCTGATCCGGTGAAGCGCACAACGGCCTCATTCCATTCGCCTACCGGCTTGACGGCCCCATCGGGTGGCACGGTGAAATCATAGAGTGCGCCTGCGCGGTGGGAGGGTATCTTGCCGTCGGGATGCCCATCATTGTCGAGCACCTGCATCTCCGGCCCCGTGTTGTAGGTGTTCTCCGCCGCCGGATCTTCGTTGACCAGATAGATGATCCCGCTGTTTCCCTTGGGCGAGATCTTCCACTCCAGCGACAGTTCGAACGGGCCGAACTGCTCCACCGTCATGATGTCGCCCGCGCCGCTAGCCGTCAGCGTCAGCTCGCCATTCTCGACAACCCAGCCAGCGCCGGGGGCATCCTTCTTGTAGCCTTTCCAGCCCGAAAGGTCCGTGCCGTTGAACAGCGCCTTCCACCCCTGTGCCTGTTGCTCAGCGGTCAGCGTGCCCATCGCAGGCGCCTCGGCGGCCGGGGGCGCAACCTCTGCAACCGGCGCGGCCGGTGTCGGCTCTCCACCGCATGCCGCCAGCACGATCGTCGCTGTTAGCAGTCCCGCCATCATCCGCATGTCAGATCTCCCTCAGTCCAGCGCAGTCCATGCGCCATTGTTTCCACTGGAGGCGATAGCCGCCTCGATGAATTTCACGCCGCGCAGGCCATCGCTCACGCCCGGCGCCAGCGTCGCATATGGATCTGGCGCCCGCTTCTCCTGATACGCGCGCATCAGTTCTGCCGCATCCGAATAGATCTGCGCAAAGCCTTCGAGATAACCTTCCGGATGCCCGCCTGGAACCCGTGTTGCATGGGCGGCGGCGGCGGAAATGCCGGCGCCGCCCCGACGCAGGATGCGCTGCTGCCCGCCCAGCGGTGTGAACAGCAATGTCTCTGGCGTCTCCTGCGCCCATTCGAGGCCGCCCCTGTCGCCAAACACGCGCAGCTTCAGCCCGTTGACGGACCCCGTCGCCACCTGGCTCGCCCACAGCATGCCGCGCGCATCGCCAAGCCGGAGCATCACATTGACATTGTCGTCCACCTTGCGCCCCGGCACGAAGGCGGAAAGATCAGCGGCGAGGGAGCCGGCTTTCAGTCCGGTGACGAACTCCATCAGCTGGAAAGCATGCGTCGCGATGTCACCCAGCGCCCCGCCGGGCCCGGCTCTGGCCGGATCGCCGCGCCAGTCAGCCTGCTTGTTGCCGGGCAGTTCGGTCGCAAGCCAATCCTGCGCGTACTCGGCCTGTATGATGCGGATGTGTCCGAGCTCGCCAGCGTCGATCATTGCGCGCGCCTGCCGCGCCATCGGATAGCCCGAATAGTTGTGTGTCAGGATGAAGGGCAGTCCTGTGCGCTTCACGACATCGACCAGATCGTCCGCATGCTTGCGCGTGATCGTCATCGGCTTGTCGCAGATCACGGCGATGCCCACGTCCAGAAACGCCCGCGCCATCGCGTGGTGCGTCGAATTCGGCGTCACGATCGCGACCGCGTCGATCCGGTCCCCACGCGCAGCCTCGCTGGCCGCCATGGTGCGAAAGTCCGGATAGGCGCGCGCCTCGTCAATCCCGAGGCCCTTGCCGAAGGCGACAGATCTGACCGGATCGGACTGGAAGTTGCCTGCGACGAGATCCCAGTGCCCGTCCAGTCTTGCAGCCATGCGATGCACGCCGCCGATGAACGCGCCTTCGCCACCGCCGACCATGCCGAGGCGCAGGCGTCTCAACGGTCGAGGCCCAGCAGGCGGCGGTTGGCTTTTTCATCCGTGCCGCTCGCCGCGAAATCATCGAACGCGCGCGGCGTCACCCGGATGATGTGGTCGCGGATGAAGGCCGCGCCTTCGCGTGCGCCATCTTCCGGATGCTTGATGCAGCACTCCCACTCCAGTACCGCCCAGCCTTCGTAATCATAACCCGCGAGCTTCGAGAAGATTCCCTTGAAATCCACTTGCCCGTCGCCGACGGAGCGGAAGCGCCCGGCGCGCTCCAGCCACGGCGCATAGCCCGAATAGACGCCCTGCCGTCCCGTCGGATTGAACTCTGCATCCTTCACGTGGAACATCTTGATCCGCTCGTGATACAGGTCGATGTAGTCGAGATAGTTCAGCTGCTGCAGCACGAAGTGGCTCGGGTCGAACAGGATGTTGCAGCGCCTGTGACCCTTCACGCGGTCGAGAAACATCTCGAACGTTGTGCCGTCGAACAGGTCTTCGCTCGGATGGATCTCGTAGCAGAGATCGACGCCGGCTTCCTCGTACGCATCAAGGATCGGATGCCAGCGTTTCGCCAGCTCGTCGAATGCGGTCTCGAACAGTCCCGGCGGGCGCTGCGGCCACGGAAAGAAATAGGGCCAGGCGAGCGAGCCCGAGAACGTCACGCTGGCGTCCAGGCCAAGGCGGCGGGATGCCTTTGCGGCGAGATGAAGCTGCTCAACCGCCCATTCCTGCCGCGCCTTCGGATTGCCGCGCACCTGCGGCGGCGCGAAGGCGTCGAACAGCGTGTCGTAGGCCGGGTGCACCGCGACCAGCTGGCCCTGCAGGTGCGTGGACAGTTCGGTGATGACGATGCCGGCGTCCTTCAGGATGCCCTTGATCTCGTCGCAGTACGCATCGCTTTCCGCCGCCTTGCGCAGATCGAACAGCGATGCTTCGCCTGTCGGAATCTGAACGCCGACAAAGCCCTTTTCCTTCGCCCACTTTGCTATGGTGGGGAGAGAGTTGAATGGCGCATCCGGCCCGACGAACTGCGCGAGGAAGATGCCGGGTCCCTTCATGGTCTTCATGGCCGGTCCTCAGGTTTCAAGTGTGCTGAGGAACCTATACCCGTTTGCCGCCGCTTCCAGCCTCGGCTTGTCGAAAGGCGGTTCCTGCTCGAGGAAGTAGTTCCGCACGCCCGCTGCGTGAGCCGCAGGAAGAATGGTCTTCCAGTCGAGCTTGCCTGATCCCACATCCGACGGGTCCATCTTCAGCGCGATGTTGGCCTGCGTGGTCGCCTTCACATCCTTGATGTGCATGCCGGTATAGCGGCCGGAATACCTGGCGAACAGCGCCGGGATGTCTTCGCCCGCAGCTGCCGCCCAGCCGACGTCGAGTTCGAACGATACCGTTGCCGGATCGCTCTCCTGCACCAGGATGTCGAAGCCCGAACGATTGCCGACCTTCACGAATTCATAGTTGTGATTGTGGTAACCGAACTTGATGCCGTCTGCATTCAGCTTGCGGCCGACTTCGGACAGCTCGCTGGCAAAGCGCTTCCAGCGATCCTCGCCCATCGCGGCTGCGGCGCGGACGATGAAGGCATAGCCTTCGCCCGCATTCGGCGTCAGGCCGATATCCGCTGGTGCGGGCATGGATGGCGCATAGACAAAGCCTGCGCCCAGCGTGTGCATGTCGGCGGCGAGTCTGGAGAGGTCGCCGCGCAGACCGGGCGCTGCAGACGTTCCAGGCGCCATCTGGATGTGGGCGGCGGTGCAAGCGACGCCGTTGCGCGAGAACAGTTCGCGAAGCTGCGCGGGTGTCCTGCCCATGTAGGACGGGATCTCGACCGCCCTGTAGCCAATGCGCGCGACCTCGGCGATTGCGCCTTCCAGGTTGGTCGCGAGCATGTCCGACAGCGTATAGAGCTGGATGCCGATCGGCGCTGCACGTCCCTGAAAGAACGGACCGCTAGGCATGGTCTGGCACGCGGCGGCCAGCGGCGCCGCGGCGCCTGTTGCAGCCAGAGCCTGCATGAAGCGGCGACGGGAAAGATCGATCATGGTTCGCTCCATTGTGAAATCTCATGCCGCTGCAACGCTTGCAGGCGCGCGCTCCGCCGGCCGGAAGAACAAGGCCAGCAGCAGGACGGCGACGAGCGCCATGCCGGCTGGGACCATGAACAGTTTCTGGTAGTCGATCGCGGTCGTCCCCGGCTCGGTTCCACCGATCGTGAGCTGAGCCATCAGGGCCGGGAAGAGGAAGCTGGCGGCAACGTTGCCGATGCCCAGGATCAGCAGGTTGAACAGGCCCTGGGCGCTGGAGCGCACGTCCTTCGGGAAGGCGGCGTCGACGAAGATGTACACGGTCGCGAAGAAGAATGCATAGCAGACGCCGTGCAGCAACTGAACCGTGATGATCGTCGGCACGCTGTCCGGGAAGAAGGCGAACACCAGGAACCGCGCGGCGTGGCCAAGGATGCCAATGATCATCGTGGCCTTCCAGCCGATCCGGATCAGCACGGCGCCGAGGATGAACATCGTCACGATCTCGGCGACCTGGCCGATGCTGAGCACGATCATGGACAGGTTCGCGTCGATGCCGACGCGGTTGGTGAGATAGCCATCCGCCATGACGAAATAGCCGTTGTGCACAACGCTATCGATGAAGGTGACGACGAACAGAATGGCGATGGACGGGACGCCCAGCAGCTTGATCGCCTTGCGCCAGGCCAGAGGATCGCTGTCGGCCGCATCGCGCCGCGGGGGCGTGTGCGGCAATGTCAGGCTGTAGGCGGCGAACGCGAACGAGACGATGGCGGCGACCACAAAGATCAGGCGAACCTGCTCGGGCCCGGCGTCCGCGCTCAGCAGGAATACGAATGGCCAGCTGACCATGATCCAGCCGATCGTGCCGCCCATGCGGATCGTGCCGAACTGGGCGGCAGGATCGCGCAGGTTTGCGAAGGCGATGGCGTTGGAGACCGACATAGACGGAACGTAGACAAGGCTGAAGGCGAGATAGCACCAGAAGAATGACCAGAAGTCGGTGAAGTACGCGCATCCCAGAAGCGCAACACCGCCGATGACGTTGCTCACCGCAAGGAAGCGCTCAGCCGAAAAATTGCGGTCGGCAAACTGGTTGGAAAAGAAGATTCCGAGGATCGACGCGATGCCCCAGGCGCTGCCGACCAGCGATTGCTGCCACGCCTCGAAGCCCAGCTGCCCCATGTAGGGAAACAGTTTCGGCATGTAGGCGCCCCAGATCGCGAGCTGGAGCAGCATCATAAGGAACAGGCGCGTCTGAATCACGTATCGTCCTCCCTTGCGCCCCGCTGGTCTGTCGCCAGCGTCCTGCGCGTGTTCTAGGATCGAGTGTTAGCAGCGTGAGGCGCCGTGTCCACGGGGCAGGCGCGAAGGGACAGGAAGATCGCCATGAAATCATGGGTAAATCGCATTGCCGTCGCGACTATGGCGCTTTGCATCGGCGGGTGCACCGCAATGCCGCAAGGCGGCGAGGGCTGGCAACCGCTGTTCGACGGCAAGACGCTGGATGGCTGGACGCCCAAGATTCGTGGTTTTCCACTGGGCGAGAATTATCGCGACACCTTCCGCATACGCGACGGAGCTATCGTGGTCAGCTACGACAAGTACGACCAGTTCGGTGAGCGCTTCGGCCACCTGTTCTACAAGGAGCCTGTCTATGGCCCATACCGGCTGCGCTTCGAGTACCGCTTCCTGAACGCGCATCCGGCGGACACGCCGGGCTGGGCCATCGCGAATTCGGGCGTGATGATCTTTGGGGAGGACCCAAAGGGCATGGCCGTCGGCGACAGCTTCCCAGTGTCGGTCGAAGCCCAGCTGCTCGGTCAGGCGCCGGGGCAGGAACGCTTCAACGGCAACATGTGCTCGCCAGGCACGCATGTGGTGATCGATGGAAAGCTTGAGACGACGCACTGCATCAATTCGAAAACGCCGTCTGGTCCGAACGAGGTCTGGGCTGAATTCGAGGTTGAAGTCGCTGCGGACGGCACCGTCACACAAAAGATCAATGGCGCCCCCACCATCGTCTATTCACGGGTTCAACTTGATCCGGAGGGCCGCATGGCCAATTCGAAACCGCTCGTCGCGGCGGCGGGCGGCAGGCTTGTGCTCGATGGCGGCACGATCTCGCTGCAGAGCGAGGGCAACCCGATCGAGTTCAGGAAGATCGAGATCTTGAAGAAATAGAAGGATTACGGGCGCGATGACGAACTCATCGCAAATCCCTCATAGCCCTTCGCAACCACGTCATTGCAGAGCTGCCGATAGACGCCCACGCCGCCGGGATAAGGCATGAACACCCGCGCCTTGCCCTCGACATTGGCGCCGACATACCAGGAGTTCGCTTGCGGGTAGAGCGTCATGTTGGCGACTTCGTTGACATGGGCGACCCACATGTCTTCGGCCTGGGGCGTCGCCTCGATCGCGTCCATCTGGCGCTGGCTCATCGCAGCGATGCAATCGCTGATCCAGTCGATGTGCTGCTCGATGGACACCACCATGTTCGACAGGACGGACGGGCTGCCGGGTCCGGTCACCATGAACATGTTGGGGTAGCCGGCGACCATGAGACCGAGATAGGTGCGCGGGCCATCTTCCCACTTGTCCTTAAGTGCGAGCCCGTCCCGCCCGCGGATGTCGATCTTCGAGAGCGCCCCGGTCATCGCATCGAAGCCGAGCGCGAAGATGAGGCAGTCGAATTCGTATTCTGTCCCGCCCGCTTTCACGCCCTTCGGTGTTACGCTGACGGGCGCCGTCGAGATGTCGACCAGCGTGACATTGTCCCGGTTGAACACCTCGAAATAGCCGGTGTCGACGCAGATGCGTTTGGAGCCAACCGGGTAGGTCCGGGGGGTCAGCTTCTCGGCTGTCTCGGGGTCCTTCACGATCCCGCGTACCTTTTCCGCGATGAAGTCGACGAACGTGTCGTTGGCCTCCTTGGTAATCAGGAAGTCAGCAAAGCAGCCGCCAATGGCGAAGCCGCCCCTGGCCCAGCGTTCCTCATAGACGCGGTTGCGTTCCTCGGCCGGCGTCTCCAGTGCGAGCTTGTCGCTTGCGACCGCCGCAACAATCCCGATTGCATTCTCGCGTTCCGCCTGTCGGTAGCTTTCGCGATTGGCGCGCCAGTCGCGCACCACATCCGGATTGGCGGGCCCGTTGTGCGCGGGAATGCTGAAGCTGGGGGTACGCTGGAAGACGTGGAGGCTTCCAACCTCAGGTGCAATCTGCGTAATCGTCTGCACAGCAGAGGATCCCGTTCCGATTATGCCGACGCGCTTGCCGCGGAAGTCGACACCAGACGTGGGCCAGCTTGATGTGTTGTAGACCTCGCCCTTGAACGTCTCTGCGCCTGGTATGTCGATCCTCTTCGGAACCGACAGGCAGCCTGTCGCCATGACGCAATAACGGGCCGAGATGTGATCACCCTTGTCCGTCGTCACAGTCCAGCGACGCGCCGCTTCGTCAAAGACGGCCGACGTCACGCGCGTTTCGAAGCGGATGTCGCGGCGGAGGTCGAACCTGTCAGCGACGTGGTTGAGATAGCGCAGCAACTCTGGCTGCGCGGCGTAGCGCTCGCTCCAGTTCCACGTCGCTTCGAGGTCCGGAGAGAACGAGTACGAATACTCGTGGCTCTCCACGTCCACCCGCGCGCCGGGATAGCGGTTCCAGTACCAGGTGCCGCCAACCCCGTCGGCGGCCTCGAACACGCGCGCCGACAGGCCCAGCTCGCGCGCCTTGTGCAGCATGTAGAGGCCGGAGAACCCGGCGCCGACGATTGCAACGTCGAGCTGCTCCATTTGTCTGACCTGAATTGTCATGGCCTTTTTCCCTGATGGAAGTCCGGCCGCGTCGTCACAGCGCCGAGGCTTTTCCAACTTCGCTCAGCGGCACGTCGCCGCGGAACGGACCGGGGCTCTGCGCATAGTTCATCAGCTTCGTCGCGCCAGCCTCCGACATGCAGAAGCCGATGATGGTAAGCTCCTTCACCAGCCTGAAATAGTGAGGCGATGCTCCCTGTACGTTAGCATTTGCACGTGTCTGGTCGAACTGGGCCTTGTCGTATTCGCGCATCAGGGCGACCTGCTCGTCAGCCGTCAGCTGGGCGAACGATTTTCCGCGTAGCCTGACTGCGTCTGCGTTCGCTGAAGCGAGCCCCGTGCGGACGATGCCCCGCTCGTTGTCGGTATAGAAGCCAGACAGCATGCGGTCGATGAAGGCGGGCACGCCGACATCCAGCGCGCCGGGTGTTTCCGTGCGCGGGATGATCTGCTCGGCCATCGCACTCACGGTCGCCGTTTCCTCAGCGGTGAGAAAGCCGGACTTCACCTCGCCCAACCCGTCAGGCGCTGTTGTGCACCCCGCAAGAACCCCGGAGGCGGCGCTTGCCGTGATCACGCCTCCGAGCAGCATCGAAGCCCGGTAGAGAAGTTCGCGACGGTCCATCATTTCCGGTCTCCGTCCTAGAGTTCGCCGCGCTTCAGCGCGTTCACGGCGTGGTCCGCCGCGCGCACTGTCAGCGCCATGTAGGTCAATGAGGGGTTCACGCATGCAGCCGAGGTCATCGCTGCGCCGTCAGTCACATAAACGTTCTTGCAGGCGTGGATCTGGTTATAAGCGTTGAGCACGGACGTTTTCGGGTCGCGGCCCATGCGCGCCGTGCCCATCTCGTGGATGCCGAGACCGGGCGCATAGGGACGGTCATACGGGCGAACATTCTTGAAGCCCGCTGTCTCCATCATCTCGACGGCGGCAGCCTGCATGTCCCTGCGCATGTTGAGTTCGTTCTGGCGGATCGTGACGTCCATGGTCAGCGTCGGCAGGCCGTTCACGTCCTTCACGTCGTTGTTCAGCCAGACGCGGTTGTCGCGGTACGGCAGCATCTCACCGAAGCCGGTCAGGCCCATCGTCCAGTTGCCCGGCTCGGAGATTTCCTCCTTCAGCTCGCGACCGAAACCTATCTCCGCGACCAGACGCTGCCAGCCCGACCGGCTGGCGCCGCCCTGATAGCCATAGCCGCGTGTGAAGTCCTTCTGTTTCGTGCCACTGTCGCCGAGGTTTCGGAAGCGCGGGACGTAGATGCCCGTCGGCCGCCGGCCCGCGTAGTAGCGATCGTCATATCCGTCCACCTCGGACTGTGCGCCGGCGAGGAAGTGGTGGTCCATCACATTGCGACCAAGTTCATCGGAGTCGTTGCCGAGACCGTTCGGGAAGCGGTCGCTCTTCGAGTGGAGCATGATCCAGGTTGTGGCCAGCGAAGACGCGTTGAGGAAGATCACCTTCGCGAAGTATTCCGTCATTTCGCCGGTATTGCCGTTCTTGACGCGGACGCCGGTCGCCTTGTTCGCCTTCGGATCGAAGATCACCTCGGTGACGATCGAGTCGGGCGCGAGTGTCATGTTGCCGGTATGGTCGGCGGCGATCAGGGTCGCGGCGTTGGATGAGAAGTAGGCCCCGAAGGCGCAGCCGCGCATGCAGAGGTTTCTGGTCTGGCAGGTGCCCCGGCCGATCTTCATTTGCTCGTCGGTCGGCTTCGTCAGGTGAGCGGTGCGCCCCATGGTGACGCGCCGCTCGGGGAACTTGTTCTCGACCTTCCCCTTGAACGACTTCTCGACGACGTTGAACTCCATAGGCGGCTGGAACACGCCATCGGGCAGTTGCGGCAATCCCTCATTCGAACCGCTGACGCCCATCCAGCGTTCGACATGGTCGTACCACGGCGCAAGGTCGGCATAACGGATGGGCCAGTCGACGGCGACGCCCTCCTTCGCGTTGGCCTCGAAATCGAGATCGCTCCAGCGATAGCTCTGCCGCCCCCAGGTGATCGAGCGGCCGCCGACATGATAGCCGCGGATCCAGTCGAAGCGGTTCACCTCGGTATAGGGATGCTCGTCATCCTTCACGAACCAGTGGTTCCACTGGTCGTTGACGGTGTAACCCGTGCGCTTCTGCTTGAAGTAATGCTTCTCCACTTCGTCCTGCGGGGTGCGGCCGCCAGCGTAGCGGAAGTCCCATGGGTCCTTGTTGAAGGTCGTGTAGTCCTCGACATGCTTGACCTGACGCCCGCGCTCGAGGACCAGCGTCTTCAGGCCCCTTTCGCAGAGCTCTTTGGCCGCCCATCCGCCGGCGATGCCACTGCCGACCACGATCGCATCGAATGTGCGCTCTTCCCGCGAACCCTGTTCAAGCGGCGTCATGTCGACCTCCCGATTTCGCGTCCGCTCTTGTGACCGTCGTTACGCGTGGCCGCACCCTGTAGCGAATTGTCGAGCGCGGCAAGCGGAGGCCGGCGTGGTCGAATCCGCGAGGTCCATGCCCCTACGTCAGCCGCTAGAATTGTGCGTTCAGAAGTCTCTGGGTCAGAACGACCTGCTCAATGCCTTCCGGCGACATTGATCGCAGGCGCACGACCGAAGGCAGTTTCGTCTGGTTCTGCCAGTCTTCGTGCCAGGATGCGTTCGCCTGGTCGGTCAACGTTCCCCAGAATGTGAAGGACGCCGCGCTGAGGCAGCGCGCGAGTTCTCGGGTCTGCGGTGCGGCGTCCTGCCTCGCCTCCGGGTCGTCAGCCGGAACGATGCGCGAGATGCGCATCATCAGCCTGCGGCCGACCTCGCAGCCATCGGCTTCCATCAACTCCAGATCCACAGCGTAGACGCCCGGCGAGGCGCCAAGGCCGGGGGCGGAATAGATGAACGAGGTGCGATTGGCGTCGCCGAAGAATGGGGCAAAGGGCGTAGTGTCCAGGCTACGCAGCCTGGCCGGCATGGCCTGCGCCAGCCATTCGCTGGTCTGGCCAAGGATGAGCTGCTCCTCGCCCGGCAGTGCGCCGGCCTTCTGCCGCTCCCACACGCGCGTGCCCATCTGCAGGGAGCCCATCATCAGCACGCCGATCATGGCGGTGAGGGTCAGGCCGAGAAGCGTTTCGAGAAGCGAAAAGCCGGCCTCGCCACGGGGAGCGCGTTTCATTCGGCCACCCTGGCGATGACTTCGCCGCGCCAGCGCGCGGTGGAGGAGGTGGAGGTGACGCCTGCCGGGTCGGTGACGCTGGCCGTGATCCAGATGACGGCGCGGTCGCTGGCGGGGTTGCCGTTGCCGATGATTGGCTGGCTCGCGGTGAGCGTCCACGTCAGGCCGTCGCCTGTCTGGCCCTGTCGGGCTTGTCCAGGCTGCAGCCCGATCGTCTCGAATGCGGCCAGCCGGTCGCGAAGCAGCGCGTGGGACCTTTCGGACCAGCGGGCGCGGGCCTCTGCCTCGGCGCTGCGCGAATAGACCTGAAGGCAGGCCGTGACGACCAGGGCAAGAATCACGAAGGCCACGAGAACTTCCAGCAGGGTGAAGCCTGCTTCGCCTTCAGGTCTGGGGCGCATCGCCGCCTCCCGAGGCTGTCGTCACTGCGCCGGTCAGCCAGTCGATGCTGATCGTTGTGCTGCGATCCTCGAGCGACAGCCTGACCGCGCCGCCGGTTGAGCCGCCATCCGGGGCAAAGCTGATAACAGGCCGGCGCGACGACGCCATCACTTCGCCTGCCGAGATGACATTGAGGACGATGCCTTCCGGTAGCTGCACCTGCGGATCATCCTGCAGCCGGTAGAGGCGCGTATCGACATCGATGACCAGCGCGACATCCCTGCCGGAGCGCAGCGCCCTCGCCTGAGCCTCGCGCAGATTGAGCGCCAGCTCCTGGGCGGCGGCATCAAAGCGGAAGCCGACGCTTGATCGGCCGAAAGCCGCCCCGACGAGCGCCACGGCCAGTGCGAGGATGGCCAGAGCGACCACGATTTCAAGCAGCGAGAAGCCCGCCTCGCCCTGTCTGGCGGCAACCTTTCCTTCTGGCGCCAGCTTGTTCATGGCGGCCTCAGATCGCCAGATCGTTGACGCTCAGGATCGCGCTGAGGAGCGACAGAACGACACCGCCTACCAGCACGCCGAGAATGATTGTCAGCGCCGGCGTGGCGACCACGAGCAGCTGCTTCACATCGCGTTGTGCAGCTTCCTCCATCACGCGGGCGCCGTGGCGCAGCATCTTTGCGAGACTGCCTGAACGCTCACCGACCGCCGCCAGTTGTCCGGCCAGTGCCGGGAACACCTTCGATCTGGCCAGCAGGTCACCGAGCCGTTCACCCAGCCGCACGCGGCTGGTGATCGCGGCGATTTCTCTGGCCACCACCGGATTGCTCGTTCCCTTGCGAGCAACCTCCAGCGCATTCACGACGCTGACGCCGTTGTCGAGCAGCGCCGCCAGCGAATGCAGGAAGCGCGATGTTTCGGTGGTTGTGACGATCGGGCCTATGAAGGGCGCCTTGATGGCAAGCCTTGCGAGACTTGCGCGGCCAGCAGGCGTCCGGAAGCTTGAGACGATCAGCAGGATGGCCAACAGGAGTCCGAGGCCGCCGATCCACCAGTAGCTGCGCAATGCCTCGGAGGCGCCGATCAGGATTCTTGCCGACAGGGGGGTACGATCGCCTGCGCCGGCGAACACGGGTGTCAGGGCCGGAGCAACCACGGTCAGCACGAGGACGAGCGAGGCAAGCGCTGTGACGCCGAGCACGGCCGGATAGATCAGCGCCGAGCGCAGCGCGTCCTGCGTGCGCAGCTGCATCTCGAAGCCATCTGCGAGCCGGTGAAAGACCGGCGCGAGGGCGCCCCCGGCTTCGCCGGCCGCGATCAGCCCGATCATCACGTCGGGCACGGCTTCCGGATAGGATGACAGCGCAGAGGACAGCGTCGATCCGCCCATGACAGCCTTGCGGAGCCCGGCAGCCAGCGCTGCAGCCTTCTTGTCCGTGTCGCGCGACAGCAACTGCAGCGCGTCGTCGATCGGGAGGTCGCTCTCGACCATTGTCGCCATCTGGCGGCAGAATGCGGCAAGCGTCTTGAGCGACATCTTGCTGCGGCGGCCGGCGCGCCGCGATGCGCCCTCATTGATCTCGAACGCGACAAGCCCGCGAGCTGAAAGCTGGCGCACGGCGTCTGCGCGGTTCGGCGCGGCGATCTGGTCGGCGACCAGCGCACCGTCCTTGGCAAAGGCCTTGAAACTGTAGTCCTGCATCAGTCCAGCCCCGCTACCCGAATGACATCATCCAGCGAGGTCAGTCCATCGGCGGCGCGGCGCAGGCCATCGGCGAGCAGCGGCGTCATGCCCTCGTCGATCGCCCTGTTCCGAATATCGCGCTCCGGCGCGCGGCGCAGGATCAGGTCGCGCAGGGTGTCGGAGATCATCATGATCTCGGCGATGCTGGCCCGGCCGCGATAGCCGGTGCCGCGGCAGGCGCTGCAGCCCCTGGGCTTGCGGTACTGAGCATCGCTGGCGGATTTCGCGCCCGGCAGGTTCGCCAGCAGCGCTGCGGATGGTGCATACGGCTCGGCGCAGGAGGGACATAGATTGCGCACCAGCCGCTGGGCGGAGATGGAGCTGACGGTGGAGGCGATCAGGTATTCCGGCACGCCCATTTCCATAAGACGTGTGACGGTAGCGGGCGCATTGTTGGTGTGGAGCGTGGAGAGGACCTGATGCCCGGTCAGCGCCGCTTCGATGGCGATGGTGGCCGTTTCCCTGTCGCGGATCTCACCGATCATGAGAACGTCGGGGTCCTGGCGAAGAATGGAGCGGAGCGCTTTGGCGAAGGTCAGGTCGATCGTCGGGCGGACCTGGATCTGAGAGACGCCTTCGATCTGGTATTCGATCGGGTCTTCCACCGACACGAACTTCATCTCCGGCGTAAGGATATCGCGTAGCGCAGAGTAGAGTGTCGTTGTCTTGCCCGAGCCTGTCGGACCGGTGACCAGCGTCACGCCATTCGGCCGGCGGATCGAACGGCGGATTTTCTCGACCGTGTCCGGCGACAGGCCGAGCACGTCCAGCGATAGGACAGCGGCAGACTTGTCGAGCAGACGGAGCACGGCGCCTTCGCCATGCAATGTCGGTGAGGTGGCGATGCGCAGGTCGATCTCGCGACCCTGAATGGTGATGCGGGTTCTGCCGTCCTGCGGCAGGCGGCGTTCAGCGATGTCGAGCTTGGCGAGAATCTTGATCCGGGAGGTCGTCGCCTCCGTCAGGCTGGCGTCTGGCGGCGGGATTTCGCGCAGATGGCCATCGACGCGCAGGCGCACGCGCATGCCGCGCGAGCCGGGCTCGAGATGGATGTCGGATGCGCCAGCCGCAACCGCGCTTTCGAACATCTGGTCGACCCAGCGAATGACGGGCGCCCCGCCGGCGAGATCACGCAGGCGCTGAAGGTCGGTGTCCGCGCCGCCGGCCTCGGCGGCGGATACGTCCCGCTCCTGTCTTGGCGCCACGGCAGTGGCGACGAGCCAGACATCGATTTCGCCGCCGACGCCGACGGCGGGCCTTACCCGCAGTCCGGTTTTCAGCGCGACCGCCGCTATGGCCTCGGCGTTGAAGGGGTCTGCCATGACAAGCTGAACCGACCCGTCAGCCATGCGCAGGGGGGCGATGCGCTGCGCACGGAGATAGTCGGTCTGCAGCAGCCCGTTGAAAGGTGCATCCGCCGGAAAAGCTTCACGCGCGACAAGGGGAAGGTCGCAGGCCACCGACAGGGCCTGTGCGAGATGCTGTTCGTTCACGAGACCGAGCTTCAAAAGGAGCTGGTCCATCCGTTCGGAGGAATGCTGTGCCATCGCGACGGCGCGGGCGTGCTTCTCCTGCGGCAGAAGTCCGTTTGCGATGAGCCAGCTGACTGCGTCCGTCACCTGCTGGTCTGAACGATCCTTGCTGGTCACTGTCGCCACTGCCTCCAGGCCGACGCATCTATAGGCGTATGGACCGGGATTCAGCCAGCAAGTTCAAGGCCAGCAAGACGCATCGCAAGCAGTGCTGGAACACTTCTTGCGCTGTGTACCTGGCAAGCGCTGAATGCTTGGCGGTCTAGTCGGGGAGTTTGCCTGTGTCGGTTACCGGTGAAGGTGATCGCGATACGGCTCGCGCAGGCGAAGACGATGCCACGTCCAGCGTGTCCTTTGGCGCGAAAATGCGTGATTTCCTCGCCTGGTGGCGTCAGGAACTCGTGTCGTTAACGCCGGGCGGCTGGCGCAACTCGCTCCAGACGCGTGGGCCGCTCGCGACTGTGCAGGAAGTGGACGGTCAGCTTGTCCTGAAAACGAAACCCGGCGTCCCTGGCGTACCGCTTGTCCCGGGCGGAAAGACCCCGCGGGGCATATCCAGGGCGGGCGTCGTCTACATTCTGTCCGAAGACGCAGCCCTGCGCCGTGAGCGCCGTCTTCCGACCGCATCGCGGGCGCACGTCCAGAACATCATGAATCTCCAGATGGCGTCGGACACGCCGTTTACGGTCGACGAGGTCTACGCGGATTCCATTGTGACCGGCGAAGACGACGCTGCGCGCGAGATCATCGTTTCGCAGGCGCTTGCGCCGCGCGGATCGATCGATGTGCTGGTCGACGAGATGTACCAGGGCTACGGCATAAGGCTTTCGGCGATCGATCTGGCCGACCGCGCGATGCCGACGGGCCGGGTTGGCTTCAACCTTCTGCCCCCGTCTATGCGGCCGGCGGTCAAGTCCGGTGGTTCATCCGGGATCCGCATCCTTGCCTTTATTCTTGTCGGCGCGGCCGTGTTTGCAGGCTTTGCCTGGCGCGACCTGCAGCAGCGCCGCATCGCAGCCGCTGACACACTGATCGAGACAGCCGAAGTCGGCGCCGCTGAGGCCATGGAGATATCCACACGCGTCACGCAGGGGATCGGCGGGATCGAGAAGCTGGCGGCCGAGCAGGCTGATCCGCTGGGCTTCCTCCGGGTCTACAACACCATCGCCTCGCTGCTGCCCGACGGAAGCTGGCTTGAGGAATTCGCCTATGAACGGCCAACCGTGATCGTGACCGGCCTGTCCGGAAACAGCGCCACGCTGGTCGAAGCTTTCGAAGCGTCCGACGCCATCGCGGGGGCACGGTTCGCCTCGCCCGTCGTGCGGGATTCCCAGACTGGCGCCGAGCGTTTCCGCCTCGAGATCACCTTCAAGGAGTCCAGGCCCCCCGTGGATGAAACCGTACCGGCTGCGGAGACGGAGCAATGATGCTGCACGCGCTCCCTCGGTCGTCGCGCCGTACAATCGCGGTTGGGCTGCTGCTCGCCTCATTGGCGGCGGCCGCCGCTGTCATCTGGTGGCTGCTGGCAACCTTCGTGTTCGATCTCGACGCCAGGGTGGCGTCGGTCGAGAAGCGCGTCAGCTCGCTCAGCTCAATGGCAGGATCGACATCGCACCTGCGCGCCGCATGGGCGCGCCTGGAGCGCGACCCCAGGTTTGCCGTCGACATGTATGCCCCGGCCAGCGACGCTCAGTCCTCGGCCTCTGTCCAGTCGGCAGCCCAGCGTGTCTTCGATCGCGCCGGAGCCCAGGTTCGCTCGGTGCAGACACTCGATGTGGTGCAGGAAGGCGCGGTTCGCCGCGTTGGCGTCCGTCTCGCCGTCATCGGAACCAGTAACCAGATCAATCGCGCTCTGGAAGCCATCAGCGCAGCGCGCCCCGTACTGATCGTCGCTGGCGGCAACATCCAGACGATGGGCGACAGCCGCCGCCCGGTCGATGATCCGGAGGCGCCGCTGCTTCAGGCCACGTTCGACATCTTTGCGTTCGCGAGGAATGGCTGACATGTCCAGAACGCCGCTCCCGAAAGTTGCCCTGGGTCTGCTCCTCGTCGGCGCCAGCGCCGCGCTGGCGGGCGCCGGCGTCATGTCCCTGACCACAGACGCCAGGGTGACACGCGTGAACGCCGGTCCGGAGCAGGTGGTCGTTCCCGCCGTTCCGCCCGCTGCAGCCGTCCCACCGGTCGGCGACGAGGCCTTCACCCGTCCCATGTTCAACAGCCAGCGCGCACTCGGCCCCGACAAGGCGCCGCCGGCAAAAGCTGACAACGTCGATCCGTCCGCACCTGACGGCGCAGGCAACACGCCAGATGCGCCGGGCGACATGCCGGCGATGACAGTCAAGGGCGTCATCATTTCGGAGCGCGGGGCCCGCGCCGCCTTGCAGGCGCCCGGCGCTGCCGTGCTGACCTGGGTCAAGGCCGGTGAAACCGTCGATGGCTGGAAAGTGGAATCGATCACGGCCAGCACCGTGCGCATCAGCAATGGTGACGAAGTCGTCGACCTCAAAGTCCGTGAAGACCAGTGAGTAAAGTGGAGTTGGATATGTCTAGCGTGTTGAAGCCAATCGGCGGCGCCGGGCGGAAGTCGCAATTCCGACTGCGCCTTGCAGCATCGGCTGCTGCGGCGGTCGTCCTGTCGGGATGCGTCTCGGTCGATGACAATGGCTCTCCTCGCAGGGCGCCGGTGCAGCCCGCAATGACAGCGCCGGAGCTGCAGCAGCGCCAGGAAGCAGAGGTGCGCCTCTCGCCCGACGCGCAGCAGCAATCGGTGGAGCCGGTCATCCAGAAGGGCACGGGTCGCTTCGTTGACCCCGCCGCGCAGACCAGCCGCAGCGGTCGTGGCAACATCGTCGTCAAGCTGGTCGCTGTGCCGACTGCCGACGCGGTACAGCAGATCCTGGGCGATACGCTCGGCCTCAATTACGTCATCGAAGGCGAGGTCTCCGGCAGCGTGACGATCCAGACGGCCCGACCGGTGGACCAGCGCTCGCTTGTCCAGATGCTGGCCGGCGCGCTCGCCAGCAACGAACTCGTCCTGATCAATGAAGGGGGCTTCTACCGCATCGCCCCCGCTTCGGCCGCTGCAACGGCTTCGCGTGTGGTTGCCTACGGCGCCAACGCTTCGGACCTTCGTGCGGGCCCCGGCGTGCAGGTGGTCCCTCTGCAGTATATCTCCGCCGTGGAGATGGAGAAGATCCTGCGTCCCATCGCCAGCGAGGGCGCCATCGCCCGTGTCGACACGGCCCGCAATCTCCTGATCCTGAAGGAAGACTCGCGCAACATCGTCAGCATGCTCGAAATGGTCGACCTGTTCGACGTCGATTACATGGCGGGAATGTCGTTCGCCGTCCTGCCGGTGAAGAACACGTCGGCATCGTTGCTGGTACGGGAACTGGAGCAGCTGTTCGGCGCAACCAGCGGGTCCCCGATGGCTGGCGTTGTTCGCTTCATTCCGATCGAACGCCTCAACTCCGTACTCGCGATCTCGGCCAAGCCGCACCATCTCGACCAGGTGCAGGCGTGGATGGCGCAGCTCGACCGCACGGGCAGCATGGCGGACCAGTCCTTCCACGTCATCCCGCTGCAGAACCGCCCGGCCAAGGAAGTCGCCGAGCTGTTGCAGAAGACCCTGTCGACTTCCGACCCGACAGTCGAAGCCGGCTTCGACAATGTGAGCCCGGCGCTGACGCCGGTCTCGACCGATAGCGCAACGACACCCACCTCGCCCGCTGCTGTGGAAGTGGTCGTGCCGGCGATCTCCTCGCCGACAGCGAGGCCCGCGCGCATTCATGCCGATGATGCCAACAATTCGCTGGTCATCCTGTCATCGGCCGAAGAGTTCAAGTTGCTCGAGCAGGTGATCACGCTTCTTGATGTCACGCCCAACCAGGTGATGCTGGAAGCGACGATTGCCGAGGTCTCGCTGAGCGACGAGCTCGCTTTCGGCGTGACCTGGTTCCTGCAGGAGGGCGAATTCGGGTTCAAGTTCAGCGATCTCGAAAGCGGCGCCGTCGCGTCGCTCTTCCCCGGTTTCTCGGTGCTCGCCCAGGGCGCGGATGGACGCGCGGCCCTGAACGCACTCGCCAGCGTGACGGACGTGAAGGTGCTCTCGTCGCCCACCCTGATGGTTCTCGACAACCGTACCGCCACCCTGCAGGTTGGCGATCAGGTTCCGATCGTCACGCAGACGGCGGTCTCGACGACCGATCCGAACGCGCCCATCGTGAACTCTGTGGAACTGCGTGATACCGGCGTGATCCTCAGCGTGACCCCCCGCGTCAACGAAGGCGGTCGTGTCATGCTGGACATCGAACAGGAGGTCTCGGACGTGGTCGAAACGCGCACGTCAGGCATCGACTCGCCGACGATCCAGCAGCGCAAGATCAAGACGACCGTCGCTGTCGACAACGGTTCGACGATCGCGCTTGGTGGTCTGATCCGTGATCGCGTCACCGACGGTCACACCAAGATCCCGCTGCTTGGCGACATTCCGGGACTCGGAGAGCTCTTCCGGTCGACGAGCCAGCGCACCGAGCGCACGGAGCTGGTCGTCCTGATCACGCCACGTGTCATCGGCGGTGTCGATGACGCACGGCGCGTGACCAAGGAGCTGACCGACCGCATGCGCGGCGTGGGCGCTGCAATGGAAGACGCCGCACGGCGCGCTGCGAGCGAGTGACGGATGGCAGAGGCGCGCTGCTCCACGCCAAAGGATAGGGGCGCCGCCCTGGTGATGGTGTTGTGGGGCGCGGTGGTGATGTCGATCATCGCCGCCGCCGCCGCACAGCAGGCGTCCACCTCCGCCGTCGTGGTCAATGCAGGCGCCGAGCTTACGCGCGCTCGCGCGCTGGCCGATGGTGGCGTACGGCTGGGATGGGGAGCGTTCGCCGACGGACGCATCGGCAATTTCGCTGACACATGGGCCTGTCGGGATGGCGAAGACACGCTGCTGGTGCAGCTGCGTCCAGAGACCGCGCGCATCGACATCAATGTGGCCTCCGAAGAGCTGCTCACGGCGCTTTTCGCGGCTGCTGGCGCAAGCGGCGAGGCGGCCAGGGAAATGGCGCAGGCGGCGATCGGCTATCGCAGTTTCGGGGCGGATGCAGATGACGGCAATGCGGTCGAGCCGGACGGCAGCGAGCCAGAACCTTCGCAGCTGAAAGCGGATGAGTTCCGGCGCGGACCGTTCCAGACGATCGAGGAGCTCGGGTATCTGCCGGGCATGGATGTCAGTCTTTTCCGCGCCATCGCCGACGATATCAGCGTCCACAGCCGGTCCGCAGACGTCACGCGGCGGTTTGCCAGCGCGAACGTGCGGAAGGCTGCAGACGAGGTGGTACGATCTGGGGGGCTCATGTCTGGATCCTCCTCGGCGACACCCGCAGGTCAGCCGGACGACGCTGTCACGCCGCCGCCGTCCTTTGAAGGCTCAACTCTGAATGTCCGCGCCATCGCACTCACGGGGTCGGGTGCGGTGTTCGTGCGCGATGCGGTGGTGGAGGGGCCAATCGAGCCAGATGGGCGGCCAGTGCTGCTCCGCTTTGTGCAAGGGCGCATCAGGCCGGGCGAAGTCCTGCCGGATACAGGCAACGCGCAGCCATGCGGGCAAGGCTTCACGGCGATCGGCCGCGCTGGCTGAGCAGCCCGCTTGCGAATTCGTGCAACTCGACTCAGTGTGAGGCGTACATGGCTTGGGATGTTGCGGGACAGCTCCAGAGGTTTCTCGCATGGACCGCCGCACCGAAAGCGCCAGTGTTCGCGAGCAGGTCAGCGTTCTAGCCGATCAGGTCGGGCACCTGATCAGCTTGATCTCCGATCAGGACAGCGCAGGCCTCAATTCAGCCGCGGCGCAGGAAAGGCGGGCTGTGCTTGAAAGTCTGATGTGGCGGCTTCAAGCGCGCCACAGGCGGCTGAAGGCGATACTGCACTGGCGGATCATTTTCCCAGCAGCTGTGCCGCGCGCTCGGCGAAGTAGGTGATTACGCCTGAGGCGCCGGCGCGCTTGAAGGCTGACATCGTTTCGATGATCGCCTTGTCCTCGTCCAGCCAGCCTTGGGCGGCGGCCGCCTTGATCTGCGCGTACTCGCCGGAAATCTGGAACACCAGCGTGGGCATGCCGAACTCGGAGGAAACACGCTGGACGATATCCAGGTAAGGCAGGCCCGGTTTCACCATCACCATGTCGGCGCCTTCCTCGATGTCCATGGCGACTTCGCGAAGGGCTTCTTCCGTGTTCCCGAAATCCATCTGGTAGGTCTTCTTGTCGCCCTTCAGCACGGACGCCGTGCCGACCGCGTCGCGATAGGGGCCGTAGAAGGCCGAGGCGTACTTGGCGGCGTAGGACAGGATCATGACGTTCTCGAACCCCTCCTCGTCGAGGGTGTCGCGGATCGCGCCGATGCGGCCGTCCATCATGTCGGACGGGGCAACAATGTCGGCGCCGGCGCGTGCCTGGATGAGGGCCTGCTCTGTCAGCATGGCGACGGTTTCGTCATTGAGCACGTAGCCGTCATCGTTGAGCAGCCCGTCGTGGCCGTGGCTGGTGAAGGGGTCGAGCGCCACGTCGCAGGCGATGCCGACTTCCGGCGCTGCGGCCTTCATCGCCTGGATAACCGTCGGCACCAGCCCCTCGGGGTTGATCGCCTCGTCGCCGCCATCGTTCTTCTTCGCCGCGTTGATGTGCGGGAAGACGGCAATCGCGGGGATACCAAGTTCGCGGGCGCGGACGGCGGCCTTTGCGGCCTCGTCGACATTCAGGCGATCGACGCCCGGCATCGTCTTGACCGGAATGCGCGGTTCCTTGCCGTCATGGACGATCATGCCCCAGACGATGTCGTCGGGGCTCGGCTTCGTCTCGCGCATCAGGCGGCGCGACCAGTCGTGCTGGCGCAGGCGGCGCAGGCGCGAAGACGGGAAAGCGCCGGTGATCAGGGACTTGGGCATGGGTCGTTCCTTCTTGCCCCGCTTGGTAGCGGGCGTGGAACGAAAAGTCACGGATCGGCGGCGAGGGCCGTCCTAACGCGCTCGCTTCACAGACCGCTGCATGAAGCAGCGGAGGCGGACGTCCATCGTCTGTCGCTGCAACTCGCGGATTTCCAGCTGCCAGTCGTTCAATCTCCATACTGGCACTTCGCGGAAACCGAGGGTGCGATAGAAGGGGCCGTTCCATGGCACCTTGCGGAAGGTGGACAGCGACACCCTCCGAAAGGTGCGGGCTTCGGCCTCCTGAAGGCAGCGGCGCACAAGGCGCGTCCCGAGACCCCGCCTGCTGTGTCGTGGCAGGACCGAGAGCTGGTCGAGATAGAGATCCTCCCGCCGGTCGGAACACAGGGCAAAGCCCACAAGCTCCTCCCGGTCATCGACGGCCACCCAGATCAGCCCTTCGCCAAAACCCCGGCGCAGCCTGTCCTCGGGAATCGGTTCGGTCGGCTCGCCCAGCGGGCCGAAATCGATAAGGCCAGTGCCGCGGAAAAGCGTTGCCGAAGCCAGGTCTATGTTCTGCAATTCACCGATTTCGTTGCCCCGCGCAGGGCGCACGCGATAGGCGGGCGCGGGATCATCGATGAGGGTCGCCATGGGAGGGACAGGCCTGTCGCGGGAGGTCGTTTTCTGAAGTCTTTGAGTACGCGAGGAACTGGACGTATGGATAGCGCCGGAATCGAAGTCGGAACAGACCGTATGACAGCGCTGACCCCTGAACAGATTTTGATTAGACAGACGGCAGCCGATTTTGCCGCGGAAAGACTGCGGCCCTTCGCCGGAGAGTGGGACGAAAAGAAGCATTTTCCCGTCGACGTGATCCGGGAAGCCGCAGGCCTGGGGTTTGCGGGGTTGTATGTGAACGAAGATGTCGGCGGATCGGCCCTCAGTCGTTTCGATGCCGTTCTGGTTTTCGAGCAACTGAGCCAGGGCTGCGTTTCGACGGCGGCCTACATTTCGATCCACAACATGTGTTCGTGGATGATCGACCGCTTCGCCTCCGAGGAGATGCGGAAGGAATGGTTGCCGCAACTCACGTCCATGGAGCTCCTGTCATCATACTGTCTTACCGAGCCGGGGGCCGGATCGGACGCGGCGGGGCTGAAGACCAGGGCCGTGAAGGACGGAGGCGACTACATTCTCAACGGCGCCAAGCAGTTCATCTCGGGCGCCGGGGTCAGCGACGTCTATGTCGTGATGGCGCGGACGGGACAGGATGGGCCGAAGGGCGTCTCCACCTTCATCGTGCGCAAGGACGACAAGGGAATCGCGTTTGGCGCCAACGAGAAGAAGATGGGCTGGAACTCTCAGCCGACGCGTCAGGTGATCTTCGAGGATCTGCGAATCCCGGCCAGCCGCCGCGTGGGCGCCGAGGGCGACGGCTTCCGGTTCGCTATGGCGGGGCTCGATGGCGGACGCCTCAACATCGCCGCGTGTTCTCTCGGCGGCATGCAGGATGCGCTCGACAAGGCGCTGGCCTACACGAAGGAGCGCAAGCAGTTCGGACAGGCGATCGCGGATTTCCAGGCGACGCAGTTCAAGCTGGCCGACATGGAAACGGAAACGCAGGCCGCGCGCGCGATGCTCTACAACGCGGCGCAGGAGCTGGATGCGAAGACGCCGCAGGCGACGCGCTGGTGTGCGATGGCCAAGCGGTTCGTGACGGACACCGGCTTCAAGGTGGCGAACGACGCGCTGCAGCTGCATGGCGGCTATGGCTATCTGTCGGACTATGGCGTGGAGCGGATCGTGCGTGATCTTCGGGTGCACCAGATTCTGGAAGGCACGAACGAGGTGATGCGGGTGATCATCTCGCGGGATATGCTGCGGCAGTAGTTCGCGGCCTCACCCGATTCCCAACGCCTTGCTGGCCGCCGGGTTGTCCGCCAGCACGATACGGCCCACCCAGGCCGCGAGGGCTTCGGCCCCATCGGGCGACTGGCCAAATCGCTCGACGCTGGCGTCGATCAGGATCAGCGGGTCGCCATCGCAGTAATCGTCGGCGTGGCGATAGATTTCGACGCGGTTGGCGCGCGCGTCGAAGCGAACGGTGTGCCAGCGCACGTGCCGCCTCCTCTGAGTTGAGTGCTTCCGAGACGCTACACAAGCAGGAAGGTCGGGTGATTCCGTGACAGTTGGGATTCGTGCCGGCCGCGTGTTAGGCGATGGGCCGGAGGTGCGGTCATGGCCGAGATCATCATTCATCGTCAGGGCGTTGCGGGACGGATCACGCTGAACCGGCCGCAGGCGTTGCATGCGCTGAACGAGGAAATGTGCCTCGCGATGGATTCGGCCCTGAAGGCGTGGGCGAGTGACCCCGAGATCGAGCTGGTGGTCGTCGACCATGCCAGGGACACGCGCGGATTCTGCGCCGGCGGGGATATCCGGATGCTGGCGGAGAGCGGGGCTGCGGATGGATCGGCGGCGCAGGCGTTTTTCCGGGCCGAGTATCGCCTGAACACCCGGATCAAGAATTATCCCAAGCCCTATGTCGCCTTCATGGATGGCGTGACGATGGGTGGCGGCGTCGGGATCAGCGTTCATGGATCGCACCGGGTCGCAACGGAGCGGACGCTGTTTGCCATGCCGGAGACGGGGATCGGGCTGTTTCCGGATGTCGGTGGGGGATGGTTTCTGCCTAGACTCGGGCCGCCGCTGGGGATGTGGCTGGCTCTGACGGGCGAGCGGCTGAAGGGCGGGGATGTCTGCTCAGCGGGGATCGCAACGAATTTCTGCGAGTCGAATGTGGTCGAGGCGGTGAAGGCTTCGGTGTGCGAGGGGGAGCTGGGGCTGCTCGAGGCGATGGACTGGGATGAAGCGGCGGCGTTCGAGAAGCATCTCGACACGATGCAGCGGACGTTCGGCAAGCCGAGCGTCGAGGAGATTTTCGCGGCGCTGGCGGACGAACCGGATGAATGGTCCGCCAGGCAGCTGGCCACGCTGAAGACCAAGAGCCCGCGGACGCTGAAGGTCGCCCACCGGCAGTTGTCGCTCGGCCTGCAGATGCAGTCCTTCGAGGACAATATGCGGATGGAGTACCGGATCGGCAGCCGGCAGGTGCACAGCCATGATTTTCAGGAGGGCGTGCGCGCAGTGATCATCGACAAGGACAACGCGCCGAAATGGGATCCGGCCGGCCTGAGCGGCGTGAGTGAGCGGGAGCTGGACGAGGTGTTCGCGCCGCTGGGCGATGACGAGCTGACGTTCGACTGAGGCGCGTGGGCACTATTCCGCGGCCTGGAGCCGGGGTGGGGTGAGCTGGGGTGCATGCGCCGAGTTCGTTCTCCCCCGAACTGCGAATGAGCTACGCGCGAGATACGCGAAGCGGGCGCAGATCAGGTGCGGGGCGGTGTGTCGCCCTGTCCTTACGGTGCGTGTCGTGAGGGCGGTCCCTCGCCTGAGCCCCGATGTTGCTGGCTCTGTGCGCGCATCTGGCGTGTGCCGGTCACGGTGTGCGGTTTCGTGCTCGTGACATCGGCGCGATTGTGCCGCCGCAACTGACCCCGCCGACCCGGCGCCAGTGTTTCCCTCGAGTTTTTCGGGGAAGTGGCTGAATCTGAGTGGTAGGATTTCTGGGTTTCCCCCAGAATCCGAACAGCGGCTTTTCCACGAACCAGGCGTGGCGGGACATGAAAAGGCCCGGCTTCTGGCCGGGCCTTTTGTCGAGTTTATCGCGATGGATCAGGCCGAGGGGCCGGTGGCTTGGGCTTGGCCCTTGGGGTCGCCTTCGGTGAGGGCTTCCTTTGTGGCGTTGCCGTCTTCGTCCAGCGCGCCGACCGGGAGCACTTTGGCGCCCATGTGCCAGAGATAGGTCAGCGGCAGGGTGATGATGACCGCGGCGATCATCGCCCATTTGAGCGACCACTGCTTCACCTCTTCGACCGTCGTGCCGATCCACGGAGCAGCTTCGGCGATCGATGCAGCGGAGCCGCCGACCGCGTCCGACAGGATGCCGACCACGAACGGGCCGGTGCCGAGGCCGATGATGTTCAGGATGAAGAACAGCACGGCGGACGACATCGCGCGCATCGAGGCGGGCACAAGGTGGTGGGTGATCGCAAGTGATGGCCCGAGATACATCGCGGCCAGCGTGATGCCCGGGAAGTACAGCAGGAGCGCGAGCTCCGGCGTCGGGGCCAGCAGGGCGCAGATGAACAGCGGGGCGCCGACAACCTTGCCCCACATCGGAACCCAGAGGAACCAGCGGCGATCCTTGTTGCCGAGACGGTCGGCGATGTAGCCACCCGCGATGGTGCCAATTGCGCCGCCCACGCCGGTGATCGTGCCATACATGAGGCCGATCTCGGTGGTGCTCATGCGCGTGCAGTCGGCAGCCAGTGTACGGACGCCGTCGACCATGGAGGTCTGGCACATGCCGAAGAAGGCCTGCATCTCGGGCATGCTCCAGGCGCCTACATACTTCATCGTTTCCGGATCGAGCACGCCATAGGTGCGCGGCAGGAAGGACGGCATCCAGTTGCCGAGACCGTAGGTGACGAAGGTGCCGGCGCCGGTGGCGATCGAGTAATAGCGGAACGCCTTAAGCGACCAGAGTTTCTTGAACGACTCAACGAAGGTGACCTTCTGGGTCGACGGCTTGGTGCCGGAGAGGCCACGGACGGGCTCGCGAACGGTGGTCCAGACGATGATCGCGAAGATAACACCCGGTATGCCGACGACGAAGAAGGCTTCGCGCCAGCTCATCGCTTCTGACAGCCAGCCGCCAAGATAATAGCCGAGCAGCGTGCCGGCGTAGAGACCAGCCGAGTAGAGCGCGAGGGCGCGGCCGCGCTTCTCTTTCTCGTAGAGATCCGAAATCATGGCGTGGGCGGGCGGGCTGCCGCCTGCCTCGCCGAGGCCGACGCCCATGCGGGCCAGCAGCAGGGTCCAGAAGTTGGTGGCGAGGCCGCAAAGCGCCGTGAAGCCGCTCCAGACCGCCAGCGAGACGGCCATGACGCCCTTGCGGCTCGTCGAGTCCGCGATGCGGGCGACCGGAATGCCGAACGTGCAGTAGACGATCGCGAAGGTGAGCCCGGTCATCGTGCCGAGCTGCCAGTCGAGCAGGCCGAGGTCGGCCTTGATGTCTTCCTGCAGGATGTTGACGATCTGGCGGTCGATGAAATTGAAAATGTAGACGATCACCATGATCCAGAGCGCCCAGGTGCGGTGCTTTCTGGCATGCTCCATGGTCGTGATCTTGCTAGGCGACAGAAACGCCATGCCGACTTCCCTCCCGGTTTTGCGGATTTTTCTGGTTTGTAACCCGCTTGGGTCGCAGCCTTCCCAAAAGGAAAGGCTCATGTCCACGGGAAACCCCCGGATGGGGGCGGAGCCGTGCAACAAAACACGGACAGCAGGGTCTCCAGACCGGCCAAACCTTGACGCCTCGCGGCGACGGGGCCTATGAACCCGCTCCCCAAAACTGGGTCCCGATGCGGGTCCGGGCGATTAGCTCAGCGGGAGAGCACTCCCTTCACACGGGAGGGGTCGCAGGTTCAATCCCTGCATCGCCCACCAGCCTCCGCGCTACGGCGCGGCAAGCCGGCCTTTTCCGGCGCGCCAGGGAAAAGCAGTAGGTGAGCTCGTCGATCTGAGTCGGGTGCGGCGGGCTGTCGCGGATTGGGCCTGCCTGGCTCGGGTCGCTGTTTTGCGGGTCTTTCCGGGCTTTATGAACGGATGTTGGGGTAACCGTGGCGCGTTTTAACCCGCTGCCACAATTGATCTTCAAAATACCTCAGCTGCTTCATGCGCCGCCTCAACTGCATTCCTAGGTTGACTTCACGCCCACACTGCAAAGCGGGGGGCGAGAACTGAGGGACCTACCGGGGCCGATTGGCGTTGTTACGTCAGAAGCGCCCCACAAGGTGTCTGGAGCGAACCAAATGAACAGCGACTTTTGTGACAATGACGGCGCGCGCAAGCTGAAGGCCAAGATTGAGGAATATTGGACCAATCGCGGTTTCGATGTTTCGATAAATCTGATCGATGCCGGCTTCGTCCCCGCCATGCGTTCCGCTCGCACCGACGTGCGGAGCAACATGGTCAACGGGATGCCGCCGCGCAAGAAAAGCGCGCGCCCTGAGCCGGGCAAGCCCGCAGGTTTCGCCCGCGGGATGGGCTAAGGTTTCAGCAGACGGACCAGAAGGTCCGGAAGGTCAGTGAATTGCGTAAACACGGCGTCGGCCCCTAACAGGCCCGGCGCCGTGTCCGTATAGCCGTATGCATACACGGCGACGGGGGCGCCAGCGGCCTTTGCCGACAGCACGTCATTGATCGAATCGCCGACCATGGCGGAGCGCGATTGATCGCCGCCGGCCGCCACGATGGCCTGCATGTAGTGGTCGGGGTGAGGCTTGCGGTTTGTGACGCGGTCTGAACCGACGATGGCAGCGAAATGGTGGTCGAGACCCAGCGCGATCAGGAGCTGGACGGACAGGTCCGTCCGCTTGTTGGTGCAGACGCAGAGCCTCGCGCCGGCGTCCTGCAGCTTGTCCAGCGCTTCGACCAGACCGGGATAGGCGTGTGAGTGCACCGCGATGTCTGCGGCGTAGGCCTCGATATAGGCTTCCGTCAGCTGATCCAGCCTGGCGGCGTCGTGGTGGATGCCGTGGACGGCGCAGCAGCGGATGATGAGGGCGCGGGCGCCCTGGCCGACGAAATTCCGGATGTCCTCCAGCGTGGCGGTGGGTAGCCCTTGGGCGGCCAGAACCTTGTTCAGTGCGGCGTGGATGTCGCCTGCCGTCTCGACCAGCGTGCCATCGAGGTCAAAGGCGATGGTGTAGCCGGACAGGTTTGTCATGGTACTCAGGGCGGACTGGATTCGACCCTGAAGGACAGGCCATGGCCGACCGTTTCGCAATCATCCTGGCAGCGGGCAAGGGCACGCGGATGAAATCGCCACGCCCCAAGGTGCTGCACGAGATCGGTGGGCGTTCGATGCTGGCGTGGAGCGTCGCGCTGGCGAAGGAGCTGGGGTGCAGGCGGTCGGTCGTGGTGGTCGGGCCGGACATGCCGCAGCTGAGCGAGGCGGCGGCGAAGCTGGTGGGAGCGGAGAATGTCGTCGTGCAGCGCGAACAGCTGGGGACGGCGAACGCCGTCGATGCGGCGCGACAGGCGCTGAGCGGGGCCGATGGCGAGGCGATCGTGCTGTATGCGGACACGCCGCTGATACCGGTGGAGGCGGGCGAGCGGGCGTTTGCGGAACTGGGCAGGGGCGCGAGCGTATGCGTGCTTGGCTTTGAGGCCAGGCTGCCGAACAGGTATGGGCGGCTGGTGACGACGGGCGATGGCGCGCTGGAGGCCATCGTCGAGGCGAATGATGCGAGCGAGGAACAGCTGAAGATCGCGCTGGCCAATTCGGGCGTGATGGCGGCGCCGGTGAAGCTGATGTTCGAGCTTCTGGCCGAGGTGAAGAACGACAACGCCAAGGGAGAATTCTATCTCACCGATCTGGTCGCGCTGGCGCGCGGGCGCGGGCTCAAGGCGGGCGTGGCGCTGTGCGAGGAGCGCGACGTGCAGGGCGTCAACAGCCAGGTGGAGCTGGCGCAGGTCGAGCGGGTGTTCCAGGACGGCGCGCGGGAAAGCATGATGGTGGCGGGCGTCACCATTCCGGCGCCGGAGACGGTGTTCTTCTCGCACGACACGAAGATCGCGGCGGGTGTGACGATCGAGCCGAACGTGGTGTTCGCGACCGGTGTGAGTGTTGAGAGCGGCGCAGTGATCCGCGCGTTCTCGCATCTTGAAGGCTCGAAAGTGGGCGCGGGCGCGCTGGTGGGTCCGTATGCGCGGTTGCGCCCGGGCGCCGTCATCGGAAAGGACGCACACATCGGAAACTTCGTCGAGGTGAAGAATGTCACCGTGGGTGCGGGCGCCAAGGCAAACCATCTGTCGTATCTGGGCGATGGGGACGTAGGCGCAGGCGCGAACATCGGCGCGGGGACGATCTTCTGCAATTACGACGGCTTCTTCAAATACCGGACGGTGGTGGGCGAAGGAGCGTTTGTGGGCTCGAACTCATCGCTGGTGGCGCCAGTGACGATTGGGGCGGGCGGCTATGTCGGGTCGGGTTCCACAGTTACGGAGAATGTCCCCGCTGACGCACTCGCGATCGCGCGCGGGCGGCAGGCGAACAAGGACGGCTGGGCGAAGGCGTTCCGCGACGCGCAATCGGCCGCCAGGAAAGCAGGCAAGAAGCCTGAGGGCGCTGTCTGACTTCCCTGCGGCGGCCGACGGATCAGCCGATTTCCTTCGCGGCCTGCGCGCGGAGGTCCTTCTTCAGGATCTTGCCCGTGGCGCCGCGGGGGAGCGGTTCTGTTGTGAAGCGGAAGTAGCGCGGGATCTGGAATTTCGCGAGGCGGGGTTCCAGGAAGGTGCGCAGCTCAGGATCGGAGACGGGCCTGCTGATGTACAGCGTGGCGCAGACTTCTTCGCCCAGGCGTTCGTCGGGCACGCCGTAGACGCAGGCTTCTTCCACGGCAGGATGTTCCTGCAGGGCGTATTCGACCGCGCCGCAGCCGATATTCTCGCCGCCGCGGATGACGAGGTCCTTGATGCGGTCGACGATGAAGACGAAGCCTTCGTCGTCGATGATGGCGACGTCGCCCGTCTTGAACCAGTCGCCGTCGACGAAGTTCTCGGCGTTGGCTTTCGGGTTCTGGTAGTAGCCGCGCATGATCGATGCGCCGCGGATCTGGAGTTCGCCGCGCTCGCCAGGCGGGACAGATCTGTTGTTTTCATCCACCACGCGGATGTCGAGCACAGCGGAGACGCGGCCGGAGCTTTCGGGCTTGCGGAGGTAGTCGCCCGCCGCAATGCCGACGCCGATGGCGTTGGTCTCGGTCATGCCCCAGCCGGTGCCGGGGAAGGCTTTCTCGAAGACGCTGTCGATCGCGCGGACCTGTTCGGGCGCGCGTGAGGCGCCGCCGCCGCCGATGGTGATGAGGCTCGGGAACTTGCGGCCGGTGCGTCGCGAATAGGCGACGAGGTCACCCGTGATGGCAGGCGTGGCGGTCATGTGGGTGATGCCTTCACGCTCGATGATGTCGGCGCCTTTCTCGACGTCCCACTTGTACATCATCACGATGCGGCGCTGGTAGCGGAGGCAGGACATTGTGCAGGCCAGCAGGCCGGTGACGTGGAAGAGCGGGATGGCCAGCAGCATGGTGGATTGCGGCGGCGGCGGGTCACTCGGGGGGCGCGCAAGAAGCCCGATCTCGAATGCAGCGAGCAGGTCGAGCTCCCATGACAGCAACGCATGGATCACATTGCGGTGGGTGGACACGGCGCCTTTCGGGTTGCCGGTGGAGCCCGAGGTGAAGAGCATGTGGAGATCATCGTCGGGGGCGACGTCGATGTCCGGCATGTCTGATGTGTAGGGCGCGTGGAAGAGGTCGGCCCATGCTTTTGCGCCGATGGGAAGCGGCTTCGTGGTGCGGACGCCGATGATGTCGAAGCTGGCGGGCGGTGCGGGAAGCGCGGCGAGACGGTCGAGGCGTTCCTGGTCCGCGATGAAGACGCGCGGCGCGGACAGGTTGAGGCCGTAGGCCATTTCGTCGGCGGTCCACAGGGCGTTCATCGCGACGAACATGCCGCCGATGGACGCGACGGCCATGTAGCTGATGATCCACTCGGGATAGTTGCGCATCGAGACGGCAACGCGGTCGCCGCGGGCGACGCCGAAATCCTTCACCAGCGAATGCGCGAGCGTACAGGCCCGTTGCCAGGTCTCGTTGAATGTCAGTGTCTCGCCTTCGTAGAGGAGGAAGGGCTTGTCGCTGCGCGTTTCCGCAAACAGCTGGCGCATGTTGCGTGGCGCATTCCTGAACGTGCGGACATCGCGGCCGAGCGCCTTGGTCACAACGATCTCGAAGGGCTGGCCGGGCGCGGTCAGCTGCGCAAGCGCCTGATCTCTGGTCAACACGTTGGCTTCCTTCCCCGGTAGCCCGCAGCCGTTCTGTGACGGCTTGCGGGGTTTCACGCAGCGGCGCTTCTCTAGCACGCTGCGGGATCAGGGGAAGGCGGCGCAGCGCCTCAGAGGCTGGGGTTGATCAGGAATTTCTCGCCGGTCGCCTTGCGGTTGTAGGCGCGGATGGTTTCCGGATCGAGGGCATCGCGCAGCGAGATCGTGCGGGTGTAGTGGCTGGCGAAGGTGGTTTTCAGCTCGGCCGCGACGCGCGCGCGCAGCTTGCCTGCTTCCTCGTTGCCGACCTTCTGCAGGAAGGGCGTCAGCAGGAAGCCACCCACGCCCCACGCCATGCCATAGGCTGCGCCGAGGATGGTGGGCTCGAGGCTGAGGCGGCCGTAGATGTAGACCTGCTTGTGCGTCGAAGAGCCGTAGCGGCTGTAGGCGCCGGGCCTGGAGTTCAGCATGATCTCCATCGCCCCCAGGATCTGGCCGGCGAGCTTGCCGCCGCCGATGGCGTCGAAGGCGAGCGTGGCGCCGGTGGCGCTGAGGGCGGCGATCAGGTCTTCCATGAAGGTCGGCTTTGTGGAGTCGACGATGTACTTCGCGCCGATGTCTTTCAGGATCTTCGCCTGCTCGTCGGAGCGGACGATGTTGACCAGACCGACGCCGTCCTTGAGGCAGATGCGGTTCAGCATCTGGCCGAGATTGGAGGCGGCGGCCGTGTGGACGAGGGCGGTGTGGCCTTCCATCTGCATCGTCTTGACCATGGCAAGCGCGGTCAGAGGATTGACGAAGCAGGAGGCGCCGTCGGCTGCGGTGGCGCCTGCGGGCAGCGGCAGGGCGGCCTTGGCTTTCACGGTGCGGTAGGTGGCGTACATTTCACCGCCGAGAATGGCGACGAGCTTGCCCATCAGGGCCTGGGCTTCGGGCGAGGAGCCTGCGGCGACGACCGTGCCGGCGCCTTCATTGCCGACGGGCAGGTCCTGGTCGAGGCGGGCGGCGACCATGCGCAGCGCCTGATCCGGCACGGCGGCAGTGACGACGGGCAGCTCCTTCGAGCCGGAGACCTTGAGCGTGGCGACGTCGGCAGGGCCGATGAGCAAGCCAAGGTCGGACGGGTTGATCGGCGTGCCTTCGATGCGGACCACGATTTCGTCCGGGGCCGGGTCAGCGACGGGGAGCTTCACCAGCGAGAGTTTGAGTTCGCCGGATTTGCTGACCTGCGAGCGAAGCTGGATGTTCTCGAGCGCCATGGTGGGGTCTCCCAATTGGTTGTCTTAGGGGTCGTTTCTGCGGGCATCCCTAGCACGGATGCGGGGCGAGGCCAGACCGTGAGAGGTCAAGGCGGGCTCGCGTCCAACTATCTGGTCTTCGCCGTTCCTTCGTGATCGCAGGCGCTTTCGCAGCCAAGTTGTGCAAGCTGTCTGTTGAATCGCTTGACCGCTGCGAAGCCATTATCAGCCACCTTCTGCCAGACAGGATTGGCAAGAGCGGCGACAGGACGAACGTGTCCGGGCGCGGCTTCCACAAGTATGCCGATCTCGATCAGGTGGTTGATCTTCCGGCGCACGGTCTCGCGAGGAATGCCGGTGATGTCCGCCACCGATGAGCGCGATATCGATCCGCGCTGGTGATCTGGCGGATTGGCGGCGTCGATCAGATCAAGCGGCGCGTCTGGCCCGGTCAGCAGCGGACGCATCGTTGCGTGGTTCACGACGCAGGCGATGATGATCGAGTCGTGGTCGAGCTGAGTGGCTTCCCGCAGGATATGCATGAGTTCCAGCAATAGCTCGACGCCAGCGTAGGCGCGCGGGCGGGACTCGCGGGGGATGACGGGGCCGGAGTCTGTCGAGGCGCTCAAGCGATAATTCTCCAGGGCGTGGAAGATGCATGGCTTGCGGCCATTGCGAGCGGGCGGGTTGACGGTGTCGTCATGCGCCTATGCCGGTCCCTGCAGGTGACGTACCGTGCGCAGCAGCAGGCCGCGTGGTGCGACGCGCGTCGCGCCGACCAGGGTCTTGTTGAGGGCGCCGGCGACGACGACGCGCTTGTTTCTGCGGAAGCCATCATAGCCCATCTGCGCGACGGGCATTGAGGCCATCGGTTTTGCGGCGCCGAAGAGGCGGGTCTTGTCGGTGCCGGCGCGGCCGTGGAAGCTGGAGACGGTGGGGCCGGGGCAGAGGGCGGTGACGTGGACGCCTGTGCCGCGCGCTTCTTCCCAGAGCGCTTCGGTGAAGGAGAGCACGAAGGCTTTCGAGGCGTAGTAAACCGACATCAGCGGGCCTGGCTGGAAGGCGGCGGTGGAGGCGACGTTGAGGATGCCGCCGCGCTTTTTCGTGAGCATCGACTTCCAGTAGATGTGCGTGAGTTCGGTGAGCGCGCGGACGTTGAGGTCGATCATGCCAAGATGCTGGTCGATCGGCGCCTCGGCGAATGGTCCGGTGAATCCAAAGCCGGCATTGTTGACGAGCACATCGACGGTGAGGCTGCGCTGGGCGATGTCGGCTGCGAGCCTCGCGCCGCCGCCGGGCGCGCCGAGGTCGCAGGTGATGGGCGTGACTTTTACACCGTGTGCTTTCGAGATGCGGTCAGCGACGTCGCGCAAGGCGGCCTCTGTGCGCGCCGTGATGATGAGATCATAGCCGTCCTTCGCGAAGCACGCGGCGAGATCGACACCGATGCCGGCGGAGGCGCCGGTGATCAGGGCTGTCTGTCCGCGACCGCGTTTGCCGGCCATGTCTGATCTCCGCTGCTGCGCGAGGAATGCGCCTGCGGGTCAGGTGTGGTCAAGCGTGTGGCGGGCCGAATGCGAGGCGACGCGCGTGGTCGCGGACATCGGCTGGCCAGCTGGCGGTGAGTTGGTGGAAGCGATCGGCGTCGCTTGCGAACAGGGCGCGGTTTGTTTCCTCGTAGTTCGGCCAGTCGCCCGCGATGGCGGACATGAAGCGATAGGCAGCTTCCTGCCGCGACCGCACGGTGTCGGTATCGCTACGCGCCTTGCGGGCCTCCTCGACGAGCTTGCGCAGGGCGACGGATGCGCCGCCGGGCTGTGCGTTGAGCCAGTCCCAGTGGCGCGGCAGCAGCGTGACTTCGCGCGCGATGACGCCGAGTCGGGGCCGTCCGGGGCCACGCGGCGTGGCACTGAACGGGTCGGCGGACGCTTCGGTGGGGAGGTTGGCGGCAAGCCTTGCACGCACATCCTCGTCCGAGCCGCTGAGATCGATCTGGAGGCTTTTTCCGGTCTCGTAGTCGAAGACGAGAATGGCTTCATGGGTCGCCTTGCCGGCGCGCTTGCGCATCGCCACGGCTACATCGGCGAGCGGGCCCTCGGCGATCCTGTGTCCGCCTTCGAAGGCTATGGCGGTGGGAGGAGGGGTCATTGGCGGCTCCATGAATCCGAATGATATTACCCGGATATAATACATCCGTCAATTACGTCCGGGTAAAAACCTGCCGCCCGCAACTCTCCGTTAGGGCGGCGCAAGGTTTTCAAAGCTATGGCAATGAGATCTGGTGCCTGCGGGCCATGGAGTCGCGCGATGAAGATGAACATCACGGTCGAATGCACGCCGGAGGAAGCGCGTGCGTTTCTGGGCCTGCCGGATGTCAGCCCGATCAACGAGACGCTGGTGGCGTCGGTGAAGCAGCGGATCGAGCAGAATGTGGAGCTCGTGAGCCCGGAATTCTACCTGAAGCAGTGGTACTCGATGGGCGGCCAGGCGACTGACAGCTTCATGCAGCTGATGGGCGCAGGCGCGCGCGCCGCGGCGGGCGACACCAGCAAGAAGACCTGAGTCGTGTCAGACACTGCGAAGCGGAATGCAGCGCAGGCTGCGCTCGATCTGGTGCAGCCCGACATGGTGCTGGGCCTTGGTACCGGTTCGACGGCGGCAATCTTTGTGCGGCTTCTGGCCGAGCGGGTGGCGCAGGGACTGAGGGTTGTGGGCACGCCGACGTCGGAGGCCACGGACAGGCTGGCCCGATCGCTGGGCGTGCGGATCGTGTCGCCGGACGAGCTGCAGCGGATCGACCTGACGATCGATGGGGCGGACGAGTTTGATCCGGACCTCAATCTGATCAAGGGCGGCGGGGCGGCGCTGCTGCGCGAGAAGATCATTGCAGAGGCGTCCGACCGAATGGTCGTGATCACGGACCCGTCAAAGCAGGTCGAGCACCTGGGAGGGTTTGCCCTGCCGGTGGAGATCAATAGTTTCGGGGCCGAGCTGACGCGGCGGCGTATCCACTGGCGTATGGCGGAGGCCGGGATGACGGTTGCGACGTCGTCCTGGCGGATGGCGACGGCGGAAAGCCTGCTGCATACGGATGGCGGGCACCTGATTCTCGACCTCGCCTGCGGGGTGATTGCCGACCCGATCGAACTTTCCGTGCTGCTGGATAACCTGCCGGGCGTGGTGGAGCACGGGCTGTTCATCGGGATGGCGGACCGCGTGATCGTTGGGGAAGATGCCGGCGCGCGCTTCGTCGATCCACGCTAGAATCCCGCGACGCCAAAAGCTCTAGGGATTGGTCGCGACGGATGGTACAGGCCAGCCGCAACCGGATGCCGATACGGACAGGAAAGACCCGATGACCTTGTGGAAAACCGCTCTCGCCGGCGCCGTGCTTGGCCTGGCTGCCTGCCAGCCGGTTGGTGTCCCGGTCGGCGAGGAACGACTCGCCGCAAAGATTGCCGACGTGGTGATCAACGAGGGCATGGTCGTCCAGTTTGCCCGCCAGCAGGTACAGGGCCTGATGTATCAGGGCTCGATCAGCCAGGATCAGGTGAACCAGACGCTGATCGCCATCAATCGCGAGATGGAAAGCAAGCTGCCGGACGTGAAGAAGTCGCTGGTCGCCAGCCTTAGCCGGGAGTTCAACATCAAGGAGCTCGATTTCCTGCACAAGCTGCTGGTCTCGAAAGAGGGCAAGGCGGTTGTGGAACGGCAGGAGATCGCGATGCAGGATCCGATGGCCCTTCTGGATGGACTCGCCAAGGAAGCTGCGACGCGTGCCGTTGCGCGCGTGAATTCCGGCTGGCCGACGGGGGCGGCACCCGCCCCGCCGCCGCAGCCGGAGGGCATGCCCCAGCTGCCGCCTGGCATGGTGCTGCCGAACTGAGATTGCCCGCCAGCGTGCGAGTGGTACCCTGATGTCCGGCGCTGAACCGCGCCGGTTGCAGGGATGATTCCGATGCGCTCTCTTGCTGGTCTGGCTGTTGTCACGATGATCGCCCTGAGCGGCGCTGCGTGGGCGAGCCCTCCTGGCGTTACCGAGAACGACGGCGCGTTCATCGCGCCGGATGGGAAGCCGCTCTACACGTTTGCCAACGATCGCACGGCGGGCAAGTCGGCCTGCAACAATGCCTGCGCGACGGCGTGGCCTCCGCTCGCTGCTGCGGCCGGCGCGGCGGATGATGGCGACTGGACCGTGGTCACGCGCGATGATGGTTCAAAGCAGTGGGCCTACAAGGGCAAGCCACTTTACACATATCGCGCGGATGCGCCGGGCAAGCCGGCAAGCGGCGTCGGCCCGGCCTGGCCGCTGGCGGTGAAGTAAGGTCAGGCTTTCGCCATCGTTCGCAAATCCCTAGATAAGGCCCTAGCAGCACCTCGGGGCGCCTGATGGCCTATGACTATGACCTGTTCGTGATCGGCGCCGGCTCAGGCGGCGTTCGCGCCTCGCGGCTGGCGGCGATGTCGGGCGCCAAGGTGGCAGTGGCTGAGGAGTATCGCACTGGCGGTACCTGCGTGGTGCGTGGCTGCATTCCCAAGAAGTACATGGTCTATGCCAGCGAGTTCGGCAGCGCGATCACGCATGCGAAGGGCTATGGCTGGAACGTCGACAACGCGACCTACGATCACAACCTGTTCATGGACCGGATGCACCGGGAGATCGACCGGCTGTCCGGCATTTATGCCCGCAACCTGCGCAATTCGGGCGCGGAGATCATCGAGGAGCGGGTGGAGTTCGTCGATCCGCACACGCTGAAACTCACAAAGTCCGGGCGCACGGTGACGGCGAAGAAAATCCTGATCGCGACAGGCGGATCGCCGATCATGCCGAAGGATGTCGAGGGGGTAGATCTGGCGATCTCGTCCAACGAGATGTTTCACTTGGATGAGATACCCGGGCACATCGTGATCATCGGTGGCGGCTATATCGCCGTCGAGTTCGCAGGGATCATGCGCGGGCTCGGCGCGCGCGTGTGCCTCGTCTATCGCGGCGAGACAGTGCTTCGCGGATTTGACGATGATGTGCGCACGCATGTGCATGATGAGTTGAAGCGGAAGGGCGTGAGGGTGATCACACATGCCTCGCCCAAGGTCATCGCGAAGGATGACGGTAAGCTCAAGGTGACGCTGTCCAATGGCGAGAGCGTGACGGCGGACAAGGTGTTGTTCGCCGTCGGTCGCGAGCCGCATACGCGCGGCCTTGGTCTCGAGAAGGCCGGCGTGAAGGTGAACGACAAGGGTGCGGTCGAGGTAGATGGCTATTCGCGCTCAAGCGCGGCGCACATCTTCGCCGTGGGAGACGTGACGGACAGGCTGAACCTGACCCCCGTCGCGATCCGGGAAGCGCAGGCGTTTGCCCAGACGGAATACATGAATCTTCCGACACAGTTCGATCATGCCGACGTGCCGATCGCCGTTTTCGCCCAGCCGCCCGTTGGCGTGGTGGGGATGACCGAGGCGGAGGCGCGCCGCCTGTTCGGGCAGGTGGACATCTACAAGACACGGTTTCGCCCGATGAAAGATATGCTCACGGGGGATGAGGAACGTGTGCTAATGAAGATCGTGGTGCGGGCCGAGGATGAGCGCGTGGTGGGCGTTCATATTGTCGGACCGGACGCGCCGGAAATCATCCAGGCGGTGGCGATCGCCGTAAAGATGGGCGCGACAAAGGCCGATTTCGACCGCACCTGCGCGTTGCATCCCTCGGTCGCCGAGGAGCTCGTTACGTTGCGCGAAAAGTTTGTGCCGCCAGAATTGAAGCCGGTTTGAAATGACAGACGAGAGAAATCCTTCAAGGCACTGGAAGCCGATAAACTTTGGCTGGAAGTACTGGAACTACGCGATCATCGGCGCTGGCCTGATCGTCGGGTTCTGCGTCTGGGTCCTGCCCAACCAGTGGGCCGATCCCGAGGTTCAGGCGGGCCTCGAGCGGGTCAGGGAGCAGCAGGCCCTGACGAAGGAGCGCAGGCGGATCGACGCCATCAACAAGGCCGAGGAAGAGCGCGTCGCCCGTTACAACGAGGAGGTCGGACTGGTTTATATCGAGCCCGGCACGAACCCGTTCCTGCCGCCCGAATCGCCGCGCCCGGCCACGCCGCCGGCTGGGGGGCAGTAGGGTCTTCGGCGCCTAAATCGGCGTTGGTTGCTTGACCTCGGCGCAAAAGCGCACGACGGCTTGCGCTTCCGGTTATTCCCTCTGGCACAAGTGGAGTTGCGCCCGTGTCGCCGCGCGTGGTTTCGGTCGTCAACATGAAGGGCGGCGTCGGCAAGTCGACGACAGTCGCGAGCCTGGCCGAGGTGCTGGCGAGCGATGGCATGCGCGTGCTCGTGATCGACCTCGATCCGCAGTCCAACGTGTCGATGATGCTGGCCGGGCAGGATCGCTGGATCGACCTGCGCAAGGGCGGGCGGACGATCGATGAATACTTCAACCAGTATGTCTACGGCGGCGAGCCGCGCTTTTTTCGTGAGTTCATTGCCAACCGGGTGAGCGACATTGTCGGCGATCCCCAACTTGATCTGCTGATCTCGACGCCGGAGTTCCGCTATATCGAGCGGCACGCACTGGAGAAGTGGGTGTCGCAGGGGTTCGACATTCGCCAGCTGAACACGCGCTTCTCAAGGCTTACCAGTTCGGCGATCGAGAATGTCGGCGACAGTTACGACCTTGTGCTGTTCGATTGCCCGCCGGGCATCTCGATGTTTGCCGAGGCCGCAATCGAGTTGTCCGAGTTCATCGTGATCCCCACCATTCCGGATTATGTCTCGCGCCTCGGCATTTTCGCGTTTCGCAAGCGTGCGCTGCGGTCGATGGAGCAGAGGCGTTTCACGGACGAGCGTATCTGGACGCTGATCACCAAGTTCGAGGATCACAACACGCTGCATGCAAGCGAAGCGGCGATGCTGAAAGAACAGTTCCACGTGTTCGATACGCGCATCCCGCAAGCCGAGCAGATCGCGCGGGCGGCGGAATGGTCCGAGCAGAAGCGCACGCTGGAGCAGAAGTACGGCGCGGCGGCGCAGGTGATCGGGACGTTCGCGGCCGAGTTCCGCGAGCGGGCCGGGTTGATCTGAGAGGGCTCTGGCGATGATAGACCGTGCGCTGTCGAGTCTCTTCAAGGTCGTTGCGGAAGAGGCGGCTTCCAATCCTGCATTCGGAAAGAAGCTTGAGGACACGCTGGCGAAGTTTGGCCAGGAGTTGACCGAGAAGCGGATGGCGGAGCGCAGCATCGAGAACTTTCATCCGCTGGTGGAATACAGGAAGGACGCGGCTGGCTTCGAGGCAAGGCTGGCGAAATTCGATGTGAAGGAATTGAGGGCGCTGGTTGACCGCCACCATCTCGATCCTGCGGTGACGCTGAAGGGCAAGGGAACGAAGAAGATTCTGGCGGCGCACATTCTTGAAGCGGCGAAGAAGCGCGCCGAGCGGGATGCGAAGCTGTTCGAGTATTAGCGCAGGTCTCGCGCGAACAGGCTCAGCACCCGCTCCCAATGCTGCTCTGCCGCGAGCTTGCGATAGGCCGGGCGTTGCGGGAAGGCGAAGCCGTGGTCGGTGTCTGGGTATTGTTCGACTTCGCCGTGGGCGCCTTTCAGGTCGCGCTTCATCTGGTCGACCATTTCCTGCGGCGCCCAGTGATCGCGTTCGGCGCAGGCGAAGTAGAATTCGGCCGGTGAGCGCTTGGCGACAAGGTGCGGGCTGGTCTCCTGGCCGGTGACGAGGCGGACGCCGTAGATCGAGGCGGTGGCTTTCACGCAGTCCGGGCGGCTGCCGCCTGCGCAGACGGCGAAGCGGCCGCTCATGCAGTAGCCGATCGTGCCGACCGAGCCTGCGTTCGCCAGCGGGTCCTTCGCGGCGAAGGCGATCATCGCATCGACATCCGCGAGCACCATGTCGATCTCGAGGCTGTCCATCAGCGCAAACATCTTCTTGCGCCATGGACCGTCGGGGTCGAACTCGATCGGGCCGAGTTCCATCTCGCCCGCGCGATAGTAGAGGTTGGGCAGCATCACATAGTAACCGGACGTGGCGAAGCGGCGTGCCATGTCGCGCAGCTCCTCACGGATCGCCGGGGCGTCCATCAGGAAGACGATCACCGGGAACGGGCCGCCGCGGTCGGGGTGCACGATGAAGGTGGTGCTGGCGCCGTCCTTCGTCGCAATGTCGAGCTGGCGTTCGATCATGATGACTACCCTGATTTTCAGTGAATCTGACACGCCAGCCGCGTCGGGTGCAATCCGGCTTGCCGCTCCCCTGATAGGGTCCTAGGAATGCGGTAGAAGGGGAGGGGCGATGAGACCGAAGGCCGAGGCCGGGACCTATGCTTTGCTCGCGGTGGGGCTGGCTGTGCTGGTCGCCTGCGTCGGCGGCGTGTCGAGTGTTTCGGCTCCGAAGGTCCCCGAAACCCCAATGGCCGGCGCCCAGCTGACGCAGGGCGCCGCTACCCGGCCTCCGGGGTTCCTCGACCCGACGACGATGCCCAACGCAATTGCGACGATCCCGCCGGCGCCCAAGGAAGGCGAGACGCGCAATACGCTCGACTGGGAAATCTTCGTCAAGACGCGCGCGCTGGAGGGGAGCGAGCGCTGGAAGCTGGCGCAGGCGGATGACAGTTATCGGCCAGCCGACCTGCTCAAGAATTTTTCCTGCGCGGTGGGCGTGCAGCTCACGCCGGAGAACTCGCCGGCGCTTGCGGGCATTCTTGCCAGGACCACGATCGACGCCGGGATGGCGGCAGAGGCGGCAAAGCAGCTTTACCGGCGCACGCGGCCCTTCATGCACAATCCCGGCAACATCTGCATCGCGCGGACGCCGGGGCTGGAGGCGAGTTTCGATTACCCGTCGGGACATGGATCGCTTGGCTGGATCGCGGGGCTGGTCGTGGCGCAGCTCGCGCCTGAGCGCGCTAGTGACGCGCTGGCGCGTGGGCGGGCGTTCGGGGAGAGCCGCGTGGTATGCGGTCTTCACAACATGAGCGCGATCGAGGCGGCGCGGACAAACGCGGCAGGCGTTTTTGCAGCCCTGCAGGCGTCGCCCGAGTATCGCGATGCGCTCGCCAAGGCGCGGACGGAGCTTGATGCGGCGCGCGCATCAGGGGCCGCCCCGGATGCGGCGTGGTGCGCGAAAGAGGCCGAGCTGGTGAAGCCGCTGGCGGTGAACTGACGCGCAGAACGGGGTTGATCCGGGAGTCATTCGGGCACACGTTCGCCAGTGATTCCCATGACCGCTTCCCATTTCCTCGGTGTTTCAAATTCGTTGTCGGGCAAGGCCTGGCGACAGCGGCCAGGTGATGACCAGCTGGCGCTGGAACACTCGCGGCGCCTGAAGCAGCCGGATCTTGTGGGGCGGTTGCTGGCCTCGCGCGGCGTCAAGCCGGACGAGGCGGAGCTGTTCCTCAATCCCACGCTGAAGGATCTGTTTCCCGATCCATCATCGTTTGCCGACATGGACAAGGCGGCGGCTGTGATCCTCGATGCGATCATCGCGGACAAGAAGGTGGCTGTCTTTGCGGATTACGATGTCGATGGCGGAACGTCGTCGGCCATTCTCTCGCGCTATTTCCGCGCGTGGGGGCGGGAGCTGATCCTCTACGTGCCGGACAGACTGACGGAAGGCTTCGGGCCGACACCGGGGGCGTTTCGTGCGCTGAAGGCGATGGGCGCAGAGCTGGTCGTTACGGTCGATTGCGGAGCTGCCGCGATTGCGGCGCTGCAGACGGCGAACGAGATCGGGCTCGATGTCGTGGTGATGGACCATCACCTGATGCATGACGATCACATGCCGTCCATCCTGGCGCTGGTGAATCCCAACCGGCCGGATGACACCTCGGGGCATGGGTTTCTGGCGGCGGCCGGCGTCGTGTTCGTGCTGGCGGCCGCGCTGAACCGGCTGGCGCGGCAGCGTGGTGTTGCGCCCGAGGGTGGACTGCCGGATCCGATGAAGTGGCTCGATCTCGCGGCGCTTGGCACGCTGTGCGACATGGCGCCGTTGAAGGGCGTCAATCGCGCGCTTGTCACGCGAGGGCTGAAGGTTCTCGAGCGGCTGGAGAACCAGGGACTGAAGGCGCTGGCCGAAGTCGCGGGCATCGAGGCGCCGAAATCAGTCTATCACGCGACCTTCGTGCTGGGGCCGCGGTTGAATGCGGGCGGGCGGATCGGTGATCCGTGGACGGCCGCGAAGCTGCTGGCGACGGACGATCGCGCGGAGGCGATCCAGCTGGCCGAGAAGCTGCACTTCCAGAACCAGGAGCGGAAGGACGTGGAGGCCGGCATCCAGACGGCGGCGATTGTACAGGTGGAGCAGCGCCTGATCGAGAAGCCGGATGCAGCGATCCTCGTTGTTGGCGGCGAGGGCTGGCATCCTGGTGTCATCGGGATTGTTGCGGGGCGGCTGAAGGAGAAGTTTCACCGGCCGGCGATTGTCGTCGGCTGGGGAGAGGGGCTGGGGCCTGTCGCGCGAGGGTCGGGGCGATCCGTGCAGGGCGTCAATCTTGGAGAGCTTGTTTCGGGCGCTGCGAAGTCGGGCCTCCTGCTGTCGGGGGGCGGCCATGCGATGGCGGCGGGGCTGAGCATGGATCCGGCGCGGCTGACCGAGCTGCGCGATCACATGGAAGCGGCGGCGCAGGGCGCGACGTTCGAACTGGAAGAGGCGCGCGTGCTCGAGATCGACGGTCCGCTGGCGCCGGGGGCGGCGGATGGCGCGCTGCTCGATATCATCGAGCGGCTGGGGCCGTTCGGATCTAACGCGCCAGAGCCTCTCTTCGTCGTTCCGAATGTGCGCCCGGCGGGCGCCCGGCGCGTGGGCGAGAACCATGTAGCCTTCGACATGGTGGGCGAGGATGGCGCGCGGTTGCGGGCAATCGCGTTCCGCGTGGCGGATGGACCAGAGGGCGAGGCGATCCGGTCTGGAGTGGCGATCCATGTGGCGGGGCGGCTCCGGCCGGATACATGGCGCGGGCCGGGCAAGGTGCAGATCGAGGTCGCGGATATCGCTTTGGCCTGATCACGTGATCGCCGACGGACCCGACCCTTGTTGCTGCTGCATCAACCGGCGGTCCTCGAATCTGGCGTGAGCGACGTTCACGGTGGAGGACGTCGTCCAGCTGACGATCGCCTTCTGGAAGTGGAACGACATCGTGGGGCTGTTTGTCTCTCCGGGCATCATCCGCTCGCATGACGACAAGATGGTGCGCGTGGCGCGCAGCCTGAGCGAAGATCAGCTGCTTGGTGGCTGTATCCATCTCAAGTTGATCGGAGGGCGTCACCGGAATTGCCGGCGCAGGCGTGCAGGTCGTGGATCAGGCGTGAACCGGCGCTGGCCCAGCCGCGGCTGACGGCGGCGCTGGGGCGCGTGATCCCCACCCGGGGAGGGAGCGGCTCTGTTTGCGACAGTGCACCCTTCCTTCCTGCTCCGCCTGCCGGACGAGGATGCAAAAGCTCAGGAATATGATCAGTTTGTGGGGGAGCTGGCCGAAGCGCGGGCGCTGGCCGGGCAGACGGCGGGAGACGGCCCCGGGAGCCGATCCTGACCGCTTGCGCGGTTTGGACGATGCAGCTATATCGCCGACCTCCGCCGCGTGGTCCCTTCGTCTATCGGTTAGGACATCTGGTTTTCAACCAGGGAAGAGGGGTTCGACTCCCCTAGGGACTGCCAGCGGACTGCATCGGCTCGGAAGACTGCGGGCTGGGCGTGGTTGATGCTCCATTACAACGTGTTGCGGGTGTTCGTGGCGCCCAGCTGATCACAGCTCCATAATCGCGTCGGGAAGCATCTTCCCGCGCGAACTTGTCATGCTACAGTCATCGGGCTGGGGAGCCCGTGCTGGATGCAGCCGCTTGAAAATACGACAAATGACGCGGCGCCTGAAGAGGTGATCAGGGTCGAGGGCCGCGTGAAGTGGTTCGACGCAGCCAAGGGCTATGGATTCGTGGTCCCCGAGGGGGGCGCGGCCGGCGGCGGGCTGAAGCGAGACGTTCTGCTCCACATATCCGTGATGCGGAAATACGGCGTCGACAGCGCCCCGGAAGGGGCGCGAATCGTCTGCCATGTGGCGACCCGGGACAGGGGTTATCAGGTCAACGAAGTGCTGGAACTGACGGCCGGCGAGGCCGTGGGCGAGACTGAGGCCGAAGGGCCGATGGAAGTGGTGCTGGTGAAGTGGTTCAACCGCACCAAGGGCTATGGCTTCGTGCAGCGGCGCGACGATCCGGAAGACATCTTCATCCACATGGTGGTTGTACGGAAAATCGGGATCGAGGACCTGCAGCCGGGGCAGACCTTGCTGGCCTCGGTCGGCAAGGGACAGAAGGGCCGGCATATCGTGAGCTGCAGGCTGCCGCCGTAGGCGGCTGGGGCCGGGTCTTGGCATTGTTCAGCCACCGTTCTATCCGGACTGAATGAAACGCACCTTTTTTGCCATCGCATTTGCTCTTGTGTTGCCGGCCGCAGCCATTGCCCAGCCGGCGGAGACACTGACCATCGTATCAGGGGACAAGTCTCACACCGTGAAGGTTGATGTCGCCGAGACCAAGTCCGCCGCGGAGGCAGGGCTTGCGGGACGCACAGCCCTGGCGGCTGGCGAGGGGCTGCTGATCGACTACCGCAAGGTGGGCGAGAACCTGTCGCCGACGATGAAGGGCGTGGGGATTGATCTCGACCTGCTGTTCGTCGCGCCTGAAGGCACGATCGTCGGCGTGATCCAGCATGCGCGTGCTGGCAGCTTGCGGCCGCTGTGGGTGGGGCTTGGATCGTCTGCGGTGCTGGAAATTCCGGCGGGGCAGGTTTCGGCGCTGGGCATCAAGCCCGGCGACAAGGTGAGGCACAGGGCGTTCGGCAATGCCGGCTGATCAGCCGGATATTGTTGCGCCGCCGGGTTTTGTTCATGTGCTGCGTGCGCCGTTCGTCAACCATGTCGGGCCGCTGTTCCAGGCAATCGAGAATGCGCCAGGTGAGATCACGCTGGGGCTGACTGTCGAACTGGTCCACACCAACACGATGGGCTTCATGCATGGTGGGATGATCGCCACGATCTGCGACAGTGCGATGGCTCGCGCGGCTGTGTTCAAGCTGAACCGCAGGACAGTCACGCTGCGCATGGGGATGGAGTATTTCGATCCGGTGCGGAAGGGCGACTGGCTGACGGCGCATGGTCGCCTCGTCGGCCATGATGACGAGGTCGCGCAGACTGAATGCCTGGTCCGCGTGGGCGAGGAGGTGCGCGCACGCGGTACGGGGGTGTTCAGACTGCTGCGGGCTGTGAAGTAGGGCGAGCCCCGGAAGGTGATCTCAAGCTACAGCGCTTTCTTGCTGCGACAGCCGGCGCGCTGGCGACATTAGGGGCGGCGGCCTGTGAGACGGTTTCTGTCCCGCCGGGGCGATTGCAGCTCATCAACAGCCGGTCGCAGTCCGGCATCGTGATCTGTTCGAGATAGACGTTCATGGGGTCGAACGAGCCCTCGCAGAGCTTCCGGAGGTTCGAGCTGCGGCGCGTTCCCGCTTCGGAAAGACGGAAAAGCAGCTGATTTGAGGGGTTTCGTGAGATCGCTTCCGTTCCGCCACCTTTCGGGTATAAGCCCCGCCTGATCGGAGTGTGGCGCAGTCTGGTAGCGCATCTGCTTTGGGAGCAGAGGGTCGTTGGTTCGAATCCAGCCACTCCGACCATCCTACGCTCCCGCGGAGCGTCCGATGGCGGGCCCCTTGAGTACCCACGACAATGAATGACCGGCCCGTGATCCTGCTGGCGGCGCATGGCGAGCGCGGCGGGGCTGCGAACAATGAGCGGCTCGCCGGTATCGTCGACCAGGTGGCAAAGGCGCTGCCGGAGGCGGATGTCGGTTCGGTGCTCGTGAATGTCGAGGGCGTGGTCGAGCGGGCTGTGGAGGCTTGCGGGACGCGCAGGCTGATCGTGCTGCCGCTGCTGTTCTCTGACGGGTTCTTCTTCGAGCGGCGGTTGAAGCCTTTCGTTGCGGGTCCGGGGCGTACCCTCGCCCAGCCGATGGCGCTTTGGCCGGGCTTTGCGCCTTTCCTTGCGGACAACCTTGCGCTTCGCACGATCAGCCATGCAGCGGACCCGCGCGTGGTGTTGCTCGCTCACGGGTCGAAGCAGACCGGCAGGTCGGCGGCGTGCGCGCGGATTGTCGCGCAGCATATGCAGGCGCGGTATGGGCGGATCGAGGTGGCCTTCCTCGAGGAGCCGCCTTTTGCGCAGGAGGTGATCGCGGCTGCCGAAGCGCCATGGTCTGCGGTTGGGTTGTTCCTGGGTGACGGGATGCACGGCGGGACGGATTTCGATGTGCTGGTCTCGACAGCGCCCCGGCCACCCGTGGCGGCGTTTACAGCTGGGGAACTTCCTGGTCTGCCAGCACTTGTTGTTGCCGAGGCCAGGGCGCGCCTTGCGGCTTGATGCCGATCAACCCGGTTCCGTGTCCATGGCTCAAGCTTCCGGCAGGACGGGGGCCAGGAGGAGACTTCCCGCATGTTGCGCAACGGCTTTCTGATCCTCACCGCCGCTGCGGGGCTTGGACTCGCGGCGTGCACGCCGCCGGCCCCCGCAGAATCGCCCAAACTGGAAACGCCTGAAGCCGAAGCGCCGAGCGCGCCGCAGGTCGCGGCCAGCGATCCCGCAGCCTATCGCGGGGCTGCTGTCGCCGCGCAGGTCTGCTCGCGCTGTCACGATGTCGGGATGGGGGCGCCGGCGGCCATGGAGATCGGAGCGCCCAAATTCCGCGACCTGGCCGGGCGGGTTGATTCCACGGCGGAAAGCCTTGCTGCCACGATGCGGAAATCGCACCCCGTCATGCCCGACTACATCTTCGGTGAGGCGGAGACCGCTGATCTTGCCGTCTACATCCTGAGTCTTCGGGACACCCCCGGCTGAGGCCAGGGCGCGCTTCTGCGCAGTTGAAACTTCACTGTTTTGCGGGCAGATGGGCGCGGTTACGGAGTCATCGCCCATGCTTGCGAAAATCTACCGCCCCGCGCGCAACGCCATGCAGTCCGGCACGGCCAAGGCGCAGGACTGGGTTCTGGAGTTCGACAGCGAGACGCCGCGCACGGTCGACCCGCTCATGGGCTGGATTTCCAATGCAGACACCAACACGCAGGTGCGCATGACTTTCGCGACGCGCGAGGAGGCGATCGAGTTTGCACGCCGGGAAGGCATTCCCTTCCAGGTGACCGAGCCGCGGGAGGCCAGACGCGTGATCAAGGCCTATGCCGACAATTTCGCCACCGGCCGCCGCAAGCCCTGGACGCATTGATCTGCGGACGCCCTACCATACAGCCGTGAACCCGACTAAGACGCGCAGGCTGCGTCTGATCCCGTAGCTCAACTGGATAGAGCACCCGCCTTCTAAGCGGGTGGTTGCAGGTTCAAGTCCTGCCGGGATCGCCAGCTTCAAAAGTCCATCAGTCCATGCGCCGTTTCAGAGCGGCGCCTGCCACAGCGCCGGCGCTGGCTGCGCGATCATTTTCACACCGCGGCATCTCGCCGAATGGAGACTTTCAAGCTCGACGCCAGTTTCATCGCGCTCCTCCACAGCGTGCGTCAGGTGAAAGTGATGTCTCGGCATGGCTGGTGTTTGCTCGACCAGACGGCGCGAGGCCCTCGCCGCCGGCGCCCGCTGCCAAGCGCCAGCGCGGTGCACGCGCATTCGGGTGTGTACACAAATGCCAAACCGGCCCCGCGCACGACCGCGCGCCGCCGCCGGCCAAGCCCGAAGTCCACCCCCGTCCAACCGGATGCATTCTGTAACCGAAAGCGGTTTCGCGCGTTAGTGCGCAAGCCCCAGCGAAACCCATAGGAGCGCGCCATGGCCGATATCAATCGCAGCGATCTGCATGACAATGATAGCCCGACGGCCCCAGATCATCGACTGGCTGGCCAGACGTCGTGGATCGACGGACTTCCGCACAATTTCGACGGCTGGGGGCCAAAGACCGAGGATGTCGAGGGCGCTGATGACACGCGCCATGCGGATACCGACCTGAGGTGGACCGGCGATGCGGATGATCGTCTCCACTATATCTGGAACTTCCAGCGCGCGCGGCGTCACTAGTCAGTTCGAGCATCAGGCGAAACGCCCGTAGATGCGATCACGCTCCTGCTCGAAGACCAGGAGACATTGCGCAAACTCTCGAAGGGTTTTGCAGACACGAGCGAACGCGCAGCTGATGCCCGCGGGAAGCTACCCAAGCCGCTCAAGCTGCTCAGGCGGCCTCAGGGTGAGCTGAAGGCGCGCACGACGATTGAGAAAGAACCGCCTGGCGAACTGGTACAGTGGAAGAAGTTGAGTGCCTCACGCGCGGCGAGACGGCATTGCCATCGGCTGATGCAGAGGACACTTCGGGTGTCAGTGCAGGATGTCGCCACCGGGGCAGAAGGTAGCTGCGCCGACGCCGGGGTTCATTCTTGCGGCCCACGCGCTCAGCCCGTCACGCCACGGGGCGGATTGCGGTGTCTCGATGGCGCCGCGAACAATCTCCACGCCATCGCGTACCAATGCGATCTCAACCGCTTTCATTGTATCGATCGCCTTCGCCAGCTTGCCGAAATCGGCGGCGCCCAATCTGGGCGGCTTGCCGTCGCCGTCGGTTTCCGCCGTATCGAGCCAGACGGAATACATGCCGGAGGTGACCGGGGCGGGTTCGAACGGGCCAAAGCTCGTCCCGTCGACCGTAAGCTTCATGGTGATGGGAGATCCGGGAATTGCGGCGAAGCCCGCCCCGATGGCGCGGTAGCTGACTGCGCCGACCATTGGCTTGCCCTTGCCGTCGCCGGGAATGAAGTAACTGACGCTGAACGAAACGTTAGAATAGGGATTGAGCAGGTCTTTCGCTTCGGTCGGGTAGACTGCTGCGCGTGCTGAGACGCCACTGCCGTAGTCGAGCTGTGCCCTGGCCTCCGCACCGGCGACCTTGCCGCGCGTCTGGAAAAAGTACCTGCCCGATTCCGGTTTGCTTTCATCAGCCAGCTGGAGCCGGCAACGGGCCAGCCAGTCCGGACCCTGCGCGAGTGCGGGCGGGATTGGCCCGATCACGAGTGCTGTCAGCGACAGGACGAATGCACGCGCAAGGCTCACGATCACAACTCCCCCGTATCTCGATGCGGCAAGGCTAATGCCGACTCCTGACTTGTCCAGTGCGGCGAGCGCCTGAGGGGTCGTGGTCAGCACTCACACATGTTGAGCGCCAGGCTCCGTTGGCCTGCGGCATAAGCGGGTGGCGAGCGTCGCCATGCCGTGCGCCAGGGCACGATCAACCCCCTCACGTCGAATTGTGGCGGCGATGCACAAGGCAAAGGCGTGTCGCTGGCCTGTCTGCACGATCAATCCGCACCCGCTGTTGCCAATGCACCACGCGGGCGACGGAAGCGAAAAGCAGTTCGTTCAAATGTTGCAGGCGCTGGTTCAAGTTCGAGATTCGTCTATTATCCTGAGTCACGCGCCGGGGCGGATTGCAGAGCCCCTCTTCAATTTGTCATCCGCGGCGCCGACATTTGAGGAAACAGTTCCTCATCGCACCACTCAGGGTCGCGCCCCGCCGCACCCGCTACGAGGCAGGGCGCGCTACTCCCGACCGGGTGCAGCTTACGAGGGACTGCACGGCTCGCACCGCGAGTTGCCGGCGAGCCCAGTACGTGCCTCTGGCGCCCGAAAGGGCAAAGATGGGAGCGATGATGTCGCGCGATCTGTTCGATAGCTACACCAAGGCCTTCGAGACCCGTCGCGAGACGGTGATGACGATCGAGGAGTATCTGGAAGGCTGCAAGAAGGACCCGCTGATGTATGCAGGTCCGCACGAGCGGCTGCTCGCCGCCATCGGCGAGCCCGAGATGATCGATACGTCGCGGGACTCACGGCTTGGGCGCATCCACTCGAACCGCACCATCCGCGTCTATCCGCGCTTCTCCGAGTTCTACGGGATGGAAGAGACGATCGAACGGATCGTCGCGTTCTTCCGGCAGGGCGCGCAGGGCCTCGAAGAGCGCAAGCAGGTGCTCTACCTGCTCGGCCCGGTCGGCGGCGGCAAGTCTTCGCTCGCTGAGCGCATCAAGGCACTGATCGAGGACCAGTACATCTATGTGCTGAAGGCGGGGAATGATCTCTCCCCCGTCTTTGAGAGCCCGCTGGCTTTGTTCGATCCGGATGCGCAGGCAGAGACGCTGTTCAAGGCCTACAACATTCCGCGCCGGCGGCTGACCGGGCTGATGAGCCCGTGGGCGCTGAAGCGGCTGGACGAGTTCGGCGGCGACATCACGAAATTCCGGGTGGCCAAGGTGAAGCCGTCACGGCTGCGCCAGATCGGCGTGGCGAAGGTGGAGCCCGGCGACGAGAACAATCAGGATGTTTCCTCGCTGGTCGGCAAGATCGACATCCGCAAGCTGGAGATGCACTCGCAGAACGATCCGGACGCCTACTCCTATTCGGGTGGTCTCAACCGGGCGAACCAGGGCGTTCTCGAATTCGTCGAGATGTTCAAGGCGCCGATCAAGATGCTGCACCCCCTGCTGACGGCAACGCAGGAGGGGAACTATGTCGGTTCCGAGAATATCGGGGCGATCCCGTTCACCGGCATCGTGATGGCGCACTCGAACGAGAGCGAGTGGCGCGCCTTCAAGAACAACAAGACCAACGAGGCCTTCATCGACCGCATCTACGTCATCAAGGTGCCCTATGCGCTGCGCGTGACGGAGGAGACGAAGATCTACGAGAAGCTGGTGCGTGGCTCGGAACTGGCGGAAGCGCCGCTGGCGCCGGGCACGCTGGAAATGCTGGCGCGCTTTGCCGTTCTCTCGCGCCTCAAGCCGCACGAGAACTCGAACCTGTTCGCGAAGATGCGCGTCTATGACGGAGAAAGCCTCAAGGAGGTCGATCCCAAGGCGCGCACGCTGCAGGAGTACAAGGACGCTGCCGGGGTGGATGAAGGCATGGAGGGCATCTCGACCCGCTTCGCGTTCAAGGCGCTGTCGGCGACGTTCAACCACGACACGGAGGAGGTCGCAGCCGACCCGGTGCACCTGATGTACGTGCTGGAGCAGGCGATCAAGCGCGAGCAGTTCCCGGATGATACCGAGGGCGCCTACCTGGAGTTCATCAAGGCCGACCTTGCGCCGCGCTATGCGGAGTTCATCGGCCACGAAATCCAGAAGGCCTATCTGGAGAGCTATCACGACTACGGCCAGAACCTCTTTGATCGCTATGTCGACTATGCCGACGCGTGGATCGAGGATCAGGACTTCAAGGACCCGGATACCGGCCAGATGCTGGATCGCGAACTGCTGAACCAGGAACTGTCGAAGATCGAGAAGCCGGCCGGCATCGCCAACCCCAAGGACTTCCGCAACGAAGTGGTGAAATTCACGCTTCGCCAGCGCGCCAACAACAAGGGCCGCAATCCGAGCTGGACGTCGTATGAGAAGATCCGCGAAGTGATCGAGCGGCGGATGTTCAGCCAGGTCGAGGATCTGCTGCCGGTGATATCGTTCGGTTCGAAGAAGGATTCGGAGAGCGAGAAGAAGCACGACGAATTCGTGCAGCGGATGGTGGAGCGCGGGTACACCGAGCGGCAGGTGCGCAGGCTGGTCGAGTGGTACATGAGGGTCAAGCAGACCAGCTAGGACCTACCCATGAACATCATCGACAGACGTCGGGACCCGGGAGGCAAGTCGCTGGCGAACCGCCAGCGATTCATAAGGCGCGCGCGCGCGCTGGTGAGGCGTGCCGTCCGCGAGGCTTCGGGCAAGCGGTCGATCAAGGACATCGACAAGGGTGGAGACATCGTCGTGCCGGCTGATGGGGTGCGCGAGCCGGTGCTTCGCCGCGGCAGTCAGGGCGGCAAGCGCGAGTATGTGCTGCCGGGCAACAAGAAGTATGTGCGCGGCGATGGCATCCAGCGGCCAGATGAAGAGGGTGGTGGATCTGGCGCTTCGGCGGACGGAGAGGGGGAGGACGATTTTCGCTTCGCGCTGTCCAACGAGGAATTCCTCGACCTGTTCCTCGAAGACCTCGAGCTTCCCGACCTCGCCAAGCGCCAGGTGATGGGCGTCGAGGAGACCAGGCCCGTGCGTGCTGGATTTCGATCGTCCGGACCGCCCTCGTCGCTGTCGGTGTCGCGCACGATGCGCAATTCCCTGTCGCGGCGGACCGCCCTTGGCCGCCCGCGGCCGCAGGACATCGCCGCGATGGAAGCGGAGATCGCACGGCTCGACGGACTTGAGGGGCAGGAGGACAAGGCTACAGCCCTGCGTGCCGATCTGGAGCGCAAGCGGACGCGCATGCGCGTCGTGCCGTTCATCGACCCGCTGGATGTCCGGTATCGGCGTTACGATCAGGTTCCGCGACCGGTGGCGCGCGCGGTGATGTTCTGTCTGATGGACGTGTCCGGCTCCATGGACGAGCACATGAAGGACCTGGCCAAGCGCTTCTACTCGCTGCTCTACCTTTTCCTGAAGCGGCGCTACAAGCGCGTCGATGTCGTCTTCATCCGCCATACCCACGAAGCGAAGGAAGTCGATGAGGAGACGTTCTTCCACTCGCGCGAGAGCGGCGGCACGGTCGTGTCGACGGCGCTGGAGGAGATGGCGCGCATTGTCCAGGATCGCTTCCCCGCAAATCAGTGGAACATCTATGCGGCGCAGGCAAGCGATGGCGACAACCTGCCGATGGACAATCTCAACACGATCAACCTGCTGAAGTCCGTGATCCTGCCGCTGTGCCAGTACTACGCCTATCTCGAGGTCGGGCATTCGCGGGACGATGGCGGCGGCGAGGGGTCCTCTCTGTGGCGCGCTTACGCGCCGGTGGTGGCATCGGACGAGCGCATGGCGATGCGCAAGGTCAGTCATCGCCGCGATATCTATCCCGTCTTCCGCGAACTCTTCGCGAAAGAGGGGGCTGGTGGGACCGGGGCGGAAGCGGAGGCTTGAGATGAGCGACGACGCAGTCCTGGCGCGGAAGAAGAAATCCCGGCTGGTGACGGCGCCGGTTCCGGCGCCATCGAGCCTGCTGTTCAACGGACCGGACTGGAATTTCGAAACGCTCGGCCGGATCTTCGATGCGGTGCGTGAGATCGGCGAGGGCGAGCTCGGGCTCGATACCTATCGCACGCAGATCGAGGTGATCACGTCCGAGCAGATGCTCGACGCTTATTCCAGCGTCGGCATGCCGCTCTTCTACAAGCACTGGAGCTTCGGCAAGGACTTCGCCCGCAACCAGATGATGTACAACAAAGGCTATCAGGGGCTGGCGTACGAGATCGTCATCAACTCCGACCCGTGTATCTGCTACATCATGGAGGAGAACTCCGCGACGATGCAGACGCTGGTGCTGGCGCACGCGGCGATGGGGCATAATCACTTCTTCAAGAACAACTATGTGTTCCGGCAGTGGACTGATGCGAGCGGAATTGCGGACTATCTCTCGTTCGCCAAGGCCTACATCGCCAAATGCGAGGAACGATATGGCATCGAAGCCGTGGAGCGGCTGATCGATGCGGCGCATGCGCTGCAGAGTCACGGGATTCACCGCTATCCCGGCAAGCGCTCGATGGACCTTGCAACCGAGGAGCGGCGCGAGAAGGAACGCCGGGCGCATGGCGAGTCGCTGTTCAACGACTTGTGGCGCACGGTGCCGCAGGCCAAGGGCAAGAAGCCGGCGACCAAGAAGAAGCTCGATGAGGAACGCCGCAAGGCAATCCTGAAACTGCCCGAGGAGAATATCCTCTACTTCCTCGAGAAGACGGCGCCTCGGCTTCAGGGGTGGCAGCGGGAAATTCTCCGCATCATCCGGCTGATCGCGCAGTATTTCTACCCGCAGCGCCAGACCAAGATGATGAACGAGGGCTGTGCGACGTGGACGCACCACCGCATCATGACGCGTCTGCACGAGAAGGGGCAGATCGGCGACGGATCCTATCTGGAATTCCTGCACTCCCATACTAGCGTGGTGATGCAGCCGGAGTTCGACGATCGCCGGTATTCAGGGATCAACCCTTACGCGCTTGGTTTTGCAATGATGCAGGATATCGAGCGTATCTCGCTGACGCCAACGGACGAGGATCGTTCATGGTTTCCAGACATCGCGGGCAATGGCGATGCCTATGGGACGCTGAAGAACGTGTGGGCCAACTTCCGGGACGAGAGCATCATCTCGCAGTACCTGTCGCCTCATCTGATCCGGAAAATGGGACTGTTCCATATCGTTGATGACCATGCCGAAGACGAGATGGAGGTGGCCGCCATCCATGACGAGCGGGGTTATCGCGAGGTGCGCCGGGCGCTGGCGCGCAAGTACGATGTCGCGCGCAGCGATCCGGACATTCAGGTGGTGGATGTCGATCTCGCCGGCGACCGGCGGCTGGAACTGCGCCACAATGTGATGGACGGGGTGACGCTCGAGGAGAAGGACACGGACCGCGTTCTGCAGCATCTTGCCGACCTGTGGGGGTATGAAGTGCGGCTGGTGGAAGCGGACGACGAGACTGTCTATGCCGAGCACAAGTGCGAGCCGATCAGGCCGTTCGCCTGACACGCGCAAAGCGTGACCCGTGCACGTGCTTGTGACCCCTACCCGGGTGAGAAGGGCCGTTTGCCGCGCCACTAACCGGCTTTGCATGCTGGGTTCCAAGGCGCTAGGCTGACCCAAAGGGCCGGTCCCGCCGGGGTTGGGCGAGGGCACAAGGTCTACACGGGAGGAGAGCATGGCTTCGCGGGTCGCCCCATGGGCGTTTGCGGCCGTTTACGGCATTGTTGCAATCATTGCGATCTGGGGAGGCGTTGCGGCGCTGATCCCTCCGGCGCCGCCGCCGTCGCAGTTCGATCCGAATCCGCTGCCGCCGCTGGTGAACTCCGGCATGTTCACCGCGGCGATGTTCTACTTTGTCACCGCTTTGGCGTTTGGGGCCGCTGCGGCGCACGCTGTTCTGATGGTTCGCAGGCAGGAGCCTCTGGCGCTCCAGCTTGGCCTGAACACCGCCTTCGCGGCGCTGCTGGCGGTGATCGCCGCCTACAACATCTGGTATGGCGGGATCCTGCTCTCGCTGGGCGGGGATTTCTACTTTCTGTTGATCGGCCTCGCGCTGGCGGTTGTTGCTGCGCTGCTGATGCTGCGTAACCCGCTTTCGGCGACAGTGTTTGCCGTGATCACAGTCGGCACGATCGTCTGGGCGTTCATGGAGGCTGGGCTCGACTTTCTCGCGCTGCTGCCGCGCCTTGATGGATGGATCGTTCTCGGCCTGTGGTTCATTGCACCATGGCATCGCAACGCAATGAAGACGGGCGAAAGGCAGCCCTTCTACGCGGGCGGCCGCTGGCCCGGCTTCGCCAGCCTTGCAGCGGGGTTGCTCCTCGCTGTTGCAGCGTTCCAGGCCTACCCGGTCGTCGAGGGCACCAAGAATGCCGTTGCCGCCGGGCCTGCCGTCACCGACTGGCGCCACTATGGCGGCGTGTCGGGCGGACAGCGCTTCGCCCAGATCGACCAGATCAATGTCGGCAACGTCGCCAAGCTCGAGAAGGCCTGGGAATTCCGCACCGGCGTCGCCTACGACTTCAAGCAGACGCCGCAGATGGCCAATGGGCTCGTCTACATCTGCACGGCCGGCAACACGCTGATCGCCATCGATTCCGATACCGGTGAAGAACGCTGGCGCCACGACACCAAGACCAACGTGCCCGGCGGCCTTGCCAATGGCTCAACGTTCGCAAGGACTTGCCGTGGCGTCGGGTATCACGAGGCTCCGGCGACTTATGCTGGCGAATGCGCCAAGCGCGTCGTCACGGGCACGGTGGACGCTCGCCTGATCGCCGTGGACGCGCTCACTGGCCGCCGCTGCGAGTCCTTTGGATTCGACGGCGAGGTGAACCTTGTCTCGGGTCTCGGCTACTCGCCGCTTGGCAACTTCATGGTGACATCCACGCCGCTTGTCGCGGGCGACAAGATCGTGGTTGGCGGCTGGGTGACCGACAACCAGCAGATCGGCAATCCTTCGGGCGTGCTTCGCGCCTATGACGCCATCACGGGCCAGTTCGCCTGGGCGTGGGACATGGGCAATCCCGGTTATCAGGGCCTGCCCGACGAGGGCGGCGAATACACGCGCGGCACGCCGAACGTGTGGTCCAACACCGCTTATGATCCGGTGCTGAACCTGATCTACGCCCCAACAGGCAACTCATCGCCGGACTATTTCGACGGCGATCTTCGCTCCAAGGAGGCGGAAGAGAACTCCGCGGCAGTCGTCGCTATCGACGCCGCAACGGGACAGCGCCGGTGGGTCTACCAGACGGTCCATCGCGACATCTGGGATTACGATGCGCCATCGCAACCCGTGCTTGTCGACATCCGCAAGAATGGCGAGGGCGAACTGATCCCCGCCGTGGCGCAGCCGACGAAGCGTGGCGAGATCTTCCTGCTCGACCGCCGCACGGGCGTGCCGATCTACGACACGCCGGAGATGGCTGTGCCGCAGAACCCGGAGAAAGGCGAATTCGTCACGGCGACGCAGCCTTTCTCACCGCTGCCGCACTTCCGCGACGACCGGGTCGAGAAAGACATGTGGGGGCTGACCCCGCTCGACCTGCTCCATTGCCGGATCGAGTTCAAGAAGATGCGCTATGAGGGACTCTTCACCCCGCCCATGCGCGGCGGCGGCGGCTACGGCCAGGCTGAGGATACCTGGGGTGGCACCTTCCAGTATCCGGGCAACGCAGGCGGCTTCAACTGGGGTTCCGTTTCAGTGGACGCCGACAACGGCCTTCTGATCGGTGCGCCCATGCTGATGGGCAACCGCATCGTGCTGCGCAGCGTTGAAGATCGCGCAGCGATGCAGAAGGCAAACGCGGAACGGCGCGCGGCTGCTGCTGCTCAGGACGATCACGCAGGGCCGGCGACGCCTCCTGCTGGAGGCCCCGGCGGGGCTGGCGGACGCCAGCAAAGCCCGGAAGCCAAGGCGCACGCCGCGCGCTTCGACCAGGACCGCGTGCTCTACCGTGGCGATACGGCGCCGTTCATGTCGGAGTGGCGTCTGCCGCTGCCCTTCTTCAACGTGTCGACCGACCTGCCGTGCTTCGAGCCGCCCTTCAGCCAGATCGGCGTCATCGACCTCAACACCAACAGGCTGTTGTGGAAGCGCGGCATCGGCTCGCTGAAGGATAGCGGTCCGTTCGGTATCGCGCTCGGCCTGCCGACCCAGGTGGGCACGCCGGTGCAGGCTGGCAACATGACGACCCGTGGTGGGCTGATCTTCCACGGCGGCGCCATGGATGCCACCTTCCGGGCCTTCGACCTGCGCAATGGCGAGGTCAAATGGGAGGCTGCTCTTCCGGCCAGCGCCCACGCCACGCCGATGAGCTATGTGGGCAAGAACGGGAAGCAGTACGTCGTGATAACGGTGCCGACGCCCGGCTGGCGCTACCCGCGCGTGTCGGCGGCTGACGCCGGTTCGCCTGATCCGCAGGGGGGCTATGTCATCGCTTACGCCCTGCCGGACGGGGCGCAGTAGAGGCCAAAAGCAAAAGGCCCGGAGCATCGCTCCGGGCCTTTTCGATTCTGTTCTTCCCGATTGGGAGGAAGGCTTACTTGATCTTGCCTTCCTTGAACTCGACATGCTTGCGCACGACCGGGTCGTACTTCTTCAGGACGAGCTTTTCAGTCTGCGTGCGGGGGTTCTTCTTGGTGACATAGAAGAAACCCGTGTCGGCCGACGAGTTCAGGCGGATCTTGATGGTTGCTGGCTTGGCCATGGTCGGTCTCGGACTGGTCTGCAAATTCGGAAGCGTGCTTAGACAGGCGCGCGGCGATGAAGTCAAGCGGGGGCAGCAAATTGTTGATTTATTGGCGTTTTGGCCTCAGCCGAGACGCTCGCGCACATGCCCGTCCTTGGTCCAGTAGAGGTGGAAGGGCTTCAGGGCCTCCCGCTTCACCAGCCGGGCTTCGACCTCGGCAATCACGAAGCGGGTCACGTTGGGAAGATCCAGCTTGGCGACCTCCGGCAGGGTGAACCAGCGCAGGTCGGCGAGTTCGCGGCCGTCGATGGGTGGACGGTCGTCGATCAGGGCGTCGTCGGCGTCCGCCATGAAGAAACGGGCGTCGAACCGCTTGTGGCGCATGGGCGGGGTGATCGCGCGGCCCAGGAAGCGGAAGTTGGCGAGGCAGGGCGCTGCGCCCTGTCCGAAATAGCCCGACCATGCAGCCGGCACGTCTGCAAAGCCGGCCGCCGACCGGCCAACGAGGAGGCCTGTCTCCTCGAACACTTCGCGCACGGCTGTCAGCGGGAAGGCGCGCGTCGCGCGGGCAGCGCCGATCTTCACGATGGTGTCCTCGCCTTCCGCCAGCTCGGTGAGCGCAGGGACCAGTTCGTCTTCGTCGTCGACGCGGCCGCCCGGGAAGACATATTTGTTCGGCATGAAGTCATGCCCTTCGGACCGGCACCCCATCAGGATGCGCGGCCCGTCGGAGGTCTGGCGGTACAGGATCAGTGTCGCTGCATCGCGCGGCGTCGCGGGATCGGCAACCAGATTGGCGGGGTCTTCGCGAAGCAGGTCGTCTTCGCTCAAGCTCCTCGCGGCGGCTGCCTTTGCGGCAGCCACCTGCGCGGGATCATCATCCGGATCGAACGGCCTGGTCATGCTTTTGAGTTGGACCCGTCCGGGGATTCAGTCAACGGAGTTGCGGCCTCACCGGCCTATCTGCCTTTGCGCTTCTTGTTCTTGCCGTAGCTGGGCTTGCCCTTGCCGCCTCCCCCGGGCTGAGACGCGTGACGGATGCCGGGCGGGCGACCGCCGCCATCGGACGGGCGTTTGCGAGCCGGACCCGAGCGCTCGAAGCGTGCCTCACGCTCTGGCATCTTCAGGTCCTTCCGGCGGGGGCGCGGGGGCGACTGCATGGAGAACAGCAGGCCGCCATTGACCGGCGTCGCCTCCATCAGCTTGACCTGCACATTCATGCCCATCTCGTAACGCTGGCCAGACCGCTGAGCGACGAGGGCCGCGCTGCGATCATCGTGGACCCAGTATTCCTCGGACAGGCGTGAGGCGGGGATGAATCCGTCCGCCCCATTCTCGGCGAGACGAACGAACAGGCCTGCACGCGTCACGCCTGCGATGCGGGCATCGAAGATCGCGCCAATACGGTCTGCCATGTAGATCGCGAGATAGCGGTCAGTCGCTTCACGCTCGGCCGCCATGGACCGGCGCTCGGTCATGGTGACGTGCTCGGCCATTTCTTCGAGCCGCACCGCATCATTGTCCGACATGCCGTCCTGTCCCAGGCCAAGCGCGCGGATGAGGGCGCGGTGGACGATGAGGTCGGAGTAGCGGCGGATCGGTGAGGTGAAGTGCGCGTACTTCAGGAGGTTGAGGCCGAAGTGGCCGAGGTTCGCGTGCGCGTAGCGGGCCTGTGCCTGCGTGCGCAGAACCATCTCGTTGACGAGGTGCTCGTTTTCGGAGGCGCGGACTTCAGCAAGAAGCCGGTTGAATCGCTGGCCGGTAATCGTCTCGCCGCGCGTCCATTTCAGGCCGATCGTCGGCAGGAAGTTGGCGAGTGTGTTGACCTTTTCCTCACTCGGCTCCTCGTGGACGCGGTAGACGAGCGGCGTGCGCTTGTCCTCCAGCGTTTCAGCGGCGCAGACGTTGGCCTGGATCATGAACTCCTCGATCAGGCGGTGCGCGTCGAAACGCTCGCGCAGGCTGATCGAGGCGATCTTGCCGTCCTCGCCGATGCGCACGCGACGCTCGGGAAGGTCGAGGTCCAGCGGCGCGCGCTGGTCGCGGGCTTTCGAGACAGTACGGTATGCGGCCCATAGCGGCTTGAGCACCTGCTCCAGCAGCGGCTGGGTCTTGTCGTCGGGGTTGCCGTCGATCGCGTCCTGCGCCTGGCGGTAGGAGAGCTTTGCCGCCGACCGCATCTTGCCGCGGATGAAGCGATGCTTCGTCTTGTGGCCACCGGAATTGAAGAAGATCTCGACCGCGAACGTCTCGCGCAGCTCGCCTTCCTTCAGCGAGCAGAGGTCCGCCGACAGGTGTTCCGGCAGCATGGGCGAGACGCGGTCCGGGAAGTAGGTTGAGTTCCCGCGCCGATAGGCTTCGCGATCCAGCGCCGTGCCGACGCGCACATAGGCTGCGACATCGGCGATGGCCACAATCACGCGCCACCCGCCACGGCCGTCGGCCTCGGCATAGACGGCGTCGTCATGGTCGCGTGCGTCTTCAGGATCGATGGTGATCAGCGGAATGCGGGTGAGGTCCTCGCGCGGCGATTGCGCCGGTCTGGCCTTGTTGGCCTCCTCGATAACCTGTTCCGGGAATTCATCCGGTACCCCATGCGTATGCATCGCGATGATCGACGCAGCGCGTGGATCATCCAGCCGGCCGATCACTTCCACGATGCTCGCACGGCGCGGGCCATAGCCACGGGCCGGGCGTGCCTGGATGCGCACGATGTCGCCATCCTGCGCGTTGCGGGCGTCGCCCTTCTCGATGATGAATTCGGACTTTTCCTTGCGCGACGTCGGCTCGACCGTGCCGCCATAGCGATTGGCGCGATAGACGCCGAGCAGGGATGTTTCCGGCGCTGCGTCGATCTTCTTGATCGCCCGCGCTTTCCAGACGCCATCGCGCCCCTTCTCGATCTTGCAGAGCGCGCGCTCGCCGACGCCAAGCGCCAGCGGGATACCACCCTTGCGATGATTGGCGCCCGAGGGCCCCGCAAAGATGATGTCGGGTCCGAACGGACCGTCCTTGCTCATGGCGCGCCCGACCAGCTCGCCGTCACGGTCGATGCGTTCGAAGCGCACGATGCCGGTGGGCGGAGGTTGTTCGGCCGGTGAGAAGGCCCGTTTCGCTGTGCGCACCAGCGCGCCTTCGGCTTCCAGCTCGTTCAGGATGCGGCGCAGTTCGGGCTTGTGCTCGGTGGACACGTCGAGGCCGCGCGCGATATCGCGCTTGGCGCCGTGGGTCGGGTTCCTGGCAAGATAGTCGAGGACGATCTCGCGGGTGGGCGGACCCTCTGTCGGGGGAGTCCGTGGTGGTTTTTGGGGGGGTCGGGGGGCCCGGCTCATGCTTCCGCTTTTGTCGCCTTCGCGCTCTTTGCTTTTGCCGGCGCCTTCCTGGCGGGGGCCTTTTTGGTGGTCGTTGATTTCGTTTCTCCAATGGATTTGGCGGCAGCCTTCTTGGCTGGCGCCTTGGCCGCTGCCTTCTTGGCGGGCTTCTTGCCCTTCATCTTGGTCGAGGGGGCTGCGGCTGCGCGGGCGTCGACCAGCTCGATCGCCTGTTCAAGCGTGATCGAGACCGGGTCTGCGCCGCGTGGGATGTTCGCGTTGATCGTCCCGTGCTTCAGATAGGGGCCGTAACGGCCGTTGAAAAGGTTGATGGGTTCGCCGTCGGGGTGATTGCCGAGCGCCTTGAGCGGGGCGATGGCCGCGCCGCGGCCTCGTCCGGCGCCCTTTCCGGCGCGTTTTTCCGCGATCAGGGAGACGGCGCGGTTGAGGCCGATCTCGAAGAGTTCGCTGACATCCGGCACGTTGGCGTAGGTCTTGATGTGCTGCACGTAGGGACCATAGCGGCCGAGATTGGCGACGATCGGCTCGCCGTCCTCGGGGTGCTTGCCCACCTCGCGCGGCAGCGAGAGCAGCTTGAGCGCCTGTTCCAGGTTCAGTTCGGAGACTGGCCAGCCATTCGGTATGGACGAACGCCGCGGCTTCTCGCCCTTCTCGATCGGGTCAGGCCCCAGTTGTACATAGACGCCGAAACGTCCCGACTTCAGAAGGACGGGGATGCCGTCCTCATTGTTGCCGAGCACCTTGCCGTCCGAAGGAATGTCGCTCTGCTGGTTCGGGTCGCCGCCGAAGGGGCGGGTGAAGCGGCATTCGGGATAGTTGGAGCAGCCCACGAAAGCGCCGAACTTGCCGAGCTTCAGGGACAGTTGGCCGCTGCCGCATGTGGGGCACTGACGGGGTTCGACCGCGTTGCCGTCCGCATCGTTGCGCGGCGGGAAGAGGTAGGAGCCGAGCACATCGTTGATCGCATCGATCACATTGGACACGCGCAGTTCGGTCGTCGCGCCGATGGCGGCCGAGAACTCGGTCCAGAAGTCGCGGAGGAAGTCCTTCCACGCCAGCTTGCCGTCGGACACGAGGTCGAGTTTCTCTTCGAGCGAGGCCGTGAAATCGTATTCCACGTAACGGGGGAAGAATTTTTCGAGGAAGATGGTGACCAGCCGGCCCTTGTCTTCCGGAATGAAACGCTTCTGTTCCAGCCGCACATAGTCGCGGTCGATCAGCGTCGAGAGTGTCGATGCGTAAGTGGACGGACGGCCGATGCCGAGTTCTTCCAGGCGCTTCACCAGCGACGCTTCCGAATAGCGCGGCGGCGGTTCGGTAAAGTGCTGGGTGTGGACGGCTTCGACCAGCTTCGGCGTGTCGCCCTGGTTGATGGCCGGAAGACGGCCGCCATCCTCCTCGTCGTTCTCGTCCTTGCCTTCCTGGTAAAGCGTCAGGAAGCCGTCGAACTTGATGACCTGGCCGGTCGCGCGCAGCGTCGCGCGGCCATCGGTCGAGGGGATTTCGACCGTGGTTCTTTCGATCTGAGCTGCTTCCATCTGCGAGGCGACAGCGCGCTTCCAGATCAGCTCGTAGAGCCGCGCCATGTCGGGTTCCATCGGGACCTGGCCTGGCTTGCGGTCGAAGTCGGTGGGTCGCACCGCTTCGTGGGCTTCCTGCGCGTTCTTCGCTTTCGACGTGTAGCGGCGCGGACCGTCGGGCAGGTAGTTCTTGCCATAGTTGCGGCCGATGGCGCTGCGAGCAGCGGCGTAGGCTTCTTCCGCCATCTGCACGCCGTCGGTACGCATGTAGGTAATGAGGCCGGTGTTCTCTCCGCCGATCGAGACGCCTTCATAGAGGCGCTGAGCCACCTGCATGGTGCGCGATGCCGAGAAGCCAAGCTTGCGAGCGGCTTCCTGCTGCAGCGTCGAGGTGGTGAAAGGCGGCGGCGGATTGCGGCGATGCGGCTTGGCCTCGACCGAGGCAACCTTGTAAGAGCCGGCCTGAACTGCGGCGAGGGCGCGTGCGGCGCTCTCGGCATTCGGCAGCGAGAACTTGGTGAGCTTCTGGCCGTCGAGTTCCGTCAGCCGCGCTTCGAATTCAGATCCGTTGACGGACAGGCGCGCAGCAACATCCCAGTATTCCTGCGTGATGAACTTCTCGATCTCGATCTCGCGGTCGACCACGATGCGCAGCGCCACCGACTGCACGCGTCCAGCCGAGCGCGAGCCTGGCAGCTTGCGCCACAGGACGGGCGAGAGCGAGAAGCCCACGAGATAGTCGAGCGCGCGGCGGGCGAGATAGGCGTCCACCAGCTGCTGGTCGATCTGGCGCGGGTTCTGGATCGCTTCCGTTACCGCCTGCTTGGTTATGGCGTTGAACGTCACGCGCTGGATCGTCTTGCCCTTCAGCACCTTGCGGTTGTTGAGCGCCTCGAGCACATGCCACGAGATCGCCTCGCCCTCGCGATCAGGGTCGGTTGCGAGGATCAGGCCGTCGGCTTCGCGCATCGCATCGGCGATTTCCTTGACATGCTTGATCGACTTTCCATCGATGTCCCACGTCATCGCGAAGTCCTCGTCGGGCTTCACGGAACCGTCTTTCGAGGGCAGGTCCCGGATGTGGCCGTACGACGCCATCACCTTGTACCCGGGGCCCAGGTACTTGTTGATGGATTTGACCTTTCCAGGCGACTCTACGACGACAACCTGCATTTTTCCTCGTATTTTCAATGCATTCTTGGGGAGGATGCGGCGGAAAGTGGGGGCCGACGCGGTGAATGTCAATTCGCGGGACCATGACGGTCCGGGCCTCCCCCGTAGGGGGAGATAATTTGCAGGGTGTGAAGATCTGCCTCTCAGACGGCCCGCGATGCGCTTCCCCCGACATGCGTCACGGCCTCGCCGGTGAGTTCCAGTTCCGCGCGCGCGGCGTGCACGAGAGAGTGCGGCGCATCCACCGCGCGCACGATTTCGTCGACGCGGACGGGCGTTGGCGAGAGCGCTGCTCGCACGGCGAGCCCCTCTCTGTCGCGTCGATCTCCCGTTTTGTCTCGTCGGCAGATGGCGCCTTCAGCTTTGCCTTGCCGCCCGCCTTCTTCGTGAGCGTGGGCAGAGCGGCCAGCACGTCGGCGGCTGCGCCATAGCGGTTCAACAGGTGGAAAAGAGGGTGATCGGCCCGATCCGGCGCGTGCGCGAAAGGCTACGCCAGTCGGCGCGTTCGGCGCCTGTCTGTGGGCTGCATCCCCGTCCCCCTTCCCACACGAACTCCCAACCCATCGCGCGGGGCCTGCCCAGATCATCCTTAACGGCGATCGTGATGGCACGGAAGCTGCTGGGTTAACCCGAGGATGAGGCGCGAGGCCTCGTGAGCCAGGCGATGCAGATCTCGGTCGTTCTTTGCACGCGCAACCGCGCCGAGCAGCTGCGCTGCACGCTCGAGAGCGCGACGCGCATGCGCATTCCCGACGGGCTGGCCTGGGAGTTCGTGCTTGTCGACAATGGCAGCACGGATCACACCTCGGATGTCGTCGCCGATTTCGAAGGCCGGCTGCCGATCCGCCGAGTCGTTGAGTTGACCCCTGGCTTGTCGAACGCCCGCAATTGTGGCGTCGCCGCTGCGCGCGGCGACTATATCTGCTGGACCGACGACGATGTGGTCATCGACGCGAACTGGCTTGTCGCCTATGCCGGGGCGTTCGCCCGGCATCCGGAAGCCACAGTGTTCGGCGGTGTCATCGAGCCGGTGTTCGAGCGGGAGCCGCCGCAGTGGTGGTTCAGCAACCGGAGCTGGCTCGGCAATATCTATGCGGCGCGGGATTTTGGCGCTGAGGAGATTGAGCTCACTGCTGCGAGCCAGCGCCTTCCCTTCGGCGCCAACTTCGCCGTGCGGCGGCAGGAGCAGCTTGACGCGCTTTATGATCCCGAACTCGGCGTTGGGCCGATGCACAGGCGGCTGGGCGAGGAGACGGCTGTCGTCCTTGCGCTGCTTGAGGGACGCAAAGGCTACTGGGTCCCCGGCGCGCGCGTGAACCACCTCATTCCCGAAAAGCGTCTTGGGCTCGGCTATGTCGCGGACTACTACCGCGCGCTCGGTGAATCCTGGGCGCACCTGTCGCAGCGCGATGGTGCGAACATTCTTGGCGCGTCCATCCCTGCGGGAGGCAGGCGCTTCAAGGGCATGCCGGTCTGGCTGATGCGCAAGGCGGCTGTTGCCTGGGCGAAGTCGGCTGGCGCGCGGCTCCACCTTGCCTCTGGGGCGTGGCTGAAACCCTGGACCGATTTCCAGTATCTCGTCGGCGCGCTCAATTATTGCCGCAACAACGCGCGCTGAGCGTCAGGTCTCGGCAGGCGGGGCATCTTTCTTCTTGCCGATCTTCGGTTCTGTCCCGGCGAGTATGCGCTGAATGTTGGCGCGGTGCCGCCAGTAGATCAGCGCGGCCAGCGCTCCTGTGACGATCCAGCCGTCGCCCAGCGGGTCAAGAAAATATGCGATCACCGGCGCCGCAGCCGTGGCCACGAGCGCCGCGAAGGACGACATGCGGAACAGCGCGGCGGTCATCAGCCAGACCGCGCAGAAGGCCAGCCCGACCTGCCACATACCGGCCAGCAGCAGGCCGACATAGGTGGCAACGCCCTTGCCGCCCTTGAACTTGAGCCAGACCGGAAAGCAGTGACCGACGAAGGCGAATGCGCCACCGATCAGGCCGACTGACTGAATCGAACCTGGATAGTAGGTCGCGCCGGTGTTGGCGCCATATGCGCTGATGCCCCAGACGCAGAGCCAGAAGGCGAGTCCTGCCTTGCCTGCATCGAGCAGCAGCGTCGCAGCGGCGAGATCCTTGCGCCCCGTCCTAAGCACATTGGTTGCGCCGATATTGCCCGAGCCGATGGCGCGAATGTCGCCGAGCCCTGCCATCTTCGTGATCACGAGCCCGAACGGGATCGAACCCAGCAGATAGCCGCACACGGCCGCAGCGAGGTAGGAAATCCAGCCCGGATCGGTCATGCGATGTCCTCAGCCGCGCTCAAACACGGTCACGCCGTTCACCCAGGTGCGCAGGACCTTGCCTTCGAGCTTGCGCCCGTCGAAGGGCGAGTTCTTGGAGCGCGAGGACAGGTCGTCCCTGTCGCATGCCCATGGCGCGGCAGGATCGAACAGGACGAGGTCAGCGGGCGCGCCCTTGGCCAACCGGCCTTGCGGCAGGCCGAGCAGGTCCGCTGGGCCGCTGGTCACGGGCTTCAGTGCGACGGCCAGCGGGATTTCTTCCCGCAGCGCGATGCTGAGCAACGCAGGCAAAAGCGTCTCCAGCCCGACGGCCCCAAAGGCTGCATCCGCTATCGGCAGGCGTTTGTCCTCGGTCGGTTGCGGATCGTGCGCCGAGACGACGGCGTCGATGGCGCCGCGCTTGAGGCCATCGATCAGCGCCAGGCGATCGGCCTCGCCGCGGAAGGGCGGCTGCACCTTGCAGTAAGTGAGGTAGTCGCCGACATCGAGCTCGTTGAAGAACAGCGAGTAGCTCGCGACAGAGCACGCCACCTTCACGCCAGCCTTGCGGGCCCGTTCGACCGCGGCCAGCGACCGCGCCGTCGAGATGCAGTCTGCCAGCAGGCGCACGCCTGTCGTCTCGGCCAGCATCAGGTCGCGTTCGAGCGCAATCCACTCCGCCTCCAGCGGCGTGCCGCGCACGCCGAGCCGCGCGGCAAAGGCGCCGGCGTTCATCACGGTGTTCCTTGAGAGCGCCGGCGTATCGGGGCGCGATGCAACAAGAGCATCGAAACTGGCCGCATAGCTCATCGCACGGCGCAGCACGCCTGCATCTTCGACCGGCTTGTCGCCATTGGTGAAGAAGGCGGCGCCGGCTTCGCGGATCAGACCGATCTCGGCCATCTTCAGGCCGTCGAGGCCGATCGTCAGCCCGGCGGTCGGCAACACCTTAACTTTCGCCACGCTCTCGGCGCGGCGCGTTATGAAATCAACCAGAGCGACGCTGTCGATCACCGGGTTCGTGTCCGGCATGACCACGAATGTCGTGACGCCGCCCGCTGCCGCTGCGTCGCCCGCGGTCTCGAGGGTTTCCTTGTTCTCGGCGCCGGGCTCGCCGGTCTTCACGCGCAGATCAATGAGCCCGGGCGCCATCGCCTTGCCCTTGGCGTCGATCTTCACATCTCCCGCCGTGGTCTTCGCGACGCCAGCGCCGACATCGGCGATGACGCCGTTCTCGATCAGCACGCCGCCCTTTTCATCGCGCCCCGAGGCGGGGTCGATGACGCGTGCGTTGTAGATGACTGTGCGACCGCTCATTGGTTCCTGGCTCCAACGTCGGGGGCGTTGCGCGCGAGCGTCTCGAGCACGGCCATGCGGATCGCAACGCCCATCTCGACCTGCTCGGTAATCAGGGAGCGCGTCTTGTGGTCGGCGATGCCGCTCTCGATCTCGACGCCGCGATTCATCGGGCCGGGGTGCATGATGAAGGCGCCCGGCCTGGCGTGGCTGAGCTTGTCCTCGTCCAGTCCCCAGAAGTGGAAGTATTCGCGCGCCGACGGGAGGTAAGCGCCGTCCATGCGCTCCTGCTGAAGCCGGAGCATCATCACGACATCGCAGCCTGCGAGACCCTTGCGCATGTCGGTGAACACTTCGGCACCCCACTCTGCAGCCCCGGGCGGCGTGAGCGTTCTCGGTGCAATCAGCCGAACCTCGGCGCCCAGCACATTCAGGCATGCGACGTTCGAGCGGGCGACACGGCTATGGAGAATGTCGCCGCAGATGGCGATCCGCATGCCGCCGATATCGCCGACGCGGCGGCGGATGGTAAGCGCATCAAGGAGCGCCTGTGTCGGATGTTCGTGTGTGCCGTCGCCTGCATTGATCACCGCGCAGTCGACTTTCCGCGACAGCAGTTTCACCGCGCCGGATGAGCCGTGACGGATCACAAGCAGGTCGGGCCGCATGGCGTTGAGCGTCATCGCTGTGTCGATCAGGGTTTCGCCCTTCTTCACCGACGAGGTGGCAATGGGCATGGTGACGACATCAGCGCCCAGACGGCGGCCCGCGATCTCGAACGATCCCTGTGTACGGGTGGAGTTCTCGAAGAACAGATTGACCAGCGTGCGCCCGGCCAGCACATCGGCGTGCTTTATGCGGCTGCGGTTGAGCTCGACATACCTGTCGCCCAGCTCCAGCAATGTCTCGATGTCGAGCCGGTTCAGGCCCTCGATACCCAGAAGGTGCCGATGGGGGAAGGCGTAGTCCGCCATGATGATTGCCCGCGATTTTGGCGGTCATAACGGGGGAGTCGCGTATCGGCAAGGCGGGCGCGGAATTGCCCTGTTTGCAGCCCTAACCAACCACCCCCGCCAGCCAGATCGCCGTTGGAATCGCCAGCGCTGACAACAGCGTGGTCGCCGTGATGTGGCCCGCCATGAAGCGCGGATCACCCCCCATCTCCCGTGTCAGGATGTAAGCCGCCGGCGGCGAGGGCGCGGCGCCGCAGATCGCCAGCACCGCCAGGTGCATGCCCTGCAGCCCCAGCGCCAGGCCGATTCCGATGAATACCAGAGGCGCTACCAGCAGCTTCATCGCCACCCCTGCCGCCATAAGGCCGGGCTTGGCCGAGATCGCTTTCAGGTCCAGCCCCGCCCCCACGCACATCAGCGTCACGCCCAGCGCCCCGCGCCCGATGATCGTCAGCACATCCATCACCGATGGCGGCAGCTCCAACCCAGACAGGTTGATCGCCAGTCCCAGCACGCATGCCACCAGCAACGGATTGGTCAGCAGGCTCCGGGTCACCCCGCGCAGGCTGGGGTTCTGTCCCTCGCCCCATCGCGAATGAACCGCCACAGTCATCACATTCACGACCGGAATGCCCGGCCCCATCAGCAGCGCGACAAGCGCCGATCCCTCGGGTCCGAAGGCGGCCGCCGCGGCCGCCAGGATGACGAACGTGTTCCACCGGATCGTGCCCTGATGCGCGCTGGCAAACACCGGCCCGCGCGCGATCGGCAACAGCGCGAATCCCAGCACGCCCATTGCGATGAACGACAACACGCCGGCAGCCGCGAACGACAGCTCCGCGAACGAAAGGTCCGCCCGGACAATTTCCGTGAACATGAAAACCGGCGCCAGGATCATGTAGGCGAGACGATTGACGCCGGCCCACGCCGCCTCAGGCACGACCTTGGTAAGTCGGGCGCTCCATCCCGCGAGGATGGCGAGAAAGACCGGCGCGAGCGCCACGAAAAGCCCGCTCATGCCGGATTGTGCAGTCGATCGATGGCGCCCTGCAGGATCCAGGCGGCGGCGAGCTTGTCGATCACCTCGTCGCGGCGGGCGCGGCTCGCATCGCCCTCCAGCAGCGCTCGCTCGACGCCGGCCGAGGAAAGCCGCTCGTCCCAAAGCGCCAGGGGAATATCGCGACGCTGCAGGATGTTCTGGGAAAGTGACCGCGCGGACTGGGCGCGCGGCCCTTCGCTGCCATCCATGTTCTTCGGAAGGCCCATCACGAGGCCGACGCACTGGCGCAGATCGTAGAGCGCAAAGAGCCTGTCCAGCGACGGCGCCAGCTTCTTGCCGCGCTGGATGACCTCGACCGGGCTCGCGATGAGTCGGCCAGCGTCGCTGGCTGCAACGCCGATGGTTTTCGCCCCGGGGTCCAGCCCCAGCAGCGGCCCACGTTGCGGCAGCTCGTGTAACGAAACGATCGGCATGGTCGTGGCCTAGCGAAAAATGCCGGGCTTGTCATGCGGATGCGCCGCCATCGCGTCCGGACAGCGTTTGGGCAGCGTCCGGGCGCGGGAGGACTTGCCTTTCCGGTGCTGGAGGCCTGTGCTTGCTTTCGCATGGTCGGTCGCGAGAGGGAGACGAAGATGAAACCGCCAGGATTCGTTATGGCGACGCTTGTTGCCAGCCTGACGCACCTCGCGCTCTCGGCATGTTCGACGGGGCGCGCGCCATCGTCATCTGCCGCGTCTGCGCAGGTCACCGCAACCGCACCGACGATTGATTCCCGAGCGATCGCCAATGATCTTGCAGCGCGTCTTGAATCCGATTTCGTCTATCCCGACCAAGGCAGGCAATATGCCGCGACGCTTCGCGCGAATGCGGATGCTGGCAGATATGATGCCATTCACGGGACTGATCTTGCCAGAAGGCTCACCGAGGATCTTCAGCGCGTTGCCCCCGATGGCCACCTGCGGGTGATGTTTCAGGGAGAGGGCGGCGGCGGACCGCAAATCGTCATCCGACGCCCACCGGGTACGCCGGACGGGCCTCCCCCTCCGGGAGGTCAACCGAGGATGATCCGGATGGAGCCGCCGCCGGCGATCGAGCAAGCCCGCTGGCTGGCCCCTGGCATCGCTTTCGTCCGCTTCAATCTCTTTCCTGGCGGGCCCGAGGCAACTGAGGCTGCTCGCGCGTTCATGGCGACGCACGCCGACGCCAGCACAATCATCTTCGACCTGCGGACCCATATGGGTGGCGGCCTCGACGAAATGGACGTGATTTTCCCCTGGCTTTTTGCAACGCCGACGCGGCTTGTATCCATGGCGGCGCGGACGTCTGTTGATGAAGCGGGGGGCTCTCCGGTTGGCGATGGCCCCGCGCTGCGCAGGGTGCAGGGGGATCCGAATTTCGTCACGCGTGAGCATTGGGCGACGGCTGGACCCGACTCGCGTCTCATTGATGCCAGGGTTTTCGTGCTGACGTCGGGTTTCACCGGCTCGGCGGCGGAACACTTCGCGCTCGCCATGAAGCACAGCGGGCGCGGGACCCTGGTCGGTCGGGCAACCTTCGGCGCCAACCATTTCGGCGGCGACCAGGACCTGGGCGGCGGGTTCACGGCGTTCATCCCCGTTGGACGCACGTTTGATCCTGTCACTGGTCAGGACTGGGAAGCCGTTGGAGTTGTCCCCGATATCGATGTCGCGCCCGAGGCAGCCCTGATCGAGGCGTTGACGCGGTCCGGTCTTTCGCTCGAAGCGGCGACTGAGCTCTCGGCGGAAGTTGCCCCGGGAGGTCCAATGGTCAGCCCGCGCCGGGGATAGGACTGGCGATCAGCCCCCCCGCGTCAGCGCCGCGATCCGTGATGTAGCCGTCACTTGCAAAAGGCGCGGCGCAGGGGCCTATTCCGCGAAACATCCGGGCCAAATCTTCTGGAGCTACCCCATGCGCCTTGCCTTCCTCGCCCTGACCGCCTGTTTGCTGGCTGCGCCCGCCTCTGCGCAGGAGGCCATCAAGTTTCCCGAGAAGCTGGATGCCAGGGCGGCTGGCTATCAGATGGCGTATTCCGACGTGGGCCCCGTCTATGTCGCTGGCCAGCCGAGCGAGCAGGCGATCCGCGATCTCAAGGCCAAGGGCGTCAAGACCATCATCAACCTGCGCACCCAGCCGGAGATGGACAATCGCAGGCAGGTGCCGTTTGACGAGGCGGCGCTGACGAAGGAGCTGGGCATCAATTATGTCCACGTCCCGCTCGGCGGGCCGGACACGCCCTACACCCCGGAAGCTGTCGAAAAGGTAGCTGACGCCATCGCGAAGGCTGATGGCGATGTGCTGCTTCACTGCACCGTCGGCTGGCGGGCCAGCCACATGTGGGCGGCCTACCTCGTGAAGCACAAGGGGCTCAGCGAGGAAGAGGCAATCAAGCAGGCGAGCGCCATCAACTTCAATGGCTACAAGCCCGCCGATGGCAAGCTCCCGTTCAATGCACTGCTCGGAAAGCCGGAGTAGCGCCTAGTCCCTGAACGCCGCCACCTGCTCGCTCGTTGCGAGCAGCGCGCCATCCGGCGACCAGAGTCTCAGCTCGTGGTCGAAGTATCCGCCTTCGCAGCGCCGGCAGTGCACTTCGCTGAGGACGAAGCGGGAGCCCACGGCTGTCATCTCCTCGGGCGTAGCGTGGAAGTGCGTTGTCATGGATACGGTCGCCGAGCCCGAGATCATCTCGCGTTTCCAGATCACGCGGGGCGGGGCGAGGTCGGCAAGCGCGGCAAGCATCAGCGTGTCGAGTGGACGACCTGCTCGGTCGCGTTGCCAGACGAGCGAGCTTGCCGGCTTGGTCCTGTCGAGATCGGGCGAGCGGGGCGTTGGCGTGGTCCATCGTGACTGGAACTGGGCGCCGAAGCCTGCGGGCGGCGCCCATTCGCCAAGCGATGGCGTGTCGGGCGATGGCGCCTCGGGCATCGATACGTCGGTGAAGCGCGTCGTTTCGCGCCGCACGCCGAACGTCGCCTGGGCGTGGGCGCAGACCTTGCCGCGCTGGCTGAGTTCCGATCGCCAGAATTGCAGGCGTGCGCCCGAGCGCAGCAGCCGCGTCGAGATTTCGTACGGCCCGTCGCCGATCGCTTCGAGGAAGAGCACGCTGAGCGAGAGCGGATCGCCATTCGTCTCGGGTTCGACCATCACGCCCTTCAGGAGGGCGGCCGCCGTCCAGCCGCCGAACTGGCTGCCAAAGCCCTTGTAGGCGGGGTCGACCTCGCCGCGCCAGAGGTTGTCGCCGGCGGCGTCCAGATGGAGGGTATCTGCGAAACTGATCATTCGCCGCACAAAGCCCGGAGGCGGGGCGAGGTCAACGCGACGGTTCGATTAGCTGGGCTGAACCTGGCGCGCTGCTCAGTCCTTGCGCTTGCGGCGGGGTGCAAGGACGAACCAGAAGAAAAGGCTGAACGCCATGCCGACGACCAGCGTAACCAGGGGTAGCCACGGCCAGTATTCCTGCCGCAGCGCGCTGCCAGGCGACAGGGAGAGCAGGCCCGCGCTGATGGAGATCGCAGGGATCGCGCCCATGAGCGACATGATCGCGGGCGAGGGCTTGGGCCGCTCCATTACCACCACTTCTCCGGCCGCGCCTTGAAGGAGGCGGCGTCTTCGATGGCGGCGGCGACCCTGAAGCAGGACTCCTCGTCCAGCGCCTTGCCGATCACCTGCAGGCCGAGCGGCAGGCCCTGGGCGTCGAGGCCGGCGGGCATGGCGATGGCGGGCAGGCCGGCGAGGTTGGCGGTGACGGTGAAGATGTCGTTGAGATACATCGCGACCGGATCATCACCCTTCTCGCCATAGCCGAACGCCGCGCTCGGCGTGGCGGGGGTCAGCAGCGCGTCGCACTGTTTGAAGGCCTCCTCGAAATCCTGGAGAATTCGCGTCCGCACTTTCTGGGCGCGCAGATAGTATGCGTCGTAGTATCCGGCGCTCAGCACGTAGGTGCCGATGAGCAGGCGGCGCTGAACTTCGGCGCCGAAGCCCTTCGCGCGCGTCGTCTCGTAGGTCGAGGTCAGTGAGCCGTCACCATTCTGGCGTGCGCCGTAGCGGATGCCGTCATAGCGGGCGAGGTTGGATGACGCCTCTGCGGGCGCGACGATGTAGTAGGCCGGCAGGGCGTATCTGGTATGAGGCAGGGAGACGTCGATGATTTCGGCCCCTGCTGCTTTCAGCCAGGCGATGCCCTGCTGCCAGAGCTTCTCGATTTCTTCTGGCATGCCGTCGGCGCGGTATTCCTTCGGGACGCCGATCTTCATGCCCTTGATCGATTTGCCGACGGACTTCGTCCATTCCGGCACGGGCAGATGCAGGCTGGTGGAATCCCTCTTGTCGCCCGAGCACATCACTTCGAGCATGAGCGCGGCGTCTTTCACCGTCTTGGCGAGTGGGCCAGCCTGATCGAGCGAGGAGGCGAAGGCCACCATGCCATAGCGGCTGGCGCGGCCATAGGTGGGCTTGATGCCGACAATGCCGGTGAACGCGGCCGGCTGGCGGATGGAGCCGCCGGTGTCGGAAGCTGTCGCGGCGAGGCAGAGGTCGGCGGCGACGGCTGTCGCGGACCCGCCGGACGAGCCGCCCGAGGTCAGCTTGACGTTGGAGTTCTTGCGACGCCACGGATTGGTCGGCGGACCAAAGCGCGATGTGCCGTTGTCCGAGCCCATCGCGAACTCGTCCATGTTGAGCTTGCCGAGCATGACCGAGCCCTGGTCCCACAGGTTCTGCGTGACGGTGCTCTCATAGGTCGGCGTGAACTCGCCAAGGATGTTCGAGCAGGCGGTCGTGCGAACGCCCTTGGTGCAGAACAGGTCCTTGATGCCGAGCGGGGCGCCTTCGAGCTTGCCGCCCTGGCCCTTCGCCAGTTTCGCGTCGGATGCCTTTGCCATCTTCATCGCCTTGTCGGCGGTGACCACGACATAGGCGTTGAGCGTTTCGTTCGATGTGTCGATCTGCGTCAGGAAAGCCTGCGTGATTTCCTGCGAGGAGAATGTCTTCGCCTTGAGGCCATCGACGGCGTCGGAAAGGGTGAGGCGGGTAAGGTCGGTCATCTGTGTGCGGCGTTCAGTTGTTGTTGGCGGAGGCGGCGGGGCGCATGTTGTGGCCGTAGGCGGCGAAAAGCTCGAGAGCGCGGTCGAGGCCGATGCCCTGTCGCTGTTCAACCAGCAGCGGATGGTCAGGCCGGTTCGTGTAAGGCTGCGTCCCGGCCAGCAGGAGGAGCGGCGGCCAGCCGTCTTCCTGCTGGAAGGCGAGGCCCATCAGGTTGGCCGTGTCGTGATGGCCGGCGATGCGGCTGACCAGGCGAGCAGGGAAACGGGCTTCGTTGCTGAGAGTGTTCTGCGCCTTGGCTGCGATGTAGGCTTCCAGGTCAGCGCGTTCAACGGCCGCCCAGACCGTGTACATGAAGGCGGCAGGCGAAGCCCCGCGCATCTGCAAGGGCAGGCGCATGCGCATTGCGAAATTCTGGCCCTGCCAGACGCAGTAACTTTCCGAGATGAAGGTGCGGTCGAGCCGGATCTCCTCGTCGGGAGCGTACTCCTTCGGGCCGTCCCACATGGCGGGCGTCAGCATGTTGACAGGAAACAGCCCGACATGCCTCTCGCCGCATGAGCAGGGAAAGCCGTCCTGGTTGAACGTCTGCCAGCGCGGGTCCTCGCTAACGTTTTCAGCGGACATCTACTCGACCACCTTGGGCACGACGAAGAAGCCGTCTTCGGATTTCGGTGCGTTGGCCAGAACCTGGTCGCGGATATTGCCGTCGGAGATGACGTCCTCACGCATCGGCAGCGTCATCGCAACCGGCGTGGTCATCGGCTCGACGCCGTCCACATTGACTTCGTTCAGCTGCTCGATCCAGGCGAGGATGCCGTTGAGTTCGCCGGCCAGCGGCTCGAGACGTTCCTCCGGAACGGCGATGCGGGCCAGCCGGGCAACCTTGCGAACCGTGTTCTTGTCGACGCTCACTGCGAGTCCCTCGGGAAAGCACGTCGTGGGGGAAAATTCCCACGCGCCTGCCCTAGACGGCCTCGCCCGCTAACTCAAGCTTTCAGGCTCTTCCGCCCGAAATCTGCAGGCGGTCGGGCGAAATGCCGATCCGGGCGAGGGCGCGGCTCCATTTGGTGTCAAGCGAGGGGTCATAAACCAGCGCCACATCCGGCTCGCCGACAAGCCAGACATTCTCGGCCAGCTCCATTTCCAGCTGCCCGGCGCCCCAGCCGGAATAGCCGAGCGCCAGGACAAAACGCTCCGGCGGGTGGTCGGACGTCATCGCGTGCAGGATGTCGCGGGTCGCCGTGAGGCAGACGCCCTCGCAGACCGCCAGCGTCGCGCCTTCGCTGTCATAGTCTTCCGAGTGAAGCACGAAGCCGCGCTCACGGCCGACGGGCCCACCCATCAGGATGTGTGCATCTTCGGGCGCGTCATGACCGTCGACACCGAGCTGGTCGAGCAGCTCGGGCAGACTGTCTTCCTCGCTCGCCTTGTTCAGCACGATGCCCATCGCGTGGTCTGCATTGTGTGTGCACACGAGGATGACCGCCCGGCTGAACCGGGGGTCCTCGATCGCCGGGGCGGCGATCAGCAGCTTTCCGGCAAGTGAACCTTCCAAGCGAAGGGGCCTCTCAGGGTCGAACGGATGAGACATGCTGGTCCTTCGCGGCGGGCATTGCAAGCGGCTATCGGCCGGGCGAAACGGATTCGCTTTTGTCGAAAAATCGACTAGATGCTCTCTCACTCATCAATTCTCTCGAAGGACACGGGCCATGACGATCAAGGTAGGCGACAAGTTGCCGGAAGCGACCTTTGGCGTGATGAAAGACGGCAAGCCGGGCGGCATGACCGTCGCCGAACTGACCGCCGGCAAGAAAGTCGCGCTGATCGCGGTGCCGGGCGCCTTTACGCCGACCTGCTCGGCGCGCCACCTGCCGGGCTACACCGAGAAGGCCGCGGAGTTTCGCGCCAAGGGCATCGACACGATCGCCTGCGTGTCGGTGAACGATGTGTTCGTCATGAACGCCTGGGGCAAGGACCAGAAGGTCGGCGATGACGTTGTCATGCTGGCTGACGGCAATGGGGCCTTCGCAAAGGCGATCGGTCTCGAGATGGACGGTTCCAAATTCGGCATGGGCTCGCGCTCGCAGCGCTATTCCATGATCGTCGAGGACGGTGTCGTGAAGCAGCTCAATGTCGAGAAGCCGGGCGAGTTCGACGTCTCGTCGGCCGACTACATGATGGGCAAGCTCTAGGCCTGCGGCTCGCGACAGACGCATGTCAGGCGGGGCCGGGCAGGCCCCGCCATTGACCCGCACAGGTCACCATGACTAGCCTCCACCAGCCGTTGAGGAGTGGGTGGAATGGACTTTGACGTAGCTGGTCTTGCGCCCGTTTTTGTGCCGGTCCTGCTGGTCTTGCTGGGCGTGGTCCTGATCTTCAGCGCCGTGAAGGTGGTGCCGCAGGGCTATCAGTATACGGTCGAGCAGTTCGGGCGTTACACGCGGACGCTGCAGCCTGGCCTCGCCTTCATCATGCCGTTCATGGACCGCATCGGTCACAAGCTCAACATGATGGAGAATGTTCTCGACATTCCCACCCAGGAAGTGATCACCAAGGACAATGCGATGGTGTCGTGCGACGCCGTCGTGTTTACGCAGATCGTCGATCCGGTTCCGGCGGCCTATGAGGTCAACGACCTGATCCGCGCGATCAGTAACCTGTCCATGACCAACATCCGGACGGTGGTCGGTTCGATGGACCTCGACCAGGTGCTGTCCAATCGCGACGACATCAATGCGCGCCTGCTCTCCGTGATCGACGCGGCGACGCAGCCATGGGGCGTCAAGGTCACCCGAATCGAGATCAAGGACCTGACGCCGCCGGCGGACATCACCGAAGCGATGGCACGCCAGATGAAGGCCGAGCGCCTGAAACGCGCGCAGATTCTCGAGGCTGAAGGCGACCGGGCTTCCGCCATCCTCAAGGCCGAAGGCCAGAAGCAGTCGCAGATTCTCGAGGCCGAGGGCCGGCGGGAGGCCGCGTTCCGCGACGCCGAAGCACGCGAGCGGGCAGCGGAAGCGGAAGCGAAGGCGACGGAGGTTGTTTCCGAAGCCATCGCCAAGGGCGACGTGAACGCGATCAACTACTTCCTCGGCCTCAAATATGTGGAGGCGTTCGCCAAGCTTGCAAGCTCGCCGCAGCAGCGCACCGTGATCGTGCCTGCTGACTTCGCCGGGCTCGTGGGCGCGATTGAGGGGGTGAAGGCGCTGACAGACAATGTGAAGCGCGGGCCCGACGCGCCGCCTCAGACGCCACGTGGCGGCGGGCCGCCGGGCAGTCCATTCGTCACGCGGAGCTAGGTCATGGATATGGTGATCGGCTTTCTCGAAGGGCTGACCATCTGGCACTGGATCGGGCTTGGCATTGTGCTGCTCGCGATCGAAGTCGCGGTTGGTACGTTCGATCTGCTCTGGGTCGCGGCGGGCGCGTTCCTGACTGCGGCCTTCATGTTGATTGTGCCGGCGCCCATCAATGGCTGGGAAGGGCAGCTCACCTTCTTTGGCGTGGTCGCCATTCTCTTCGTCCTGTCGGGACGGACGCTGTTCAAGGGCCTGCGAACAAAGTCCACATCTCATCCAAACCTCAACGACCGCTTTGCCAGTATGGTGGGGCAGCGCGGCGAGGCGGCCACGAATTTCGACATGAGCCGTGGCAAGGTGAAGCTCGGCGATACGGTCTGGCTGGCGCTGCAGTCCGACGACGCGGTGATTGTCGAGGGCGATGCGATCGTGGTGACCGGGTCCGAGCAGGGTATGCTGAAGATCCGGCTGGCTTAGTGCATCTCCGGCTGCGGGCTGGCTGTTGCGCCCGCGCGCAACCCGGCTAAGTTGCTCGCAGAATGGGGGAGCGGTGACGATGATCCGGTGGACAATTCTGTCGATGGCGGTGTTTGCCGCCTCTGGCGCGGCTGAGGCTCAGCAAGCCGCCGGTCTGGAGGTCTACATCGACATAGACAAGGCGCGGGCGTTGATCACCACTCCGGCCGAGGTGCAGCAGTTCGAGGCCGGACTTGCTACCCTTCGGGCAAGCGCCACCTCCCTGCAAAGCCAGCTGAATGCGAAGATGAACGAGATCACGCGCAACCAGCTTGTCTCGGACGCTAATCAAATGGCGCGGGACAAGAGGACGATCGATGTTCTGCAGGAGCAGCTGGTTTCGGCGACGCGTGCGCTGGAGACAGAGGCTCGGATTCTGCGTGGCAGCCTGGAAGGCCAGCAGGACAGCAAGATAAGGACCGCGCTCGGCGATTATGTGGCGCAGAACAGGTTTGGCAAGGTTGTAAGTCACAGGTCGGGCGCTGCGGAAGACGACATCATCGTGCTCAATCCCCAGTTCGAACTCGCGACTGCCTTGTCCGAAATGGTGAAGTCGGGTCCGGGCGCCTTTGCGCCCGCGCATCCAGGACGAGCGCCTGTGGTGAAATATGTGGACCTCGATGAACTCATGCGCGTGACAGGCGGCAGTGACGAGTTGAATGAGGAGCAGGAGCAGATCCTTGCGGGCTACAGGTCCCAGGATCGGTCGCTGCGTGACGACCTGGCCAAGTGGGTCGATATCCGTCCCTTCCCAGACGGACGGCAGCAGGCTGCGCTGATGATCGAACTGATCGACCTCAAGCTGAAGGATCTCAGAATCGAAACGGATGCCGCACTCGCTGCCGCGCGCGAGAGCCAATGGGGCCGGGTCCGGCAAAGCATCGCGGATTTTGTCGCGAACAATCCGGATGTGATCAGAGCCGACGCCCTCCGACTTGCGACCCGGTGGGATTCGACCGTGTTCGCCGATCCGTCGCTGGACGTGACGACGGTGCTGAAGCAGGCCATGAAGGCCAGGCAGTAGGAAGCGCCTTTCAGGCCTTCGCGCCGAGCTTGAGGCCTCGGGTCACGATGATCTTCGCGAGGTTCACGCCGGGGATGAACATGCCGGCTGCTTCTATGCCGGCATCGAGCAGGAAGTCGCGATCGACAAGCTTGCCGAGATAGGTCTCGAACGTGGTCCCGCCAGTCTGCGTTTCACCCGTCACGGCGTCGACCTCGACCACGGCTTCCTTCTGCTGCCATCTGTATCGCAGGGCGTAGACGGGGCGGTAGAAGAGATCGATCGCATCGAGGCGCATTGTCTCCTCGATGATGCGGTCGGCCTCGATCTTGCGGATCGAGCGCGAGATCACCTCGCGCACCAGCATTGACGCCTTGGCCTGCGGCGGCACGACAATGTCGCCGGCCCGGGCACGCGCATTGAGGTCCTCCGTGGTGACCGGTTCCGCGGAGAAGGTGAGATAGGGTTTGAGGCTGAGGTCGCCCTTCTTTGTGATGCCATCGTAGAGCCAGTCTTTCCGGCTGCTCTCGTTGCAGCATTCGGTGACAGTGATCGTCGCTTGCTTGTCGGTGGCCGCAAACGCCTGCCCGCCGATTGCAACCGACTGGACCTCGCCTGACACCTTCAGCCTGTGTTCGCGCTGGCGTTCGTAGACGTAGGTCGTCGCGGCGCTGAGGCGCCAGAAGGGCTGCAGGCGCAACTCGCGATAGACGATCTCGAAATCCTCGTCCTTCGGCTTCTGCAGGAGGCCGCCGAGTCTCGCGAAGGCGCCGAAGGCGTCCGTGCGCTTCGACCATGCGTGTGACTCGGCCTGCGCGGCGCCGAGCACGTCGGGCAGGAGCAGAATGCGTTCTTCGGCGAGTTCGACGTTCATTGTCCGTCCCGGCTTTGACGGCAGGCTACACCAGCGTCATGAGTCCTGCAAAAGGGACGGGCCTGCGCAAAATGGCGGGGAGCCAACGAGCGGCGTGCAAGGTCGCGCCTATCGGCGCGGACGGTTTTCCTCGCAGCCGAGTCTGGCGAGGGCGTCGGCGCGATCGTTTTCCTTGTGACCCGAATGACCCTTCACCCACCGCCAGTCGACCTTGTGAGAGGCGGCGGCTGCATCAAGGCGCATCCAGAGGTCCTGGTTCTTGACCGGCTTCTTGTCGGCAGTCTTCCAGCCATTGCGTTTCCAGCCGAGGATCCATTTCGTGAGGCCGTCCTTCACATAGGTAGAGTCCGTGTGGAGGATTATTTTTGCGCCTGCCGGATAGGCCTCGAGTGCCGAAATGGCGGCCATGAGTTCCATTCGGTTGTTGGTCGTGCTCGGCTCGCCGCCGTGCAGTTCCGTCTCGACGCCGTCGACGCGCATCAGCGCGCCCCAGCCGCCGGGTCCAGGATTCCCCGAGCACGCGCCATCCGTCCAGATTTCGATTGTGTCAGTCATGCCGATCAGGTCGCGGCGTTCGCTTGCCGCGTCAAGACTCGTGCTAGATCAGTCGTATGGGCCACAGTGTTCAGTTGATCATCGGGCAGGGCGTCGCCATCGCCAGCTTCCTGAGCGAATGGCCGGTTGCGCGCGTGGTCGAGCTGCGCGGCGGGTGGCAGGCAATTCCTGTGGACGAAGCCCTGTATACGGCCATCGAAGCGCGCCATCCCGGCGCTGTTCGGCCGTCCGGTCTCCACGTTTCGCCGCTTGGCCTGTCGGAGGCCGTCGCGGCGGCGACAGTGCGTGGCGAGGGGCTTGCCTATGTCGAGACGGAGTATTTCGGCGGCACAGGGGCGCAATCGGCCGTGGCCTTTGTCGAAGGGCGGGAGGTTGTCGCGCCGCAGTCGGCAAGGAGCGCCGGCCCGATCAACCAGGCGCTGCGCCGGATCGGCGTCGCCCGCACGCTGGCAGAGGACGAGTTCGACACGATTGGCCTGGGCGAGCGGCGATCGATGACGGACTATGAGCCGGAAGGACCCGTCAGACTTCGCGGGCAGGCGGCGCCTGCCGCGGCCTCGACCAAAGCAGCTGGCGACAAAGGCTATGTGCCGCTCTGGAAAATCGGATTGTTCATCGTCGCCTTCATCGCTGTTGGCGTGTTTGTCGCGATTGCCAGCCAGCCTTAGGACTCACGCCCCATAATCCTCGGGCGACTTGGCCTGGCGATGGAAGCCGAGGCGTTCGGCGTAGTCGAGGGGGTTGTGTGGTTTGACGAGGGCGTCCTTTGGCGTGGCTGCGAGATCGACGAGGCGGGTGAGGAAGAAACGCATGGCGGCGCCACGCGCGAGGACCGGGATGGCGGCGCGCTCGCGCGGTTCGAGGCGCCGGACGGTTTCGTAGCTGGAGATCAGCGCGCGGCCCTTGGTGAGATTGAATTCGCCGCGCCGTTCGAAGCACCAGGCGTTGAGGCAGACGGCGATGTCGTACGCAAGAAAGTCGGAGCAGGCGAAGTAGAAGTCGATGACGCCTGACAGCTTGCCATCGAGGAAGAAGGTGTTGTCGGGAAACAGGTCGGCGTGGATGGCGCCGCCGGGCAGCGTCTTTGGCCAGCTGGCCTTCAGGAAGGCCATGTCGCCGTCGATCTGGGACGACAGACCCGGCGAGAGCGCGTCGGCTTCGGCGCCGCGGCCTTCCCACAGAATTGGCCATGCGCCGATCGACAGGTCATTCGGCCGGCGGAGCCGAAAGTCTGCGAGCGCTACGTGGAAGCGGCCGAGGGCCTGGCCGAGGGCGCGGCACTGGTCGGCGTCCGGGCGGCGCGGGCTCATGCCCTGCAGGAACGTGCAGATGACGGCAGGCTTGCCGTGCACGGTGCGGAGCGGGTTTCCGTCTTTCGCGGGCACGGGCAATGGGGCCGGGAAGCCTTTGGCAGAAAGATGGCCCATCATTCCCATGAAGAAGGGCAGGTCCTCGCGTCTCGCGCGTTTCTCGAAGACGGTGAGGATGAACCGCCCCCTGGGCGTTTCCAGAAGGAAGTTGGAATTCTCCACGCCTTCCGCAATCCCCTTGAACGCCAGGGGCGGCCCGAGATCGTACTCGTCGAGCAGGGCGGACAGCGTAATGTCATCGATGTCGGTGTAGACGGCCATGGGCGCTGGTTAGGCGGCCCGTGCGCCAGGCGCAAGCGTGTGTGGGTTTAGCCGGGCTTCGGTGTTCGCATCGGATCGAACTTCGCCCGCGCACGCTCCAGACGCGCTGTCAGATCGGCCAGCACGTCCGGGTGGCGGGAGGAGATATCATAGGATTCACCCGGGTCATTCGCCATGTCGACAAGGACGGGCCAGTCCGTGCGGCCGGGCAGATCGAGCTGCGCGTCGAGTGAGCGGTAGTGCGAGCGGACAACATATTTGTAGCGCTGGGTCCGGATGGCGGCGATGTCCTCATTGAGGAAGAGGAGCAGCTCGTCATGCGGCGAGGCGGCGCTGCGCGTTGTGAGCAGGCTGCTGATGTCGGCGCCGTCGAGTTCCGCTGAGAGCGTCGGCGCGCCGCACCAGGCAGCGAGGGTCGGGAGCAGGTCGGTGTTCATCGCCATGGCATCGTTCACAATGCCCGCTGGAATGCGGCCCGGCTGGCGGGCGATGAAGGGGACGCGATAGCCGCCCTCCCATCCTGCGCTGCCCTTGCGATCGCGGAGGCCACCGGCGGAGCCTTCCCACCAGGGGCCGTTGTCGGAGGTGAGGATGACAAGCGTGTCGTCGTCGATGCCGTGCTGCTTCAGGCGCGCGATGAGGCGGCCGATATTTGCGTCGATCTCCTCGACGACGTCGCCGTATTCGGCGGCGGCGCTCCTGCCGGCATGATCCGGGTGGGGATCGAGGGGGATGTGAGGGGCGGTGAGGGTTAGCAGCAGGAAGAAGGGCTTGTCCTTGTTGGCGTCGACGAAGTCGAGCCCGCGGGCGAAGAACTTCTCGGTGAGACGGTCCATCGCCATAGGTTCTTCAGTGAGTTCGACGCCGGGGCTCGCCGCATAGTAGGCGATCGGCTTCATGTCGTGACTGTAGGGCAGGCCCGAGAACAGGTCGAAGCCGTGCTGCGTCGGCGGCCAGAAGGGCGCGACGTGGCCGAGATGCCATTTGCCGACGAGGGCGGTTGCGTAGTCCGGCTTGAGCGCCTCGGCGATGGTGATCTCGGAAAGAGGCAGGCCGTGCGTGTCGTTCTGGCGGATAACGTCGCGCGCGAGGCCGGTGCGGATCGGATAGCGGCCGGTGAGCAGTCCCGCGCGGCTGGGCGTGCAGACATTGGCTGAGGCGTAGAAGGTGGTAAGCCGCGCGCCCTCCGCAGCCATGCGGTCGATGTTCGGTGTACGGATGACGCCGTTGCCGAAGACGCCGAGATCGCCATAGCCGAGATCGTCGGCAAGGATGAGGATGACGTTGGGTTTTCGCATCGAGGCGCCGGGTTGTTGCGGCGAGGCGCACGCTGCGAGGGCGGCTGTGGCGACGGACGTGGCGAGGAAATGGCGACGGTTCATGCGGGCATGGTCGCCAGATTTGCGGTCACGTCTAGGGGGGATGGGATTCAGGGCGCCCGCGCCCAGGCGCGGTCAAGTGCCGCGAAGACGGGCTTTGCGGGTATGCACACGTTGTCGAAGTCCCGGCAGTCACGTGGCCCAGCGTGTGGTGCGGAGGCGGCGGGCGAAGGGCAGCCGCGGGCCGGTGAGGTCATCGTCCGCATCGGGCGGGCGGACGCTCTGCCGTGATCACAAATCGAAGCGAGGATGCAGGACTTCCAGAAACGCAGAGACGCTGAGGGAGCCCTGGTGCGGCGCCGCGGACACTGGGCCCTGACCGGTCGCCACAACTGTAAACAAATCGATGCGATTTCTTAACCTGTTGAGAGGTACATCCCCCCGATAACGCGGAGCGGCTTGTGCGATCCATTCAAGCGACAGAGACAGGTCTTTATACCCTGGTCTATGCGAGCCGGGCCCGCCGCTACCTGCCCGCCGTCCAGTCCTTTCGCAACATCCTGGCTTGCTCGCAAATGCGCAACGAGCAGGTCGGCGTTACAGGGGCCTTGCTCAGCTTCGCCGACATGTTCCTGCAGACACTGGAGGGTAGCAGGCCCGCTGTGCAGGAGACATTCGGGCGTATTCGCCATGACAGCCGTCATCACTCTGTTCGTGTGCTCTGGGAGGGGCAGACGGCCTGTCGCCAGTTTTCCGGATGGAGCATGTGCGGGGAGCACGTCGATTCACCAGGCGCATCCGTGATTTGGGAATTCGAGAGGCTGGCGGGTTTCGAGCAGAGCCAGGACGCTTCCCCGCGAGCCGAAGATCTGCTCCGGGTCATGCAGGATTTTCGAGTGCCCCACATCCGCCCGGCGTTGGACAGCGTGGGCGACAGCGATGTCCTCTTTCTCTAGCCTGCCGAGCGACGATTGCTCCGTCTGACGCCAGCTGTCCTCGTTGACCAGATTCGGAGATTGCAGATTCGGCTTCCTCTCAGCATGGGCTGGCAAGGTGATAACCAGCCCTTGGGTGCCAGGACGCGCCTTCGCGGTGCAATGGTACGGATGATCGGGTAGCTGCAAGGCTGCAATTGAGATCCATCGCACCCTTCACGCGCCTTCCGACCCGGAGCTGCCAGTGATTTTCAATCGCGAAGTCGGCGGTTCCTCGCCCAGCAGTGGTCGCCTTCCTGGGTCGGCTGCCTCCGATCACCGAGACAGGGGTTCGGCATCGACAGAAGTGTGCGTACGCGCGCGTCAGGCTCCAGATGCCACATGACACCTGGGGGCAATGGCGGAGCTTCAATTGTCGCAGTCGTTATTGACCCCGAACAATAAGCAGACCGGCAAGCGGGACGATGTTCTCCCCCCAGTGGAGGATGTAGCCTGTGGACGGACCAACCGAAGGCCTTACTGTTCTCGTGCTCGACGATCACGATCGCATTCAGGTCATCTGGAGCGTGCTGCTGGCCGCGGCAGGCCTCGAATACATCGGCGCGCGCGACCTTCGTTCAGCGCAAACGCTGATTGGAAAGCACCATGTCGACGTCGTTGTCATTGATGAGCACCTGGCAAACGCACAGGAACCGGGCTCGGACTTTGCGATCTGGCTGCGTGAAAAGACCGATCCGTCGCTGTCGGGCATGCCGATCCTCGCCTGCACGTCTGACCAGTCTCCGGCTGCCCGCGAAAGGCTGCTTGCAGCCGGGGCCAGCTTCGTAATCTACAAGCCGATAGATGCGCGCCAGGCTCTGCTACTCATCGAGGGGCTCGCGCAGCGGATTGGTTCGCGCCCCATTCGTCGCAAGGGGTAGCCAGGTTGTACGCTGGTCGAGCCGAGGCGGCGGGGTTGCGACCTGGCGTCCCCGCCGATCGACGCTTCCATGACGGCAAGGAGTTTGGGGTCAATCCCGCGCGAGGCCGTGGCCGGCAACGAGCGCTGACGCGCCAGTCGCCTGCGGTCGTTTGCTGTGGCCCTGGGCGCTTGTCATGGCCATGCGGCCTTGTGGGGAGCGCAAGGCGACTGCGCTACGCCACGTCGCTCTTCTTCTCGTGTGCCGAATGGATCTTCTTGCTGACCAGCCGGTCGAGCTCGTTGGCGACGGAGATGCGGTGGATGAAGGCTTCCTCGGGCATGTCGAGGATGATCGCGATCGTCTGGAAGTGATACTTCACGACTTCGATGTCGTAAGTGTCGGTCATGCCGACGCCTTCGATGTAGCGCAGGGCCGAATTCCAGACGCGAACGATCGTGTCGTCGCCGAGATGGCTGACTTCGTCGGCGTTCTGCTGAAGCAGGCGGTACATGCCGCGGATGCCGGCGCCGCGATCCTCGTTGGCGCGGTTGGCGTAGGCGGAGAGGTTGTCGATGATGGCGCGCAGCTTGAAGGCGTTTTCCTTCGACTGTTCGGACTTGGCCTTTTGCGGGGGCTCGTCGGTGAGGCGGCGCCAGGGGCCGGCGTAGTTGGGGTCTTCCTTGCGGCGGCGGCACGGGCCGACATAGTTGCGGCTGTCGATGAACTTGCGCGGTCGCAGGACGATTTCCTCGATGCGCGACAGCACGCCGTGTGCGCTCACGGGCTTGAGCAGGAATTCGTTGATGCCGTTCTGGCGGGCTGACATCAGCTGGTCATGGTCGATGATGCCGGCGAGCAGGATGATCGGCGTCTCGCGCGCGATGCCTGTGGTGTTGCGGCGGATCTCGCGGGTGAATTCGAGGCCCGACATGCGGCCTGCGTCCCAGTCCACGAAGATCAGGTCGGGCTTGAAGGTGCGGCCGACGGAGAAGGCCTCGACGGCGTTGGCGGTGGCGTTGATGTTGGTAATGGTGAGGCGACGCAGGCTGTCGGCGACGACGCCGCGCATGAAGGCGTTGGGGTCCACGATAAGGACCTTCATGCGCTTCAGCAGATCCGGGGAAATCGTGCGCTCGTCTGACATCAGGCTGCCGTGACCACCCATTCTGAGTTGGGATCAAGGTAAACCGACAAGGTAATTTAACCGTTGAGGCTTCGCGGATTTCCGCTGGCAGAACGGTTAACTGCGCATAAGGAATCAGGGCGTTGGCTTCAGGTGTGTAACTTGCTAGGGATAACCCCCGAACAGGAGACCGGCCTTTTGAGTGACGAGGAAAAGCTCGACCAGCGCATCCAGCTCGTCGCTTCGGCCAGTTTTGGCCGGGATGTCGATGACTGGCGGCGTGGACAGCAGGACCTGCCCAGCCGGTCCGAGGCGATCCGCAGGCTGGTCTATCTGGGGCTGCAGCATGAACAGGAGCACCCGATGCGCATGATCACGGCGATCGTCCGGCCCCATCGCTATGAGGCGGTGCGCGAGGCGCTGACGCAGCTGGGCGTGTCGGGCGTGACGGCGACACAGGTCCAGGGTTTTGGCCGGCAGCGGGGGCAGACGGAATTCTACCGCGGGAACGAGTATGCGGTGGCCGAGGTGCCGAAGATCCGGATCGACGTCGCGGTGCAGTCCGGTATGGCGGAGGCGGTCATCGAGGCGATCCAGAAGGCGGCGGGATCGGGCAAGATCGGGGACGGGAAGATTTTTGTTTCCGGGCTTACCGAGGTGGTACGAATTCGCACAGGTGAGCGGGACGAGAAGGCGCTGGACTAGCGCGCGACAAGGCTGGCGTTTGCCGTCTTGTTTGCTTCTGTCGCGGAGGCCACGAAGATCCGCTGGTCGTAGCCGGGGAAGGCCGCCTGGATCGTCTTGGTATCCGGGAGGACATAGAAGACGCCGCCCTTTTCGAAGGTTGGCTTCACGACCGACGTGTAGAAAGTCTGCGAGACGTTGATGCAGCCGTGGGTGATGCGGTTGTCCTGAGCATCGAGCGAGGCGAGGCGCTCCCTCCGCCTTTCCTTCGGCGCGCTGTTTTCGGCGAGCGGATGGATGGAGACTGCTGTTTCGTAGTCGACCCAGAGCACGCGCTGCTTGCCGGCGGCGGGGCCGTAGGCGGCGAGGAAGCGGCCGGCGGGCGTGGTGCGGTCCTTCATCGGGATGTCCTTGAGCTCGCGGTCGCCGACGCCGGGGGCGCTGTCGTCGCCGACGGCGGAGCCGATGAGGGCGGGGGCGAGGCCGCGAAGCTTTCCGTTGGCGCCGAAGATGAGGACTTGGGCGGCTTCCTTGTCGACGACGGCGAAGGGCAGGCCGCGATTGTCGCCAGCAGCAATTACCCATGCGGCGAGATTGACGACCTCATCGGCGATCGGCTGCGCGGGATCGATCTCGTCGATCGCCTGCGCGGTTGCGGTGAGGGCGATGGGCGCTGCGAGGGTGAGGCCGGCGGAGAGCGCGACGGCGCTGAACACATTTGTGAACGCGTTACGCATGGCGGCGCTCCATTGTCTGTCGGCATGTATCGAAAGAGCCGGGTGCAGTCTCGCGCACCCGGCTCGATCCGTGGAGTTCACTGATCACTCAGTGACACAAGGGTCAACCCCGCGGCGTGCGTGTGGGACCGCGTTCCATCGTGTCGACGCGGCCGCCGAGCTGGTCGACGCGCTGGTTGGCGGTGCGGGCGTCGGTGGCGGCGGATTGCGCTGCGGTATTGGCGGCGCGGGCGTCGTTGGCGGCGGCCTGCGCTGCCGAGCTGGCGGCTTCGGCGCGTTGGGCGGCGGCCGTGACGCGAGCGTCGGTCTGGTCGATGCGGGAGTTCACCATGGCGATCTTTTCATCGACATACTGATTGGTGGCGCAGGCGCCGAGGGCCAGGCCGCCGAGGGCGACGATGGCGATGGCACGAGCGCTGGCGGCATGATTCTTCAGCCAAGACATTTCGTGGATCCTCTTGAACATGCTGACGATCGCCCGGATGAGCGGCGTCGCGTTTGGAAACGTAGACGTCCGGGCAGCGTGCGCGCACGGAGGCGCACACGCGACCCAGATATTGTCCAACGCTTCAGAGGTTGCAGTTGTTCCGGGTGCGGACGATCTCTTCGGCCAGAAAAGCTGCAGGTTTACCTGACAAACCTGTAAGGTCGGCTCAGGGTTCCGTTCCCGGATCGTCTGGCTTGCGGCGCGATCCAGGCAGGCGGGCAAGCAGGCTCACCACATCGCTCTGGCGGCCAGCGCCGAGCTTGCGGAATATGCTTTTCAGCTGGCCGCGAACGGTATCGACAGCGACATTGCGGCGGCGCGCAATCTCGGACGGGTCGTGGCCCTGGCCGAGCAGGGTGGCGACATGTGACTCGGCGGGCGAAAGATCGAACAGGCGTTCGAGTTCCGCGGCGGTCGCGGTGGTGTTTGCGTCGAGGTCGGTGAGCATCACGAGGATGCGCGCGCCGGGCAGCGCGTCCAGTCCCACGCCGCGCACCGGGATCGGCTGGACCAGGATCGGCTTGCGGCCATCGGTGCGACGAATGACGATGTCTTGCGCGACGCCTTCGATGAGGCCGCTACGCGCGCGTGATGCAAGCTGGCCGAGTGCCTCGTTTGCGCTGCCGTTCGATGCCCACAGGCTTCCCGAGCGGATGTCGATCTCGGAGCCGAGCATCGACTCGGCGGAAGGCGTTGCAGCTTGCGCCTTGCCATCGCTGTCGAGGATGAGCGCCGCGAAATGTGCGCACGCGAGCCCGTCGAGCATGCCCCGGACGCGTACCTCGCGCATGTGACGCGCCATCAGGAGCGTACGGTTGGCGAAGGGCGCGAGCCCGGTCAGCATGTCGACATCGGCACTCCCGGCGGGGCCCTTGTCCTCTGCGCGGGCCAGCGAATAGATCCAGGTGTCTCCGTCCACGGCGAAGCGCCATCCTGCGAAGTACGCCATGCGCTTCGGTACATAGAGTTCGTTGTAGATTGCCGAGCTTGTGCGCGATTCATCGGGCACCGCCAGGTGATCGAGGAAGAGTCGTCCGTCGGGCGTGTGGTTCACGTTGGCAGCGCGGTAATCAACTTCGCGCCAGCCGCCGTGGGCATAGGCATTCAGCGCGTCGAGGCTGTGTTCGGACGCGATGAAGGTCAGGTTGTCGAGCTCGGAGTGCACGAGGCAGAAATGGTCGAAGCCGATCTCGCGCGCGACCGCCTCGAGCGTGTGCGGGAGATCGTCCGGCGTGAAGAGTGACGACTCCAGTAGTTCGGTTGCGCGGGCGATGCTGAACGACTGCATCTGGGCTCAGCTCCTGGGTGCAGGCGTCAAGAATTGCTTCAGCGAGGAAGATCGTATGCACCGCGAAACGGGAAATCTACCTCGACGCGCAGGGATTTGGGGCCGGCGGCGCGGCGTTGGGGCGCCCGCAGCAAGGGCCAGAAACGATCAGGGGCGCCGGTTGCCCGGCGCCCCATATCTCTCGGCCCTGGGTTGGGGGGACGGGCCGGAAGTGTCACAAGAATGTCGTGAAGCCCGGGTGGGTCAACGGGATTGTTGCGATCACAATACAGATCCTGTGGATTGTACCGTGCCGTACCTAGATTGCGTGTGACTACTTCCTGCGCTCGCGCGGAAGGATGCGGTCGTCAGGGCCGGGCGGCTTGTCGCGGTTGAAGAGCGTCACGAGCGCGCGCCAGAACAGCCAGAAGGGCAATACGGCAATCGCGCCCAGCAGGAGCGGCAGGCCGCCATTCTGAGCTGCCCAGCCAGCGATGTTGATGACGCCGTTGACGATCTGGCCCAGACCGCCGCCGATGGTGAAGCCGGGAGCGAACGGATTGAAGCCGCCAGCCTGAAACACGGCGCCGACGATGACGCAAACGATGACCAGGCGTGTCCAGCCTTTCCATCCGACATTGAACATGCGGCCGGAGAACGACAGCGGCAGGCGGGCGCGATGTCCACGCTCATCGGACTCCCGGTAGGGATCAGCCTCGGACACCGGCTCGAATGTGGCGTCGGTGACTTTTGCCGGGACCTGGCGGTCGTCTGGCCGGGGCTTGGCCATGGCTTCCTTTCCCTGATGCAACCTCTGAGACGCTATCAGTCTGTCGGCTCAAGTCCACGGGGCGGGCGGAATTCGTCGTCAGGCAATTGCAGTTGGGGCGGCGTGCGGTCGTGGGCCGGCTTGTCGACGTGAACCTGATGCGGGTAGGGAATCGTGATGCCGTTGCGGTCGAACGCCAGTTTGACATCGCGGATTGTGTCGCAGCGCGTGTCCCACCAGTCGCTGTTCGACACCCAGGCGCGGGCCCGGATGTCCACTGATGACTGGGCGAGGTCGGTGACCTTGACCCAGATCGGCGGCTCGCTGCGGATGCGCCTGTCGTTGGTCAGGATCTGGGAGATCAGGTGCAGCGCCTTGTCGATGTCGTCGCCGTAGTCGATCGAGAAAAGCAGATCGAGGCGACGCAGCGAGCGGGCGGAGGAGTTGATGATGACGTCGCCCCATGCCTTGTCGTTGGTGACGACAACTTCGCGGTTATCGAGCGTGTTGAGGACAGTGGTGAAGGGCGTGATGTCGGCGACCGTGCCGTCCTGTCCGGCGATGCGGACGACGTCACCGATCTTGTAGGGGCGGAAGACGGCGATGACGACGCCGGCGGCGACGGCCTTCAGCGTGTCCTGCAGGGCCAGTGCGATAGCGAGACCTGCCGCGCCGACGACGGCGAGAAGTGAGGCAGTGTCGAAGCCGAACTGCTGCAACGCCGCAATGAGGCCGACGGCGAAGGCGCCGAAGCGGACGACGGCGCCGAGGAAGGTGAACAGCGTTTCACTGCCGGCGTTTGCGCGGCCGAGCTTGTGTCCGAACTTGCGGACGCGCGAGCCCAGCCATGAGCCGAGGAACCAGACGCCGACAAGGATGGCGAGGCCGCGGACGGAGGCGATGCCGAGCGCTTCGGCCTGCTGCAGCGGATATCCGAACAGGAGGTTTGCGACGATGACGCAGGCAATCAGCAGCGAAAGGGCGCGGATCAGGGCGCCGAGAATGTCGACCATGACATGGTCGGCTGTCTTCTGCTCGCCTTCGGTGGGTTTCCCGTGGCGCAGCCCCGACAGCTTGTTCGCGATGAAGCTCAGCACGCGCGCGATGACGAGGCCGATGGCGTAACCGAGCAGGAGGGCGATCGTGGACCACATCCATTTCTGGGTGGGGCCGTGGAAATCCATCGCCCAGAGCTGGAAGTCGTAGAGCTGCTGCTGGAAATTCATGCGTGGTCCGGGCTGTTGAGGCGACAGGGTGGTGACTATGCCGGAATCGCGGGAGGCCCAAGGGGGCGATCGTCACGGCGTTGCGGCGGTCTTCCGGTAGCAGCCCCAGTGGGATTGCATGTTGAGGCTCCACGCCAGAGCCGTCGCCATGATCTGCGCTTCGGCGCTTTTCACGCCGCGGTCGCGATAGGTATTCCAGGCGCCGTTCCAGGTGGCGTTGCTGTACTGGAAGAGGCCGGTGTAGGGGCCTGCGGGATTCGCGATCAGGGGGCGGCCGCCGGACTCGCACATCATCACGGCGTACATGCGTGCTTCGGATTCTTCGTAAGGGTGCTGGCGGCGGGCCCATGCGATCCATGCGCGATACTGGCTGAGTGTATCGGCGCTGGGCGTGGCGCGCGGGTCAGAGGCGGGGGCCGGGAGCGGAGCGGGGGCGCTGGGGGCCGCTGGCGCTGGCGCTGACGGAGAGGATGAGGCGCAGGCCGAGAGGGCGAGCATCACGCCAAACGTGATCGCAAGAGATAATCTGCGCATCGTCTGCTGCACGGTTCGTCCCCTTCGGCTTCTGCCGGTCGAGGGAAAACTAACACGCTGCCGGTTGCATACAAAGCCGTGATGGGGCCGTGACGCGGGGTCGGGTTCTGCTAGGGTGCGCGCAACGGGAGAGGCGGATGAAGTATCTGAGGATTGCAGGCGCGATCGTGGGGGCGTTGTGCGTGCTGATGGGCGTGGTGTGGATTTTCCAGGGGGTCAATGTGATCCCGGGCAGTTTCATGACGGGCGTCATTGACTGGTCGTATCGCGGCGCGGTGCTGGCGGTCGTCGGGCTGGTCGTGCTGTTCCTCTCGCTTCGTACGCCGCGTGCGAAAGGCCAGTGAGCGCGGCGAGGCAAGTCCTTATTGAAGGTTCGACGGCGCGGCCTGCGAGATTCGCCGGCGTCGGCTCTGAAATCGTGCGCTGGATCGGCGGGGGCTATCTGAAGCTTGCCGGATGGAAGGTGTGCGGGGACTTTCCGGCGCTGGACAAGGTTGTTCTGGTCGCGGCGCCGCATACCTCGAACTGGGATGGGCTCAACATGCTGGCGACGGCCGCGCACTATCGCGTGAAGCTGCGCTGGATGGGCAAGGCCAGCCTGACGCGCGGGCCGTTCGGGGGGCTGATCAAGGCGCTGGGGTGTGTGCCGATCGATCGGTCGCAGAGCAATGATGTGGTCCGTGTGATGACGGATGCGTTTGCGGCTTCCGAGCGAATGGTGCTGGCGATTCCGCCGGAGGGGACGCGCAGCGCCGTACGTGAGTGGAAGAGCGGCTTCTATCATATCGCGGTGGCGGCGGGCGTGCCGATCGTGCTGAGCGTGCTGGATTATGGGACGAAGCGCGTGAGCCTTGCGGCGGTGGTTTATCCGAGCGGGGACTATGAGCAGGATCTTGCTGTGATCCGGGGCCACTACGCGACGGCGAGAGGCAAGAACCGCGACAAGTTCGTGACCTAGTCCGGCAGCATCGCTTGCAGCGTTTCGATGCGGTCGGCGTCCCGCGAGGGTTTGTCCCAGCGGATGCGGTGGATGCGGGGGAAGCGCATGGCAAGGCCAGAGCGGTGGCGGGGCGAGCGCTGGAGGCCTTCGAAGGCGACCTCGAGGACGAGGCCGGTGTCCCTGTTGGCGGTGACGGAGCGGACGGGGCCGTAGCGATCGATCGTGTTGTCGCGGACGTATCTGTCGAGCGTGGAGAGTTCCTCGTCGGTGAATCCGAAATAGGCCTTGCCGACGGGCGTGAGTTCCTCGCCTTCGCCTGTCGTGCGCCAGACGCCGAAGGTGAAGTCGGAGTAGAGGCCGGAGCGCTTGCCGTGGCCGCGCTGGGCGTACATCAGCACAGCGTCAACGAGATACGGGTCGCGCTTCCACTTGTACCACTGGCCAGCGGGGCGGCCCGTGACATAGGGCGCATCCCAGCGTTTCAGCATCAGGCCTTCTATCTCGTTGGTGGGCGGGTTGCGGCGCAGCTCGTCGAGGGTGACGGCGTCTGTGAATTGGACAAGGGGTGAGAGGTCGATGCGCGGATCGTCGAGCGTGACAATGAAGCGTTCGAGGCGCTTGCGACGTTCGGCGAAGGCGAGCGGGCGGAGGTCGTCGTCGCCTTCCTGCAGCAGGTCGTAGGCGCGGAGCATGGCGGGACGCTCGGCCATCTGCCTGGGCGAGACGAGCTTGCGGTTGAGGCGTTGCTGCAGCTCATTGAAGGAGGCGACGCCGCCTTGTGGGGAGCGGATGAGAAGTTCGCCGTCGATGGCGGCGTTGAAGTTTGCCGCTTCGAGCAGGTCGGGGAAAGTCTTCGAGATGTCGTCGCCATTGCGGGTGTAGAGGCGGCGCACGTCCCTGTCGGCTGCGAGCTGGACGCGGACGCCGTCCCACTTCCATTCGGCGGCGAAGTCGTTGGGGGAGATGAGGGCCGGGTCGAGATCTGCCGCCTCGATGCGCTCGGCTTTGCTGAGGAGCGGGTGGGCCAGCATGGGTGGGCGGAAGGGGGAGAGCGCGCCTGAGACGGGTTTGGGGCCTCGGCTGTCGAGCCAGACCAGGAGATCGAGATAGGGCGGCGCCATGCCGTGCCAGAGTTCCTCGATCTCCGACACCTCGACCTTGTTCCCCGCTTTTGTGCCATAGTCGGCCAGGGCTTGCCGCGCGAGGCGGGCCGAGACGCCGATGCGCAGGCCGCCGGTGATGAGCTTCAACAGTGCCCAGCGGCCGTTGGAGTCGAGCGCGTCGAGCCAGCCTTCGACGAGAAGCAGGCCCTGCGCCCTGGTGGATTCCATCAGCGTCTCAACGACCTCGTTGAGGGCGGGCGAGCGGTTGGCGCCGGGGCGCTGCGGCCAGATCAGGGAGATGGTTTCTGCGAGGTCGCCGACATAGTCGTAGCTGAGGTTGAACAGGACGGGGTCGACACGGTCGGCGACAAGGGCCCGGATGGCGGCAGGCTTCACGGAGGGAATGTTCAAGTCGCCGGTGATCGCCGCGATGGCCCAGCCGCGCGACGGATCGCCGGTGTGGCGGAGGTAGTCGCAGATCAGCTGGAGCTTCGCGTTGCGGGACGGCGTGAGCACCAGCCGTTCAAGAAGCGCGGCAAAGGATTGCATGGCTGGCAATGTAGGATGGCGGGCAGCCGGGAGCGAGAGTGCTTCTGGGGTTGTCGCCAGACGTCGTGAGTCCCGCCCATACACAGATCCGCGAACGGCAGAGGTTCAGGCGCCTCGGAAACGGGCCCCGGATAGCCGCAAGGCGGCTGTCCGGGGCGACAGGCTGTGATGTCTCAGGCGGCAGTCGCTCCGCGCTCGGCTGCGCGGATGTCGACTTCGATGCCAGGGGTCGTGCGGAAGACCATCATGCTGCGCGCGTCGGCCTTGTAGGCTGGCCAGGCGGGCACTTTCGGATTGGACGGATCGCCGTTGCGGGCGAAGGCGATCCAGCTCTCGGACATCTGGTCGGCGATCGCTTGTGCCTCGGGACCCGTGCCGGACATCGACTCCGACTTGGCGACGTTGTCGAACACCATGCCGATGTCCAGCGCATGGGGCACATAGCGCTTGCCTTCCATCACCGGCGTTTCCCAGTCGAGCATGTAGAAGAAGACGGGGGCGCCGCCCTGCTGCGCCTTGCGGTCCGCGACGGTGACGCTGCCGCGGAAGAAGGTGTTGTCGGCGGTCGCCATGAAGAACAGTTCGGGCGCCTCGATATCTGGATGGTTCTTCTTGTAGAGGTCGATGATCGTTTTCTCGTTCTTGCCGGGGAAGGCCTGTTTGATGGCCGCGGGGAGTGTGTCCCAGGTGAGGCTATGGTTCGGGCTGTCGGCGGGCGTGAGCGACGTGCCCTCGGTGCGGTTGCTGCCGATGAGGAGCGGAACGTTGGCCGACTGCGGCGGGCCGTCCGGGTTGAACGGATCGCGCGTGATCGAGCGGCCGTCGAGCACCGGACCGGAGCCTGCCCCTTGCACGCCCTCGGCGGCGGCCTGCAGGTCCGCCACGGGTTTGGTGAGGATTTGGGCGATGGTGTCCTTCGTCAGGCCGAGCTTCTTTACCACCTCGTCCGCCGCCTTGGCCGATGTGTCTTTCGGGGCGTGATTGATGCGCGGGCCGGACTGTACCACGGCGCGGTGGAACAGACCCTGGGCTTTGTCCATCGCCATCAGCGTGCAGACCTTCGAGCCGCCGCCGGATTCGCCGAAGATGAGGACGTTCGCGGGGTCGCCGCCGAACGCAGCGATGTTGTCGCGCACCCATTCGAGCGACTGGATCATGTCGAGCGCGCCGACGGCGCCGGAATCCGCGAACTGCTCGCCATAGGCGGCCAGGTTGAGATAGCCGAACTGATTGAGGCGGTGGTTGGTGGTGACGACCACGACATCGCCGCGCCTGGCGAGGCGCACGCCGTCATAGGCGTAGGACGAGCCGGAGCCGGTGGCGAAGCCGCCGCCGTGGAACCAGACGAGGACAGGGCGTTTCTTGCCATCCGCGGCGGGCGTCCAGACATTGAGGAAGAGGCAGTCTTCGCTCGTTGGCAGCGGCGGGTTGGGGCGCCATGAGGCGAAGAGCCCGCCGCCGTCGCCGGAGGCAGGCTGGGGCGCGGAGCTGGCATAGGCCAGCGCGTCCTTCACGTCGGTCCACGGTTCTGGCGCGCGCGGGGCCTGGAAACGGGTGGTGGCGGTATCGGCGCCGTAGCGGACGCCCTTGAAGGTGACGATGCCGTCTTCGATTGCGCCTTTGACCTTGCCATGGGTCGTGGTGACCACGGGGTTCGGATCGACGGCCGCGGCGGCGGGCGCCGGCGCTTCATTGCTGCATCCCGCGACCATGCCACCGCCTGCGCCTATGGCGATGAGGGCGACGGATGCCTTGAGGATGGCGCGGCGGCTGCCCTGCATTTGGTTGCTCATTGTTCTCTCCCTGGATGCTCCGATCTGGTGGCCGGATGCGTTGCGAACGGTAAAACCCTGCGCATACTGCGTCCAGCAATCGAGGATGAAGTTCCGGAGAGATGGCGGCGGTGCAGTCCAGCCCCGTACGCGGCCGGCCAGGAGAACAGATGATGACATCGCCCGCTCCGCCACAGGGGTTCGAGCCCCATTTCCGTCGCTCCCCGCTGACAGAACCGTGGGAGCCGCTCTATTCGCAGCGGACAAACGATCGCGTGATCATCGGGCTCTACGCGCGCGACACGCACACCAATTCGCGCGGTATGGTGCATGGCGGACTGATCGCGGCGCTGGCGGACAATGCGATGGGCCTGAGCTGCGTACAGGTTCTGACGGCGGCGGGGCGCAAGCCGGAGGGCGGGCTGGTGACCGTGTCGATGGCGATCGACTTTATCGGTGCGGCGAAGCTGGGCCAGTGGGTGGCGTTCGATACGCAGTATGTGAAGACGGGGCGCACGCTGTGCTTTGCACAGGCGTTCGTCACCGCCGACGGCGACGTGATCGCGCGGGCGGATGCAAAGTTTCGCGTCACCTGACGCATGGGGCGAATCCCTGCCGCTCGTATCCACGATTACGCGCGCCCCCCCATTGACGTTCGACGCCGGACTTGCTGCGTGTGTGCAGGGACAGGAGCAATTGCATGGCCGAAGCCGCCGCCGACCAGCCGCGCCCCAAGGGCATACTTGGATGGATCGAGCGGACAGGCAATGCGTTGCCCGACCCGGTCTTCATCTTCCTGTGGCTGATCCTGATTCTCGCAGTGATCTCGGCGATTGCGGCGGCGGCGGGCGTGCAGGTGCCGCATCCAGTCAATGTGGACGATACGGGCGCGCCTGTGCTGGTGCAGGCGTCGAGCATTTTCGATCCGGCCAACATCCGCCGCCTGCTGGTGGAGATGCCGACGACATTCACGCACTTTCATCCGCTGGGCTATGTGCTGGTCGTGATGCTGGGCGCCGGGGTTGCCGAGCGCACGGGACTGTTCGGCGCGGCGATGCGCGGGGCCGTGAAGGGCGCGCCGACCTTCCTGCTGACGCCAATGATCGCCTTCGTGGCGATGATGGGAAACCTGGCGGCGGATGCGGCTTATGTCGTGCTGATCCCGCTGGCGGCTGTTCTCTATGCGTCGGCGGGGCGGCATCCGATTGCGGGGATCGCTGCGGCGTTCGCGGGCGTGTCCGGAGGTTTCTCGGCCAACCTGTTGCCGGGCCAGCTGGACGCGCTGCTGTTCGGCATCACGCAGGCGGCGACGGAGACGATCACGCCGGACGCGACGATGAACATCGCCGGCAACTGGTGGTTCATCGCAGCGATGCTGATCGTGTTCCTGCCGGTGATCTGGTTCGTGACCGACAGGATCATCGAGCCGCGCCTGGGCAAATGGACTGGCGGCGCGGCGTCGGGGATCGAGCCGGTGGCGACCGATGGCGCGAAGGAAGGGAAGGCGCTGGGCTATGCGGGGTTGGCCGGGCTGGCGGTGGTCGCGCTGTGGCTGTTCCTGACATTGGGACCGGGCACGCCGTTGATGAATTCTGAGGGCGACAATCTGGTGATCCAGCTGACGCCGCTGCTGCAGTCGCTGGTGGCGGGGTTCTTCGTGCTCTTCCTCGCGATGGGCTGGGTCTATGGCGCTGTCACGGGGAGCATCAAGGGGCATCGCGACGTGGTGCGGATGATGGCGCAATCGATGGGCGACATGGCATATTATCTCGTTCTCGCCTTCGTGGCGGCGCACTTCGTGGCGATGTTCAACTGGACCAATCTCGGCCTGGTCGTCGCGGTGAACGGGGCGGACTTCCTGAAGTCCACCAACATGCCGGCGCCGGCGCTGCTGGCGTCGATCGTGGTCATGACAGGCATCGTGAACCTGCTGATCGGATCAGCAAGCGCGAAGTGGGCGCTGCTGGCGCCAGTGCTGGTCCCGATGCTGATGCTGCTGAACATCAGTCCGGAGATGACGACGGCGGCGTTCCGCGTTGGCGATGGCGCGACCAATATCATCTCGCCGCTGATGGTGTATTTCCCGCTGATCCTGACCTTCGCCCAGCGCTGGGATCCGAACTTCGGTCTGGGAAGTCTCGCGGCGACGATGCTGCCCTATTCCATCTGGATCCTGATCGTTGGGACGGCGCTGACCGTCGGATGGGTGATGCTGGATCTTCCGCCCGGACCCGGCGCGACGGTCGGCTATACGTTGCCGTCGGCGCCCGCGCCGTAGGGCGCCGCCGGTGCGACCGGGGCTATCGCGCCTTTCTGGCGGCGGACTTCGGCTGGCGCGGGTGGTTGGCGCGGATGTTTTCGGCTGCCAGCCGCGCCGTCTCCGCGACGCGGCGTGCGCGGGTCTCCGCCGTCTTCGCCAGTGTGATCCATTCAAGGATGGCGCGGCGAACGGATGGCGGAAAGGCCTCGAAGTTGAGTGTGGCCGCGGGAACGGCGGAGAGTGCCTTTGCAAGATCAGGCGGTGGCGACAGCGTTGCAATGGGATCGAGGCGTGACCAGCTGCCGTCTGCCTTCGCCCGATCGATGGCGACAAGTCCCGCCTTCGTCATGCCGCCTTCGGCCTCGAGACGCTCGATCTTCGCCTTGTTGACGGCTGACCACGCGCTTCCGGGCTTGCGTGGGCTAAGGCGCACCATCGTCCTGTCTGCGTCCAGCTTGCGCGGGAGACTGTCGATCCAGCCGAAGCACAGCGCCTCGTCGACGACGTCGCTGTAAGGGACGTGGCGTGCGCCAGCTGCTTTCTTCCACGTCACGAGCCAGATGCTGGTGGTGCGCTTGTGGTTCTGATGCAGCCAGGCGCGCAGCTCGGCGCGCGAAATGCGGGGATGGTCATCCGCCATGCACGCTCGCCGCGTGCTGCCCCATGTCTCGCGAGGACTGCTGCAGAATCATGATCTTCTGCCAGATCTTGCGCGAGAGGCTGGTGGTGAGGTCCTCGATCTCGGTGACCGTCTCGATGATCACGGGATCGCGCATGTCCTGCATGTAGAGGGCGGCGAGCTTGCCGGTAAGCGACAGCATTTCGCTGCAGTAGTCGAGATAGCGGAGCAGCTCCAGCTCGGACATGTGGTGGACTTCGGATGATGCAGTCGAGGTGTACTCCTTGAGGAGCTGGGTCGGGTCCTTGGTCAGCTGGTGCATGTCGACGACGTGGGCGATGGAGCGCAGCTCGTGCAGGTCGGCGAGCACGCGGTCGCGGCGCATGTTCGATTCCAGATTGAGCAGGAACCAGATCGAGGCCCCGGCCAGCGCCACGATGTTCAGGATGGCTTCGACGCCCTGAATCAGGTCGACGGCGTCGCTGCTGACCCGCAGGGAGCCGAGACTGAGGAGCGTCCAGATCACGCCGCCAGCGCCGAGCAGGATCGCGACGCCGACGCCGGTGCGCAGCAGCAGGTTGGGGCGCGAGACCCAGGACAGGCGTTCCCTGTCCTCGCGCGCGACGGTGAGCAGTTCGGCGCAGAGCCTGCCGATGCCGCGATCCGGAAAGCGCTCCATGATCCGCTTGTGCAGTTTCTCGATCGTGGCTTCGATGTTGTCGGCGTTCAGCGTGCGGTAGGGCATGCGGCAGTAATGCCGTGCTCCGGCTGATCGGGAAAGAGGCGCGCTATTCGCCCGCTTCGTCTTCGTAGCCGACGAGGTGCAACGGCCTTGCCTTGCGGCCGTTGAGTTCGGCCCATCTGGCGAGCGCATCGTCCCGGCCGTGGGTGACCCAGAGTTCTTCGGGGTTCACGTCGGTGACAGTTTGCGTGAGTTCGTCCCAGTCGGCGTGGTCGGAGAGGATCAGGGGGAGTTCGATCCCCCCGGCCCTGGCGCGCTGGCGGATGTTCATCCAGCCGGAGGCGAAGGCGATCACGGGGTCAGGGAAGCGTTCGGCCCATGGCGTGCCGGTGGCGGAGGGCGGGCAGACGATGATCTTGCCGGCGAACTTCTGGTTGTCCTTGCGCTGGCCCTTTTCCAGCGTGGCGGATTCGAGTGGGCCAAGATCGACGCCGAGGCGCTCGTACATGTCGCAAAGCTGTTTCATGGCGCCGTGGATATAGATCGTCTCTCCGTATCCGGCGTCGCGGAGTTCGCGGATGACGCGCTGGGCCTTGCCGAAGGCGTAGGCGCCGACGATGTGAGCGCGGTCCGGGAAAGCGCGGATGGAGGTGAGGAGTTTTGCGACCTCGCCCCTGCTGTCCGGGTGGCGAAATACAGGCAACGCGAAAGTCGCTTCGGAGATGAAGATATTGCAGGGGACGACTTCGAAGAGAGCGGCTGTCGGGTCGGCGCGGCGCTTGTAGTCGCCGGTGCAGACCATGGTGAGGCCTTTCCAGCGAACTTCGACCTGGGCTGAGCCGATGACGTGGCCGGCGGGATGAAGCGTCACATCAACATCACCAATGCGGTTGGTCTCGCCATAGGGAGCAGACTGGCGTGACTTCGTGAACTCCCCGCCATAACGGGTCGCCATCGCCTCGATGGTCTCGGGTGTGGCGAGGACGGCGCCGTGGCCGGCGCGGGCGTGGTCGGAGTGGCCGTGGGTGACGACGGCGCGGTCGACACCGCCGCGGACCGGATCGATGAAGAAGTCTCCGGGCGGGCAATAGAGGCCCCCTGGCGTCGGGCAGAGCAGGTCTTCGGGGCGGATCATGCTGGAAATATGTGCCCTGGCGGGCGGTTAGCCAATTCTTTCGCAGCGAGGTGCTCCAATTGACGGCTTCGCGCGTATGTACGGCATGAAACAGTTTGTCCTCGCCATCAGCCTCGCCGCCTCCGCCATGATGAGCGGTTGCATCACGTCGCCTGGTTCCGGAGGCGGACCGCCGCCCGTCACACGGGTGGATGCCGCGCGGCTCTATACGGGCCAATGGCATGAGATCGCGTTCCGGCCGAACTGGCTGCTTGAAGGATGCGTGGCGGGCATCACCCGTTACACCCCCAAGACCGAGCCCAACCAGGTACACGTCCGTGATTCGTGCAGGGACAAGACGCTCGACGGTCCCGAGAAAGTGGTTGAAGGCACGGGGCACATCCTCGACCCGGGGACGAACGCGAAGATTCGCGCCGACTATTTCCTGTTCGTAAGCCGCGAAACCTGGATCGCCGCGCTGGCCGACGACTATAGCTGGTTCATCTCCGTGACGCCTGATTTTGGCGAGGTGAACATCTTCACGCGCAACCCGCAGCCTGGCCAGAAACTGGTCGACGAGCTGGTCGCCAAGATAAAGAGCTGGGGATATGACACCTCCCTGCTGGTGTTCCCGATCCAGCCGCCAGCCTAGGCAAGCTGGCGCGCGCGACGCACGAGCGCCTTGAATGCGCATAGGCAAGGTTACCGCTTTGCGGCAGACCTACCCTGCCTCTGCCTTGAGTTTTCCCTAAATCCCGCGATCTATGCAGTCACGCCGCAGGGACGGCATTTGAAGGGACTGTATGCCCAGCGCTTTTGATGCCGCCCGGCGAATGATCGCGGCGATGCTGTCGGGACGGACGTCGGCGGAGGTTGCCGAGCGGACGCGGCCCGACACGTCGACACCTCTGAAGCCGTGGATACGTCCTGCCAAGCATATCGAGGCGACATTCACCGCGGCGAACTGGAAGACCCTGCTCGGGCATTCTGGTGCGAGCGAGGCTGACAGGGCCGCGCTCTATGATGCGCGGGCCCAGGAAGAGCTTGAGCGGTACGAGCACAACATCGAGAATTATGTCGGGACGTTGCGGTTGCCGGTCGGCGTCATCGGGCCGCTGCGGGTGAACGGCATTTTCGCAAAGGGTGATTACTATGTGCCGCTCGCGACCAGTGAAGCGGCGCTGGTGGCAAGCTATGGGCGCGGGGCGCGGCTGATCTCGTCGGTGGGCGGATGCACGACAGGCACGCTGGCCGAGGGTGTCCATCGCTCGCCGGGTTTTGCGTTTGCTTCGACCACGGATGCTGGCCTGTTCGTTGCCTGGGTGTGCGGGAGTTTCGACAGGTTGAAGGCGGCAGCGGAGACCACCACGCGGCACGGCAGGCTGGTTGAGCTGAGCCCGCACGTCGAGGGCGATCATGTCTATCTCGTCTGCAGCTATACCACAGGGGATGCGGCCGGCCAGAACATGGTGACCATCGCGACCGAGGCGGTCTGCAAGGCGATTGAGGAACACTCGCCCATCAAGCCAGTCTACTGGTTCGTCGAGGCGAACCTGTCAGGCGACAAGAAGGCGTCCGCGATGTCGTTCATGGGCGTACGTGGACGCAAGGTCACGGCGTCCGTTGAGCTGTCCGGCGAGCAGATTCGCAAACAGCTGCACACCACACCGCAGCGGATGGAGCAGTACTGGCGGATGTCGGCGCTGGGGGGCGTCATGTCCGGGTCTATCGGCGTTCAGGGTCATTATGCGAACGGGTTGGCCGCGTTGTATCTGGCGACTGGACAGGATGCGGCCTGCGTCGCCGAGAGCGCGGTCGGTGTGACGCGCATCGAATTGCGCGAGGATGACCGGCTGTTCGTATCCGTGACCCTGCCCAACATCATCGTCGGAACGGTGGGCGGCGGCACTGCGCTTCCAACTCAGTCCGCGGGGTTGAATATCATGGGGCTCAAGGGCGCGGGGAATGTGCGGCAATTCGGCGAGGTGTGCGCAGCGGTGTGCCTTGCGGGCGAGCTGTCGATCATCGGGGCGCTGTGCGCGCATGAGTTCGCGAGCGCACACAAGAACCTGGCGCGAGGAAAGGCGTGAGCGAGGCCGTTGCACGGTCTGACACGCGCGTGCCCGACACAAGGGGATTGGGCGCGCGGCTTTGGGCGTATCAGGCGGAGCGTTTTCCGCTCGTGAAGCATGGCGTGCTGATCGCGGCGTTCGGCGCTTCGGCGGTTTGCCTGTCGGCCCTGCTGCGCGGCGACGCGCCCAACCTGATGGCGCTCGCCGTCGCGGTGCTGGTGCTGTTCGGGTTCTTCTTCCAGCTGCGCGTGGCGGACGAGCACAAGGACCATGCCGACGATTCGAAGTTCCGGCCGGAGCGGCCGGTGCCGCGTGGCCTGGTGAAGCTGGCCGAGTTGCGCGGTGTGGCGATCGGCGTGGGTGTCGCGCAGATTGCGCTGACGGTTGCGCTGGACTGGCGCCTGATTGGGCCTCTGCTGCTGGTATGGGCCTGGATGGCGGTGATGACGAAGGAGTTCTTCGTTCCCGCCTGGCTGAAGAAGCGGCCGATCATCTACATGGTGAGCCATATGGCGATCATGCCGTTGATCGATCTCTATGCGACGGCTTGCGACTGGTTGCCGGCGGACGCGGCGCTTCATGAAAGCTTCGGACTGACGCTGGGCGCGTTTCTGTTGCTGTCGCTTGTGAACGGGTCGGTGATCGAGATTGCCCGCAAGAGCTGGGCGCCGGAGATGGAGCGCGAGGGCGTCGAGACGTATTCGCGACTGTGGGGCGCGGAACGAGCTGGCATTGTGGTGATGGCGTTTGTGCTGGCGGGGCTGGCGTTGTCGGCATTCATCAATGTCCGGTCGGATGCCGGTGTGGTTGTCCTCGTCGGCCTGATGCTCGTGACGATGTTCGCGGCGTGGACTGCGATTGACTATGCTGGGACGCCGGCGGCGAGACAGGTCAAGCAGATGGAGACCGGCACGGCCGTGTTCGTGTTGGGAAACTACCTGCTGCTGGGCGTGATACCGCTGCTGATGTCGTTGCCGCCATCGTGAGCGAGTCGCACCGATATGTCCTGACGGGTGAGGCCGCCATGTCCGCGGTGCTGGCGGGTGGCAAGGGCGCTGCACTGGCGAAGCTGGCTGCGACCTTTCCGGTACCTGCGTTCTTCGTGATCGCATCGGAGGCTTTCGATCAGGATGGTCTGAAGGCCGATGCGCGGGAAGACGTGAATCGGGGGTTAGCGGCGCTCGCCGTACAAGGCGGGGCAGGGCGACTGGCTGTGCGCTCGTCGGGGCGTGAGGAAGATGGCGCGGCTTCGGCGCATGCGGGTCAGTTCGAGACCGAGCTGAATGTGGCGCCGGACGACGTGGCGGCGGCGGCGCATAGGGTGTGGCGGTCGGGCTTCAGCGACACGCTGGCGCAGTATCGCCGGGCGCATGGACTTTCGGACGCGCCGCAGCCGCCTGCTGTCGTGGTTCAGGTGATGGTTGAAGCACGCGCTGCGGGCGTGGCGTTTTCAGCGGATCCGGTGTCGGGCGATCTCAGCGTGGTGGTGATCAGTGCAATAGCGGGGCTGGCCGACAAGCTTGTGGGCGGTGAGGCTGACGGCGACAACTACCGGATCGGCGCTGATGGGGCGTCGCTTGAGGCGGAGCTGGTGGGCGATGCGCCGGTCCTGGGCCAGGCTGAGCGCGTAGAAGTCGCGGCGATGGCGCGGCGGGCAGCGACGCATTTTGGGTCGCCGCAGGATATCGAGTGGGCGTTCGATGCGCGTGGGCTGCATATGTTGCAGTCGCGGCCGATTACGACTCTGGGGGGCGTTGAGAGAGATCCCCTTCTGTCCTCCCCCCTGCAGGGGGAGGAACCGCGTGGGCAGAGCGCGGAAGAGCTGACCATCTGGGACAACTCCAACATCGTCGAGAGCTATCCGGGTGTCACATCGCCACTGACGTTCTCGTTTGCGCGGTATGTCTACAGCCATGTGTACCAAGCGTTCTCGCGCCTGATGGGTGTGCCGGCGGCGGATGTCGATGAACATCGCGCGGTGTTCGAGAACATGCTCGGGCGTGTGGATGGGCGGGTCTACTACAATCTGCTGAACTGGTATCGTGCGCTGGCGCTGTTTCCGGGGTTCAAGGCGAACCGGAAATTCATGGAAGGCATGATGGGCGTCTCCGAGGCGCTGCCGGAGGAGATGGCAAGTCGCATCGCCCCGCCCTCGACGAGCGGATGGGAGCGGTTCATCGACAATCTCAAGCTTGCGCGCGTGGGACTGGGGCTGGCCTGGCATGAGGTCCGGATAAAGGGGACGATCCGTGAATTCTACGCGCGGCTGAATGCGGCGCTGGCGAAACCCGACGGCGTGATCGATGCGATGCAGGCGACGGAGCTGGCCGCGGAATACCGCTTGCTGGAGAGGCGTCTGCTGGCAAAGTGGGATGCGCCGCTGGTCAACGATTTCCTCTGCATGATCGCGTTCGGCGCGGCGCAGAAGTCGATGACCAGGTGGGCGGGCGATGAAGGCGTCGCTTACCTGTCTGCGACCTTGATGGGTCAAGGCGATATTGTTTCGGCTGAGCCTGCGAAGATGATCCGTGCAATGGGAACGATGGTTCGCGATCGGCCGGACGTCGTGGCGCGCTTTGCAGCGGGCGACCGGAAAGCGGTCGATGCGGCGCCGGAGCTGAGGGCCGCGTTCGATCGCTATATCGGAAAGTTCGGCGACAGGTGCACGCAGGAACTGAAGCTTGAGAGCCGGACGCTGCATGAAGATCCAACGCAGGTGCTGATGGCTGTAGCGGCAGCGGGCGCCTCGCGTGAGGCGGCGAGAGCGCAGGGTGTGAAGCAGGACCTGCACTTGCTCATCCCCGAGTTCGGCAAGCGTGTGCTGGCGCGGTGGCTGGTGGACTGGGCGAAGGCGCGGGTGCGGGATCGGGAAAATCTGCGGTTCGAGCGAACCCGTCTGTTCGGGCGCGTGCGGCGCATTTTCCTGGCGCTTGGCGCGCGGTTGCGGGCCGCTGGCGTTCTGGAGCAGCCGCGCGATGTCTTCAATCTGACGGTGGAGGAGCTGCTGGGAGCTGTTGAGGGCGCCGGCATCACGCAAGACCTGAAGGCGCTGGTGCGGTTGAGGGCGGCGGAGCATGCGGGGCAGATTGCGCGGCCGGATCCGCCGGAGCGGTTCAGCGTATCGGGCGCGCATGTGACGGGCGTGGCTGGTCTGACTGCGCAGGCCGTTGTAGCTGGCGAAGGCGGTGAGATGCGCAAGGGGCTCGGATGCTGCAACGGCGTAGTTACAGCGAAGGTGCGCGTGATCGAGGACCCGCGCGTCGAGGCGTTGGGTGCGGGTGAGATCCTGGTTGCGCGACATACCGACCCGGGCTGGATCGCGGTGTTTGCCAATGCGGCTGGCGTGATCGCAGAGCGCGGCTCCCTGCTCTCGCACTCGGCCATTGTCGCTCGGGAGATGGGGGTACCGTGCGTGGTGTCGCTCAAGGGCGTGACGCAGTGGTTGAAGACGGGCGATACGGTGCGGCTTGACGGAGGGTCGGGTACGGTTGAGCGGGTGAGCAGGAGTTAGCGATGGCTGAGACCGATATCGCAAAGCGCGCGAGCTTTGACATCATCCGCTACGCGCAGGCGTGGGAAGACGCCGACATCCTGTGCGCCGCATTGCGGCCCGGGCCGAACGATACAGTCGTGTCGATCGCTTCAGCGGGCGACAATGCGCTGGCGCTGCTGGCCGAAGGGGCGGAGCGCGTCATCGCGGTGGACCTCAACCCGACGCAACTGGCCTGCGTCCGGATGCGCATGGCGATGTACCGGACGCACAGCCATGAGGAGTTTCTCGAACTGATGGGGTCGCGGCCTTCCGGGCGGCGACGGCACCTGCTGGAGCATTCAGCAGCGCTGCTCTCGGATGAAGATCAGGCGTTCTGGGCAGCGATCAAGGAGGATGTGGCCACATATGGCGTCGGTGGCGTCGGCAAGTTCGAGCGGTACTTCCGTACCTTCCGCGAATGGGTTCTGCCCTTCGTGCACAACAAGGACACGATCGACGCGCTGCTGCGTCCGCGCGAGGCCGATGCGCGCGGTGCGTTCTACGACAGGAGCTGGAACATCTGGGGCTGGCGGACGCTGGTGAAGGTTTTCTTCTCGCGCTTCGTCATGGGGCGATTGGGGCGTGATCCTGCCTTTTTCGATCATGTCGAGGGCGGGCCGTCGGCGCAGGTGGCGCGGCTGACGCGCAAGGCGCTGGTGGAACAGGATCCGTCGATGAATCCCTACCTCCACTGGATCCTGAAGGGCTGCCATGGCGAGGCGTTGCCGCGTGCGCTGGAACTGGAGCGGTTCGAGACGATACGTGATCGGCTGGACAGGCTCGAGGTGCGGCTCTGCACTGTGGAGACGCTGGCGGAGGAAGGCGTGAAGGCGGATGCGTTCAACCTCTCCGATATCTTCGAGTACATGTCGCCGCGGGCTCATGAACAAGCCTATGCGAGTATTCTCGCGGCGGCTCGTCCAGGCGCGCGTATCGCCTACTGGAACATGATGGCGCCGCGGCGCGTGCCTGCTTCACTGGCTGATCGTGTGACGACGGATACTGCGCTGGAGGCGAAGCTGAAGCCGCTGGACAAGGCGTTCTTCTATTCCGACTTCGTGATTGAGACCGTGACGTGAACGAGGCGCTGCTGCTCAGCGCGGGGAAGATCGCGGGGTCTGTGATCCTGCTGGCGGGCGTGCTGTGGAGTGTGTCGCGGCTGGCGAAGCTGGCGCGGCTTGATCCCGAGGTAGGGCGCAAGCTGGTGCATATCAGCCTCGGGCTATACTGCCTCACCTTCCCATACGTGTTCGACGCAGCCTGGGAAGTTGGCGCGACGTGTGCGCTGGCCCTGCTCGTTTTCGTGGCCGCGCGTGGGGTGGCGCGTCAGAGCCTTGGCGGCGGGCTGCATGCGGTGGCGCGCAAGTCTTATGGCGAGCTGCTTTTTGCGGTCGCTGTGGCGTTGTTGTTCTGGCTGAAGGATGGACACTTCATCTCGACAACGATGCACCAGAAGGCCCCGCCGGGGGACATTCTCTACATCCTCCCGATCCTGGTGCTGACGCTGTGCGACGCAGCGAGCGCGCTGGTCGGCTCCCGCTATGGGCGGCGGGTGTTCGAGGTCGAGGACGGCAAGAAGAGCGTCGAGGGTGTGGTCGCGTTCGCCATGACCGCCTGGCTGCTCTCGCTGATCGCGTTCCTCATGTTGACGGATATCGGGCGCGGCGAGGCGGTTCTACTGGCCTTCATCACAGCGGTGTTCGGAGCGTTGCTTGAAGCGGCCAGCTGGCGTGGGCTGGACAATCTGTTCATCCCCCTGGGCCTCTACTTCCTGCTCTCCAACCTGCTCTACATGGGCGCCGCCGGGCTGGCGGCGCTTGCCACGATGTTCCTCCTGCTGCTGATCGCCCTGCTGCTCGTGGCGCGACATCGATCGGGCGAGGAGAGGCATTTCCTCGCCGTGGGGTCGACGCTGTTCTTCTGCATTGCGATCTTCGCCGAGCCGACAAGCGTCGTGACCCCGGCCGTTGCGGTGGCGACCTACATTGCCGCGCTGAGCATCCGCAAGCCGGACAGACCGCCCCATGATGCGCTGAACCTGCTTGTCGTGGTGACGGCGATTGCGCTGTTGTATTTTGTCGTGAGTCATGTGGCGCGCATGGATACGATCCATGGCTTCAATCTCTCTTTCGCAGGGCTGGCGGCGGGCATTGCCGCGCGCTTTGCAAGGAGCGTCTGGTCAGCCGCGATTGCGGTTGTGATTGCCTGGGGCGCCATGTCGATCCGCACTTACTGGGCGGAGGCGCAGAGCGAGCCGGCGCTTCTGTTTACGCTGGTTGGGCTTTTCGGCATTGTCGGCATCGCACTGGTCGGATGGTTCCTGCGGCGCCGGGACTATGATCGGCCGTGGCTTGTGCTTGGTGGTGTGTGCATGTTTGTGGGTCTGATCGTTTTGCCGCTGTCGCCGCCATGACAGAGTCGTTCCAGGTGCATGGCGCCAGGCTCGGAATCTTCCGCGACGCCCCATCGCTGGAGGGCTTGCGTACGGCAGCGCTCGGAGAGTTCAGCTGCGAGACTGCGGAAGCAGGAGCGCGGGCAATACGCGAGGCGATGGTGGGGCTGAAGGCCGAGGGATTCGGCGCCGTGCTTGGGCCGATGGATGGGAATACCTGGGGAAAGCATCGGCTTGTGATCGAGAGTGATGGGCGTGCGCCATTCCTGATGGAGCCATCAGACCCTGCACACCATGTGGAAGCGTTCGAGCAGTCGGGGCTTTCGGTGGTGTCGCGCTATGTGTCGGCGGTTCGGCCGGCGGATGTGCCCGCCACTGCGACGACGGCGCCTGCAGGGTTGCGTGTGTGCAATTTCGACCCGTTGCGGGCCGAACAGGATCTGACGCGCATTCATGCCCTGTCGCTGGCGGCGTTCGCGGACAATCGTTTTTATCAACCAATCGCGCTCGAAGACTTTCTGGCGAGCTATCGGCCTGTCTTGCCAGCGGTCGACCCCGAACTGGTCTTGCTGCTTGAGGATGAGGCAGGCGAGTTGAAGGGGTTTCTCTTTGCTGTGCCCAATCTTGTCGAGGGGCCGCGGACGAAGACGGTGATCCTCAAGACGTATGCATCGCGCGTGAAGGGTGGCGGGTCGATGTTGGCCAATGCGTTTCATGCGCGGGCGCAGGCGCGGGGGTTTGGGGAGGTGATTCACGCGCTGATGCACGAGAGCAATCTTTCGGTGACGCACAGCGACAGGACAGGCGGCAAGGTATTCCGGCGCTATGCGCTCTGGGGCGGGCGGCTTTGAATCTCGTCGGGACGTTTCTCGCGCAGGCGCAGGCGCGGCCGGATGCTGTGGCGATCATCGCCGCCGACGGGCCGCCGACGACGTATGCGCAGCTCGCACGGGCGTCCGCGATCCGGGCTTTGGCGTACGCGCGCGCCGGCGTCGGCGCGGGTGATGTCGTGCTTATCGCGCGTGGCGTCTCGGTTGAGCTTTACGAGACATTGCTGGCGGTTTTCCGGCTCGGCGCAGTTGCGATGTTTCCGGAGCCTGCGGCGGGGCTGAAGGGCTTGCGCGTCGCGGTTGAAATGGTGCAACCGAAGGCAATTGCGACAGCTGGTATCGGGCATGTGGTACGTATGCTGTTTCCGGAATTGCGGCAGCTGACGGTGCTGCCCGATTTCGATGATGATGCGGTGGCGCGTGATCCGCTGGCGCATCTGCCGGGGGACGCGCCTGCCCTGATCACGTTCACATCGGGATCGACCGGGCGACCGAAGGGTATCGTTCGCTCGGCAGACTTCCTGATGCTGCAGCATCGGTTGCTGGAAGACCTGCGGCGGACAAAGCCTGGCGATGTGGATTTGATCTCGCTGCCGGTGTTCATCCTCTCCAATCTGGCGGCGGGGGCGACGAGCGTGATCCCGGCGGGCAAGCTGACGCGGCCGGCCAGGCTGGATGGCGCAAGATTGCGCCGGCAGATATCGCAGCATCGCGTGAACAGGATCGTTGCGCCGCCGGCCGTTGTCGCGCGGATTGTGGAGGGTGCTGCGCCGATGGGGCAGCTGGATGCGGTCTTCACGGGTGGCGGGCCGGTCTATCCCAACCTGCTCCGCGCCGCTGCAAAGGCTGCGCCGAATGCGGCGATTCATGCCGTCTATGGTTCGACGGAAGCAGAGCCGATTGCGCATCTGGAGCTGAAAGACATTTCAGAGGCGGACTGGCGCGCGATGGCGGAAGGCGCAGGGCTGCTGGCTGGCAAGCCGATCGCCGGAATCGAGGTCGGGCTGCGCGACCATGAAGTGTTCGTCGCGGGCGCGCATGTGAACCGCGGTTATCTTGATCCAGCGGATGATGTCTCGACCAAGTCGGTACATGATGGCGTGCTCTGGCATCGCACTGGCGATGCTGCGCGGATCGATGAACATGGGCGGCTGTGGCTGCTGGGGCGGCGCGAAGCGGCAAGCGCCGGGCTGTTTCCGTTTGCGGTCGAGACGGCGGCGCTGAGCTGGCCCGGCGTGCAGCAGGCGGCGCTGCTGGCGGATGAAGGGCGGGCGCGGCTTGCGCTCGCGGGAGATGGGTTGAACGCCTCGGATCTTTCGGTGCGGGCGAGGGTGCTGGGCGATATGGCAGTCGTGCTCGTGAAAGAGGTGCCGATGGACAAACGGCACAACTCCAAGGCCGACTATGCGCAGCTCAGGAAGATGCTGGCGTGAGATGGCTCGCTCAGATGGCGGGTGCGTGGGCGGCGCAGATGAACGCCGCCGATCGTGTGCGCGTTGGTCTGGCATGGGGGTTCGTGTTCGGGTGCGTGTCGCATTTCGGTTGGCTGTGGGCGAATGGAAGCTTGCTGTATCACGGTCCGGCGCCGGCCTGGGCTGTGTGGTTCTGGTTTGCCGTATGCGCCGTGGACCTGATGGTATTCTGGCTGATGCTGGCGCATCCGCGCGCGGGTGTGGCGCTGGGTGTGGCGACGATGGCGACGACGCTGGTCGTCAACTGGACTCAGTTCCCGACATTCGAGTACGGCTTCAACTGGGTGTTGATCGGACTGACAGTGTTCGGTGTGTTCGTGTTCGCTACGGCGCCCTGGCTCTGGCGCGCGTCGCAGTGGCGGCTCAGCCAGACGTCTTGAGGATGAAGCGGCGGTTGAGCGGCTGAATGGGGCGCGCATTCATGGGAAAGAGCTGGGCGAAGGCAGCGAGCTGACTTGGCGAGGCCGTGATCGGCGTGGACATCACCGTCCAGTGCACCGTCTCGGAGCAAGGTGGCGTCGTGAGCGAGCCTTCGTAGCGATATAGGCTGGAGCCCTCCGGCAGGAAGGCGTCGAGATTGACCTCGCCGGCGGCTTCGGCTGTCCCCTCTTTCGCCGGCGCGACGGCCCAGATGGGATTGAGCGCCGGATTGACCGCGCCGCCATCGACCATGACGCCGATCACAGCGAGAGCTCCGTCGGGGGAGGCATGGACGAAGTGGATTTCGAGCGGGAAGGACTTGCCGTCGATCGTGTGTTCGGATGGGTGGTGGAAGTGGAACTGCTTTAGGGCATAGTCCTTGCCGTCGAGCTGGAGGCTGCCTGGGCTGGTGATATTGACCTGCAGCGTGTGGCCGTTGTTGACGACCTGCGCGCCGTTCGCCGGCGACCAGCGTGCGACCGGGACGTCCAGGCTGGCGGTCAGCGGGCGTGTGAGATCGATGGGCGATTGTTGGCCGCCGATGGCGCAGGGCTTGTTCTCGGGGGCGAGCTCGCCCCAGCGGTCGGGCCCACCCTCGCCGCCATAGCTCCAATGCGCAGTGTGAGGTGCTGACTTGGTGTCGGAAACGCTCGATGCAGTGGGCCCCGCGGGCGGCGTGGCGTGGTCTTCAGAAGGGGGCGCGGAGAAGGCAGCCGTCACACCCGCCATGGCGAGGGCGCTGAGCAGGAGCGATGCGCGGATCGAGACGGTCATGAGGAAGGATGTTGCGCCGACATGGCTATCAAAAGGTTAAAGACCGGGCGGGGCGCCTTAACCTGTTCTGTCGCCCGGCCTATGTTCGGTTGATGGCCGACGATCCCAATCCGCCCAGCCTGTTGCCGGCCCGCTTCGCCGCCTGGTTCGCCATGCGTGGATGGACTCTGCGGCCTCACCAGGCAGATCTGATCGAGGCGGCGCGGCGCGGGCAAGGCGGGCTGGTAATTGCGCCGACAGGCGGCGGCAAGACGCTGGCGGGATTCCTACCGAGCCTGATCGAGTTGGCGGAGACACCGCCGCGTGTGCATCCTGCACTGCATACGCTGTATGTTTCACCACTGAAGGCGCTTGCGACTGATGTCGCGCGCAATCTGGGGCGGCCGGTCGAGGAGATGGCTCTCGACATCTCGATGGACACGCGAACCGGCGACACGCCGGCTTCGCGACGGCAGCAGCAGCGGGCCAGGCCGCCGGATATCCTGCTGACCACGCCGGAGCAGCTGGCGCTGCTGGTGGCATCGGAGCATGCGCAGCGGTTCTTCTGTGATCTTCGTGCAGTGATCGTCGACGAGGTGCATGCGATCGCGAGCACCAAGCGTGGCGACCTGCTGGCGCTTGGGCTGGCGACGCTTCGGGTATGGGCGCCGGCTGCGCGGCATATCGGGCTGTCGGCGACGGTGCGAGATCCGGAGGCGCTGTCGCGCTGGATGGGACCGGACACACCAGTGATCCGGCATATGGGCGGCGCCCAGGCGAACATCACCGTGCTGGATTCGGAAGCGCGCATTCCGTGGTCGGGGCATTCCGGGCGGCACAACATCCGCGAGGTCTATGACGCGATCAAGGGCGCGCAGATGTCGCTGGTGTTCGTCAACACGCGCAGTCAGGCCGAAATGACGTTCCAGGAGCTGTGGCGCGTCAACGCGGACTCGCTGCCCATCGCCCTGCACCATGGCTCGCTGGATCTCGAGCAGCGCAAACGCGTCGAAGCGGCCATGGCGGCGGGCAAGCTGAAGGCGGTGGTGTGCACGTCGACGCTCGATCTGGGTATTGACTGGGGCGATGTCGATCTGGTGGTGCAGATGGGCGCGCCGAAAGGCTCGTCGCGGTTGATCCAGCGGATCGGGCGATCGAATCACCGGATGGATGAGCCGAGCCGCGCGCTGCTTGCGCCGAGCAATCGCTTCGAGGTGCTCGAGTGCCGTGCGGCGGTTGAGGCGGTCGCGGCGGGGGAGCTGGACGGCGGTGGTCTGCGGTGTGGCGGCCTCGACGTGCTGGCGCAGCATGTGATGGCGCGCGCATGCGGCGAAGGCTTCGACGCGGTGCGGCTCTACGATGAAGTGCGGCTGGCGGCGCCGTATGCCGATCTTGCGTGTGAGACCTGGGAGCGCGTCGTCGATCTGGTCGCCACCGGCGGCTATGCGCTGAAGACCTACGACCGCTTCCGGCGGATCGTGCGGTTTCCCGACAATGTCTGGCGCGCGCGCAATGACGAAGTGCGGCGGCAGCATCGCATGAATGTCGGCGTGATCGTCGAAGACCCTATGATCTCGGTGCGGATGGTCTCGTTCATCAAGGCTTCCGAGAACAAGCGGCTGATGCGGCCGGGACGCAAGCTTGGCGAGATGGAGGAGTATTTCTTCGAGATGCTGACGCCGGGCGACACTTTCCTGTTTGCCGGCGAGGTGCTGCGGTTCGAGGGTGTGTCGGACACTGAAGCGCTGGTGACGAAGACCTTTGATCCGGACCCGGCCATCCCAAGCTACAATGGCGGAAAGTTTCCGCTGACGACATTTCTGGCTGAGCGGGTGCGTCGCATCGTGCATGATCGCGAGGGATGGAAGCACCTGCCCGACCAGGTTCGCGAATGGTTCGAGGTGCAGGAGCGCAAGTCCATCATTCCTGCCGCGGACCAGTTGCTCGTGGAGACGTTTCCACGCGGCGAGCGGCACTACCTCGTCTGCTATCCGTTCGAAGGGCGGCTGGCGCATCAGACGCTGGGTATGCTGCTGACGCGGCGGCTGGAGCGGACCGGGCTGAAGCCGCTTGGCTTTGTCGCCTCGGAGTACGCGCTGGCGGTATGGGCAATGGAGGACATGCGGGGCGAAGACCTCGACCAGCTGTTCCATGAGGACATGCTGGGCGACGATCTGGATGCATGGCTGGACGAGAGCGCGCTGATGAAGCGGACCTTCCGGACCAATGCCCTTATCTCCGGGTTGATCGAGCGGCGGATGCCGAAACACGAGAAAACCGGGCGCCAGATCACCTTCTCGACCGATCTGATCTACGACGTGCTGCGATCACATGAGCCGGATCACATCCTGCTGCAGGCAGCGCGGCAGGACGCGGGAGACGGGTTGCTTGACATCCGCCGGCTGGGCGAGGCGCTGAAGCGCTTCAAGGGCAAGATCGTGCATGCAAAGCTGGAGCAGATATCGCCGTTCGCCGTGCCGGTGATGCTGGAGATGGGCAAGGAGCCCGTGTTCTCTGGTGACGCGGCCGAGGCTATCCTGCGCGAAGCGGAGGATGATCTGGTGCGGGATGCGATGAGTTAGACCAGTGGCCCGCAACGGCGCCTGACTGGCCCGTGACGAAGAAACTACTGAAACTGCGGGTCGGTCCGATAGGAAGCGTCGGAGTTGGCGAAATCTGCGTCATACCGTTCCCACTCCGCCGCGGTCTTGCATACCCGCCTCGGCAGGGTTGATCCGGTGACGCGTACGGTCCGGCAGCTTCTGTCGCTGGAAGCGGCCTCACCTGGCTGCGCTTCTGCCGATGCGACTTGCTGTCCGGCAGGCGCTGAGGCGCATCCGGCCAGGGTGACCGAGATTGCAAGGAGAGTTGTGGCGAGCGCTGTACGCAATTTGGTTGTCCCATCCGGAGCGCGATGACGCGTCGATAGCATCGCCCGGTTTCAGCATCAACGCCGCTGCGGCAGGCGTCGCGAACGGGAGAGCTCTGATCTGCTGAATGTCAGTCCCGCTGGAACCATCCACCATTCGTGGCCTTCCGGCCTTCGGCCAGCAGGTCGTCGGTCTCATGGCGGCGGCGTTCGTCGAACGCGGCCCATGCCTCTTCCGACGCGCAGATCGTGCGCGGGATGTTGGTGTCTGGCTGGCGGTCCTTGCGACAGACAAGACCCTCGGCCTCAATGTCGGCGACGCTCATTGTCGTTCGCTCGCGGGTGACATGCGGGACAGTGCTGCATCCGGATGCCGCGGTCGCCGCGACCATGATGAAGAGACAGATGAAGGAGCGCATGTTCATCCCCGTGTTCGCGAGATCGACTCTAGCACATTCGCCGGAAGTGGGATGCCCTGGCAGTTGAAGACTGCGTGTCCAGTTGACGTAGCGGCCGACCGGCGACAGGGTCCCGCGCATGCTGCCCAGACTGACAAGCCCCGCAGAAACCTCAGGTCTCGTGCTTGTGCTCGCTGGCCAGCGGGTGCGCGCCCTGGCATGCGGCGCCCTCTGGTGGGAGGAGCCGGGGGTCCTGGTTGTGTCCGACCTGCATTTCGAGAAGGCGTCATCCTATGCGGCGCGTGGACAGATGCTTCCGCCCTATGACACGCGCGAGACATTGGCGCGTGTCGGACGGTTGATGCAGGTCTTCTCGCCCCGGACGGTGATCTCGCTGGGCGACAGTTTCCACGATCGGCGGGCGCGGCCACGCATGGCGGCGGATGATGTCGCGAGCCTGCGCCGCATGACAGGGGCGTGCGACTGGGTCTGGATAGAGGGCAATCACGATCCAAATCCGCCCGAAGACCTTGGCGGGCGCGCGGCTGTCGAGGCGACGATCGGGCCGCTGACGTTTCGGCACATCCCCTCTGAGGGCGATGTTGCTGGAGAGGTCGCCGGACACCTGCATCCATGCGCACGCGTGGTCGGCCGGAGTGGACGATCCGTGCGCGGGCGCTGTTTCGCGACGGACGGAGCGCGGCTCGTGATGCCGGCCTATGGCGCGCTGACGGGCGGGCTGAATGTGCTGGATGCGGCGTTCACGTCCTTGTTCCCGACGGACCTCTTCGCTGGCGTCATCGGACGCGACGGCGTTTACCTCGCGGGGCGGGACAGTCTGGCGCCGGATGGCGTCCGGCAGCCTGTGCTTGACCCTGCCCGCCGCCGCGCATAGGCGGGGCGGTCAGGAGTCGCCCCAAAATGTCCACCGCGTCTGTCGCAGCCATCGCAGAAGCCGCCAAGGCCTGGCCGTTTGAGCTCGCGCGCGAGCTCAAGGCGCGGATCGAGAAGCTGGAGAAGGCCGGGCGTCCCAAGGATGCGCCGGTGATCTTCGAGACAGGCTATGGCCCTTCGGGCCTGCCGCACATCGGCACGTTCGGTGAAGTGGTGCGCACGACCATGGTACGACGCGCGTTCGAGGCGCTGATGGGCGGCGCGTACAAGACGCGGCTGATCTGCGTGTCGGACGACATGGACGGCATGCGCAAGGTTCCGGACACGGTGCCGAATCCTGAAGCGCTCAGGGAATACATGCAGAAGCCGCTGACGTCCGTGCCCGACCCATTCGGGACGCACGAAAGCTATGGCGCGCACATGAATGCGCGGCTGCGCGCCTTCCTCGACAGTTTTGGCTTCGAGTACGAGTTCGCATCGGCGACGACGCTGTACAAGTCCGGCCGGTTCGACGCGATGCTGGTGCGCGCGGCGGAGAAGTACGATCAGATCATGAAGGTGATGCTGCCGACGCTGGGCGACGAGCGGAGGGAAACATACTCGCCATTCCTGCCGATCTCGCCGACGACGGGGCGCGTGCTCTACGTGCCCATGAAGGCCGTGGACGCCAAGGCGGGCACGGTGACCTTCGTCGATGAGAATGGCGAGGACACGACCGTCCCCGTCACGGGCGGCCATGTGAAGCTGCAGTGGAAGCCGGACTTCGGCATGCGCTGGGCGGCTCTTGGCGTCGACTTCGAAATGTTCGGCAAGGACCACCAGGCGAATATGGGGGTATATGACCGGATCTGCGAGATCCTCGGCGTCCCCGCGCCGCTGCACTACGTCTACGAGCTGTTTCTCGACGAGAAGGGCGAGAAGATTTCGAAGACCAAGGGGAACGGCATCTCGGTCGAGCAGTGGCTGGCCTACGCGCCTGAGGAAAGCCTCTCACTGTATCAGTTTCAGAAGCCGCGCACCGCCAAGAAGCTCCACTTTGACGTCATCCCCAAGACCGTCGACGAGTATCTGCAGTTCCTCGACGCTTATGGGAAACAGACGCCGGAGCAGCAGCTGGAAAATCCGGCATGGCACATACATGGCGGCGCGCCGCCGGCGAAATCGTCGCCTGTGTCCTTCGCGATGCTGCTGAACCTCGTCTCGGCGGCCAATGCGTCCAACAAGGATGTTCTTTGGGGCTTCATCCGCCGCGAAGCGCCTGATGCCTCACCGCAAACCGAGCCGTTGCTGGACCATCTCGTCGGTTATGCGCTGAAATACTATGCGGACTTCGTAAGGCCGCAAAAAAAGTATCGTGCACCTGATGAGAAGGAGCGCGCGGCGCTGGAGGACCTCGCGTCCCGTCTCGAAAGCTGGGACGGACCGCTGGATGGCGAGAGCCTGCAGACCATGGTGTTTGCTGTCGGGACGGAGCGGCAGTTCGAGCCGCTGCGTACGTGGTTCACCGCGATCTATGAGGTCTGCCTCGGTCAGTCGCAGGGCCCACGCTTTGGCGGCTTTGTCGCGCTGTATGGCGTGAAGGAGTCGGCGAAATTGATCCGGGAGTCGCTGGCGCGAGGCTAGGCTCAGGTCCGCATGGGGCAGCGGATCAGCTCGATGGATTCGCTGTCGTTGATCGTGACCCGCATCTTGAGCTTGCTGGGGTTCACGCGGAAGAAGACGAAATCCGTGCTCGACTGCCCGCGCGCGACGCAGCGTGCGCTGGCTGACCAGACCTGTCCGTTGTCGCCGGCGGACTGGTTGATCCGCTCGAAATGGCAGAAACGCTCTCGCTTCATGCCCATGCGGGTCTGTTCAATCGTCCAGATTTCGCGCTGATTGTTGCAGGCGTTCGAGTCGATCGCCCATTCGCCGGCATAAGCGCGTTCTTCCTCTGTCCCCTCGGCACGGAAGGCATTGGTGTCGGTATCGGGCAACTCGGCGGCGGGCGTGGCTGTGTCGTCCACGGGGGCTTCGCACGCGGCCACGAGGGCGATCAGGGCAAGGCTGGCGAGGCGGCGCAAGTGCAGGGCTCCTTGCGCGCAGTAAGCGCCTGAGTTTGGGCCGTTGCGCAAGTGGGAAGCTGGGCGCATCCTGCATTTTGAGGTTCGGGAATCCCTTCATGCGCGAAAAAGCTGGCGCATTCAAACGTGTTGCGGTCGGGCTCTGCGCCCTTGCGATCGCACTTTCCGCGGTTAGTCCGGCCTTCCCCCACCCGACGTCCCCAATGCTGGCGGAGCGTTATGCGCGTGGCGACTATCTGGAGGCCGCCGCGCTGGCGGAACAGGCGGCGGGCGCGGACGACCTGGCTTTCGCCGCCCGTGCGCTGCTGGCGTACTGCATGACCGGTTCGGCACGCCCGGATGCGCGCGTGGTGGAACGGGCGGTCAGGGACGCGGAGGCGGCCCTGCGGCTCGATCCCGAGCATGAGGAGGGCCGGCTCCAGCTCGCCATCGCGCTGTCGCTGAAGAGCCGGGACATGGACGTGATGACGGCATGGAGCGCCGGCTTTGGCGAGAAGGGCAAAAGGCTGGCCGAAGACGTGCTCAAGGCCGATCCCGGCAATTTCTATGCGCATGGGTTTCTGGCGGTGTGGAATCTTGAAGTTGTGCGGCGCGGTGGCGCCGTCGGCGCCTGGATGCTTGGCGCCAGCACTGAGTCCGGCCGGAGCCACTATGACAAGGCCCGGGCGCTTGCCCCGGACGATATCGGCGTGCACTGGCAATACGCCCGCGCCCTCGCCGCTCTCGATCTCAAGGGCAAGACGCCTGAGGTTCGTGCAGCGCTCGATCGCGCGCTGGAGTCGGCGGCGTCGGATCATGTCGAGCAGGTGATGCAGGCGCGAGCGCAGCAGCTGTCGGAAGCTCTGGTCGGCGATAGCGATGCGGCGCAGCGGCTGGCGCAGGCGATGCTGTGAGCCAGCGCGGCCGGTTGATGCGCACGCGTTTCGAGCAGGTGCGGGCCATCCTGCATGTCGACTGGGACCCGATCGGATCCGGCGTGCCGCTGGACGAGTACGACAGCTATGCGTGGCAGCTTGTGAAGCTGTTGCAGGCGGCCCCCCCGCGCGAGGAATCGCGCGCTATCTGCGTGAGGCGGCGGCAAGGATGACGATTCCCGTGCCTGAGGCGCGCGTGCGGATTGTGATGGATCGGCTGATGGCAGTCCGAACGGGTGATCTGCAAGACTATGCCGGCGCCAGCGCCGGTCCCGTGAACTCAGTCTCGATGTCGATCGTGACCTCATCGAACACGCCCATTGTTGAGCCTGGCGCCGGGATGCCGATGTCGATGCCGAAGTTGGAACGCTTGAGCGTGCCGTGCGCCGAGAAGCCGAGGCGGGCCGCGGGGTCCATCGGGTGGCCTTCGTAGCCGCCGTTGAAGGTGGCGTGGAGGGTGACGGGTTTCGTCACGCCTTTCAGCGTGAGGTTGCCGACGATGTCGGCGGTGGCGGGGCCGGTGCGCGTGACGCTGGTGGATTCGAATTTCATCTGCGGCGTGATCGATGCGCCGAGCCAGGTATCGCTCAGGAGTTCGTCGACGAAGCCGGCGGGCGGCGCTGGGATGTCGAGGGACTTTAGGTCGACAGTTGCGACCAGCGTAGCGGTTTCGGGGCGGGCCGGATCGAGCGTCATGTCGGCGGTGAATTTGCGGAACTGCGCTGTGTAGTTCGAGAAGCCGAGATGGTTGACCTTGAAGACGAGCGTCGCGTGTGAGGGATCGAGCTTGTAGGCGCCGGCGGGAAGTTTCGAGACGTCGGGAGCGGCTGGCACGGAGGCCGCGGCAGTCTCGACCGGAGCAGTTTCAGGTGCGCCTGCGGCGGGAGCGGGTTCGCCTGGCGAACAGCTGGCGGTCGTGAGCAGCAGGGTCGCGATGGTTGCGGTCAGCGCGCGTTTCATGTCGGGCTCCTGTTGGCGTTGTGTATCGAGGACGGCCGGGTTTGCGGTCAACCGACAGGCGCGACAAAAAATCCCCCGGCCCGAGACCCGGGGGAGCAGGTTGAGCGGATGGTCGCAGGGGTCAGAGCTCTGCGTGGGAAGTGGCGGGGACGGGCATGGCGCGCTCCTGCCTGGCCTGTTCTGATGCGGCGAAGTTGAGCGAGACCGGTAGTGCCGTCGATTACGCCGGAGGTAATGGAGGTTAGCCGCTCCGCCGGTTATTCTCCCGGGCATGACACATCAGGCAGTCTCCACTCGCCCCTCCTCCCAGCCAAATCGCGTGGGCGATCTGATCCGGGACTGGCGCGCGCGGCGGCGCATGAGCCAGCTCGACCTGGCGCTTGAGGCGGGCGTTTCGCAGAGACATCTGAGTTTCGTGGAAAGCGGCCGGTCGTCGCCCTCGCGCGACATGGTAGAGACACTTTGCGAGCATCTCGAGCTGCCGCTGCGCGAGCGCAATGTGGTGCTCCTGTCGGCGGGTTTCGCGCCTGCATTCGCGGAACGGAAGTTGTCGGATCCGTCGATGGCCGCGGCGCGTACTGCGGTTGAGCTTGTGCTGAAAGGGCATGAGCCCAATCCGGCGCTGGTGGTGGATCGCTGGTGGAATCTGCTCATGGCGAACGCTTCGGTGGCGCCGCTTCTGTCGCTGGTGGAGGACAGGTCGCTGCTGGAGGGGCAGCCGAATGTGCTGCGCCTGTCGCTGCATCCGGGGGGGCTGGCGAAGAGTATCGTGAACCTCGGCCAGTGGAAGGCGCACGTGCTCTGGCGGCTGGGCCAGCAGATCGAAGCGACGTGCGATCCGAAGCTGATCGCTCTGGAGAAGGAGCTGGCTGCCTATGCCGCTCCGCCCGCGCCGCGGCGCGAGCGCAACGAGGCCGATGCGATCGCATTGAACTTCGAACTCAAGGTTGGATCGCAGCTGCTGTCATTCATAACGACGACAACGATCTTCGGAACGCCTGCGGATGTGACGCTTTCGGAACTGTGCCTGGAAGCCTTCTTTCCGGCCAACGCCGAGACAGCGGCGGCGATGCGGGCTCTGGCTGGCGCGTGAGGCTACTGGCTCGCCCACAGGATGCGCGCCATCCAGGCGAGGTCGTTACGGGGAAGCTCACGCGGGTCGGCGGCGGAATTGAGGGAGATCAGCTCGACCATGCGTTCGGTCTGGCGGCCGAGCACCCTGGCGAGGACCTCACCTTTCCTTGTGCGCACCACGACGCGGTCGCCGCGGCGGACAGCGACGCCGGGCGCGACCACGATGCGGTCGCCTCGGCGATAGACCGGCTCCATCGAGTCGCCGCTGATTTCGAGCGCGTAGACATTCTCGGTCTCGAGGCCGGGGAAGCGGACCTCTTCCCAATTGTCCCCGGTCGGAAAGCCAGCGTCGTCGAAATAGCCGTCGCTGCCGGCCTTGGCGAAGCCCAGCAAAGGGGCGGTGTGGCCCTGCCGGCCCTCCGCCAGCGCGGCGAAGTCTTCAAGCGAAGCGCCCACGGCCTGCAGCGCCTTCGACAGGCTTTCCGTCGACAGCCAGCGCGGCGAACCGTCCGGCGTCACACGCTTGGACTTGTTGAAGGCCGTGGGGTCCAGCCCTGCGCGGCGGGCGAGGCCGGAGGTGGAAAGGCCATGGTGGTCGGCCAGCGAGTCGATCGCTTTCCACATATCAGTGTGCTGCATGACAGGCTCCGGGTAGGACGTCATGCCTAGCTATAGGAAAGATATCCTATTTTCAACGGTTTTGGCGACATGTGCGGGTGGGAGACGAAATTCGCAGATTGAGGTCACGCCGCTGAATTCATGTAGTTTTTCGTTAGATAGCTCTGGCCGAGGCCATTGCAGGCTGTTGAACGCTGGCGGCAAGTATCGCAAAAGGTCCGTCTCGCGCGCCCTGCGGCGTGCGAAAGCACACGGCCTTCCTGGCCGCGGAGCCTATGGAACTCGCGATCCTTTTTTTCCTTGTCCTGCTCAACGGCGTTTTCGCGCTGTCGGAGATGGCCATCGTCTCATCCCGCCGGCCGCGCCTGAAGGCGATGGCTGAGAAGGGCAATGTCGGCGCGAAAGTCGCACTGAAACTACTCGACGACCCCTCGAAGCTGCTGTCCACCGTGCAGATCGGCATCACGGCCATCGGCGTCATCGCAGGCGCGTACAGCGCGACGTCGCTGTCCGATGATCTCGCGCCGTGGGTGGCGGGTCTGCATCCTGCGGTTCAGCCTCACGCCTCTGCGATTGCGTTCGGTATCGTGATCGTCTTCACGACTTTTCTGTCGCTTGTGCTCGGCGAGTTGATCCCGAAGAGGATCGCCCTTGCCGCGCCCGAGCCTTTGGCTGCTGCAATGGCGCCGGTGATGGCGCTGATTGAGCGGGCTGCCTCGCCGCTGGTCTGGCTGTTGCGCTTCATCACGGAAGGCTTCCTCACGATCTTCGGCCTGAACCGGACGCGGCAGGAGGACGTCACCGAGGAGGAGCTTCATTCCCTCATCGTCGAAGGCGAGAAGGCCGGCGTGATCGAAGAGGAAGAGCGGGAGATGATCCAGGGCGTGATGCGCCTTGGTGACCGTTCGGTGAAGACCATCATGACGCCGCGCACCGAAATGGTGTGGCTGGATCCGGAGCAGGACCGGGTGGAACTGCTCAAGGAAATCCGCGAAAGCGGCCATGCGCGCTTTCCCGTGGCCAAGGGCGACGCGGACGAGATTGTCGGCATCGTGCAGGCGAAGGAGCTGTTCCTGCACCTGGCCCAGACCGGCAAGATCGACCTTACCGCCGTGATGCACACGCCGCTCTTCGTGCCGGAGACCATGCCGGTTCTGCGCCTGCTGGACGCCATGAAGGGCAATGTTGTCCGCATGGCGATCGTGTCCGACGAGTACGGTTCGGTGCTTGGGCTGGTGACGGCGACCGACTTGCTGGAGTCGATCGCCGGTGACGATGCGCTGGATCACGAGGACGCCCTGTCGCCGCCCGTGCTGCGCGACGATGGCAGCTGGCTGGTCGACGGCATGACGCCGGTCGATGAGTTCGAGCAGCTGGTGGCCGTCAGGGGCCTCAACGACAACGAAGGCTATTCAACTGTTGCGGGTCTGGTGATGCACCTGATGCGCGCGGTGCCGAAGGAAGGCGACAAGATCGAGCAGGGCATGCTGACTTTCGAGGTTGTCGACATGGACGGTCGCCGTGTCGACAAGGTGCTGGTCCGCAAGGCCGAGCCGGTGGATGACGATCCCAGCGGGTGAGGCTAGACCTCGACGCCTGCACGCTTCAGCCCGAACGCCACGATCTTGTTGAGCAGGTCTGCATAGCTGACCCCGGCATGCAGCGCGGCCTGCGCGTATTCCTGACTTGAGGCGATCTCCGGGTTCGGGTTGGCCTCGATGAAGTAGGGAACGTTGTCTTTCGACAGGCGGAAGTCGATCCGGCAATAGCCGTCGAGTTCAAGCGTGTGGCAGATGCGCTTGGCCAGCGCGCGGATCTTGGTGACGACGTTCGGCGGCAGGTTCTCCGCAGGTCCCTGCAGGATGCCGCGCTTCTCCTGATAGATCGGGTCGTGCTTCACTTTCTCGGTGGCGATGGCGTGGGCGCCGTCGGCGAGATTGGAGAAGCTCAGCTCCCAGACGGGCAGCACCTGAACGCGATCGTTGCCGAGGCAGCCGACATAGATCTCGCGGCCGTCGATGAACTCTTCGGCGATCGCGGGTGTGTTGAGGCGCTTGTGAATGAAGGCCACGCGTTCGGCCAGCTTCTCGTCTGTGTCCACGATCGAGGCCTGTGCGATGCCGAGTGAGGCATCTTCCCACAGGCTCTTTACGATCAGCGGAAACTTGAGGCGGCCGGGACGATGAACCTTCACGCCGATCGGGAAGACGGCGAAAGCGGGCACCGGCACGCGGTGATACTTCAGGAGCTTTTTCGACAGGTCCTTGCCGCGCGCCAGCATAAGGCCGCGGGGATTGCAGCCTGTATAGGGAACACGCAGGAGTTCGAGCAGGCTGACGACGTTCTGGGCGTACAGCGTCTCGCCGTGGAATTCCTCGAGCAGGTTGAAGACGATGTCCGGCTTCCAGTTCTCGACAGCATCGCGGATTGGCGAGAGTTCAGTCTGGACGCCGAGCATGCGGACTTCGTGTCCGTTGCCCTGCAACGTCTTCATGACGTCGTATTCCGTCTTCCAGACGTAGGCTTCCTTCTCCGACAGCTCCTCCATGTTGTCGGGAGGAACCAGGTCGGGATGGGCGAGGCAGAGGATGCGAAGCGGATTCATACCGCGAACCACTGCCTTCGCGAGGCGTGTAGCTGGTGAACGACCTTGTTGTTGAGCAGGCGGACCATGGCGTTGCGGAGCTCGTGTTCGCGTCCCGCCGACCTGAGCTTGAGAGCACGGGCGCGGCTCGCAAGCAGGTCAATCGTGTTGTCGAGCGCCAGCTGGTAGGCGCCGGAAATACGCCAGGCGGCTTCACGGATGCGGGTGCGATTGCTTCGGATGAAGGATGAGGCCGTGGGTCGGTGGGCATGCCGGGGGTCGGCTGAGAATATCCGCTGCAAATCCTTGTCGTAGCGGGTGTCGGTATCGACGGCATACCAGGCGAGCTTCTGCTCGTAGTGCTCGGCCAGGGTACGGTTGAGGCGATGGGCGGGGTCGACTTCGAGGCGGCGGGTAAGGCCCGCCTTTGTGCCAGCGATTTCGCCCATCAGGGTGTCGACGTATTCGAGCTTGGCGAGGGCGCCGGGCCATTCGGCGTAGCGCTGACGCCAGTTGACGCGCGGGCTGAGCCAGAGGGCGAAGGTCTCGGCGAAGTCCTCGTCCGGATGGCTCTGGGCGTACCAGCGGGGAAGATGCTGCACGAAGTTCCGGCTGTTCGGGTTCGGGCGATAGCTTTCCGGATAGGCGGTCGACGACCGGCCGAAGGTGTCCTGCCATTTGCGGCGGCGATGCAGGGCGTAGGCATGCTGGACGATGTGGCCGGCCTCGTGCCGCAGGATCTGCATGGCCTGGCGCTGGGTGCCGCCTTCGACGTCCTTGAACATCTTGCGTTCGAGGCGGGCAAGGCGGGGATGGGCGAGATAGAAGGGAATTGCGATGCCAGGTGTCGTGTCCGGGCTGAACCATTCGTCGGAAATCCAGGCGTGTGCCTGAACGAGGCCGCGGCGTTTCAGCTCGCCATTGAGGGTCTTCACACAGGCCTGCAGCCAGGTGCCCTCGATCGACAGGTTGAGGTCCTTGAGCCGCATCTGCAGCAGTTCGTCGTCCGGCAGGAAGGACCACCAGGGCTGTCGGCTCTTCGTGCTCATAGACCAGAGGGTCCCGCCGCTATCGCCCATCAGCCAATCCCCCGGGATGGCCGTTGTCCCGGCGCGCCGGCGCGAGCGGCCCGGCAGGGCCGGACCTCACGTTTTCCGGGCGTTTTCGTGTACGGAAGCAAGCTGACGACCTCTCCGCATACGATCTGCGGACGGAACGCTTTCTAAACTATAAATCCCGGCGGGCGCTTCCAAAAAAGTACGCCCGCCGGGCACTTTTTTCAGTCAGACCGGGTCGTAGGGGAAGACGTCGGCCGAAGCGTCCAGCCTGAAGAAATCCGGGGCCATGGCCGGGAGGCAGGTGTCGAGGATTTTCTGGGGATTCCAGCCTGTCAGGTCCGCCAGGGAGCGGATCGGGCGGGGCTGGTCGAACAGGACGATCTCGTTGCCCCGGACGCCGAAAATCTGGCTGGTGACGTGTTTCGCGCTGTCGGCGCAGAGGGCGACGGCCAGCTGGGCGACCTGATCGGCCCGCATGGCGTCCCGCATACGGCCAACACGCTGGGCGCTGGCTTCGTCCTTGATCGGGATCGAGGCGATCATGCGCGTCCAGGCGAAGGGGGCGATGACGTTGGAGCGGACATTGTTGCGGGCGCCCTCCATCGCGACAATCCGGGAAAGGCCGACAATGCCCATCTTGGCGGCGGCATAGTTGGCCTGGCCGATGTTGCCGATCAGCCCGGAGGTGGAGGTGAACAGGACGTAGGCGCCATCCTTCTGTTCCCGAAACAGTTCGATCGAGGCGCGTGTGACGTTGAACGAGCCGCGCAGGTGGACGGCGATCACCTTGTCCCAGTCCTCCTCGGTCATCTTGTGGAACATTGCGTCCCGCAGGATGCCGGCCGGGTTCACGATCGCATGCAGCCCGCCGAACGTGTCCTTCGCCTGCTCGATCATGCGCTGGACGGACTTGTAGTCGGCCACGCTGTCGGAGTTGGAGGCCGCCTCGCCGCCAGCGGCGCGGATCTCGCGGGCGACCTGTTCGGCAGGGCCGGCCGAGCCTTCATCGCCGCCGGTGAGGCCGCCGCCGAGATCGTTGACCACGACCTTCGCGCCTTCGCGTGCGAGGAGAAGTGCGGTCTCCTTGCCGATGCCGTTGCCGCCGCCAGTGACGAGGACGACCTTGCCTTCGAGCACACCCATGGAAGTTTCCTCCTGATTTTTCCGGTTAATCAGCACGGCGCGGCCGTCCAGAGAAACCCCGTCCCACAATTTTTCTTGCGCAGGGGGGCAAGTGATCCTATTTGCACCCGCCTAAAACCGGCTGCGCGAAGGGCCCCCGATTCCTTAAATGGGTTTGGGGGGAAGACGGCGACCAGCGGTGACAAGCTGACCTGGGCTGATCTCAAAAGAGAGAGGCTGCGGTCGTTGGTTCGTCACTCTCGTCTTCGGAGCCTTGGCCCCATGTCTGTGCCCGCCGCCACGATCCCCGCCTATTCCATTTCGCTCGATGCGCCTGAGCATGCTGTCGCCGTCGAGGCGCTGTATGACGACGTGTTCGGCCCCGGCCGCTTCGCCAAGACGGCCGAGCGCCTGCGCGAGGGCAACAGCAAGATTGTCGACGCGAGCCTTGTCGCGGTCGACAGCGAGGGCCTGACCGGCGTCGTGCGCGTCTGGCCGGTCACCGTGGGCGAGACGGGTCGCGCGGCGTTCCTCGGACCGATCGCTGTGGCCGAGCGCCGGCGTGGCAATGGCGTCGCGTTCAAGCTGATGGAGCGTGCGATCGGCGTGTGCCGCGAGCAGGGCTATGCCGCCGTGATCCTGGTGGGTGATCTCGACTACTATGATCGCTTCGGGTTCAAATCGGCGGACGGGCGATTCCAGCTGCCGGGCCCGGTTGACCAGAAGCGCGTACTGATCCGTGACCTGTCGGAGCGGGCGGGCAAGCTGGCGGGCATGCTGGGCGTGCCGCGGTAAGCAACGACTTCAACGCCCCTCGCGCCGCCATGCGAGCATCATGAACGCGCAGGCCAGCAGCATGCCTACGACGCCTGGCAGCAGCGTCGTGCTCTCTGTCGCGCGGACAGCGTAGGCTTCGCGGCGGCGGAGGCCGTACCAGTCGGCGGCGGCGGCGGGGCCGCGCTCGCCGACGCGCTGCAGGCGGGGCATGTTGGGCGTGCCGTCGGCGCCGAGGCGGTAGACGCCGCCGAGCGTGGCGTTGGCGAGCGGTTGAACCTTCTCCGTCGTGGCGCGCAGGTCGAGATATTCGCGCGGGTGCGTGGGGCCGCGCAGGGTGACGGCGTTGAGTTTGCCGCTGGTCGCGCGATAAAGGCCGAGTTCAGAGGCGGGCGTTGCGGCCTGGTAGATGCCGGGCGAGACCAGCGTCCACGGCGTTTCGACTTCGACGCCGTCCGGGCCGAGCATCTTCAGCGGCGGGGGCGAGTCCGACAGTGTCTGGAGGCGAGCCTTCACTTCTGCTGAAGCGCCGGCTTCCAGCGTGAGAAGTTCTTCCTCGAGTTCGGGTTCCTTCATCAGCCAGTGCGCCGTGCGGCGAATGAGTTCGGCGTAGGGGCCGCCACCTTCATAGCCGCGCGCCCAGAGCCACAGCTGGTCTGACATCACGCTGGCCACACGGCCCTTGCCGACGCGATTGAGCAGCAGCAGGGGCGAGCCGTTGGGCGTCTGCATCAGGGCTTCGGAATTGCCCTGTTCGAGTTTCATGTAGCGCATCCACGGACCCCAGCCTTCGGTGGAGAGCGTCGCGGTGACGGAGTGGCGCTTGCCCAGTGCTGTCAGCTGGGGAATGAAACGGCCATCGACCATCTCGCCGGTTGCGCGGCCAGGCAGCACGCCGCCGAGGGGCGTGTTGTAGAGCATGTAGGCGCCGGGATAGGGCGGGCCCGAGGCGATGAGCAGCGCGCCGCCCTGTTCGACATAGCGTGCGACGCGATTGAGATAGGCTTCTTCGAGCACCGCGGGGCGAAGTTCGTGGTCGAAGATCACGAGGTCAAACTCGTTGAGTTTTTCGCGGAACAGCTGGGCCTTCGGGAAGGCGATGAGCGCGATCTCTTCGGTCGGCACGTTGTCGGACTTGTGGGGCGGACGAAGGATGGTGAAATGGACGAGGTCCACGGCAGGGTCCGACTTCAGCAGGTCGCGCCAGACACGGGCGCCGGCGTGGGGTTCGCCTGTGACAAGAAGCACGCGAAGGCGGTCCTGCACGCCGGAGATGCGGGCTGAGGCGAGGTTGTTGGCGAGCGTCAGTTCGTTGGGGATGCCGTCGACCGACAGCACGATCAGGTTCTCGCCGCGCCTGCGCAGGGTGAACGGCATCATCTGCGGCTCGCCGACGCGGATGGTCTGGCTGGGCTGTTGCTCGCCATTGATGGTGACGCCGACTTCGACCGTCTCTGCGGTTGGGTCGTTGACGCGCACACGCATCTCGACGCGCTGGTCGATGATGGAGAAGGAGGGGACGGACTGGATCTCGATATTGCGGTCGATCTCGTCGTCGCCGCCGACGATCATTGCGTGGACCGGGCCGAGCTGGACAGCGTCTGAGGTATCTTCCGGGATGTCGTGGATCTGGCCGTCAGTGATCATCACGGCGCCGGCGATGCGATCCCGCGGGACATCCGAAAGGGCTGATTGCAGCGCGATGTACATGTCGGTGCCATCGGCCCCGGGGTCCGTCTCGGCGATGCGGAGTTCGAGGTTCTCGTCGGCTTCGAGGTCGCGGCGCAGCGCTTCGTAGGCGGCCTGGGCGGTTTCGGTGCGGCCGCGGAAGTTCATGCTTTCCGAACGGTCCATGATGACGGCGACGACGTCTTTCAGCGGTTCACGCTGTTCCTCGATCCAGAGCGGGTTGGCGAGGGCGAGGGTGAGGACGGTGAGGGCGAGGGCGCGGAAGAGCCAGGCCTTGCCGCGATAGACGACATAGGCGCCCCAGAGCGCGAAGGCACCGCCGGCGAGCACGAACAGTGCGATCCAGGGGATGAGCGGGTCGAACCCGAGGCGGGATGCATCCATCATGATCAGTCGGCCCTGTCGCGCGAGGTGCCGAGGCGTTCAAGCAGATCGGGGATGTGAACCTGGTCTTCCTTGTAGTTGCCGGTGAGGATGTACATCACGAGGTTGATGCCGAAGCGGTAGGCCATCTCGCGCGCCTGCGGGCCGCCATCCATGGTGAGCAGGGGCTTGCCGGAGTTCTGGTCGATCGCCCATGCGCCGGCCCAGTCCGAGCCGCCGATGAAAAGGCCGGAGACGCCATCGCCGCGGCGGCTGTCGCGGTCGAGCGCGCCGCTTTCGATCCAGAGGCGGCCGTTGAGGCGGCCGGGGAAGGAGCGGATCAGGTAATAGCTCTTGGTAAGGACGTGGTTGGCGGGCGCGGGCTGCAGGCGTGGCGCGTCGATGCCCTGGAGCAGGCGCTGGAGATCGGCGGAGACATCGCGGCCGGGGGCTGCATCGCGCGTGTCGACGATGAAGGCGCCGCCGGAGCGCAGATAGCCGTTGATCCTGGCGACGGCAGCGGCCGAGAACGGCTTCGCATCGCGCGGCACAGCGTAATAGATCATCGGGTATAGTTCGAGATTGTCACGTGCGGGGTCGACGCCGTGCGGCAGGTCGGGCTCGACGGAGGTGCGCAGGCCGAGCTGGTAGGAGAGGCCGAACAGGCCGGCGCGCGTGGTGTCGTCGAGGCGGCGGTCGCCGGTCTTGATGTAGGCGAAGCGCAGTTTCGCCGCGGCTTCGCGGGCGAGCTGGTCGGATGCCTGCGCGTGGGCGCCCGGCGCGAGGGTGAGTGTCGCGGCGGCGAGGAAGAAGATCGCGAACCCAGCGGTGGCCTTGCGGCCCCACAGGCGCGGCAGGCGTCCGGCGAAGGCGAGCGCTATGATCAGGTCGGCCGCCACGATGGCGAGGGCGAGAGCGAGCATCCAGCCGCCGAGACCTGCCCGTTCGATGATCTGTGCCTGCTCCGTCACGCTTACCTCTGGGGGCCAGTCGTTGAAGGCCCCAGGCGCGGGCGCGCCCGCGTTCAGGGCGCGCTCGCCGCCGGGGCCGACATAGAGGCCCGGCGGGGTGGCTGGCCCCGGGCGGGTCGTCAGGAAGGTCGCTGCGGGGATGGGCATGGCGGATGATTGTGGCGGCGACAGGACGCCGAAGCCATCAAGGACGCGCGTCGGCGTCAGCGTGCCTTCTGTTCCAAGCGCTGCGGGGCCGGAACGCTCGCCGCCCGAAACGACAGAGCGGCGCAGCATCTCGACGAAGGCGCCGGTGTAGGGAAGGTCGGACCAGTCGGGGTCTGCGGTGACGTGGAAGAGGATCAACTCGCCCCGACCCATGCGGCGGGCGGTGACCAGCGGCGTGCCGTCTTCAAGCCTGGCCCAGGTGAGGCTTTCAAGTTCGGACGAGGGCTGGGCGAGCACCTGCTGGCGCACGGCGGTGTCGGTTGGACGCGGGATGCCGAAGAAGGGCGAGGTGTTCGGGAAGTCGGCGATGCGCTGCGGTGTCTCCCACGAGAGGGAGGAACCGAGCGAGCGCGATGTGGGGCGAAGCGCGACGGGTGTCAGCGCGCCTTCCTGTGCGGCGAGGCGCGGGCCGGCGAAGCGGATGAGCACGCCGCCTTTCTCGATCCAAGCGGTGAGCCGATCGTTCATCGCCTGATCGATGGTGCCGCGGTCGCCCATGATGATGGCGTCGATCGGGGCGTCGAGCAGGTCGCCTAGGCGTTTCTCGGTGAGCTGTGCGTAGGGCTGGAGCGCCTTGCGGGCGTAGTAGTGTTCCGAGAGCAGCGGCTGGGCTTCGTCGCGCGTGTCGGCGAGGCCGACATGCGGGCGGCGGGCCGTGTCGTCCCACAGCCAGACACCGCCAGCTGACGGCGATCCACCGATGCGGAAGCGCGCGACGCGGTTCAAGGCGGCGGCAGGGATGGGGAAGGCGGCTTCGGCGGCGGTGTCGCCGCCGCTGAATGCGATGCGGGTCGAGGCGATTGAGGCGCCTTCCGCCGTTTCGGCAATGATGTCAGCGGTGACGCCAGGCTCGGTGGTGGAGCGAACCACCGCGACGCGCGCGCCTTCGGCGGAGGAGTCTGCCGAGGTGATGGCGAAGGCGTTCTTCGGTCGGTTGATGCGGACGTCGGTGGCGGCTTTGGAGGCGAGCGCGCGCGAGAAAGCGGCGGCGCTGTCATGGTCGAAGCCGTCGGTCGCCCAGACGATGCGGCCGGGCTTGAGCGGCGTTGCGTTGAGCTGCTCAAGCGCTGCATTGCGATCGGGCAGCCACGCTGCGGGGCGTGCGTTGCGGAGCAACTGGCGCGCGGATTCAGCGTCGAGCGCTTCGGACGGGTCGCGGGCGACGTCGCGGGGCGCGGTGAACATCACATGGATGGCGCCGCCGCCATCCTGCGAGGCTTCATCGACGGCGGCCGTAGCGGTGCGGATGATATCGCGCCAGCGCTCGGCGCTGGTCCAGCCATCATCGACGACGATAAGCGTGCCGCCGATGGTGTTGACCTGTGCATTCGGCGCCCAGGTCGGGCGCGCGAAGCCCAGGATGGCGAGGGCGAGCGCGATCATCCGCAGGAGGAGCAGCCACCACGGCGTACGGGCGGGCGTCTCTTCCTCGGGCTTCAGGTCTTCGAGCAGCGCGAGTGAGGGCAGCGCAAAACGTTTGGGCTCGGGAGGCGTGGCGCGCAGCAGCAGCCAGAGCAGCGGCAATGCGATCAGGCCCAGCAGCGCCCATGGCTGGAGAAAAAGAAACGGACCCAGGCTCAAGCGGCGACCCCGCTCAGCTCGAAGCCGTAGGCCAGCTTGCCGAGCGGCGTGCGCGCTTCTTCGCTGGTGACGTGGGAGACGAAGCGCCAGCCGAGCTCGGCGGCGAGATCTGTCATGTCCTGACGGCGCTTGGCGAACTTGTCGAGATAGCCCTCGCGGATGGACTCGGCGCGGCCGATCAGGCGCTCACGATCCTGTCCGGGGCGGAAAAATCGCACGCGGCCGTTGAAGGGATAGGCCTCCTCGATCGGGTCGCAGACCTGCAGCAGAACGCCATCGCGGCACTTGGCGGCGACGGGCGAGAGGCGCGCGCGCCATTCTTCGAGCGGCGAGTAGAAGTCGCTGCAGATCACCGCTGCGGCGGTGTCGCGCGGCGGCTTCGGGAAAGGGAGGTCGGGCTTGAAGTTGCGGATGTCCTCGCCGACACGCGAGGGCGCGCGCGCCCCCGAGACTGCGCTCCGGCCGCCGCCAAGTGCGCCACAACGTTCGCCTGAGCGGGAAAGTGCGCCGGCGAGCGCCATACAGAGAAGAAGGGCGCGGTCGGCCTTCAGCGGCGCGCTGTCTGCGCTCGACCAGTTGAAGCCGGGGCTGGGGTCGCACCAGAACAGGAACGTACGCGCGGTTTCGAGTTCTGTCTCGCGGACGAAGAGGTTTTCCTCGCGCGCGGACCGGCGCCAGTCGACCCGCTCGACGCTGTCTTCAGTGGTGTGGCGGCGGTACTGCCAGAAATTCTCGCCCATGCCGGCCTTGCGTCGCCCGGCGGAGCCGAGGTGCGCTGCGCTCGCCGCGCGGGCGCGCGTCGTCAGCGTGCCGAGGTCGCCGGCTAGTGCGGCGGCTTCGGCTTTCAGTTGCGAGAGTGGCGCCTGGGGCAAGTGGGGAGGTCCTGAAGGCGTTAGGCGGCTTTGGCGGCAAGTTCCTGGATCAGCGCCGACAGCGTGCCACCCTGGCCGGTCGGATCGTAGGCCAGCGCCATGCGGTGGCCGAGCGCGGGTTCGGCCAGAGCCTCGATATCGTCGAGCGACGGGGCGAGACGGCCTCGCAGCAGCGCTCGCGAACGGGCGGCGAGCATGAGAGCCTGACCGGCGCGCGGCGACGGACCCCAGTCGACGCGCTTCTTGACCTGTGGATGATCGGTCTGCTCCGGACGCGCCGAACGGATGAGGCGGAGGATCGCCTCGAGCACAGTCTCTGGCACAGGCATGCGGCGGACAAGCGACTGGAGCGCAATCAGCTTTTCGGCGTCGAGGACCGGACGGACGACGGCGTCGCCCATGCCTGTCGTCTCGACGAGGATGCGGCGTTCTGTTTCGGCGTCCGGATAGTCGACGTCGACTTTCAGAAGGAAACGATCGAGCTGCGCTTCCGGCAGCGGGTAGGTGCCTTCCTGCTCGATCGGGTTCTGCGTGGCGAGGACGTGGAACGGTTTGGGCAGGTCGTAGCTGGCGCCGGCGACGGTGACATGCCGCTCCTGCATCGCCTGCAGCAGGGCGGACTGGGTGCGGGGCGAGGCGCGGTTGATCTCGTCAGCCATCAGCAGGCTGGTGAAGATCGGACCCTTCACGAAGCGGAAGGCGCGACCGCCGCCGCCGCTCTCGTCGAGGATTTCCGAGCCGAGGATGTCGGACGGCATCAGGTCTGGCGTGAACTGGACCCGGCCCCAGTCGAGGCCAAGCGCACGGGCGGTGGTCTCCACCAGCTTGGTCTTGGCTAGGCCCGGGGCGCCGATCAGCAGGGCATGGCCGCCCGCAAGGATGGTGGCGAGCACGAGTTCGACGACGCGCTCCTGCCCGAACACGACCTTGCCGATCTCGGCGCGGACCTGGGCCAGCAGCTGCACAGCGGCGTCAGCTTCCTTGACGATGTCCTGGGTGGGAGCGTTGGCGATACCGGCTTCACTCATGCTGCGCATTTACCTATCTGTGAGGCGAACCCGGAGCCGAGCCGCCCATGTCGAACGCGATTGCCCCGAACGCCATATCGCTTGCGGAGCTGGTTTCCACCTTGCAGGTGGAAGCGGGTTTGGAAAAGCCCCGTTCCTTGCCTCCGGTGCATTTGTGGAACCCCGACCATTGCGGGGACATCGGCCTGGAAATCCGCCGCGACGGCTCCTGGTGGCAGGATGGCGTGCGGTTCAGCCGGGAAAAGCTCGTTCGCCTGTTCTCGACGATCCTGCGGCGGGACCCCGACGGGCATTACCTCGTAACCCCTCACGAAAAAGTGGTGGTGAAGGTGGAGGACTCCCCGTTTCTCGGGGTTCGGGTGGACCGGCATGAGTCGGGCGGACATCAAGTGATACTGGTCACGACCAATGTGGGCGATGTCGTGGCAGTTGACGCCGACCATCCGCTCCGTGTCGAGACGGATGCCGGGACCGGCGAGCCGTCGACCTATGTCCGGGTGCGCGGCGGGCTGGAGGCGAGGCTGGCGCGGACGGCCTGGTACGAACTGGTCAGCTGGGCCGAGCAGGACGCAGGGGCGGCGACGATGAGCGTGGCGTCCTCGGGAATCCGGTTTCCAGTAGGCAAAACGGCTTAGCCCATGACTTTCAGCTCCAAAGAGGACTTTCTCGTGCGTGCGGCCGATCGTCTGGAATCGATGGATGCAACCTTCGATGAGCCCGTGCGGACAGACTATGACCTGAACCCCGACTGGCGCGCGCCTCCGGGCGGTGTCTATCGGCGTGCGGCTGTCCTGGTCGGGTTGATTGACCGAGGCGAGGATTTCAGCGTGCTGCTGACGCTTCGGCCTGAGACGATGGCGAGCCATGCGGGGCAGGTGGCCTTCCCGGGCGGCCGGATCGAGCCCGGGGAGACGCCGCTGCAGGCGGCCCTGCGCGAGGCGCACGAGGAGGTCGGCGTCGATCAGGCGAGCGTAAAGCTGCTGGGACAGGGCGATACCTACCTCACAGGCAGCGGATTTGCGATCGCGCCATTCGTGGGGCTGCTGCCGGACGGTTTTGTTCCGGTTCCCCATGCACGCGAAGTTGCCGACGTCTTCGAGACGCCGCTGAGCTTCCTGATGGACGCGGCCAACCATGAACGTCACGAGAAGGAATACAGGGGGGTCTTGCGCGCCTATTACGCCATGCCGCACAACGGGCGCTATATATGGGGCGCCACGGCGGGCATTCTGAAATCCCTCTATGACCGCCTCTATGGCGCCTGACCCGGACAAGCATGACCCAGCGTATCCTGATCGAACTCCTGCTCTTCCTCATCCCGTTCGCGGTGTTCCTGGTCTATCGGGCCGCCTCGCGGGACCTGCGCGTGCGGGATCGCTGGCCGTTGACCCGGCTGGTGATCATCGGCGGGGTGATCGCGGTGCTGGGGCTGATCCTGCCCGCCATCTTCCAGCCGCGCGAGACGGAGAAGTGCTACGACCCCGTGCGATATGACGCGGAAGGCCGCATCGTGCCGCCGAAAGAGGTCGACTGCGCGCAGGCCGCCCTGCCGGGCGGCGAGAACACCACAACCATCACCCCGTCGCAGGCGCCGGTTGCGCCGCGCGATACGGGCAATTGATCCATGCACCGGCTGGCGCCCCAGCCCTGGATGATCGCCGCACAGCGGGTAATGGATGCGCTGGAAGCAGCGCAGCCAGGTTGCGCGCGGTTCGTCGGCGGGTGCGTGCGAAATGCCCTGCTGGGCGAGCCTGTTGCTGATATCGATATCGCGACGCAGCTGACGCCTGATCGGGTGGAGCAGGTGATGCGCGCCGAAGGCATCGCGGTTCACCCCACCGGCATCGAGCATGGCACGCTGACCGTGGTCGCCGATCACAAGCCGTTCGAGGTGACGACAATGCGGCGCGACGTCGAGACGGACGGGCGGCGGGCTGTGGTGGCGTTCACGACAGATTGGTCCGAGGACGCGCAGCGGCGCGACTTCCGGATGAATGCGCTCTACGTTGATCGCGAGGGCGCGGTGCATGATCCCACTGGCGGCGGCCTCGATGACGTCACCGCGCGCCGGATCGTTTTTGTCGGCGATCCCGACACGCGCATCCGCGAGGACTATCTCCGCATCCTCCGCTTCTTCCGTTTTCAGGCCTGGTACGCGCGCGAGGCGCCGGATGCAGCTGGGCTGGAGGCGTGCGGACGGTTACGCGCTGGGCTGGCCGGCATTTCCGCCGAGCGGATCTGGATGGAGACGAAGAAGCTGCTCGCGGCGCCGCAGCCCATGCCGTCCCTGCGGGCGATGGAGGCGAGCGGCGTGCTGGCGCAGCTGTTCCCGGAGGCGAAAGGACTGGACCTGCTCGACAGGCTTGTGACGACGGCGCGCGACGATGGTGTTGCCCCTGATCCGATGCAGCGCATGCTGGCCCTCTTCTGGAAGGATGAAGCAGCCGTTCGCGAGGTGAGCAATCGGCTGAAGTTGTCGAACGAAGAGCGTTACAGGCTCAATCGCGCGGCCGGCGACCAGAGTGCCCTGGAAGGGGCAACCCCGGCGCAGATAAGGGCGGCAATCTACAGGTCTGGCGTGCAGGTTGTGAAGGATCGCGCAGCGCTGGCGCTTGCGGGCTCTGGCGCGGCGCACTGGCGGACGGTCCTGTCCGCCGCAGGCAGCTGGTCGTCGCCGACGATGCCGCTGACAGGCGCCGACCTGCTTGCTGCTGGCCTTGCCACTGGTCCGATGGTGGGGAAAGCGTTGAAGACGGCTGAGGAGGCGTGGATTTCGAGCGACTTTTCGCTCGGGCGGGAGGAGTTGCTTCGACTGGTCTGATCGCGAAGCTGGATTGTCCGGCCGTCCGGTCGTTCTAAGGCCACTTCACCACGGGCGGCATGGACGAGAGGATGCTGGCGACATTGCCGCCGGTCTTCAGGCCGAACGTCGTGCCGCGGTCGTAGAGGAGGTTGAACTCGACATAGCGGCCGCGGCGGATCAGCTGTTCCTCGCGCTCGGCGGGCGACCAGCTTTCGGCCATCCGCTTGCGGACGATCTCCGGATAGACCTTCGCGAACTCGCGACCGACATCCTGCGTGAACGCGAAGTCCTTCTCCCAGTCACCTGAATTGTAGCGGTCGTAGAAGATGCCGCCGATGCCGCGCGGTTCGTCGCGGTGGGGCAGGTAGAAGTATTCCTCGCAGTGCTTCTTCATCGCGGCGTAGTCGACGGGCGGATGCGCGTCGCAGGCGGCCTGCATGGCGGCGTGGAACTCGATTGTGTCGGGGAAGTCCTGCTGGCGCTGGTAGTCGAGCAGGGGCGTGAGGTCCGCGCCGCCGCCGAACCAGCTCTCCGAGGTGACCAGCATGCGCGTGTTCATGTGCACCGCCGGTACGCGTGGATTGACCATGTGGGCGATCAGCGAGATGCCCGAAGCCCAGAACCTGCCGCCGGAAGCGTCCGAGCCGGGGATGGTCTTTGCAAATTCCGGCGCGAACTCGCCATAGACGCAGCTGACATGCACGCCGACCTTCTCGAAAAGCCGGCCCTTCATGATGGCCATTGTGCCGCCGCCGAGATCCTTCGAGCCATCGCCGCGCTTCCAGGGCGTCTTTTCGAATCGGCCGGCAGCGCCCTTGTACAGCGGCGGGCCGGCGGCCTCCTCAAGCGCCTCGAAGCGGCCGATGATGTCGGTCTGGAGCTGCTGGAACCAGGCGACTGCCCGGGCCTTGCGGGCTTCGATCAGGGAGGTTTCGGAAGCGTGGGTCATGGTCGTTAGGTAGCCGCGACTTGCCCGGCCCGTCCAGAGGACGGCCACGGAGTGGGTCATGCTTAACGGCTTCATCGGTCAGGCGAACTGCTCCGTTCTGCGCCGCATGCCGGGCGGTGTGGCAGAAAACGGCGACCAAGCTGATGCCAGCCTGACGCTTGCGAGGGGCAAGCGGCCGCGCGCCGGGCTCCGGACCGGCACGCGGCTTGCGCTGTGGCGCAACAAGATCCGACTCTGGAGTCGACGATGCTGGGCAGGAAACAGACACCACTCTCCGCGACGCTCTCGCAGCGCATGCAGCGCATCGCCGCGACCCCGGCGTTCGCGCCTGAGCGCGTCGCCGTGCAGAAGTTCGGCAAGCGGGCGATCCGGGTAGATGCCTGGCGTCCCGGCACGATCAGCTTCCAGACCGGCGAGCGGATGGACGTGGTGGTCAAGAACATCAGCGAGACTGGCGCACGGATCGAGTTCGTGCGCAGCACCTACCTGCCGGATCGCGTCAAGCTGACAGCGCAGGGGACGAGCCGCTGGGCCTATGTGACCTGGCAGACCTGGGGTGTGGCGGGGCTGCAGTTCGTGCGCGAGAGCAAAGCCTAACCACGCGGGGCGTAGAGACGCACCGTCACGCCATCGCTTACAATATCTTCGCGCGCACGCGTTCCGCCCTTTCGCGCAACTGCCGCGAGGCAGCGCGGATAAAGCAGGTGTTCGGCCTTGAGGACGCGGGCGGCCAGCGTGTCAGACGTATCGCCGGGCATGACGTCAACTTCGGCTGATCCGATCACCGGACCCTCGTCCACGCCAGCCGTCACCTGGTGCACCGTGCAGCCATGCACCGCGTCGCCTGCGTCGAGGCAGCGCTGGTGGGTGTCGACGCCGGGATAGAGCGGTAGAAGTGAGGGGTGAATGTTGATCAGCCGCCCGGCCCACGCGTTCACGAACCACGGCGTCAGCACGCGCATGAAGCCGGCGAGGGCAGCGAGTTCAACTCCCGCATTGCGCAGCTCGGCATCGACAGCCCGCTCGAAAGCCTCGCGGTCCTTGCCATAGATCTTGTGGTCGATTGCGGCAGTGGGAACGCCATAGCTGCGCGCCTTGTCGAGGCCTCCTGCGTCGGGCCGATTGGACAGCACCAGCGCAGGCTCGCACGGCCACGCCGGATCAAGCGCAGCCCTGAGCAGCGCCTCCATGTTCGAGCCGCGTCCGGAGATGAGAATGCCGAGGCGCTTCCGCGTCACGCTGCGCCAAGCTCGCCGATCACGAACGGCTCTTCGCCCTGGTCGATCAGGCGCTCCATCAGCGGTTGCGCCACGACAGGATCAACCGCCATAACGATACCGACGCCGCAGTTGAATGTGCGCCGCATCTCAGCGTCGGAAACGGAACCTGCGCGTTGCAGCCAGTCGAACACGGGCGGCAGCGTCCACGCCTTGTCGTCGATTTTCGCGACGAGATGATCCGGCAGCATGCGCGGCGTGTTCTCGGTCAGGCCGCCGCCGGTAATGTGGGCGAGGCCCTTTATGCGCTTGTTGCGGATCAGGGGTAGAAGCGACTTCACATAGATACGCGTAGGCGCGAGCAGAGCTTCGCCGAGTTTCTTCTTCTCGTCGAATGGCGCGCAATCTTCCCACGCGAGCCCGGTGCGCTCGACGATGCGGCGGATCAGCGAATACCCATTCGAGTGCGGGCCGGAGGAGGCAAGCGCCACGAGAACGTCGCCCGGCTTCATGTCGTCCGTCTTCGGAAGGATGTCGGGGCGTTCGACCGCGCCGACCACGAAACCTGCAAGGTCATAGTGGCCCGGCGCGTACATTCCCGGCATCTCTGCCGTCTCGCCGCCGACCAGCGTGCAGCCTGCCTGGCGGCACCCCTCGGCGATTCCTGTGATAACCTTTGCGCCTGTGCCAGCGTCGAGCTTTCCGGTCGCGAAATAGTCGAGGAAGAAGAGAGGCTCGGCGCCCTGGGCCAGCACGTCGTTGACGCACATGGCGACGAGGTCGATGCCGATCGTTTCGTGCCGGTTGGTGGCGAAGGCCAGCATCAACTTGGTGCCGACACCATCCGTCCCTGAAACGAGCACGGGGTCCTTGAACCCTGCAGCCTTCAGGTCGAACAACCCGCCGAAACCGCCGAGCGCGCCGTCAGCGCCGGGACGGCGGGTTGAAGCCGCCAGCGGCTTGATGGCATCCACCAGCGCATCGCCTGCGTCGATGTCGACGCCTGCATCGCGATAGGTCAGGGGCTTGCTGGAATCTTCACCGCTCATGCGCGGGCACTAACACGATCCGTGCAGTTATCGCCAGCATGACAAAGCGATCATGCACAACCTGCCTTTAAGTTGCCGGAAGGCGCTGATACGACTGCCCGTCATGAGAAAAATCGCCAGATTCGTTGCAGTCCTTGCTGTATCCGCCGCCGCGGCGGGCGCCGCTTTTGCCCAGAATTCCGTCTACAGGGTGAAGGACCTTGTGGTTGATCGCGTGGCGCCCTCGGCCGCCGACGCCAGCCTGCAGGGCAGGAACGAGGCCCGCCTTACGGGCGCCCAGCGTCTGATCAACAGGCTGACGCTGCCGGAAGACCGTGCCCGCGCCGCCCAGCCGATCGAAGCCTCGGCAGTTGCACAGCTCTATCGCAGCTACCAGAACCAGGGCGAGATGAAGAGTTCGTCCGTGTCGGGCGGCATCCGTGCGACCGGCGTGGTCACCTGGACGTTCGATGAAGAACGCGTGCGCGCCTACCTCGACCTGCGCGGCGTTCCCTATGTCGACAACCAGGCGGCGCTGGCGCTGGTCGTTCCGGTCGCGGCGGCGAATGTGAACGCCAGTGACTGGGCTTCGCAGTGGGTTGCGGGATCGGCCGGCAAGGCTGATGAGACCTCGCTGGCGCCCTATGTCGCCTCGACGCGCGCCTGGTCGCAGCGCCCGACGACTGCGGATGTCCAGAGTGAACTGACTGCGACAGGTGCAGCTCGCGGTGTCATCGCCGAGGCGTACATGCAGGGGCCGCAATACTATGTGCGGCTCACCGACATGCGCGCCACCGTGCCCAACCCCACCATCGGCGTCGTCGGACCGTTCGTGAGCCTCAGCTCGGCTCAGTCCGGTGCGGTGGGCGAGATGGAACGCGCATGGAAGGCATCTTCCGTCATCCGGTCCACCGGCTCGACGGGCGTATCGCTGGTGGCAAATTTCGCTGACTTGCAGCAGTGGACCCGCATTCGGAAGGGGCTCGAGTCCTCGCGACTGGTGCGGGATCTCGATGTTGAGTCAATCTCGGTCGCGGGCGCCGACATCACCTTCAACTATGCGGGCAGTCCCGAGCAGCTGCAGTCCGACCTCCGTTCGCGCGGCGTTGAACTGACCAGCGCCAATGGCGGCTGGGTGCTTCAGGCGACGGGAGCGCCATGACAGGCGCATCGGGCGGCAGCCGGCACGCCGGCCAGCTGTTCCTCGACTTTCCCAAGGCAGACCCAGAGAGCCGGCCTCTGATCGGGTCAGGGTCCTACGCGAGTGCTGTGACGTCGATACGTCGCTGGCGGCTCTGGCCGGGTGGACAGATGGCGCTGGTTGGCGAGGCGCAAGCCGGTCGGACGCGCTTGCTGCGGATGTGGGCGGAGGATGCAGGCGCAGCCTTTGTCACCGGCGAAGCTCTGGCCGCCGCGGAAATCGATGAGATTGCGCGGCTGTCCGTATCCGCCCTCGCGGTGGATGACGCCGACCACCCGGCAGCGGCAATGGGGTTGTTTGCGGCGCTTAACCTGTGCCGTGACCGTGGCGTGCCCGTACTTCTTTCTGGCCGAACCGAGCCAGTGGGATGGTTCACGACCCCGCCCGACCTCCGCTCCCGTCTCGCGGCCATGCCGGTCGCCCATATTGACCCGCCTGACGATGAGACCCTCGCTGCCCGGCTGCGTGAGGAGTGCGCCCTGAGGCACCTGATAATTCCCGAAGAATCCGTCACTTACCTTGCGCGCCGGATGGAGCCATCGTGGGAGGCGGTCGGGCGGGTCGCCGACCAGATTGCCCGTACGCCGGGCAGGGCCGAGGGGTTGCGGTCGGCCCGGGCGGTGCTGTTGGCGCTCGACATGGATCCGGGATGATCTGCCTGTCTGGCAAATGATCCGTAACAAGTTGATGGTAATCAGGTTCTTCATGGCTGGCGTCAGACCGGCCGAAGACACTGGGCGATGATGGCAGACCGAGCTGAGAAAGCGAAGCGTGGACGTGTGCGCGAAAGCGCGCCGGCGAGCCGCAATGCACCCGGCCTTACCTCGCCGCTGGTGAACTCTCCCGAGCGTTTCTTCAACCGCGAACTCAGCTGGCTGCAGTTCAACAGCCGCGTGCTGGAGGAGGCGGAGAACCGTCGCCATCCACTGCTGGAGCGGCTGCGCTTCCTGTCGATCTCGGCCTCGAACCTTGATGAGTTCTACTCGGTCCGCGTCGCGGGCCTTCGCCAGCAGGCGCGCACCGGCATTACGCGCGTTTCGTCAGACGGCCTCACGCCGACGCAGCAGCTGCAGCGCATCGGCGCCGAGGCCGGCCAGCTTATGGCTGAACAGCAGCGCATCTGGACCGATATCCGCACCGAAATGAAGCGGGCAGGTCTCGCCGTCGTCGATGCAGACGAGCTTTCCGATATCGACACCGAATGGCTGCGCCTGCGCTTCATGGAGCGCGTCTTCCCGGTGTTGACGCCCCTGGCCATTGATCCGTCCCACCCGTTTCCATTCCTGCCGAACCAGGGCTTCGCGGTGGGGTTCTCGCTGATCCGCACGAGCGACAAGGCCAAGATGGTCGCGCTGGTACCGATCCCCACCCATGTCGAGCGCTTCATCGAGCTGCCGGAGACGCCGAAGGCGCGCCGGTTCATCGCGCTGGAAGACGTCATCACACTGTTCCTTGACATGCTGTTCCCTGACTGCGTGTCCAAGGGACGTTGCATGCTGCGCGTCATCCGCGACAGCGACATCGAGATCGAGGAAGAGGCGGAAGACCTGGTCCGCGAATTCGAGATCCTGCTGAAGCAGCGCCGCCGCGGCCGTATCGTGCGACTCAAGATCGATCGCAGCGCACCTGAAAGCCTGAAGGCATTCTTCATCGAGGAAATCGGCGCGGAGCCTATGGATGTCGCCGAGGTCGAAGGCATCATGGGCATGAACCAGCTCAAGGAGTTGATTGTCGACGGCCGCCCCGATCTCGTCTTCCGGCCATTTGAACCGCGCTTCCCCGAACGCGTGCGTGAGCACAATGGCGACATCTTCGCGTCGATCCGGGTGAAGGACATTCTTGTCCATCACCCCTACGAGTCATTCGACGTGGTCGCCCAGTTCCTGCTGCAGGCTGCGCGGGATCCTGAAGTTGTGGCCATCAAGCAGACGCTTTATCGCACCTCGAAGAACTCACCCATCGTGGCCGCCCTGATCGAGGCTGCCGAGGCAGGCAAGAACGTCACCGCGCTTGTCGAACTGAAAGCGCGCTTCGACGAGGAAGCCAACCTCCGGCTGGCGCGCGATCTCGAACGCGCCGGCGTCCAGGTCGTGTACGGGTTCATCGATCTCAAGACCCACGCCAAGGTCTCGCTCGTGATCCGCCGCGAGCAGGGCAGCCTGCGCGCCTACACCCATGTCGGCACCGGCAACTACCATCCGATCACCGCGCGCATCTATGACGACCTCTCGCTGTTTACCGCCGACGAGAAGATTGGCCGCGATGCCGGCCGCCTGTTCAACTTCGTCACCGGCTATTCCAAGCCTAAGGAGATGGAGTCGATGGCCATCTCGCCGGTTAACCTCAAGGCGACCCTGATCCAGCTTATCGAGGACGAGATCGCCCACGCGAAGGCAGGGCGCCCTGCGCAGATCTGGGCCAAGCTGAACTCGCTCGTCGACGAGACCATCATCGACTCGCTCTACAAGGCAAGCCAGGCTGGCGTGTCGATCCAGCTCGTCATCCGGGGAATATGCTGTCTGCGGCCTGGCGTCGCGGGCCTGTCGGAGAACATCGAGGTTCGCTCGATGGTGGGCCGTTTCCTCGAGCATGCGCGTATCGTCTGCTTCGGCAACGGGGCAGGGCTGCCGTCCGACGAAGCAAAGGTGTTCATAACTTCGGCCGACTGGATGCAGCGAAATCTCGACCGGCGTGTCGAGGCGCTCACACCGATCAAGAATCCCACCGTCCACAATCAGGTTCTCGACCAGATCATGCTGGCGAATCTCAATGACCGCGCGCAAAGCTGGACGTTGCGTCCCGATGGACGCTATGTGCGTAACGCGACGGGCAAGGGTCGCCAGGCCTTCTCGGCGCACGATTACTTCCTTGAAAACCCCAGCCTGTCTGGCAGAGGTAGCGCGCTGCGGCTAACCACGCCGCCGCAGCTGAAGCCCAGGGCCTGACGCCGGCGAATCCCGGCCTATGTCCCTGTGTCAACGGGACTGTTTGCACGGGATCAGGCCATATGGTCGGGCTAGGCGAATGACGGTGACTTCACCAGCCAGATCAAAAACGTCCGGCAAGCCCATTCGCTGGCGGCGTGTCGGCGTGATGGACGTCGGCTCCAACTCCGTTCGCCTCGTCGTCTATGATGTGCGTGGCCGCGCCATGCAGCCGCGTTTCAACGAGAAGGTGCTCGCCGGGCTTGGCCGCGGACTCACAGCGACAGGGGAGCTGAATGCCGAAGGCGTCGAGATCGCGATCGCCGCCCTGTCGCGCTTCGCATCGATCACGCGCGCACAGAAGGTCGAGGCTCTTTTCCCCTTCGCCACCGCAGCCGTTCGCGACGCATCGAACGGCAAGGAATTCGTGGAGCGTGTGAAGAAGGAGACGGGCCTGCAACTTCGGGTCCTCACCGGCGGCGACGAAGCGCGCTTTGCGGCAGAGGGCGTGCTTGCCGGCACCCCGGGCGTCGATGGCGTGGTGGGCGACCTCGGGGGCTCCAGCCTCGAACTCGCGCGGTTGGTGGGCGGGCGGTATGAGTCCGGTTCGACCTATCCGCTCGGACCGCTCGCGCTCGACACGGGCGGCGCCTTTAACGAGGACAAGATCAATGCGCGCGCGAAGGAAGTCCTTTCCGGCGCGCCAGAGCTGAAGAAGTCCGGCGACGTATTCTTCGCTGTTGGCGGCGCATGGCGCGCCATCGGAACGATGCACATGGAGCTGACCCGCGCGCCGCTGCACATGCTGCAGAACTATGAGATGGACGCAGCGGACCTCCTCAAGCTTCTCGGCGATGTGCTGGCTGGCAAGAAGCATGCGGAGCTTCTGCAGGAGGTCGCCCGCAAGCGCGCCATCACGATCCCCTATGCCGCCACCGTGCTGAAGAACGTGATCGAGATCGGCAAGTTCAAGTCAGTGATGATCTCGTCCTATGGCGTGCGTGAGGGCATCATCTTCGACAGCCTCGATCCGGCGGAACGCCAGGAAGACCCGCTGGATGCAGGCCTTGATGCGCTGATCGCAGACGAGCAGGCTTCCGAATTCGGGCGCGCGCTGGCGGACTGGGCGGGCGAGGCTGCGCCCTACACGCTGAATGCGCGCCTGTCCGCCGCCGCCTGCCGCCTCGTCGACATCGGCGCCCTGCTGCACCCCGACCATCGCGCAGATCTCGCCTTCGATCTCGTGGCGCGCGCGCCGCTGCCCGGCCTCAACCATCGCGACCGGGCAGCCCTCGCGCTGGCCGTCGCCTCGCGCTTCAAACGCGGTCTTCGCAACGATGTCAGCGAGAAGCTTCTCGACGTGAACACGGCAGGTAAGGCGCGCGCTCTCGGCGCCCTGATGCGTCTTGCCGCCGATTTCTCCGGACGCTCCGCCGATCTGCTCAAGCATGCGCGGCTGACCTGCGATGGCGACACGCTGACGCTGAAAGTGACGCCCACCTATCGCGCGCTGGTCTCCGAATCCGTCGAACGCCGCCTTGAACAGGCGGCCGATGAACTCGACATGGACTATGCGCTGATTACCTGATCGCGCCCGTTACGCGCCTGTCGACGAGACAACGGGTCCCCGCTACACAAGCCCAAACGGGAGCCCTACGATGAAGCAGGCCATTCTCGCACTCGGCATGTCCCTGCTGGCCGCATGTGCATCGGCGCCGCAACCGGCCGCCGCCCAGCCGGCTTTCAGGGCCGAAGGCAAGACGCTTCGCCAGCTCTATGAGCACCTGCACGCCAACCCCGAGCTGTCCTTCCAGGAGAAGAACACCTCCGCGATCCTCGCTGCGGAGATGAAGCGGCTCGGCTTCAAGGTGACGACGGGCCTTGGCGATGCATGGGTCAAGGCACGCGCGCTGAAGGACTATGGGAAGATCCAGGACGGCGTCGGCGGCTATGGCTTCGTCGCCGTGCTCGAGAATGGCCCCGGGCCGACGCTGATGATCCGCGCCGATATGGACGCGCTGCCGCTCGTCGAGAAGACTGGTCTCGCCTACGCTTCGAAGGTGCGGGACATGGCGTGGAGCGGGGAAGAGTCCGGCGTGATGCACGCCTGCGGACACGACCTCCATATGACAATCTGGATCGGAACCGCGCGCGATCTCGTCGCTCGCAAAACCGAGTGGAAGGGCACTCTGGTGATGATTGCCCAACCGGCCGAAGAGATCGGCCTCGGCGCGCTCAGCATGATCGAGGACGGCCTGTTCACGCGCTTCCCCAGGCCGGATCATGTCATCGGCCTGCACGACAACGCCGCGCTTCCCGCCGGTGAGCTTGGCGTCGGTTCCGGCTACGTCATGGCGAATGTCGACAGCGTCGACATCAAGGTCATCGGCGTCGGCGGGCATGGCGCCTATCCTCAGGACACGAAGGACCCCATCGTAACGGCCGCCCGCATCGTAACGACGCTGCAGACGTTGGTCTCGCGCGAAATCGCGCCCGATGACGCAGGCGTTGTGACAGTTGGCGCGCTCAATGGCGGCTTCAAGCACAATATCATTCCCGACGAAGTGAACATGCAGCTGACTGTCCGCTCGTTTGCGGACGCCACGCGCGAAAAACTGCTGAAGGGCATCGAGCGCATCGCCCGCGCCGAGGCCATGGCGGCGGGCCTGGACCCCGACACGGCGATCGAGATGCGCATACGCGCCGATGCCACGCCGTCGCTTTACAACAATCCCGCTCTTGTTGCGCGCGTCACGGGCGCCTTGCGCAAGGAGTTCGACGCCAGAGCGATCCACACCGCAACGCCCAGCATGGGCGGCGAAGACTTCGCCCGCTATGGCCGTACGCCGGAAAAAATCCCGATCATGCTGCTCTGGATCGGCGCGGTAGCGCAGGACAAGTTCGACGCAGCACAGAAGCCCGGCGCCAAACCGCTCCCGGCACTCCACTCATCCGAGTTCGCGCCTGATGCCGATCCGACGATTGCGGCCGGCGTCAAGGCGATGACAGCGGCTGCGAGGGAGCTGCTGAGATAGGCCTTACGCTTCCGGCTTCCGTGTTGCCGCCTTGGCCTGCTTCTTCTCTTCCCTGAACCGCAGGAAGGCGAACACAGCTGAGCCGATGCCGGCGAGCGCCGCCAGCACCGCAAACAGGGGCTGCACGCCTCTGGCCCAGCTGACGAGTTGGTCGATCTGCTCGACCTCCACCGTGATCACGTCGCGATAGGCGTCCAGCGGTTCGGCATCGAGCGAGCCGGTCGCGTAGCCGAAAATTTCGAGGATCAGCGTGTGCTGTCCCGGCTCCGTCGGCGTCACCCGCCACTGCCAGCGGTTCACGGTTTTGCCCGAAAGCCGCTGCCGTTCGACCGTCTGTGAGGTGATGTCGAAACCGACGCCCGTCAGCTGCGCCGAGACCGTGTCGGAAAGTTCAACATCACGCTCGACGATCTCGCCCTTGAATCCTTCGAGCGCCTCGCGGCCCGCCGCTTCGTCGTTCGTCGCATTGACGACGAGCGACACGTCCACCGGTTTGCTGAGCGCCAGCTTCTCCGGCGGCCTGTTGTACGTTACGCGCCGCGCCTTGAACTGCGTCTCCAGCCCACTTGGCGCAGCAGCCTGCGAAACGCCCGCCTGTTGCGGCGACACCCGCTGTTCGGCCGGCGCCGTCGTGGAGGGCGGCGGCGTCACTGCGTTCGTGGGGGCGGCCGCAGGCGCGCTCGGGAGCGGCTCGCCTTGCTCGGCAAGTGTGGAGCGGAAGCTAACCGCTGGCGGGCTTGCCGGTTGCGGAGCAGTCGGTTCCGCCGCTGGTTCGTTCGGCGCAGTTGGCGTCGAAGCAGGCGCGGGCGTCGTCCGCGTCTGGGGCGCCTGGGGTGGTGGTGTCGTCGCAGCGACGACTTGCGGTTCACGCACCACAGGCTCGCGTGGAATGCTGACGACAGTCGATGTCGAGCCGAACTGGCCAATGCCCCAGACGGCCGCTGCCCCGACGGCGATCAGGGCGAGCACGATAGCGACTGCAATGCGCATGATCCGCGTCTCCTCAGGTCGACAACAAGTCTAGTCGGCTTCGCCGTCGAATCCACCGTCATCCTCAGGCAGGCGGGCGGCAGCCGGCGGCGGAACAATGCCCTTGCGCTTCATCGCTTCGTAGAAGGCGATGGCCGCGGCGTTGGACACGTTTAGGCTCTCCATACCCGGCTGCATCGGAATCCGCGCCAGCCGCGTGCATGCCTTGGCGACGCCATGCCGGATGCCAGCGCCCTCGGCGCCCAGGACGATCGCAACAGGCTCAGGTCCGGCAATCGCCTGATCCAGCGTCAGCTCGGCTGAACCATCGAGTCCGACGACATTCCATCCCGCATCCGTCAGCGCGTCGATCGCGCGCGAGATGTTGACCGCACGTACCTCGTCCACCACCTCAATCGCTCCGGCCGCAGCCTTCGCCAGCGCGCCGCCGGCGGCTGGTGCGTTGCGCGTCTGCATCACGACCGCGCTGACTCCGAATGCAGCAGCCGAGCGGAAGATGGCCCCGACATTCTGCGGGTCGGTCACCTGGTCGAGGATCGCCAGCGTCTGCTCCGGCCGCATGGCGGCGTCGGCGATGTCGATCCCATCCAGCGGGCGGCAACGAACGGCCAGGCCCTGGTGCACGGCGCCGGGTGGCAGTTTCATGTCGATGTCGCGCGGCTCCATGAGATGCGCGAAACGGGGAAGTGCATTCAGATCAAGTCCGCTGCGTTCGGCCGCGCGAGGGCTGATGTAGGCGACGCTGATCTTGCGCAGCGGATTGTTGAGTGCGGCTCCGGCGGCATGCAGTCCCCATATCCAGACTTCGCCATTCTCCTCGAAGGCTGCCTCGCGGCGATCAAACGCGGGTTTGTGCTGGCGGCTGTCCTTGTGGGGTGGGCGAGCCCCTCGCTGGTCGCTGGAGGGCCCCTGATCGCGCCTTTGCTCGGGCCGTCCACGGGTCCAGGGCTTTTCGCCGGCAGGTTGCCCAGCCTGCTCGCCATCACGGCGGGTTTGACGCTCCACCGGCTTGCCGCCTTCGCGCGATCCGCGAAAACCACCTGATTTTCCAGCGTTTCCACCCCGGTTGCGTGGTCGATCCTTCGTCACTATAAGACGCGCTCCGCTGTGAGGCCGGGGTTCGTTTCGGCTTCATCTGCGGCGGCGTCAAGCCGTCGCGCTCGGCCCTGGAGGGGTGGGAGAGTGGTTAATTCCAGCAGACTGTAAATCTGCCCGCTTCACTGCGTACACTGGTTCGAATCCAGTCCCCTCCACCACCGGCCCCCCAGGGGCCGTGAATCAGAACAAGTTGGCCGCGTCGGGAGTCACAGGTTAACCTGTTGACGTTGTCGTTGGTCTTCAGCTTGCTCCGCTACCTGATGCCTGTTCGGCCTTCCAGCCTTCACGTTGTGCCGCTTCTGGTGCCCTCTATCACTCCGCCGCTCCAGCGAGGCCTCGTGG
>JALHLR010000001.1:197139-198300 GCA_022844475.1 Hyphomonadaceae bacterium | reverse complement strand
GTGCGATCGCCGGGGCGAACAGATGGGCGGCGATTGCCTGCGGGTCAGCGTCGCCGTCAAAAATCACCGGCGTGTTGCAGTGGGAAGAAAACTCGCGCACCGCGAGCGGCGAGGTTACGAGCATTCCGGATACCGCCGACACTTCAAGCCCCCACCGGCCCAGCAGCTCCACGCCCGCAATGGTCCCAAGCGGATCCGAACCGGCGAACAGGAGGGAGCCGATGCGCGCGCGCAGGCTGGATGACTGCAGCAGCTGCGACGTCTCGCGCTGGAGAATTCCGTCTGCCAGCTCCGCCACGATGATGTCAGCGCGCGGCGATACAGCAGCACACAGGCGTCCGATTGCGGCGTCGAGCGCAGGAATTTCCATGCCCGCTGTTGACGCGAGCCCGACATTGCCGAAGTCCATCGCCTCGATGGCGCCGGCATCCAGGTACTTCCACAGATCGCCACCGGATCCAGTTCCGGTGAGCTTCAGTGCGGCGACGCTCAATCCGCACTTGCGCAGGGTACGGATGACATTTGCGCAGAGCGTGGTCTTGCCTGCATTCATGCTGGCCCCCGCGACGACAAGCATATGTGGCGGGCTGTTCGCGCTCATTGGCGCGCCCACGCCCGGCCAGCCCCAGCGTGACAGGTTCAGCACGGCGCCGTTCGCATCGCGGAGGATCCCGAGCGGCTGGATGATCGTGGGCGGCTTCATCTCCGTATGACGGGAGGCGACCATGGACGCGATGCCGCCAGCCGCCACGAGGTGGCAGGAATCGAGTGTGGGTGGAACAAGCGCCTCGTATTGGTCGGTCGCATACCGGTTCCCGAAGGCAAGGAGGACGGTATCGTCGACATTCAGTTGGGCGCGGCGACCGGACACAAGCTCGATATGGCGATGCTGGCCGAGCTTGGTTACGCGCGCGAGGCAGAGGTCGCCCGGCGAGGGTCTGGCATTGCTGTCGAGGCTGGCGGCCACACCGAGATCCGCAATGCGCGTTGCGAATGACCGGTGCGCGCAGTCTATCTGGGACGAAAGCCCCACCGCTGACGACATGAATGAACTCCCACGCTTAACACATCACCTGGCCCGGGCCCGCTCACGCTACGCGGCGTGCGCCAAGTCCTGACCATCCCGCTACAACGGTCTCCAGCGGGCGTTTATTCGCGGAC
>JALHLR010000001.1:0-197039 GCA_022844475.1 Hyphomonadaceae bacterium | reverse complement strand
CCGATTTCGCCTCCCATCATGCCGACAAGCTGCTTCGAAATCGCAAGGCCAAGTCCCGAGCCGCCGTGCCGGCGCGTCGACGAGGAGTCACCCTGAAAGAACTGGTCGAAAACCTTGTCGACGATCTGGGGAGCAATGCCCTCCCCCGTATCCAGCACGGCAAAATGCGCAGTCTTCCCTTCTGCATCGTAGCTGACAGTGACATTGACCGCGCCTGACGCGGTGAATTTTATCGCATTGCCAACCAGATTGGTCAGGACCTGCCTGACCCTCCGGCGATCACCCAGAACCCACTCAGGCAGACCTGTTGCAACATCTGCCGTGAGCGCCAGAGACTTGTCTCTTGCAAGGGCGCCGAAGAGTGTGAGGACGTCGTCCACAACGGCGCGAATGCTGAAGGGCTCCGTGTCGAGCGACAGGTGACGGCTTTCAAGCTGGGAAACATCAATGATGTCGTCCAGGACTGACATCAGGTCGCGGGCGGACTTCAGGGCTGTAGCGGCGTGCGTTCGCTTCGTCGGGTCAGCTTCAGCACGCTGAAGGACTTCGAGCATGCCGATGACACCGCTCATCGGTGTGCGGATTTCGTGACTCATCCTGGCAACGAACTGGCTCTTCGCAAGCGAGGATTCCTCTGCCTCGCGCCGCTGCCGGACGAGTTCCTCGTTGAGCATCACGTCGCGCGTCACATCCCGCGAGACGCCGATAATCTTGAGCCGGTCAGCGTACCGGGAGGAAAGGCACATCCTGATTTCGACGTGTCGGAAGGTCCCGTCGGGGGCGCGTGCCCGTACACGGGTGACCAAGGGCGTATCAGACAGCACAACTTCGCTTGTCTGCCGGGCAAACGCATCGCGATCCTCAGGATGAATGAAGTCGAAACCAGAGGAGGCGCGCAGCGTCTGCCCCATTTCCGGTCGGGCAAACGTCAAAGGCATGTCAGTGTCCCACTGCATGACACCCGTCTCGAGATCGATCTCCCATACACGCAACTCGGCAGCTTCGATCGCGACCTTGAGACGCGTGTGGAGTAGTTCCAATTCGGCCTTGGCTGCTCTTTCTGCCGTGACATCCTGAGCCGTGCCGAAGAGCCTTGTCGTCCGACCGTTGACCTGTTCCGCCTGATAGATGTGCCGCACCCAGATACGTCGACCGGTCGCGGTTATTGCCTGGAATTCAAACTCGGCAGGCAGCCCCTCAATGACCGCACGCCTGCGGATCAGGGCCGTAGCCTCGCTGGACTCCGGGGCGACAAAGCTGTCGTGGTCCTCGAGTGTTGGATTGAACCCGTCTTCGACTTCGAAAATCTTGCGAACCTGCGGCGACCATATGGTTTCCTTCGTCTGGAGATCAAACTCCCAGCCGCCGATCCCGGACAGGCGTGAGACCTGCTCGTTCATCTGCTCGTATCGCCGACGCTCCTCCTCGACCTTTCGTTGGGCGGTAACATCCTCCAGCGTCCCGATAACGCGAGCGGTTCGGCCGTCTGCCTGTTCCGGATGCCCGATGCTGCGCAGGCGCATGGCGCGCCCCTTCAGCGATACGGCGTCGAACTCGATGTCAAATGACCGCCCAAGTCGTACGGCGTCGCGGACAGCCGTGCTGACATGGGCATGTGCATCCGGCGGCAGCAAGCTGGCCACCGCCTCCGGAGTTGGCTCGAAGGCATCATCCGCCTCGAAAACGCGGCGAATCTCGTCGGTCCACAGCGTTCGCCCTGTGCCGAGATCGATCTCCCAACCGCCGACCCCGGTTAGTCTCGAAATGTCCCCAAGCAATCGTTCCGTGCGGCCAAGTGTCCGCTCAAGTTCACGCTGCCGGGTAACATCCTGCATTGTGCCGACGAGACGAGTGACACGGCCTTCGCTCTGCTCGACCCTGCAGACACTCCGAACGCGAATGGGCCGCCCCCTTGCGGTTATGGCGTCATACTCGCAATCGGACGGCACGCCCAAGCTGGCAGCTTGCCGAATTGAGTTATCCTGTATCTCGAGAGACCCCGGTGCGAAGAACGCTCTCAACGATTCCGGTGTCGGTTCGAACGCTTCTGCCACCTCAAAGATGTGTCGGGTTTCCTTTGACCACTGCACACGGTTGTTCGCCGCGTCGTAGTCCCAGCCACCGATTCCGGAAATGGCGGAGATCTCCTCGAGCAACGCCCGGTGCTTCTGGAGCTCAATCCTCTCGTTGTGCTGGTCCGTGACATCCTGCACGAGGCCAAAGACTCGAACCGTTCGATCATTTGCTCGTTCCACATGGCCGACTGATCGCACCCAGATCTGGCGACCGGTTGCCGTAACCGCCGGATGAACCGACCTCCAGGGCGCGCCCGAGCGCAGCGCGTGACGAAGTATCTTCTCGTCCATCCCGTCTGCAGCTTCGCTGCGGAAGCGTGCGATATCCGAGGGAAGCAGCGCCTCCTGCGGATTGACCTCAAAGATCTCGTACATCTCCGGAGACCAGGAGATGGAATCGTTGGCGACGTCCCACTCCCAGATCCCGATTCTCGCGAAGGCGCGGATTTCCAGATTGAGTGTTGTCGCTTCCAAAAAACGCCGCCCCAAAGTACCAGATCGTCAGCTACACTTCACGCTATCACGAAGTCCACGGAACTCTTGCGGCTGACCCAGCGGAGCGATGCGGTTGACCACAACATCGCCAACGGCGCCTGTGTCTATTCTTTCAGACTTTGGGTCTTCAGTCTTGTCGCCGATCAAGATTCACATCGGTACAATGGACTCCTCGCGCAACGGCGTATGCCTTGTGATCCCCAATTTGGGGATAATGCGCGCTCGGGAAATGCTGCCAGACCCCCCGTTCAAGGCCCCTCGGATCGGAGATGGCCCAGTTTCTCCCGGAACGCCGCTCGCGAATTGCTGGCTTTGATGGGGGAGCTTGGTCGTGACGGTGTTCGGGCATCAAGCGCCAGGCTCGCTATCGCCTCATCTCGAGCTTCAGCGCTTCGGCGATCGACTGCCATGGGACATATTTGTAGTTCTGGTTCTCAACTGGCAGTACGTTGCGGCCATCCTGCGCGATCATCGCGCCAAACTCGAATCCCGGGCCCAGATTGCGGCTGGAGACTTCGAGACCGTCTGTCTCGGAAATTCCATCGATGCCGCGGATCGGATCTGCCGCCACCGCGAAGGAGCCGAGATACTCCTGCGCGCCTTCGCGGCGAAAGACTGCATAGGTGTCGTTGCCCTGGCTGGACACGACGAGATAGCCGCGCCCATTCCCAAGATCATAGAGCCCGACCCCTTCGAGGTCGTCCTTGATTGCCGGACTGTCGGCGACCTTCTGTACCGATCTCATCTCCTTGCCACCGTCCGGCCTTGCGCTGAGACTCCAGATGCCGACATCTTCCTCGTCGACGATAAGCTGGCCTGTCGTATCATCCGCAACACAGCCTTCTGTCTGGCTTTCAAACGCGAACTCTCGGACGAAGTTGGCCTTCACACGGCCGTTTCCGGCGTCGACGAGCTCCCACTGCCGCATGCGCGTGTCGTCGCCGTTCACGAAGACGAACGTCTTGCCCGCCTGATCGCGATACATGCACAAGCCGTAGGGATCCTCCAGCTCTGTCTGTTGCGGACCGTCAGCGACATTGATCAGCTGTCGCGACGCCGTGTCGAGACGATAGATTCCGATAGTCCTGTCGGTCCGGTTGCTGGCTGTGACCAGGACAACGCCCTTGCCGCCAAGCTGGAAGCCTTCGCGCAGGTCGACATTGTTGATCTTGCCGTCGCGCAGGTCCTGCACCACCTTGCCCTGCATGTCGTAGACGAAGAGGCCGCCCTTCTTGTCAGTCGCGACCACGAGGCTCTGAGCAGGAGTTGCAGGGTTCGCCCAGATTGCCGGATCGTCCGCCGCGTCGCCGAAACTCGGAACCGCGGCAGTCTCAACCGTGGCGGTGACCGTCGGAACAGATGGCTCGCTGAATGTGCGGGGGTCGCTCGATGCACCGGCCGAAATCTTGAGACCCGCCGCGATGTCCGCAAGCGAAAGCACCTTGAAGTTTGAGCCATCCTCATCGGTGACGAGCAGCTGGCCATTGGGGAAACCCTGCATGGCATGGCTCATGCCGTAGAGCGGCCCGGGTTCATCGATCGCCTCGCTGCCCACTGTCGCCGAGACCATGACGGACCCGATGTATGCATCGTTCCTGTCGCGATCGTAGACGTTCAGTCGACCCGCCGATACGTCCGATGCGATGAGCCAGCGAGCGCCGTCGCCCCCCTCGTGCATGGCAAGTCCGCCGACCTCTTCACTGATCTTGCCGAAGCGCGGGCTGTCCACGAGATCCGGCGCAGCGAAAGCTTCGGGATTGGCATTGAAGCGCCAGACTCCAACGGTTTCCTCTGAGACGTACACCTTCGCGGAGACGTCATCGACGACACACTGCTTGATCGTCGACATCACGTTGAGCCTTCGCACCTGGCGCGCGTCCAGACGACCCGATGCATTCGTGTAAATGAGTTGCTGGTCGATCTCACCGCCGTCGCCAACCACAAACGCGTAGAGAGCGCCGTCAAGATTGCTGCTGAATAGGCAGACATTCTCTGCCGCAAACCCCAGAGGCACGGCACGCGCGCCGACTTCGGTCAGCTCTTCGCCATTGAGCTGGAACAGCCGCAACGCGTTCTGGGTGATATCGACGGCTGCGACGATCGTGGCCGAGGATCCGCCCATGTCGTAGCCATAGGCGATATCGACGCCTGCGACCTCTCCTGCGGGTGTTGAACTCAGGCGCGCGCCCGTTGCATCGTAGACCTCAAGCCCGCCAAGCGCCGCGGCCCCAATAATCCTCAGGGCGTCACCTGCAAGGACAATTGCGCCAGCCGATGCCGTTCCGCTTGCGCTTTGAACTGTCTGTGCCTTTGCGACGACCTGGGTCACAACCTGCCCCGGCCCCAGCTCAGTTGCCGGGCTGCATGCTGCGATCGCCAGGAGTGCGATCAAGGCGGCCTTGCGCATGGCTGCCGTTACTCTGGAAGTCCTGTTCATGTGCAGCCCTGTTGCAATTCCGCGTGTCGTCTCTGTTTGCGGCCAGTTGACGACGACGCGCCCGATTCCGCTATCGGGAGGCTGTCAGGCAGCTACGCAACAGCTTTATGACAGGCATGAAAAAGCGGCCGGTCATGCCCCGTTGCAGTCCTGATACAAGGCAGTCACAGTCCACAACAGAGCCCGTGGCCCCCGGTGGCGTTCAGACGGAAACGCATCCTGATGCCAGGAAGCCCCAGCTGACAGCGCGGGTTGCCGCCTCGGATCTCTGTGAGGAGCATGCAGCGACCCGGGTCATGACGCGCACGTGCCGGCAGCCGGCTCAGACACATGCGAAGTCAATCAGCCGTCGATCCGCTCGACGATGATGGCGGGCGCCATGCCGCCGGCGGCGCACATGGTGACGAGGCCGTAGCGGCCGCCGGTACGCTCGAGCTCATCAAGCACGGTGCCGATCAGGATCGCGCCTGTTGCACCGATCGGGTGACCCAGCGCGATGGCGCCGCCATTCACATTGACCTTGGCGCGGTCGATGCCGAGGTCGCGGATGAATTTTTCCGGCACGATGGCGAAGGCCTCGTTGATCTCCCAGAGGTCGATGTCGTCCTTGGTAAGGCCGGCTTTCTCAAGAACTTTCTTCGCGGCGGGAACGGGAGCATTCAGCATCAGCGTGGGATCATCGCCAACGTTGGCCATGGCAACGACACGGCCTCGCGCCTTCAACCCATGCTTCTCGGCATACTCGCGTGAGGCGAGCAGCACTGCTGCTGCGCCATCGACCACGCCGGACGAGTTTCCCGCGTGGTGGACGTGTTCGATCTTCAGGTCGGGATAGCGGCGGTTGATCTGCTTCCGGAAAGTCGCGCCGGTCTCATTGTAAGGCATGTCGGCCAGCGCCTGAAAGGCAGGCTTCAGCTTGGCGAGACCATCGGCGGTCGTTTCCGGGCGCGGATATTCATCATGCGCAAGCACGACCCTGCCCTCGCCGTCCTTCACCGGGATGATGGACTTGTTGAACCTGCCTTCGGCGATGGCCTGCGCTGCGCGCCTCTGGCTTTCGAGCGCGAAGGCGTCGAGGTCGGCGCGGGAGACGCCTTCCATGCTCGCAATCGCGTCGCCGCACACGCCCTGGTGCGATTGCGGATGCTGCGTGTCGAGGCTTGCATTGTGCGCGCCCATCAGGCCCGGCGGGAATCCGGCCGCGGCCTCGTCGGCCGCCATGGTCGCGGTGAGGCTCATCATTTCCGTGCCGCCGGCGATGACGAGATCTTCCATGCCGCTCATGATTTGCGCTGCGGCGAGATTGACGGCTGTGATGCCGCCGCCGCAGAACCTGTCGAGCGTCATGCCGCTGGCCTTCACGTCGAAGCCAGCATCGAGCGCCGCCATCCGGCCAAGATCGCCACCCTGCTTGCCCTTCTGCGAGGACGTCGACCAGATTACGTCGTCGACGTCCGCCGTGTCTAGATTGTTGCGCTCCGCGATCGCCGCCAGAACGGTCGCCGCCAGACGCTGCGGATGCAGCGGCGCCAGCGCTCCCTTGCCGGCCTTGCCCAGGCCGCGCGGCGTGCGAACGGCGTCGATGATGAGGGCTTCGGACATGGTAGCTCCTGCAGCAGGTTCATGGATGCCAGCGAGATTGGACACGCCGACGCGCTTTTGCCAACCGGCAGGCAGCCAGATGAAAAAGACATGCTGTCGCGTGTCGTGGCGGAAACTGGCGCAAGGCGTGTGAATTTCCTACGGTCGCGACAAGCGGCGCGGATTGGCGCGCATGCAACTATGGAGACTGGCGCTCGATGACGGCAAACTCTGCGCACGCCATTCCTGTCATCGCCGCAGTCGGAGAGCATACCGACAGGCCAAAACGCCCGGAAGAAGCGCGCGAGCCGGTCGATCTGATGGTCGAGGCGCTAAAGGCGTGCGAGGCGGACGCTGGCGTGAGCCTGCTCGGCGGGGTTGGATTGCTGAGCCTGATCGGGCTTGTCAGCTGGCCCTACAAGGATCCGGTACAGCTGCTTGCACAGAAGCTCGGCATTGCCCCGACCGAGGCGGCCAACGCCAGTATGGGTGGCGAGACGCCAGTGAGGCTGGTTCACGAGGCGGCCAGGCGTATCGCGCTGGGGGAGGATCTGGTCGCGGCAGTCGTAGGCGGCGAAGCCAGCCATGCGCGCGGGCAGGCCGAGAAGTCAGGCATTGCGCCGCCATGGACGCCTGCTGCGGCAAAGGACGATACCGTACGCTTTCCCTCGAGCCGCTTCGCGATGAGTCCCATCGCAAAGCAGCTTGGCGTAATGAACCCCGCGCAGGTCTATCCCTTCTACGAAGTCGCAGCACAGGCCGCCTGGGGACAGACGCCAGCCGAGGGGATGCGGGAATCTGCCGAACTCTGGGCGCGCTATGCTGCCGTGGCGGCGGGCAATCCGTATGCATGGATACGCTCAGCGCCCGATGCGGACGCGATCGGGACAATCAGCGCCGACAACCGTCTGATCAATTGGCCCTACCCCAAATTGATGGTCGCAAACCCGGCCGTGAACCAGTCTGCGGCGGTGATCGTGATGAGCCTTGCGCGGGCGCGCGAGATGGGAATTGCAGAAGAGAAGCTGATCCACATCTGGGGTGGCGCAAACGCCATCGAGCCGGAGGACTATCTCCAGCGCGACCGCTACGATAGTTCGACGGCGCAATCGGCGGTGCTGGACAGGTCTGTCGCAATCGCCGGGGGAGATGCGCGGCGCTTTCGTCATCTTGAGCTGTACAGCTGTTTTCCTGTCGTTCCGAAAATGGCGCTCAGGACGCTGGGTCTTGATCCGGCGCTGCATCCGCCGACTGTTGCTGGCGGGCTGACCTTCTTCGGTGGACCTTTGAACAATTACATGAGCCACGCCATCGCCGCGATGGTTCGGACATTGCGCGCCGATGCGGGCGAGCTTGGCCTCCTCTACGGACAGGGCGGCTATGTCAACAAGCACCACGCGCTCGTGCTGAGTACGGAGGCTGCGCCCGAGCCAATCGCGACAGACTATTCCGTGCAGAGCGTTGCAGATGCCGCGCGAGGGCCAACGCCGCCCTTGCGCGAGGGATATGCCGGTGCTGCGGTGATCGAGACCTACACTGTGCGCTATGCGCGCGACGGATCTCCATTCGACGCGATCATCATCGCCCGCACGCCGGATGGCGGCCGCGTGATGGCGAGTGCGCCGGCGAGCGATATCGAAGCGATCAGCCTGCTAACCTCAATGCAAAGGACCGCCGTTGGGGTGCGCGGCGAGGTGGGAACCGGCGCCGCGGGCGCGCCCGTCTGGACCCGCGTCAAGGTCAAAACCTGACGCCACCTCGATGGTCCCACGTTTCTGCCGGGCAAGCTTGGCTTGAGGTAGGCAGAATGCGCCTAGCATCGCTTAACGACGCACCGTTACTTCTCTGTTTTTGAATGACTTTCATTGGTTAACGCCGCGGCGCGGTTCTTGCTCCTCCCCCTACGTGCGCGCGCGCAGGCTTGCCGCGCTTTGTTGGCCGTCTCCGCGGTCGACGGGAAAGGCTGCCGGGTCGCGTGGTTTCGTTCATCACCTCTTACAGCTCCGCGCAGATCGCGGCGATGTCGCAGGCGACAATCGAGAGCCTGACGCGGACGGACATCGCGGCGCTGTCGACGACGCAGACGCAGGCGATCACCACCACACAGATCACCCAGTTCAGCGGCGCTCAGCTTGCCAGCCTGTCCACCCGGCAGGTGACCGCGCTGTCGCGCGCCCAACTGGCGGCGCTCTCGCCCAGCCACATGAGCTTCAGCGCAGCGCAGCTGTTCGCCCTCTCGTCGGCGCAGTTCACAGCGTTCGATGCAGAAGACATCGCCGTGCTTTCGGTGTCGCAGATACGCGGACTGGAGGCTGGCGATTTTGCCGCGCTCTCGACGACACAGCTGGCGGCGCTCACGCCGACGCAGATGGGCGGCATGACAGTCAATCAGGTGCGCGGGTTCACGCCTGACGCTTTGGGCAACCTGTCTGCCGAGCAACTGGGCGCGCTGACACCCACGCAGTTCGCTGGCCTGACCACCGTCCAGGTCAGGGGCCTGTCATCGACCCAGCTGCAGGGCCTGACGACGCAACAGGCGGGCGCGCTGTCCGTAGCGCAGCTTGCATCCCTGAGCGCGGCGCAAGTGAGGGGCTTCTCCGCGACGCAGATCGGCGCGATGACGACTGCGCAGATAACGGGGTTCAGCGCCGCTGCGATCGGCGGCCTGACCACGACGCAGTGGGGAGCGCTGTCACTCACACAGTTCACGGCGCTAACCACATCGCAGGTCAAAGGCTTGAGCGAGACGCAGCTCGCCAGCCTTGACGCAGACCGGCTCGGCGCGCTGCTCCCGGCCGAGATAGCCTCACTGAGCAGCACGCAGTTTGCGACGCTGGACATGACGCAGATGGCGCAGCTGACGCCTGCGCAGTTCAAACTGCTTGGAGCCAGCCACATCGCGGCGCTGTCAACCGAGGAAGCAGCCGCACTGTCGACGACACAGGTCGCGGCGCTGAGCGGCGCGCAACTGTCGGGGCTCACCTTGTCGCAACTGGAGGTGCTGGGCGACGAACAAATCGCGGCGATCGCGACCAGCCAGATCGGCGGCCTGACCGCATCACAGGTGCGGCAGCTTTCCGAGACGCAGATCGCTGCGTTCACCGTGACGCAGATACGAGCGCTTACGAGCGAGGAACTCGGCGCGCTGACCACAACACAGACCACCGGGCTGTCCACGACCCAGCTGACGGCACTGTCGACGACGCAGATCAAGCTTCTTCCGGCCGCACTGGTCGGTAGCCTTGATGCGACACAGCTGCTGTCGCTGAGTACCAACCAGGTGGCAGCCTTCAGCAGCGCTCAGGTTCAGCGGCTTTCCGCGAGCCAGATCGAGGCGCTGTCGCTGACCCAGTGGGGCGCGATGACGGCGGCGACACTGGGGGCGCTGACCACGACCCAGCTTTCAGAACTCAGCACCGACCGGATGGCCGCGCTTACGACGGCGCAGATCCGTGGGATATCCGTGGGCGGGCTTACTGGCGCACAGTTCGACGCACTGTCTTCAACGCAACTGGGCGCGCTTACGGGGACGCAGATACGCGCCATTCCCGTGGAGGAAATCACGGGGCTCACCACAACGCAGGTCGCGCTGCTGCGGACGACACAGATCGGTTCGTTCACTGCGACGCAGCTCAGCGCGTTCAGCGAGGCGCAGATCGCAGCGCTTACCACCTCACAACTCGCCATGCTTGTCGCCACACAGGTGCCTGCCCTGACATCCGGGCAGATGGCGGCGCTTTCTGCGGACCAGCTGTCAGGGCTGGCGACGACGCAGGTCAGCGCGCTATCGCCGGCGCAGCTGGCCGCGCTGGCGCCCGATCGGCTCAGTGGACTTTCGACGACTCAGGTAAAGGCGCTTGCCGCATCAAGCCTGTCCGCGCTCGATACTGACCAACTCGCCGCCATCGCGACAACACAGCTGGCCGTCCTGTCTGCCGCGCAGTTGCGCGCACTTTCCGCCGATCAGATCACAGCGCTTGCGGACACCCAGGTCGCGGCGCTTGGCGCTACGCAGATTGCCGGACTGAACGCGGCTTCGGTCTCAGGTCTCGAAGCACACGACATCCGCGACCTGTCCAGCACGCAGCTGGCGGCATTCTCGGCGGGTCAGATTGGCGGCCTTGCTGAGACCCAGCTCGCCGCCCTGTCAGCGACACAGATTGGAGCACTCACGACAGCACAGGTGCGCGGTTTCTCGGCAACCGGGGTTGGCCTTCTTGCGGACACCCAGATCAGCGCCTTCGCCGCCAGCCAGTTGGTGGCGCTGACATCGACGCAACTTGGCGGACTGACCGCCGATCAGGTCTCCAGGCTCAGCACGACGCAGCTAACCGCCCTGACTTCGAGCGCGATTGGCGGCTTCACGTCGACTCAAGTTGCAGCGCTTGGCGCTGAGGCGCTGGCGAGCCTTACCACGACGCAGTTGAGGGGAATGAGTCCGACAGGCATAAGCGGCCTGTCAGGTGAACAGGCCGCGGACCTCTCGACTTCGCAGCTCGTCGCACTGTCCGTCGTGCAGGTGCGCGCGCTGGACGCGCTCGCGGTGGGCGGGCTATCTGGCGAGCAGCTGGCCGCGCTGACGTCAACGCAGATCGGCGCGATCTCGGCGACCGCGCTCGAGGGCCTCGACGCCGGGGCGATTGCTGGACTCACCCGCACCCAGGTGCTCGGACTGATGCCGGCGCAGCTTGGTGTACTTGGAGAAGTACAGGCGGCGGCATTCACGACCTCCCAGCTTGCCGCCCTTACCGCGACGCAGGTCAGATCGCTGAGCGTGACGGCTGTTGGCGCGTTCGGCACGACGCAGCTGGAGGCGCTCACAGCCACTCAACTCGCGGCCATCACCGCGACGCAGGCTCAGGGGCTTTCTGGCGAGAAGCTCGCTGTGTTGAGCACAGCGCAGTTTGCAGCGATAAGCTCCACCGCGATTTCCGGCTTTGGCGCGGCGCAGCTTGCCGAACTCAACGAGACGCAGATTTCCGCTCTGAGCCCGGCGCAGGTGAAGGGCCTTACAGCCACGACAATCGGCTCCCTCTCCGACACGCAGCTTGGCGCGCTGACGACATCGCAGATGGCCGCGCTGACGCTGACGCAGCTTCGTGGCTTCACAGCGGATCAGGTTCATGCGCTGACAGCCACCCAGTTCAATCGCCTGTCAGCCGCACAGGTGGGCATGTTCGACGTATCCGCGATACAGGGCCTCGAACTCGAGGACATACAGAGCCTTGCAACCACCCGCCTGCATGGACTCAGCGCAACACAGATAGGCGGCCTTGTGGAAACGCAGCTGGCCGCACTGAGCGCCACGCAGGTTGCCGCGCTCAGCACGACACAGGTTCAGGGGCTTCTTTCAACGCACGTGTCCTCGCTTGCGGCCACGCAACTCGCTGTGCTCAAACCAACGCAGATTGCCGCGTTGTCCGTCGGGGCCGTTGGCGGCCTGACGACGACGAGCATTTCGCAGCTGGGCGCGTCGCAACTCGCCGCCTTGACGTCGACGCAGTTCGCCGCACTCGCGGAGACGCAGGCGGGCGCCTTGACGGGCACGCAGATTTCCTCGCTGAGCGGCGCGCAACTCGCGCGGTTCTCCAGCACGGCCATGGCGGCGCTCGGCGCGACTGCAGTAGCCGCCTTCACGACGACGCAGATGCGAGGCCTGACCGCCACGCAGGTGTCAGGCTTCTCGACCACGCAGATCGCGGCGCTGACGACGACGCAGGTACAGGCACTTCCGGCGTCGGCGATGGCCGGTCTCGGCTCGACGCAGGTTGCAGCGATCAGCGTCACGCAGATCGCTGCAATGTCAGCCCTGGACATCGCTTCGCTATCGACGAGCGGCGTCGCCGGCCTCTCCGCTTCACAGCTCGCCAGTCTTGCGCCCACCCAGATGGCGGCGCTGAATGGCGGGCAGGCTGGCGCACTTTCTACCACGGCGCTCGGCGGGCTGACGCTGACCCAGGCGCTTTCGCTGACGACAACACAGCTGGCCGGCTTCAGCGCCTCACAGGTCGCACATCTTGACGCCAACCATGTCAGCCTCCTGAACACGACACAGCTGCGCGCTATCTCGCAAGACGGCGTCAGCGGATTCACGACGACGAACATCGACTCCCTCAACGCGACACAGATCCAGTCGCTGACCACGAGCCAGGTTGCCGCCCTGTCCACGACGACGGTTCGGAGCCTGGACACAGGCGAGATCGGCGCACTCTCGACCTCACAGTTCGCGAGCCTTGCAACCACTCAGATCGGGGCTCTGACATCGACACAGATTGCAGCCCTTTCGACCCAGCAGTTCAATGCGCTCAGTACGACGCAATTGGGTGGCCTGATGGACACCCAGCTACCCAGCCTCACCACGACACAGGTCGGCGGACTTTCCACGACAAGGCTCGCTGCCTTATCCACATCGGCCATGCGCGGGCTGACCGCCAGCCAGGCCGCCGCACTGTCATCCACACAGGTTGCGGCGTTGGGAGCCGCGAGGCTTGCTGCGCTGTCCGCAACAGCGGTGGGCGCGCTTTCCCCAGACGCTATGGCGACGTTGACGGTGACGCAGCTTGCCGCAAGCGACTTTGCGGAGACGTGGGCGTCGGCGCTGACCGCGACCCAACTCGACAGGTTCGGCGCCACGCAGATTGCCGCCATGTCTTCCACGCTTGTCAGCGGCCTGTCGGCAGATCAGGTGGGGCTACTGAACACATCGCAGTTTGCGGCGCTGAACGCTTCGCAGATCGGCGCACTGTCGTCGTCAGCCATCATTGGGTTCACCACCACACAGATTGACCAGCTGACACTCACGCAGCTGAGCGGCCTGAGGGCGACACAGATCGGGGCGCTGGAGACCACTGACATCGGTCAGCTCGGGGGCGATGACATCGCCGCCCTTACTGTGACGCAACTGGCAGGCTTCGTGCGCGTGCAGCTTCGCTCGCTAACCGAGACCCAGGTTTCCGCATTCAGCACGACGCAGGTTGCCGCCTTTTCAGGCGATCAGGTGGGAAGCCTGTCTTCGACGCGTCTCGGCGCATTCTCGTCTTCTCAGTTCGCGGCGCTGAACGCCACGCATGTTGCAGCCCTGACCTCCTCCCAGTTGAGCAATCTTCCGACCTGGATCGGGTCGTTCACCCCCGCACAGCTGAGCGGCCTCACCTCGACGCAGATCGGAGGCATCACGACCACCGCCATCGGCGCCCTGACGGTCGATCAGATCGACGCGCTGACGCCGCTGCAGATCAGCGGGTTCACGCCGGACCAGATCAACAGCCTGACTGTTGACCAGCAGGCCGCGATCATCAGGGCGATCAGCTAGAAGGATTGACGCAGAGACACGTCAAAATGGCCCAATCCGGGACAGTTGCGCCCGCCGGCCAGGTGGACGCGAATTCGGCCAGGATCAAGATTAACGGAGGCAGGGTTGTTGGCCCCATCCTTGCGGTGCAGGATTGGAACGCCACGAGCATCGTTCGCACATGGCACGTCTGGAGCTCTCGGTATGCGCCTCGTTCTCGCCTCCCTCGCCGCCTCCGCCATGCTGGCGGCCCCTGCTGTTGCAGATCCGGTCGTCAAGGCTTCCATGCCCGCGATCCGCGCCAGTATTGCTGGTGGTGAGGTGCTGGTCAGGCTTGATGAGGGCGTACTTGGGTCGGCCCGCAGCCTTTCAGCCCGAACGATCATGATGGTTGGATATGACGCTTCGGGCAAGGCGATTGCCGAGACGACCACACCGGTGTCGCGCCGGATGACCTATGCCAGAACGCAACTGACGCCCGCTCTCGCAGGCGCCAGCATGATCATCGTTTCGGTTCGCTAAAAGCCCTCAGCCGAACTCCCAGGCAAGGCGGGCGCCGATCACCGTGCTCGATGCGCCGGATTCGCGAACGTCCTGCACGCCGACTTCCAGCACGAGGGCTTCAGCCAGCGCTCGGCCGACAGACAATTCAAGCTTGCGGACATCAAGGTCGCCAGCTGTGGCGTTCTCGTTCCAGCCCGATGCGATCGCATTGACGAACCAGTCACCGAGACCAAGCGTGCCGCCAGCCGTGTAGAAGTCGCGATCTGCGCCATCGATGCCGTCCGCATTGCGCGAGGCGGCGACCTCAGCCATCAGTGACAGGTCGATACCGCTGTCTTCCGGCCAGACATAGCTGACGCCGAGCACGGTTGCAGTTTCGTCGGCCTCGCCCGGCGTATCGGTTGCGAGCTGGCGGTGTCCGAGGCTGTAACCGATACCGTTTGCCAGCACACCATCGAGGCTGACGGCGATCGACTTCAGCTCTTCCGTGTTGGCGAGGCCGCCATCGGCGAGGTCGAGCTCTTCGCGCAAACCACCCAGCGAGCCTGAGAGGAAGGTGCGGTCGGCCGTGAACAGGGCGGCGGACAGTACATGTTCGCCATCGAGGTCCAGCAGCGACGTCAACGATATGTCGCCGCCGACCCCGAGCGCCTCGGTGATCTGGTAGGCTTCGCCTGCTTCGACGCCGTAGAGGCCCGGCGCGACATCCGCCGCGCTTCCGAAGACGGGATTGATCTTGCCGCCATAGACCGTGAAGGCCTCGCCCGCATACTGAAGCGACAGCGTTTCGATGAACGCGTCCTCCCCCTCGAGGGCTTCGTCCCCTATCGGATCGACGACGGGCTCCAGGACAGCATCCATCTGGACCGTCCAGCCTTCGGAAAGGCGAACTGCAAGGGCATAGTTGATCGTGGCTGCGAGCACATCTTCGCCCGTCTCCGCGTGATCAAGCGTCAACTCGACGACGCCTTGCTGACTGACATTCTCAGTCTCGCCTTCCTGAGCATAAGCAGCGGGAGCCGCAGCACTCACCGCCAGTATTGCGAGGACAATGAACGTCTTGGTCGGGGCTTTGAGGTGCACAACACTTCCATCAGCTTCGAGGAGCAATGGAAGATGTCTATCAGAGCAAGCCTAACATCCCGGCCGATCCTGTTAGGGTAAATCGCGGGTCAAGCTTAACGGTTGCGTAGCCGTGGTTACCGGATCGCAAACGCGACGGCTAGGCGGCCTTGAGCTTGTCGAGGAATTCGCGCGCGAAGGCGTTGAGGCGCGCGGACAAATCCTCAACCGAGCGGGCGCTGTCCTGAACGGAGGACGTCGCCGCGCGCGCCTGGGCGGTCACGCTGCTCATGGCGGCAACGCTGTCACGCGCCTCGTCCGACAGACCGGCGGCGGAACTGACGTTTGCGGCGATGCTGTTGGTGGCGACACTTTGCTCTTCTGCGGCAGATGCAACAGCGGCGCTGAACTGCTTCATCTGATCGATCAGGACCACGACTTCGCGAACCTGCTCAGTCGAGCGCGCGCTGATGCTCTGGATATCGCTGATGCGGCGCGAAACGTCCTCGGTCGCACGCGAGGTCTGGCTTGCCAGCGCCTTCACTTCCGCAGCAACGACAGCAAAACCGCGCCCCATCTCGCCCGCGCGCGCAGCCTCGATGGTAGCGTTGAGGGCGAGCAGATTGGTCTGCTCTGCCACGCTGCCGATGACGGCGACGATTTCGTCGATCCCGCGCGCAGCTTCCGCCAGATCCTTTGCGGTCGCGTCCGCAGCGACGCCCTGGATCACGGCCTGCTCGGCCGAGCGGGCGGATTCGGACATCCGCGTAGCAATTTCCTGAATCGAGGCGCTCAGTTCTGTCGTGGCGGCGGCGATGGTCTGGACGTTCGAGTTGGCGCCGTCGGTGGCGTTGGTCGCCTTGGAGGCGCTGCGATTGGCCTCGTCGCAGACGTGTTCGAGGGAGCTTGCGTCCTGCATCAGGCGGCCGGAGGACTCGCGCAGGTGAGACAGGGTGGAGGCCAGCTGGTCTGCAAAGCCGGCGGCCAGCGACTCAACGCGGCGGCTGCGCTCGGCACGCTCCTGCTCCTGCGCGCGCTGCGCAGCTTCCAGTGCAAGGCGGTTGATTGCGTTCTCGCGGAACTTGGTGAGAGCGGCAGCCATGCGACCGATTTCGTCCTCGCGGTCGTTGTGGGGCGCATGCACGTTGGTGTCGCCCGCGGCGAGCTTGTCCATCGCGTTGGTGAGATCGACGATGGGACCGACAACCCGGCTGCGCGCTCCGCGCATGATGGCGATGACGGCCAGGATCGCAAGAAGCGAAGCGATCAGGATGGCGATCTGGGAAATCTGACCGATCAAGGTGGCGGCCGCGACAGTGGAATCGGATACTGCCGAAATCTTGTCCGACGCCTGCTCCATCGCACCCTCAAGCGCGCGGAAATCGTCGAAGAACCCCGGCAGCATTGCGAGTGCGGCCGACTCGTCGGTTGCCGCAGTTTCAACCAGCTTCGTCGCTGTCGCGATGTAGTCTTCCAGCGCCGGCGCAACGGCGGCGATCACGGGTCCCAGCTCGCCGTTCCCGGTGAGTGCGACGTTGGCAGCAAGCAGGCTGCGGAAGTTCTCTACGTGGTCATTCAGGTCGGTCCGCACCTCGGCGATGGACAGTCCGTAGGCGGGATTGTTGGCCGCGAGCGAGGCAAGCACGTCGCTGCGCAACGCATCGTGCATCATGTCGCCTTCGAGGTGGTTGCGTAGAACCTTGCTGACGTGGTTCGTCGCTGCGAGTTCCTCGTTCAGGATCCATGCAGCGCCGCCGCCGACGAGACCCGCCAGGATGGTGCTGCCGAGAACAACTCCGCCAGCCTTGGCAGTAAGCGAATTGATCGAGCGCTGACGCACGTGGGTCCCCCAGGGATCAGAAGGCGGCAAGGCCTGAATACGGACCAACCTATCGGCCAAAAGGGTTAATGGTTGCTGTATGCACGTTAATATACGGCGCGCTGCAAATGTCGTGTTATCCATCCGGCATGATCGAAGCCTCAACCGACAGCCGCTCGAGTCAGGCCCTCTACTTCGCCGGGATTGCGCTCAGCGTGCCCACGCTGATCAGCCTGATTCACCGGCAATGGGCGCTGCCTGTGGCGCCTGACATCTCCCATTTCATCTCAGTATATCGCGCCCTGGCAGATGGCGTCGCCGCGGTCATTCACGCCCCCCTGCGCAGCTTCACAGTACCTCCACCGCCACTCATCGATCTCCACATCCTGTCGTTCGCGGGAATGGGGATGATGACGCGCGCGCTGGAAGCTCCGGGCGACAAGAAGGACGCGTGGCATGGGGCAATCTGGGGCGTGACATCGTTCGTGTTCGGATATCTTCTCGTCGGCATACTCGTGTTCGGGGCATGCCTCGCTGCACTCATCGCCAGCCCGGTGAAGGCATTCCGGAGCGATCATTGGATCGAGACAACACCAATACTGGAAGGTCCGCAGGGCCGGCTGCGCCGTGAGCGCGCTTATCGACTGGAACGCGATCTTGCGCGCATCACCGCAATCACGCTCACGCTTGTCGGATCATATTTCGCGCTGAATGCGCTGCTCATCGGGCGTTGATTCAAGGTGACGCTACGGCTTGGCTGCCAGCCCGCCATGCTGCGCCGCCAGAATGCGCTTGCCACGCCACAGCGCCGCCCCATTTCGACAGTGACTCTCCACAACGACCGCTGCCCTCTTTCGGCGGACGACAACGACCCAGGAAAGGTCAACCGAAATGACACGCCTTGTCCCCGCCCTGCTGGCCATGTCTGCGCTGGCTGGATGTGCGACTGCTCCGATGGCGATGGCCCAGCCGCCGATGCCGATGCCCCCAGGGATGCCCGCCATGAGTTCGATCCAGCCAGAGACAACGATAACGCTGATGGGCCGTGGCGCGATCGAGCAGCCGCCGGATGTTGCGATGATCAATGTCGGCGTTCAGTTCGAAGCCAAGACCGCCGCCGAAGCCATGGCGCAGCAGGCGGCGAACATGAATGGCGTGTTCGCCGCGGTGAAAGCCGCCGGCATCGCCGATCGCGACATGCAGACCGGCAACATGTCGCTCAACCCGGTCTACGAGTATCCGAACAATGCACGGCCGCGCCTGACCGGATATCAGGCGTCGAACTCCATCACGGTCAAGGTCCGCAAGCTCGACACGCTGGGCAAGACGCTCGACGCCGTGGTCAAGGGCGGTGGCAACACGATCAATGGCATCTCCTTCTCGGTCGACCAGCCGGACAAGTTCCAGGACGAAGCACGCGTCGAAGCAATCAAGGACGCCGTAGCGAAGGCGGAGCTCTATGCGAAGGCCGTCGGCTACAAGGTGAAGCGGATTGTCACCATCAGCGAGCAGGAGTTTTACCCGCAGCCGCCGATGCCGGTGATGATGCGCATGCAGGACATGGCCGCTGAATCGACGCCGATTGCCGCAGGCGAGGTGTCGCTTGTGCAGACGGTCAATGTGGTGTTCGAACTGACGAAGTAGGCGGTCTCCCGGCCAGAACGCAAAACGCCGCCCGTGCACAGTGGGCGGCGTTTCTGCTTACTGGGGAGGAAGCCTCGACGATTTCTCTCAGGCGATGCCGGTCACGACCTCGTTGCGATCATTCAGGCGCACGACGCTTGGCGCCCATTGCTTCGCTTCGGTCTCGTCCATCTGGGCGAACGCGGCTATGATCACGCGGTCCCCGGTCTGGAAATGGCGGGCGGCGGCGCCGTTGATTCCGATCGTCCTGGAACCGCGCGGCGCCTCGATCGCATAAGTCGATATGCGCGCGCCGTTGGTGATGTTCCAGATATCGACCCGCTCGTGCGGCAGGATGTTGGCCGCTTCCAGCAGATCGATGTCGATTGAGCACGAGCCTTCATAGTGCAGGTCGCACTGGGTGACGGCCGCGCGGTGCAGCTTCCCCTTCATCATGGTCAGCAACATCAGATCCTCCGTCCGCCCGCACCTCGCCCCCGAACAGATCGGGAAATCGGGCCGGGTCGTCGCGCATTGCGTTTGCGGCTTGGGAAAATCCCGGGCCGAAAGCGGTGCGCTGCCTTCAACTGGCTCGCTCCGGGGCTTGGCCCACGCGCCAGCTTGGTTAAGGTGCGAACGGCCCAGACGGGGTCCGGCTTAGTTCGCAATGCGCAACCGATACATACGGTCGCCGAGGAGCCCTCAATATGGCCCATGAGTTCCGCTACGTCCAGTCCGGCGATCAGTCCATTCGCGTAGCTGTGATCGGCTCAGGCCCCCTTGTGCTCATGGTGCATGGTTGGCCGGAGAGCTGGTATTCCTGGCGCCACCAGATGGGACCGATCGCGGACGCCGGCTACACCGCTGCAGCCATCGACGTACGCGGTTATGGCGGCTCGTCGAAGCCGCACGCAGTCGAAGCTTACGACATGCAATCCATCATCGCGGACAATCAGGCCGTGGCCGACGCGTTGGGCGGCGGGAGGGCGATCCTCGTGGGGCATGATTGGGGCGCGCCAATCGTGTGGAACACCGCGTGGGCTGACCCCGAGCGCTTCACCGCCGTCTGCGGCATGTCGATCCCGCACATGGGTCATGGCTCTGCGCCAATGATTGATGTCGCGCGGAAAATGTTCACGGAGAACGGGCTGTTCTTCTACATGGTGTACTTTCAGGACGAGGGCGTGGCCGAGGCCGAATTCGAGGCGGACGTACGCGATACGATCCGGCGGATCTATTTCGCGTGGTCGGGGGACGCGCCTGATGGCGGCTGGCCAGTCGGCAAGAAGCACGGTGAGCCATTCCTGCCGGGGATGATCAATCCAGAAAAATTCCCCGCCTGGCTGAAGGATGGGGACATCGACTACCTGGTGAAGGAGTTCGAGCAATCGGGCTTTCGGGGGCCGCTGAACCGCTATCGCAATTTCCATCGCGACTTCGCCGTGTCTTCACGCCGTGCGGGTACGAAAATCTCCCAGCCTGCCCTGTTCCTGGCGGGCGACAGGGACATGGGGATCCGCATGTTCGGGCGGGACATCGAACCGCGCATGCGCGCGCACTTCGACGATCTGCGCGGCTTCCACATGATCCCCGGCGCGGGCCATTGGAACCAGCAGGAGAAGCCAGCCGAGACCAACCGGCTTCTGCTGGACTGGCTGAAGTCACTGTGACAGCCACGGTGCCCGGGTCCGCGCCAATTGCTAACGAGAAGTGTATCCGAGCGACTGAAACTCCCGCGCCGGTGCGGATGGGACCTTAACCCTGATTTGCTATCCCTAGGCATCGTCCAAGGGGCAAGGGTAACATGTCCAGCCGCAATGTGCCGCCGACCTTCCTGATTGCAGATTCCGATACGCACTCACGCAATCTTCTTGCCGAAGTTCTGCGCGCGGCGAACTACTTCATGATAAACGCCGTGCGCGACGGCAACGAACTGCTGGCCCGCACCGCCGAGATGCAGCCGCGCGTCGTGATAACGGCGTCGCGAATTCCCGGCCTGTCCGGCCTCGAATACACGCGAATGATCCGGGCCGGCTATAAGGATGTGTCGCGCCAGACCTCCATCATCGTCATGACGGACACGCCGACCAAGGCGTTTCTCGACGCAGCTCAGCAGAGCGGCGCTGATGAAATGCTGGTTCGTCCGTTCTCGTCGCAATCCGTCCTGCTTCGCGTGAAGTCGGTGCTTGAGCGTCCGCGCGAGTTCATCGATTGCGCGGTCTATGTTGGTCCATGCCGGCGCCGGCGGATGGTCGAGGAGTATGACGGCCCCATGCGTCGCTTCATCGACCCCATCGGCGACCAGCCAACGGCTGCGATCTGGGAACACGCGGACAACCGCGCCGCTGTGCGCGCCTGCGTCAAGAAGATCAGCGAACTTTCGAACGGACTAACGCCCGGAGATCGCCGCAAGCTTCGCGAAATCTTCTTCGCGGTAAAGGAAACCGAGCAAAAGGCTGACGAGGTCAAGGACCAGATGATGGGCGAGGCAGCACGTTCGCTTGGCCGCTACATCACCGCGATTGGCGCAAGCGGCGCGGCGGAGCCGGACGTCTTGAGGACTCATATCGACGCCATGCACACGCTGGGCGTCCTGACCGGCGAGCATCATGAAGAACGCGAAAACCTCGTCGCAGGCCTGAAGAAGGTCGTCGACAAGCGCCTCGGCCGCATGCGCGCCGCGTGATGAGGCTGCCCTGGCTGCGCCGGCGGCGTCCGCCGATCGCAGTCGGAACGCTGGCCCGCTTGCAGAGCATGCTCGAATTGAGCTGACCTGACTGGCGTCTATCGCGGATCACGAAACGCAATGACGTCCGGCAATTCCGGGCTGGCGTCGTGACGGTCGCTCATCAGGCTGGACGCGATCAGTGCGATGTTTTCGCCAGCCAGCAGCATCTCGACCTGCCGCCCCTTCAAGGCATCTCGGAGCGGAGACACGCCGGAAGAGCCCGGCCGCAGGCAACCATGTGGCCCAATCAGGAGACATGCCGCCTCGCGCCGCAGTTCCGGCGCTGAGCGACGAACCTCCCCCTCCGCACTCTCGATGTCCGGCTTGATGATCAGCGGCAGCCCACCAGCGATGATCACTGTCGTGTGCCCCCTCGCCGATCAGCGTGCCGGCAGCCGGGTCAGAGCGGCCTCGGCTCGCTCGCCGCTGCCATACTCGCTCCAGCCCAGGACTGAGATAGCGACCACCGGGTCGCTCGCACATGGTCTTGGCGTGATCGACCCACCGCGCCAGCGGATGGTCACAGGATTGCGGGCGCCAAGCGGGTGGCGGGTTCAGACTGATACTGCTGCGGGAATCCCAAACCGACGCGAGAGGCCCGAATGATTTAGCAAGCTCGACAGGATCGACCTTCGACTCGACGCAGGCCGGAAGGTATCAAGAGCTAAACGGCCGGACAGCTTGTTCGATTGCACCACCGCAACTGGACGAAGCAGGCGCCCGTTCTCTGACACCCGGGTCACTGAACGGCTGGAAAGTGACAGGTTCAGCACCATCCCCAACCTTGGCGCATCCGCGCCATTGACGCACGCCCCCGCCCGAGGGCAGATGACGCCAACGTCAGCGCCCGCCGGGAGGCGCGTGCTGCCGGCAAGGTCGATCGATCCCCGCGGGAGAGAGCTGTACCCCATTCTTTCTTGTTGAAGAATGGCGCAGCCGCCGAAGGCGCAACCGCCCAGGAAACGCTCAGGCAAAAGGGCCGCGGGAGTGACGACAACGCTGGAAAGCGCGGATTTGGTTCCGCCGCCGACGGAGTAAGCGCCGCGACATCCTTGATTGGGTGGGGCCGTGAATCTCTCAGGCACATCCGACAGCGGGGGCGCAATCGCGGAAACGCGGTGCTGCGCAGCTGTTGGAGTGGTAATGACGGACGTCTCGAACACCCCCCTGAAAACGACCCCACTGCACAGGCTGCACACGCGGCTCGGCGCGCGCATGGCCGAGTTCGGCGGCTATGACATGCCTATCCAGTATGCCGACGGCATCATGGCCGAACACAACTGGACGCGGAGCCATGCCGGGCTGTTCGACGTCTCGCATATGGGGCCGAGCTTCCTGTCCCTCCCCCAGCTGGGCGGCGGCGATCAGGCGCACAGAAAGGTCGCCTCCATCGTCGAGCGGCTTGTCCCTTCAGACATCGCAGGCCTCGCTCCCGGCAAGGTGCAGCTTACCGTCCTGCTGGATGCGAATGGCGGGATCATCGACGACCTTATGATCGGCCGTCCGCCCCGCGATGATCAGCAGGGCATGCTGTACATCGTCGTCAACGCCGGAACAAAAGAGAACGATTTCGCACTGATCGCGGAAGCTGCAGGCGCGGAGGCCGAACTCCATCGTGCAGACAATCGCGCCCTTATCGCCATTCAGGGGCCAGAGGCCGAAGCGGTGATCGCCGGGATCCTTCCCGAAGCTGTGCCGCTCACCTTCATGACGTTCCGCGAGATCAAACATACAGCCTTCGGCAACGTCATCGCCACTCGCTGCGGCTACACCGGCGAAGATGGGTTCGAGATCCTCGTTCCCGCCGAGCACGGCGAAACCTTCGCAAACCGCCTGCTCGAAGACCCTCGCGTCAAATCCATCGGCCTGGGCGCCCGTGACTCGCTTCGACTCGAAGGCGGCATGTGTCTCTATGGCCATGACATCGACATCTCGAAAACGCCCGTTGCCGCCTCGCTGTCCTGGATGATCTCAAAGGCACGGCGCGAACGCGGCGACTTTCCTGGCGCCGACCGCATCCTGCGCGAACTCAAGGAAGGCGTGCCGTCCAAACGCGTCGGCATCAGGCCGCTAGGCCGCGCGCCGGCGCGCGAAGGCGCGGAAATCCAGAACACGGACGGCGAGACGATCGGTGTCGTTACGTCAGGCGGCTTCGGCCCGACAGTCAACGGGCCGATCGCGCAAGGCTATGTCGACACAACCTACACCAAGGCCGGTACGCCGCTGAAACTGATCGTACGCGGCAAGGCGCTGGAGGCGGAAGTCGCCACGCTGCCGTTCGTGCCTGCGAAATACAAACGCTAGAGGGGATTTGAGATGACCACGTATTACACAAGCGAACATGAATGGATCAGCGTCGACGGCGACGTTGGCACAGTGGGCATCACGAAATTCGCTGCCGAGAAGCTCGGCGATGTCGTGTTCGTCGAACTGCCGGATGTAGGCAAGTCGGTGAAAAAGGAAGCGGACATGGCCGTGGTCGAGTCGGTGAAAGCCGCCTCGGACGTCTACGCTCCGGTAACCGGCGAAGTCACTGCAGCCAACGCCGCCATCGTGGACGAGCCCGCCAAAGTCAACGAGGACCCGGAAGGCGGCGGCTGGTTCGTCAAGATCAGGCTCGCCGACAAGGGCCAGCTCACCGGCCTAATGGACAAGGCCGCCTACGATGCTTTCTGCGCCAGCCAGTGAACACGTAATGCACGCGCCCGCCCACTTCCGGATCGACGACACTGCCGAACTGGCCGCCTTCATCGAGGCGCGCCACTTTGCAACGCTTGTCGTGACCGGTGAAGCAGGCCCACTCGCAGCGCACATACCTATGCTCCTGACCCGCGATGCGGCTGGCGCGCCATTCGCCCTCGAGGGCCATGTGGCGCGCAACAATCCGTTCGCAATGGCCGCCGGGCGCGGCGCGCCGGCGCTGGCCATCTTCACGGGCCCGGATGCCTACGTGACGCCGTCGCTCTACGTCTCGAAGCGCGAGCATGGCAAGGTCGTGCCGACCTGGAACTACATGGCTGTGCACGCGACTGGTTCGGCCGAGACTTTCGATGATCAACGCGCACTGCTCGATCAGGTCAGCCAGATCACGGACATGATGGAACAACCGACTGCTACTCCATGGAAAGTCGCAGACGCGCCGGATGACTACATTGCGAAGATGCTGAACGCCATCATCGGCGTACGCCTCACGATTGCGGCGATCGAAGGCATTGCCAAGCTTTCGCAGAACCGGCCGGAAGGCGACCGCGCTGGCGTTCTCAACGGCTTCACCCATTCACACGATCACGCCGCACGGCAACTCGCGGCAGAGATGACGAAGAAGGTATTGTGATGCGCTACCTCCCCCTCACCGCAGTCGACCGCGCGGACATGCTGAAGGCCATCGGCGCGAAGTCGGTGGACGATTTCTATGGCGACGTACCAGCGGCCGCCCGGCTCAAGGGTCCGGTGCCCGGCCTGCCCAATCACCAGGGCGAGCTTGAGGTCGACCGCCACATGACGAAGCTGTCGAGGAAGAACCGCGCCGCGAGCGACGGACCGTTCTTCGTCGGCTGCGGCGCCTACAAGCACCACATTCCCGCAAGCGTGGATCACATCATCCAGCGCTCGGAATTCCTCACGACCTACACACCCTACCAGCCCGAGATTGCGCAGGGCACGCTGCAGTCGATGTTCGAATTCCAGACCCAGGTCGCGGCGCTCACCGGCATGGAGGTGGCCAACGCCTCCATGTATGATGGCTCGACCGCCTGCGCCGAAGCCGCGGTGATGGCCTGCCGCGTGACGAAGCGGAACACCGTCATCATGTCGGGCGGCCTGCACCCGCACTATGCCGACACCACGCGTACGCTGTGCGAAGCAGCCGGCATCAGGGTGATCCAGCTCGATCCTGCCATCGACGGCGAACTTGAACTCGCCAGGGCTGTAACGGAGGTGGCCGCCTGCGTCATCGGCCAGTCGCCCAACCTGTTCGGCACATTGACGGACCTGTCGCCTGTCGCAGACGCCGCCCATGCCAAGGGTGCGCTGCTGGTGAGCGTGTTCACCGAGGCGGTGTCGCTCGGCCTTGTGAAGACGCCCGGCGAAATGGGTGCCGACATCGCAGTTGGCGAGGGACAGTCGATAGGTGTACCGCTCGGCTTCGGCGGGCCGTATGTCGGCCTTTTCACCTGCAAGTCGAAATTCATGCGCCAGATGCCGGGCCGCCTGTGCGGCGAAACGGTGGACGCTGATGGCAAGCGCGGCTTCGTGCTGACGCTGTCCACGCGGGAGCAGCATATCCGGCGCGACAAGGCCACGTCCAACATCTGCACCAACAGCGGTCTCTGCATGCTGGCCTTCACCGCGCACATGACTTTGCTGGGCGACAAGGGACTGACGCAGCTCGCAACGCTGAACCATGAGGCGGCGTGTGACCTGGCAGATGCCCTCGCGGCGGTGAAAGGCGTTAAGGTGCTGACGCCGCGCTACTTCAACGAGATCGCCTTCTCGACGCCGAAGCCTGCTGACGAAGTGCTGGCCGCCCTGGAGAAACAGGACGTGATCGGCGGCGTGCGCGCCTCGCGGCTCTTCCCGGGAGCAGGAATGGACAATGTGATTATCGCGGCGGCGACGGAGTGCGTAACCGCTGGGGACATCGAGGCTTATGCCGCCGCTCTGGCGAAGGTGCTGTAATGACCATGAACTCAACCGGACGCCCGACCTCCATCACCGCTGTCGACGGGACCGACACGGCGTACACCGTGTCCGGCTCCAGGGGCCTGCTGCAGGCTGAGGGCCTGATCTTCGAGATCGGATCGACCGACAAGACGGGCGTCGATCTTGCCAGGCCGAAAGGCACAAAAGCCCGCCTCGGTGGCGTGACGCGCGGCGCGCCGACCGGCCTGCCCGGCCTCACTGAACCAGAAGCTGTGCGCCATTATGTGAGGCTGTCTCAGCGCAATTATGCGATCGACCTTGGCCTTTTCCCCCTCGGCTCGTGCACGATGAAACACAATCCGCGCCTCAACGAGAAAGTGGCGCGCCTGCCGGGATTCGCCGACGTTCACCCAATGCAGCCGCAAGCCACCGTGCAGGGCGCACTTGAGGTGATAGAGGAGCTGGCCGACTGGCTCTGCAAGCTTACCAACATGCCAGCTGTCGCGATGAGCCCGAAGGCGGGCGCCCATGGCGAGCTCGCCGGCATGCTGGCCATCCGCGCCGCCCTGATCGCGCGCGGCGAAGGCGAGACGCGCAAGCGCGTGCTGGTGCCTGTCTCGGCCCACGGGACAAACCCCGCCACCGCAGCCCAATGCGGCTTCATCATCGACGAGATCAACGCCGCGCCCGACGGCCGTGTCGATCTCGAAGACCTGAAGTCGAAGCTGGTCGAGTCATCCGACGTGGCCGGCATCATGCTGACCAACCCGAACACGTGCGGGCTGTTCGAGCGGGATATCAGGACAATCGCAGACCTGATCCACGCCGCAGGTGGATACTTCTATTGTGACGGCGCAAATTTCAACGCCATCGTCGGTCGGGTTCGTCCCGGCGATCTTGGCGTCGACGCAATGCACATCAACCTGCACAAGACATTCTCCACGCCACATGGCGGCGGCGGGCCGGGGTCTGGTCCCACAGTTCTCTCGGAGGCCCTCGCTCCGTATGCACCTGTGCCGTTAATCGTGAAGACCGCCGACGGCCTGCGTTTCGTCGAGCACCACTCGGAAGCGCCGGACTCGTTCGGCCGCATGTGCGCCTTCCACGGCCAGATGGGGATGTTCACCCGCGCGCTCGCCTATATCCTCAGCCACGGCGCGGATGGCCTGCGCCAGGTTGCAGAAGATGCGGTGCTCAACGCCAACTACATCCTTGCGCGCCTCAAGCCGCTGATGTCGCCGGCGTTCGAAGGCTACTGCATGCACGAGGCGCTGTTCTCGGACGGGTTCCTGAAGGACACGGGTGTCGAGACGATCGACATCGCCAAGGGCCTCATCGACGAGGGCTATCACCCGATGACGATGTATTTCCCGCTCGTCGTCCACGGCGCGATGCTGATCGAGCCGACCGAGACGGAGTCGAAAGCAGAGCTTGACCGTTTCTGTGACGCCCTCGCCTCGATCGCGCGCCGGGCAGTGCAGAAGGATCCGTCCCTGAAGTCGGCGCCGCACCTTGCTCCTGCCCGCCGCCTCGACGAGACGCGCGCCGCCCGCAGCCCGCGCCTCAAATGGACGCCGGAGACGCCGACGCTCAAAGCGGCCGAATAGTCAGGCCAGCCAGGTCAGCTTTCGTCCGTGCGGATCGACATCGGCCAGCGTGGCTTCACTGCGCTGGCCATTCTCCCACCGCGTGACGTGCAGCACGTAACGCGCCGAGCCATGGGGACCGCCAACAACGGTTTCCGGCTCGAAGCTCACGCGGGCGAGTTGCTTCAATGAGGTAGTGCGGGCGCCTGCCGCCTCGATCGCCACGGCGATCGCTTCGCGGACCTCTGCGGGAGGATATTGCAGAAAGACAGAGTGATAAACCACAGTCGTCCCATCCGGCAGGTCGCCTGCCAACCGCTCCTTCACCCATTCAGCAGCATCGGCTTTTTCGACAGCTACGCCCGCCCGCTGCGCGAGCGCCAGCGCTGCGTCGAGCCGATGCAGCCGCGCCGCCTGGTCCGGCCAGACATAGGCACGCAGGCGCAGCTGATCGTGACGGTCTGACGGATCGAGCGGATTCTGGTCACACGCGGCACGTGAAGCGATCGCGATATCCTGCCAGAGCGGCGCGGCCCCGGTGATCAGGGTCGGCATGAATGGCCCCGCCACACGCTCCCTGCCCCAGGGCGGATGGGCGTAAGCGAACTGATCCCAGTTCAGATTGAGTCCTGCGCTCGCCCCGATTTCGAGCATGTGGAAAGGCTGCGGGGCAGTCTGTGCAAGCCACAGGAAACCGCACGCGAGGCCGGTCGAGCGCGCAGTCTCGTTGGTCTGCGGCGGCGAACGCATGAAGTCGCGTACCCATGCTTCCTCGCGCCGAAGGAAGGCCTGCGCCAGGGGCCACACAGCGTCCATCGACCAGTCAGTGCGTGCATGGGGATAACCCGCCGCGAGCACCGGATCGCGCGACGCCAGCACGGCCGCGTGCAACGCGCCGGCAAGGCGAAGGGATACCGCAGCAGTGCGCGGGGAGCCTGGCCACGCATCGGTCAGCTCTGCGACGATCCCGCCCGCAGCCAGGTCGTCCGCCGCGCGCGCCAGCAGGTCGCGGGTAAAGGGCGAACCGAACTCGCCGCAGAATCGCGACTGGAGCCGGAACTCCTCAAGCACAGAGGCCATGGCAGCTCCTAGGGCGTCACGACCACGCGTCCGATCACCTTCCCGGCTCGCAGATCGTTGAGCGCGGCGTTGACCTGATCCAGCGGTCGCGTCGCCACGGGCACGTCCGGCGCACCCTTCCGGTTCACGAGGTCCAGCAGTTCCGCGATCTCGTTGAGGCTGCCGACATAGCTGCCCTGGATGGTCAGCGCCTTCATCGGAAAGAATGGCGTGGGCACCACGACGTCGCCGCCGTAGAGACCGACGACGATGATCTTGCCGCCCTTGATTGCTGTATCGACGCCGAGCTTGACGGTTGTGCCTGCGCCGACGAAATCGATCACAGCCCAGGCGCCGCCACCCGTCGCCGCGCGCACCTGGTCCGCCACATCCTTTGCCCCGCCGTCGATCACATGCGTCGCACCGGCCTTGAGTGCGGCCTCGCGCTTGGCGGGATCGATGTCGACGACGATGGCGGACTTGCCACCCATCTTCCTGTGCAAGGCCAGCGCCATCAGGCCGACACCGCCGGCGCCGATCATCACGACCGGTTCATCGGCAAGCGTGTCGGTTACCTTCTTGAGCGCGCCGTAGGCGGTAACACCCGAGCAGGCCAGAGGCGCTGCGCGTTCCGGTGACAGGCCGCCAATATCGAACAGGTAGCGTCGATGCGGCACAATCAGATGCGTCGCGAATCCGCCGCCGCGATGGATGCCCACGCTGCACGGTTTCACGCAGAGATTTTCCTCGCCACGTCGGCAGACAACGCACTCCCCACAACCCATCCAGGGATGCACCAGACGAACATCGCCGACTTTGACACCTTCTGCATCAGGCCCGACGGCGACAACCTCACCGACATTTTCGTGGCCCATCGTCAGCGGCAGCTTTACCCCGCGATCCTGCAGCTTGAGCTTCTGCCCGCCGCCGATGTCGTAGTAGCCGTCCCATATGTGCAGGTCGGAGTGGCATACACCGGCAGCGATCACGCGCAGTACGATCTCCGAGCCCACGGGCACAGGTGTCGCGCGCTCCGTGCGTTGCAATGGCGCACCGCATTCGCAGACATCATAGCTGTGCATGCCGTTCTCCCTGGGCCGGCAATTCTTGCGCGGGCCGCAGGCAGACTACCCCTCATGGTGACGATCGCAAGCGACCACCTCCATACATGTGTCAGGCGTGATCCAGCTTGGCGAGCGCCTGCTCGATCTGCTTCGAGGACGCATCGCGCAGGTCCTTGCCGATTTCGGCTTTCAGTGCGGATTTCACGCGGGCGGAGTAGTCGCTGCGGATCGAGCCGAGAAAGCGTGGCGAGGCGAACAGGATGACGCCGGGCTGATCCTTGCCGTGCTCATGGCGGCCGATCAGCTCGTCGAGCCTGGTCGCAAGGCGGGTCGCGAACTGGTGTTCGCCCTGCTCGTGATAATCGGGCCCTGCGATCGAGATCTTGCCGCCGGCGGGAGACGTGTATTGTTCGCCAACTTCCGGGTTCGTCGCGCGCATGAACGTCTTGCTGTCTGCATTGTGGATCTCGACGATTTCCAGCCTTGCGGCGCCCTCATGGCTGGTATTGCGATAGACGACTGCGCCGCCACCATCGGCTGCGACGACCAGAGTTCCGTGTTCGACAATCATTGAGCTACCTTCCGGCTGCGAGGTTGCCCCGCATGAGGACAACGCACGCGCGCAGCAGACACCAAAGCAGCGGCCTCGCCTTGAGTTGCGTCAAGCGGCCGCCGGTCGACTTTGAATGGCGCCGTTCAAAGGGTCTTGCGCGCCAGCTGATCGACGCGACCGACGAGCGTCGGGATACGATGCGGGCCGTGCATCCGCTTTACGCCCGACACCGCCTCGCTCAGGGTAACGCCGGCCGCCGTTACCCAGAGCGGATTCGTACTGTCGCCGCGCGCGACCTGTTCCACCCATTGCTCGGCGCCGGCAAAGCGTGACTTGGCGACGCCGACAACGGCGGTCCGTCCGCGCAGGGCTTCGAACAGGTACGCGCCGAGACCCTTGCGGCCATCTGTGTCAAGCCAGACATACCCGTCGATCACCAGTATGCGCGGCCGTTCCGGCAGCATGGCGAGCACGGACATGATCAGCGGCAATTCGCGCCGATGGAACTCGCCCGGCGTATATGCCTCGGCCCGGCCTGCGCGATGCGTGAACTCCGCAATCGGCGCGGGCGACGTCCAGTCGTCCGCCGTAAGGCAGGCGGCCACCGAGGCTTCCCCCGCATACGCGGCGTCAAGGATGGCGATCACGGGGTGGTTTTCTGCGGCAGGGCCAGCGCCACGGGCGCAGCAAACCGGATCATGACCTTATACTCCCACCGATTCCGGCCCCGCTCCCCATGAACATGCCCGAGCCGCCGATCGCCGCAAGGCCGGTCTGCAGCTAACGATCCTGCAACTAACGTGTCACTACCGCGTCCGCCTCGACCTCCACCAGCCAGCCCGGATTGATCAGCGCGCTGGTCCCGAGAAAGGATGTTGCAGGTTCGATTTCCTTGAAGACCTCGCCATGCGCCTCGCCGGCTTCCTTCCACCGGCTCATGTCGGTCAGGAAAACCCGCGTACGGACAACATGTTTGATGTCCGCGCCCGCCTGCACCAGTGCGCCCTCGATGATCTCGAGACACCGCTTTGTCTGTCCCTTCACGTCGCCCGGCGCAGACACGCCGCCATCAGGCGCGATCGGCGCACAGCCCGAAACGAACACCATGTCGCCCACGCGCACGGCACGCGAGAAACCGAGCCCCAGCCGCGATCCGCTGGGGACTTTCATCACATCTCCGGACATGATCAGGCCCGCTCGATCGCCATGGCGATCCCCTCGCCGCCGCCGATGCAGAGCGCAGCCATGCCGCGTTTCTTGCCCTTCTGCTCCAGCGCGTTGATCAACGTCACGAGCACACGTGCGCCCGACGCGCCGATCGGATGGCCCAGCGCGCAGGCGCCGCCATTCACATTCACCCTGTCATGCGAGATGCCGAGTTCTTTCATCGCGATCATTGGCACGACGGCAAACGCTTCGTTGATCTCCCAGAGATCGACATCGGACGCCTGCCAGCCGGCTTTTTCGAGCGCCTTCTTCATCGCCGGTACGGGCGCAGTCGTGAAATAGGCCGGCTCATGGCTATGCGCGCCGCTCGCCACGATTGTCGCCAGAGGCTTGAGCCCGCGCTTCCTGGCTTCGGACGCGCGCATGAGGACGAGCGCGGCGGCGCCGTCCGAAATGCCGGACGCGTTAGCCGCAGTGACCGTGCCGTCCTTCGAGAAGGCGGGGCGCAGCGTCGGGATTTTCTCCGGCATGGCCTGGCGCGGCAGTTCATCCGTGTCGATCGTGACGTCGCCCTTCTTGCCTTTGACAATCACCGGCGTGATCTCGCGCTTGAAGCGGCCCTCCTTCGTAGCGCTCTGCGCGCGGCTCAGCGTCTCGAGCGCGTAGGCGTCCTGCTGCTCGCGCGTGAACTGGTACTCCTTGGCGATCATGTCGGCATAGTTGCCCATCGCGCCGCCGCCGTATGCGTCCTCGAGACCATCCGTCGCCATGTGGTCGCGGAGGCTGGCTGCGCCGTATTTGTGGCCTTTGCGCAGATCGACGAGGTGCGGCGCATTCGTCATGCTCTCCATGCCGCCCGCCACGACCACTGTGGCTTCACCTGCCAGCAGCGCATTGCGACCCATCACGGCGGCTTGCATGCCAGAGCCGCACATCTTGTTGACGGTGGTTGCTTCGGCCCCCTTGGGCAGGCCCGACTTGATACCGGCCTGACGCGCGGGCGCCTGGCCCTGTCCGGCCGGCAGGCAGTTGCCCATATAGACCAGCTCGACGTCTTCACCCTTGATGCCGGCCTCGGCGACCGCGCCCTTGATGGCCATCGCGCCCAGCTCGTTTGCCGAGAAGCCGGCCAGCTCGCCCAGCATCGCGCCCATCGGTGTGCGCGACATGCCGACGATGACCACGGGATCCGATGCGCTCATGGGGCAAATCCTTCCTGATGTTATGTGCGGCGCACAATCTTCCTCCGCCCCCGCCGCGTCAAGCTGCCGTCACGGAGGCTTTGCGACCCGTCAGCGGAACGACGCCCGCCCCTGGGCGTTGGGGCTCTGCAGCCTTCTTTCCCGGAGAACCGAATGACTGGCGTATCGATCCATCACAATGCCTGGGTCATGGTCGGCGACGGTGAAAAGGCGCTGTTTTTCCGCAATGAAGGCGATGCGACCTACCCTAACCTCCAGATCATCGAGGTGTTGAAACAGGATAACCCGCGTACCAGCGAACAGGGCGCGGATCGCCCCGGCCGGTCGCACTCTTCGATCGGCATGCATCGCAGCGCGATGCAGGAGACCAACTGACACAAGCTGGAGAAGCACCGTTTCGCCGAGCAGATTGCGGACGTGCTCTACACCGCCGCAAACCGTGGCGACTACGCCCAACTCGTGATCGCTGCCCCGCCGATGATCATGGGCGACCTGCGCAAGGCCATGCACAAGGAGGTCTCCGATAAAGTCGTGGCGGAAATCTCCAAGGATCTGACAAACATGCCTCCGCTTGAGATCGAGCGGAACATTGTCGGAAAGCCCCGGAAGGGGCTGAACTGATGTCGCACGAGCAGCACCACAACGAAGACGTGCGGCCAATCGACGTGGAGGTCGGCGGTGACGACGATATGCCCGGCATTTCGCAGGAGCTGACCACGGACGACATCGACGATGTCGTTTTCGACACGACGATCAGCCTCGCAGACCGCCGCGAGCAATTGATGGGGATGCTGGCCGAAATCCGCACCCGCCGGGCGAGCGACTATATGGGCGACATGTCGGAGATACTCGGATGCCTCGAGGATCGCATCGCATCACTGTCCAACCCGCACGAGAGCGAGACCATTCTCGAATCGACCGGCATGGACGCCGACAGCCGCAGCGATGGCGATGACCCCGCGGATCACATCGACGACGAGGATGCGCGCGCGCGCCTGGAAGACCTGAGTCACCGCTCGATCTGACTTTTAGGCAGTCTCATGGACGTCAGCTCCGCGCCGTCCCATACTCCCCGCACCCCACGGGAGTACGCATCTTGGCCAAGAGCTTTGTTACATTGGAAACAACGGGTCGGATCGCAACAGTGCGTTTCGACCGCGGCGACAAGGCGAATGCCCTTTCGGTGGAAGCTCTCCTTCAGCTGACAGACACCGCCCGCCGTTTCCACGCCTGTCCCGACATCTCCGCGGTCATCCTTGCCGGCAACGCGCGCAACTTCTCACTCGGAGCCGACCTCAAGGATCCTGCGCGCGCCAGCCAGCAGGACCAGGGCCTCGCAGAGCGGCGCATCGCGCTGCGCGCTGGCCCAGAGATGTGCGAGGCCTGGGAAAAGATCGATGCCATCACGATCATTGCCATCGAAGGTTGGTGCGTAGGCGGCGGCGCGGCCCTTGCCGTGTCGTGCGACCTGAGGGTGATGGCGAGGTCCGCACGGATGTACGTGCCGGAAGTCGCGCGGGGGATGAACATGAGCTGGGGCTCGATTCCGCGCATCACCGCCCTGGTCGGCCCGGCCCGCGCCAAGCGGATCGCAGCCCTGTGCGAAAAGATCGATGCCGACACCGCCCTCAACTGGGGGCTTGCCGACGCCATCGCGGACGATGGCCACGCGCTCGCCCGCGCCATGGAATTTGCCAAGGCCGCGGCGACCCTGCCGCCGACCGCGCTCAAGATGGTCAAGCGTGATGTGAACATTGCCGCCCTGGCCCTGTCTCAGGCGACCGCCCACCGCGACCTGGAGGCTTTCGCACTGATGCAGCAGTCGGACGACTATTCCGAGGGCGTTGCCTCCTTCCTCGAGGGTCGCAATCCGATCTTCACGGGCGATTGAGTGCAGGCGGGGTACCGGCTCGCTCAGCTCTTCCGCGCGCGTACCAGCCCGACGACGAAGTAGATCGCACAGACGATCACCACAACGCCAAGCCCAATCAGGACGAGCTTCGTCAGATTGTCAGGATCCGTGAGCCGCGAGACAAAATCGGCGCTTGGCGTCGTCGCTGCCTCGGGTACGGCTGTCGATCCCGCCGAGCCGCTGTCGTTCAGAACTTCGGCTGCTCCGACCGCGACCACCGCGGCCCCGGCGGCGGCGGCCGTTCCGGCGACAACCCCGGTATGGCCTTCCCTGTGTTCCGTCTGCTCCAATGGCTTGGGCGCCGCAGGCTTGGGCTGCGCATAGGACGTGAGCAACGCATCGGTTGTCTCCGGCGCGGTGACGGGATCGAGGTCAACATACTCGATCACCACCTCTTCCCCCGCCAACAAAGCCTGGCGAACGATCGGATACAGCGCGTCATACGCAGGTCGGCTGCTGCCGATGTAGTGGTAGCCGTTCACCCTGGAATGCTGATTTCCGACGAGAAGGCATCCGGCCGTATCGTCATGACTGTTTCCGACATGGATTAGGATGTAGTCGAACCCCGGCACATTGGTGACGTGCAGCATGCCCTTGTGCCAGTCCGGCCCGAATCTGGCGCCATAGGTCTCAGCGTACTGCGCATGAAAGCCTCCTTCAGTGCGAAAGCGCACCTGATAGGCGCCCGCTGGAATCCGGGTCTCGCCCTTTACCTTTGGGCCTGTGCGGTTCTGGTCTTCCAGCGTCCAGCACTGAAACCTGCCGTCGACATACAACCTGCCGAGCGTCGACTCGTTGTCTGACTCTATCCGATCAACACGCAGGTGCACGCGCATCCCCCCTGTCCGGTCAGATCGACAAGACCAGCCCGTCAGCTTGAGATCAACTGCCACCTGGAAGAAGTCTGGGGCGAGTTACCTGCAGGACGCACATTCGCGCCGGAGCAAGGGATTAGACGTCCAAACCACCTGCGCTCACGGTCCTCGCGATAAACCCGCCGCCCAGCACGTGCCGTCCATCCGGTGCCGCGTACAGCACGCAGGCCTGGCCGGGCGCCACGCCTTCTTCCGGCGTATCGAACAGAAATCCCGGCTGTCGGTCCACGAGCGCCATGCGCCCCGGCACAGGCGCCCGCGTCGACCGCACCCGCGCCAGCGCAGGCACGCCGTTCGCGCAGGCATCAGCCAGCGAGCCTTCGCCCAGCCAGTTGCTTTCGCCGATCGCCAGCGCAGACGTCAGCAGCGCCTCACGTGGTCCCACGACCACGCGCCGGTTCGGTGCATCAATCTTCACCACGAACAGCGGTTCGCCGGTTGCAACGCCAAGCCCGCGACGTTGCCCGATCGTGTAGCGGATCACTCCTTCATGCTGACCCATCACGCGACCATCCATGTGCACGATATCGCCCGGCGCCGACGCTCCCGGGCGCAGTTTCTGAACAATGTCCGCATACTTGCCGGCCGGCACGAAGCAGATGTCCTGACTGTCAGGCTTTGCTGCGACCTGCAGGCCAAGTGCAGCAGCTGCCCGCCGCACATCCGGCTTCTTCATTCCACCGAGCGGGAAGCGCAAAAACTCCAGCTGATCGCGCGTCGTTGCGAACAGGAAGTAGCTCTGGTCGCGATCCGGATCCGCCGCACGCGACAGCTCCGCATGTCCATGACCGCCGATCGTGCGCCTGATGTAATGACCCGTCGCCATTGCGTCGGCCCCAAGATCGCGCGCCGTCGCAAGCAGGTCCGAGAACTTCACGGTCTGGTTGCAGCGAACGCAGGGAATCGGCGTCGAACCCTTCAGGTATGTGTCCGCAAAGTCTTCCATGACCTGCTCACGGAAGCGGCTTTCATAGTCGAGGACGTAGTGGGGAATGCCGAGGGCTTCCGCGACGCGTCGTGCGTCGTGGATATCCTGCCCGGCGCAGCACGCGCCCTGCTTCTTCAGCGCCGCGCCGTGATCATAGAGCTGTAGCGTCACGCCGATGACGTCGTAGCCGGCATACTTCAGCAGCGCCGCAACGACGGACGAATCAACCCCGCCCGACATGGCCGCCACGACACGGATGTCACCCCGTGGCCGCGGGTCTCCGGGAAACAGGTCGAGGTCGGCGCCCGACAGATCCACGGCGTTGAGTTTCGAGAACTCGCAAAGCCCGTCAGCGACCGGGAGGTCATTTTCTGGAGGGATTGGCGCGCCGCGCGGGCCAACAAGGGTAGCCATGTGCTTGTCTCCAGCGGGTTCAAGGCCCGCAGCAAACTGATGTTGCGGCGGCTTCTAGCGCAAAGCCGCGAACATGGACAGACCGCCACACAGGGCCTTCGCAGGCGTCCGTCCGGAAGCTAGCCTCGCCCGATGAGCCAGCCATCCTTCCCCCACCACTTCCAGACAACCCAACCCCGCGAACTTCTCGCCTGTATCGAGCACGCTGCCGAACTTGCGGCGAAGGCTGCGGAGGATCATGGCGCGTGGCGCTGGCTGGTTATTGCGATGACGCTGGCGGTCCAGAACGCCTGCCTCTGCGCGCTCGACCATGGCGACGAATACGGCACCAAGGCGATGACCCGCACCGACGCACGGGAGGTGAAACGCTGGACGACGAACGGACGCCGCGGCCCCGAGCCCTTCGCCATCCGCGAGCCGCGCATCGTCTCCCCTCTTGAGCTGCTGCGCCGCGCCGGCGACCCCTATTTTCTTCGCCCGCCCTATCAGCTTCCGCTCAACCGCAAGGTTACCGAGGCGTTCGACGACCTCGCCGATCTGCGCAACACCTTCCTGCATTTCAGCGAGGACGGCTGGACGATCGACCTGCGCGAGATCCCGCCGCTGGTCCTGGTCGCATGCGATGTGGTCCGCCATCTCGCTGTTACCCAGCCGATCTACCTGCGTCACGCCGGCCCGCGCCACCGCGAACGTGTTGCGGCCGCGCTCGACGTGATTGAAAACGCCATGCTCAGCTATCCGGGCATGGACCCCAGCACCGGCGCATAGCCATTGCGACAGTCGTCCCAACCGCACGTCCAACTTGAATCCCGGCGCGTATAGCCGCCATGTCCAGTCTGCGTCTCGTCCTTGGCGACCAGCTAACGCCCGGTCTCCCCGCCCTGCGCGGCGCAGAGCCGGACGACGTCGTCCTGATGGCGGAGGTTGCAGACGAGACGACCTATGTTCCGCATCACCGGAAAAAGATCGTCTTTGTCTTCGCCGCCATGCGGGCCTTTGCCGATGAACTGCGCGGGCTTGGCTTCACGGTCGACTATGTGAAGCTCGATGACCCCGGCAACACCGGCAGCTTGTCCGGAGAGCTCAAACGCGCCGTCGCGCGCCACAGCCCGACCCGGATCGCTGCGACACTCGCAGGCGAACACCGCGTCGTCGCCCTGCAGCGCAGCTGGGCAGACGGCACCGGCCTTCCCGTCGATCTGTCCGAGGATGACCGTTTCATCTGCTCCCGCGCCGACTTCGAACGCTGGGCGGCCGACCGCAAGCAGCTCAGAATGGAATACTTCTATCGCGAGATGCGCCGCCGCACCGACCTGCTCATGGATGGCGATCAGCCTGAGGGCGGCCGATGGAATTTCGATGCCGACAATCGCAGACCGGCATCGCGCGATCTTTTCATCCGCCGACCGCCGACGTTTGCCCCCTCAGGCGACACGCAGTCCGTCATCCATCTTGTCGCCCGCCGCTTCCCAGAGGGCTTTGGAGCACTCGACGACTTCGCCTACCCGGTCACACGCGCCGAGGCGGAACAGGCGCGCGATGCGTTTCTCGCGGAAGCACTGCCGCGTTTTGGCGACTACCAGGACGCGATGCTGGCCGACGAACCATTTCTCTACCACTCGATCCTGTCGCCATGCATAAATGTCGGCCTGCTCGATCCGCTGGACCTCTGCCGCCGCGCTGAAATTGAGTATCGCGCAGGGCGCGCGCCGCTGAACGCGGTCGAGGGCTTCATCCGCCAGATCAGCGGCTGGCGCGAGTATGTACGCGGCATCTACTGGCGTGAAGGCCCGGACTATCTCAGGCGCAACGCACTCAACGCCACGCGCGCGCTGCCGTCCTTCTACTGGAGCGGTGAAACCGACATGCGCTGTCTCGGCCAGGCCATTGGGCAGACAATCCAGCACGCCTACGCCCATCACATCCAGCGGCTGATGATCACGGGAAATTTTGCGCTGATTGCGGGTATCGATCCGCATCAGGTTCACGAATGGTATCTCGCTGTCTATCTGGACGCATACGAATGGGTGGAGGCGCCCAATACGATCGGCATGAGCCTTTTTGCCGACGGCGGTCTGCTCGGCTCTAAGCCTTATGCAGCGGGAGGCGCCTACATCAACCGCATGTCGGACTACTGCAAGGACTGCCGCTACAAGGTCAGCGAGAAGACCGGCGTGGATGCATGCCCGTTCAACTATCTCTACTGGGATTTTGTGGCGCGCAACGAGGCGCTTCTGCTCCGCAACCCGCGCACGTCGCAGGCGGCCCGCGCATGGTCGAGACTTGATGCCGATCGCCAGCTGGCGGTCCGCGAGAGCGCCACACGTTTCCTGCTGCAACTCGAGCAAGACACGGCCGACTGGGATGCGGAAGTTTGAACTACCTCGTCGCCGCGAGATCAGCTGGCGGCTTCATACCGGCCGCCGCAACGCGCCATACCGTATTGCCAACATCGTCTGCCACAAGCAGCGAACCATCCTTGCCGATCTCGACGCCTACCGGGCGCCCGAACGCGATCTGTCTGCCCTCATCGATGAAGCCTGTCAGCACGTCGATCGGCTGGCCCACCGGCTTGCCGTTCGAGAAGGGAACGAAGATCACCTTGTAGCCCGAGAAAGGATCGCGATTCCACGAGCCGTGCTGGCCGATGAAGGCGCCGTTTGCGAACTGTTCGCCCAGCTTTGCGCCATCGGCAAAGGTGAGCCCGAGCGACGCCGTGTGGGCGCCGAGCGCATAGTCCGGTGCGATCGCCTTGGCCACCATGTCCGGCCGCTCCGGCTTCACGCGCGTGTCGACTGTCTGGCCGAAATAGCTCCAGGGCCAGCCATAGAACGCGCCATCCTTCACCGACGTCATGTAGTCAGGCACGAGGTTATGGCCGAGCTCGTCGCGCTCGTTCACTGCCGTCCACAGCGCGCCTGAGAAAGGCTCCCAGCCCATGCCGTTCGGGTTGCGCAGGCCGGTTGCGAACTGACGCTTCGTCCCGCTTGCAACATCGATCTCCCAGATCGCCGCGCGGCCCTCTTCCTTGTCGATGCCGTTCTCGGCGATATTGGAGTTGGAACCGACCGTCGCATAGAGTCGGACGCCGTCCTTCGATGCGATGAGCGCCTTGGTCCAGTGATGATTCAACGGACCGGCCGGCAGATCCGTCAGTTGCTTTGGCTGACCCGCAGCCTGCGTCACGCCCTCCGTATATGGCACACTCACGACAGCATCGCTGTTCGCGACGTAGAGACGACCACCAGCCAGCGCCATGCCGAAGGGCGAGTTGAGGCCTGTCAGGAAAGCCGTCTTTGTCTCAGCCACCCCATCGCCGTCGGCGTCGCGCAGCAGGGAGATTCGGTTCGCCGTCGGGGTCACGGCTCCCGCCTTTTTCATGGCCTCTGTCTGGAAATAGCCAATGACGCCCTGGCCCGAATCAGGACGTTCCGGCGCGTTCGTCTCGGCGACGAGCACATCGCCATTTGGCAGCACATGAAGCCAGCGCGGGTGATCCAGCCCGGTTGCAAATGCTGTCACCTTCAGCCCGGCCGCGGGCGTGGGCATCTGACCCGGAGCCCAGTGCCTGGCTTCGGCAAGCTTCACTGCTGGAAAGAGCGACGTCTTCGGCGCCTCGAGCTGCGGATTGATCCCAATGCCTACGGACACAGGATTGTCCGCCTGCCCCGCGCAGGCCGACAGGGCAGCGGCCAGGCCGCCGGCCGAAAGAACGAGAATACTGCGCAACGTCATGACGCGCCTCCACGGAGCCCGGTCCCGCAAGTGAAATGAATGCCAAGCTGCCCGGTTCCTCCCGCAACTGGAAGCACACCGACTATCAGCGTTGCCGCCCCATTGCCGCCAGCACTTCCTCGGGATCCGCCCCCATGGCGCGCACAGTTTCTTCCCATCGCGCCAACGCATCCCAATAGTAGTCAAATATGCACGGGCAACATCCACGATGACAGCAGGACTCGTCATCGGGCTTGTTCGGCGGCGCTGGACAGGCGGTGGTCATCGCCACCGCCTACCGCAACTTTCGGTCCCGGTAAAATCGCGCCGGTCGCATCAAACTGGAGACCTGCGAGGTTGCGCCCACAGACCTATTCGCAACGGAAGTGATCGGGGCTCTTGCCATCCCCTGTTCCCGAATAGACCGCTACCTTTGGGTACGCACAGAGCTTGCGTGAGCCGCCGGCGGCAAAGCTTGCCGTCAACTCGTCCGGCGCGGTCTTCGTGCTGACCCATTTGTCCAGCGCATCGAGATAGTCGACCCGGTCAGGTCCCGGCCCTCCCGCGCAATGACCGACAGCTGGCAGCATGAACATCCGCACGTCATTCTTCGACGATGCATCCTTCGCGTAGACCTTGTCGACATAGTTGATGCTCATGTTCGGCGACAGCGCCGAGTCCGACCAGCCGTGATACATGAGCAGCTTGCCGCCATTGCCGCGGAAGGCCGAGAGATCGGGGTTGGTCGGCGACAGCGTCATCTGCAGCAGCTTCATCTCCTTCGGCAGCTCGACGAGATTGGTGCGCGAATGATCCCAGGCTGGATCGCCCTTGACGAAATAGCGCATGAACTCGCCTGAGAAGCCGTACGCAAGACTCGGCTGCCCCGCTCCGACACGATCCTTGCTGCCGATCAGCCATGTGCCCCAGTCGGCTTCGGTCTGCTCGCCACCCCAGCCGAAACCGACATGGAAAGGCTTGCCGTTGACCATCGGCCCTTTGACGATCGCGTCGACGGCGGCGACTTGCGCCGGCGACAGGCAGCTGGCCTTAGCGCCGCTCTTGCACTGGATTGTCTTCGCCTCGAACGTGCACTTGCGCGGATCGCCGAGAATTCCGTCCCTGAGACCGTCGATCGCATCGCACTTCTCCATAACGGCCTTCGCCACCGTCTCGCGCGCCGCCTTGTCGATGACGGGTGCGTCCAGCTTCCTCGGATCCGGATACATCTTCTGAGTGACGGTCGAGAACGCGGCCGTAATGCCCTGGAAGTCGATGGCGGGAGCCCCGGCGATGATGCCGTCAAAATCTGTCGGATAACGTTGCGCCATCTGCAGCGCCTGGCGTCCGCCATTCGAGCAACCCGCGAAATAGGTCCGCTCCGGCGCCCGGCCGTAACGCGCCTGCACCATTGCCTTCGACGTGGCCGAAACGCGATGGATCGCAGCATGGGCATAGTTGGCGATGCGCTCGTAATCACCCATCGCCCATGTGCCATCGATGCCGCGTCCGGGGGATGAGTGGCCGGTATCCGTTCCGGCGGTTGCATAGCCCTTCTGCAGAGCCTGCAGGCTCATCGCCTGGTTCTCGACACGTCCGGCGAAGCCGCCCTGTCCGCCCATCACGAACTTGCCGTTCCACGCCTCCGGCAGCCAGATCGTGAAGTTGATCTCCTTCCCGACTACGCCATCCACCTTGCACAGGGGAACCGGCGAGGTCGCAGGCGTCGCGGCCGTGATCTTCACATCCGGCGCCTGGTAGCCTTTCAGCGACTCGCAGGCGACCTGCGCCTCGGCGACGCCCATGCCTGCCAGCAGAGCCAGCGCCACACCGCTTCTGAGTTTCCGGATCAAGTCTTCCTCCCACGTTTCTGTGCGCGCACTCTGGCGCAAAGGAAGCAGGACGCAAGCCGCAACAAGGCGGAGTTCAATGACCTCCGGCGTAATTGCGCTGTCGACCGGTCCAGTCATCCCTACAGCGTGCGCGCCAGGCGCAAGTTCCAGCGAGGCCAAGGCCATGACCAGAACCCCCATAGATGCCGTCAAGGCCTTCAACACGGCCATGGCGATCAAGGACTACGATACGGCCCTGAAATACGTCTCGGCGGACTGCGAGTACACGAACGTCCCGATGTCGTCGGTTCGCGGCCCTGAAGGCATTCGTGGCGTGCTCGAGCCATTCTTCGCGCCGACACTCGAAAACCAGCTCATCATCATTCGAGAGGCGGCGGTCGGCCCGCTGGTGTTTCTCGAGCGACTGGACCGGCATCGCCTCGCAACGGGTTGGGTCGAACTCCCGGTCACCGGCGTGTATGAGGTGCACGACGGCTTGATCACGGTCTATCGCGACTATTTCGATCTCGCGACCATCCTCAGCAAGTGGCCAGCCTAGCGCAGGAACTAGTCGAGCACGTTCAGCAGCGACAGACCGCGGAGCACGTTGAACACGCTCGACGATGCTTGATAGGCAAACTGCGCCTGGTTCAATCTCACAGCGACTTCGGCAAGGTCCACGTTCACGATACCGCCGACAGCTTCGTCCAGTGCGTTCAGACGAGCTGTCAGGCGCGCTGACGAGGAATCGACTTCCTGCCCCAACCTTCCGTTCTCCGCCTGCGCGCTCAGCACCCGGTTGAAGGCTTCGTTCAGCGCGGTCAGTTCGCTCTGGATCGCTGCCTGCTGCACATCGCTCAGGTCGCCGGCAAACGGCCCGTCAGGCCCCTCGTCCATTTCGGCGAGCCGCTTGATTGACGCCATCGCCAGTGAAATCACGTCGTCGGCCACGACGCCTCCGGCAACATTGCGGCCCTCCTCCACGCGCATCTGCTGCGGCTCTGCGCCTTCTTCCATCAGGTCGGACAGCGGATTGGCAGCAAGATTGCTCAGCGTATCTGCGGTAATGGGCGCACGATCGTTCATGACGCCGCCGAAAAGGTAGCGCCCGCCGAGGTTGGTGTTCATGGCGTCTTTCACGACCGCGAACGCTTCCTCGAGCTGCGCGCGAACGCCCTCGCCGCTTTCGAGACCGAGATTCTGGAACAGCTCCTGCTTCAACTTGTTGACGGCCTCGGCGGCGCGACCCAGCGCGACATCCTGAATTTGAAGGCGCGTGGTCATTTCGCGCGCGGTCGCCTCGAAGCCCTTCAGGCGGCCGACAAGCCGTTCGGCGGACACCAGCGTCTGCGCTTCGCGGCCATAGCCCTTGAGATCGTTGGCGCGCGTCTGCGCCGAACTCTGGCGCGCGGCCTCGACCAGCTCCTGCTGGGCGCGACCGATGTCGCCGAGCGACGCCATGGGGATCATTGCAGAGGAGATGCGGGTCATATCCTAGCTTCCTCAAACCATGTTCAGGACAATGTCGTACAGGTCGCGCGCCGCGGTGATCATTCGGGAGGCGGCGGCATAGGCCTGCTGGTAAGTCGTCATCTTCACCAGTTCCTCGTCGAGGTTGACACCTTCTTCGCTCATCCGGCGTTCGCGCACTTCCTGGCGAACGGACTCGGCCGCGGCGCGGGCCGCATCCAGCGCCTCGGCGCGCACGCCGGCGTGGCCCGCGAGGCGCGCCGCGTAGTCCATGATCGACGTCACCTGCCCCGTCAGCGAGCCCGCCGTCGCGAATGTCTGCGGGCGCGTCCCGGACGCCTCGATCGCCAGCGCGCCGCGTCCGTCGCCAGGCGATAGAACGCGCGTACCGGCGGCCGCGCCTGCGAGATCGGCAGCAGCGCTGCCGAGGCGCTGGGGATCGGCCTGGATGTCGGCGCGGATACCGAGGCTGCGTGATCGCTCGGCCGGCAGGGTTTCGCCAAAGCCGAAGATATCGGACATCGACAGGTGGGTGTCGCCGCGGCTTGTCGAGTCGTCGATCACATCAATGCGGCCGACGGTGTTGCCTGTCGTCACCAGTGTCATCCGGCCATTGGCGTCGAACGATGTCTGGCCATAGCCGGCAATCGCCGCATCGATGTCGGCCCGCAGGGAGGCGACGGTAGTTCCGGCGCCGACGGTGAACGCCACCCGGCGGGCAATCGCGCCATCATGGTCACGGATCGCGAAGGTCACCGTCTCTCCGGCATCGAAGCCGTGAAGATCGGCGCCCGACAGGCCCGTCGCGTAGGACAGCGGCGCGCCGTGCGAGACAAGGTCATTGAGGCCGAAGGCGTGCGAGAAGCCGCGTCCGCCGCGCATGGCAGGGTTGGCCGGATCATTCGCGATGACGATGCCCGTTCCACCAATGTCGGCCGAGATCGAGAACGCGCCCTCGCTGAAGCTGGCCGATCCGTCTCCACCAAGGGCCGCATCGAGCGCCGTCTGGAAGTCACCGATGGAGTTGGCGAACATGGTGATGTTCGCCTGATCGTCGAGGATTTCACCTGCGTTGAAATCGACACGCAGGTTACGTACGACCAGACCGTCGGTATCGACGATCGCGATATTCGTGACGCCTGTGAAATTCAGACGGTCGGTAGCGATGAGCCCCGTGTTGCGGCCCGTCAGCGAGGATGGCGCCGGGACTGCGCTGGCCTGGTTGTGGGACGCGTTCAGGGCCTCCGCAGCGCCTGCGGCGAACTCGCCGAAAGCAAGTTGCAGGTCGACCAGCTCCTTGTCGCGCGCGCGCAGCAGGCCGTTCAGTTCGCCGCCGCTGATATGCGCGTCGAGGGGGATCTCCGTCGTCGAGCGCGGAGACATCATGACGACGCCGGGGTAAGGCTCATTGCCCGCGTTCGAGTCGAGGCCGAGGATGGCGGCATCAATGTCCACCATCAGCAGGCCATCAGTGGTCCTGATCTCGATACCGCCCAGCGAGCGCTCCTGCGTGCGGATGTCGATGATCTCGGACAGGCGATCGAGCATGCGCGCCTGTTCCGTCTCCGCTTCGGAGGCCGACAGCCCTGCAATCGTCGAGCGCTGGATCGACGTATTGAGCCGGGCGATGCCGGCCATCAGGGAGTTCGCTTCCTCGATCGAGGCCAGCGCGCGCGAATGCGCCTCATCGCGCAGCGCCGTGATCTCGCCAGCTGTGCGCTCCAGCTGAGACAGCATGGTCTGCAGGTCGGACAGGGCGGCAGACCGGCGCAGGGCCGACGCCGGATCGACAGCCAGCGCGCCGAAGCTGCTGAAGACGGGGTCGAGCGTCGCGAAAACGGTCGAGGAATCGGACGGGTCGCCGAGAAGGCCCTGCGCGCGATCCATGAACTGGGACAGGACATCGGCAGCAGCGACGTCGGCTGCGCCACGCATCTCGGCGGCTGCGAGGTATTTGTTGGCGACGCGAACGATATCGACCTCAACGCCGCCCAGCCCTCCCGAGGAGCCGCGCGAATTGAAGTGCACATCGAGGCGCGAATAGCCCTCGGTGTTGACGTTGGCGACATTGGTCGACGTGGCTTTCAGCGCCTGCTGGTTCGCAGCAAGAGCGGAAAGGCCCGTTCCCATGATGCTAGAGATCGTCAAGACCTTCTCTCCGTCACCGGAAGGCCCTGCAGATCTTGCCGGGTAGGCGTGATCTGCCGGGCCGCCTTCGCGACCAGACTTGTCGGGGTTCGTTCCATCATCCTGAATACGTTCGCGAAAATCGCGCGACGGGAGCTTCTGCCCCGAACGCTCCGGCGAGCTGGCCGCAACGTTGCCGTTAACCACGCAAGTTGCGGGCCACCCGTGGGTTGTCACTTAGTCCCGATGCGCGGCCGCTTGCGCCGAACCTGCCGGGCAAGTTCTGCCGTGCAGCACAGCGAGTCTTGCCGGGCTGAAGGGTCGGCGGCGGTGCGCGTTAACCAGCCAACCCCTCATTCCCGCGGGCTTTTGAATGCAAACATTAATGGCTCGCCGGTTGCAGACCTTTTGCTGATCCGCGTCCGAATTCCCGGACGAGGCCGTAGAGGTCGTGGTCAGCGTTTGTCGATTGCAGCCGCCCTTCTGATGCCGTCCAGCTCACTCATCAAAGGTGAGGCGCGCGCAATCGCGGACGGACGCGATACTGAATTCGCCTCGCTGCTTGAAGCCGAGGCGGACAACGCTGAGCCGCAAGCCGCGCCTCCGGCCCGCCAGGACATCTCAACCAGCTCTCCCGCTTTGGAGCTGCAAACCGAGACGCCCCGTGAAACGCGTGACGGATCAACAGATGACCAGATCGCAACGGCGGCGCCGACACAGCTCGATGGCGCCGAAGCTGGCCTGACTGCCTCGGACGGATCTGCCTTGTTTGCCGCAACGATCAGGCCGGCTGCCGACACGTCAGACCCGGATACTGCCCCCCCGGAGACCGGCGCCGAGGGTGCAGGCTTAGTTGCGCCGATTTCGGTTACTGCAAACGCGGCAACGCCTGCAGGCGCGCTTGCCATGGCGCCCGCGGCGACTGCCGGTCTTGCCCAAGCCTCGCCCGCAGCGAGCGCCGCCGCAACGCAACCTGCAATCGCGCCGACCGAATCCCCGCCAGCATCGGAAGCTGCTCCTTCCGATACGGCAGACGCTGCCCCGGCCGGCCGTGCGCCCGCAGCACAATCCGCAACCCAGCCAGCGGCAGCCGCGGCCGCGGCGCAATCGGCAGCAGCCCCCGGCGATACGGCGCCTGTTAAACCGGACTTCGCTGCCGTGCTTGCGTCGCAGTCGGCACAGGGCTCAGACGCACAGGCGCAACCCAGCGGCCAGCCCAGCGAAACGGCGCGTACGACGCCGACACCAGCCGCGCTGCAGGCGGCGCCTGGCGCCACGATCCAGGTCTACAACCGCATCATCGAACGCGCCGATGGCCGCGCGCAGCGTTTCGAGATTCGTCTCGATCCAGCTGAACTCGGCCGCGTCGACGTCCGCATCGAGATCGGGGCCGATCGCAAGGTTCACGCCGTGCTCGCGGCGCACGACAGCGCCGCTCTTTCCGACCTCATGCGCGGACAGCGGGCGCTCGAACGTGCGCTTGCAGACGCGGGCATCGACCTTGCTGACAATGGCGTGCGCTTCGAACTCGCGCGCGACAATGGCAGCGGCAGCGCAAACCAGCAACGCGACAGCAATGGCCGGCCGGCGCAGCCCGATGTGTGGCGGCGTTTCGAGACCGTGACCATGCCGGTAACCGACGAGACCGCAGCTGCCGTGCGGCCAAGCTGGCGTCCGCAGCGACTTGATCTCGTGGCCTGAAGGAACAACGCATGACCAACGCCATCTCCTTCGTCCCTACCCCCGCCACCAATGCAGGATCAGGCGCCGCCGCCTCGCAGGCCTCGCTGGCCGACAACTTCGATACCTTCCTCACCATTCTGACGGCGCAGATCCAGAACCAGGATCCGCTCGAGCCGATGGACTCTTCCAAGTTCACCGACCAGCTGGTGCAGTTCTCCGGCGTCGAGCAGCAGATCAAATCGAACAAGCAGCTCGAGCAGCTGCTGGCGGCGACGAATGCCAACGCGGGCGCCGCTCTCTCCGGCTATCTTGGCCAGCAGGCGGAGATCGACACGGCGGGCGCGCAATTCATCGGCGAACCGATCAACTGGCGCTACTCCCTCCCCTCGGACGCTGCGAAGTCGACGATCACCGTCACCGACGCATCGGGCCGCGTGCTCTATTCCAAGTCCGGCGAGCTCGCCGCCGGCTCGCACGAGTTCGAATGGGACGGCAAGCTCAACAACGGCAAGACCGCTGATGAAGGTCAACCCTACTGGATCAGCGTGATCGCCGAGGATGCCAATGCGAAATCGATCACACCGGCGCATTCGCTGGTCACCACGATCACCGGCGTTGACCTCACCTACGGCGAGCCAGCGCTCACCACACCGGCCGGCGTCTATGCCTATGCCGACATCAAGCAGCTGATGCGCCAGTAGCGCTAGGCCGACAACCTGGACTGCGGCGCAGAAGCGCGCCGGCTGAGGCTGCAAAGCAGCCGACCCAACCCGCACACGAACCGGGCCCTAGGGCCCACTGGGAGCTTCGACCATGAGCATCAACTCCGCCATGCTTGCCGGCGCCGCCGGTATGCGCGCCAACGCCAGCGCACTGGCTTCGATCTCCGACAACATCGCGAACGTGAACACGGTGGGCTTCAAGCGCCTCCGGGCGGACTTCAGCTCGCTGCTGGATTCGCCGAACCGCCAGCCTGCCTACAGCGCCGGAGGCGTCATGTCGCGTTCGAGCCCGTTGATGAACGAGCAAGGGTCGACGACGGCATCTTCGGTCTCGACTCACCTTGCAGTCTCGGGCAATGGCATGTTCGTCGTGCGCGGCCGCAGCGAGGACGCGACAAGCCGCGATCCCTATTACTACACCCGCGCCGGCCAGTTCACCCCGGATGCGGACGGATACCTGCAGAATGCCGCAGGCTACTATCTGCTCGGCTGGCCGGTCGACTCGTCGGGCGCTGTCGACGCCAATCCGACCGATCTCAACGCCCTCGAGTCCGTTCGGGTTTCAGGCATTGCCGGCGGCGCCGAGGCAACCGCGCGGCTGTCCCTCTCCGCCAACCTTCAATCGTCGCAGGCGGTATCTGCTGCAGCGGCTACGTATGACGCGACCGACACGGCGAACAACATGGCCTCTGGCGCGGTGACGCCCGACTTCCAGGTTCCGATCCAGATGTATGACAGCCAGGGCGGCCTGCATACACTGACGTTCTCCTTCCTCAAGCAGGGCCCGAACACCTGGTTCGCCGAAGTCCATCTGCCGCCCGGCCAGGTCGTGGATGGCGCGCCCTTGGTGGACGGACAACTCGCAACCGGCATTGTAAGCTTCACCACATTCGGCCAGCTCGACGCCACAAACTCGACGCTGCCTCTCTCGGTGACGATTGGCGAGAATGGTGCAGGCGGATCAGAGTGGGATCCGACGCTGGGCCTCGCGACGCAGACGATCTCGCTCGACATGGGTGGACCCGGCGCGCCCGGTGGCCTGACCAACTATGACTCTCCTTCGGTGCTCGGTACGTCGCAGATCGATGGTACGCCCTTCGGCTCACTGGCGTCGGTCGACGTGGACGATGACGGCTTCGTCACAGCCATCTTCACCAACGGTCTCACGCGCCGGATTTACCAGATCCCGCTGGCGACATTCGGGAACACCAACGGACTGATCGCCGAGCAGGGCGGTATCTATCGCCTGGGACCAGACACTGGCGCGCTGTCAATGCGCGGCGCAGGTGTTGGCGGCGCCGGCAACATCAAGTCGCGAGCGCTGGAATCCTCGACCGTCGACCTCGCCGAGGAATTCTCCAACCTGATCATTACGCAGCGCGCGTACTCGGCATCCTCCAAGATCATCACGACGGCTGACGAGATGCTCGACGAACTGATAAGGCTGAAGCGGTAATCGAACAGCTGCCTGATCGTCCGTAGACGGCGGCATTGCGATGCGGATCGCATGCCTGCCCGACCGGGACTTTTCGTCGGCGCGACGCGGCTCCAATCCTCACCAAGGTCCTTAATGGTTGTGCGAATTTTGCAGAGTGTTTCCACGAAACCGCGCGGTTGGCCTGAGCGTCACCTTAAACGCCAGTGCGTATGGTCGGTCCACGATTAGAACAGCATATGGAGTCAACCATGCTGAGCCAAACCGCTCACGGCGCGGCCGTCGTGGGACCCGACGGACGCAACATCACACTCTCTGACCTCCCCTCGCCGGGGATCCAGCGGTGGGTTACCCGCCGCAAGGCGGAAGTTGTCGCGGCTGTCCATGGGGGACTGCTTTCGGCCGAAGACGCCTGCGACCGCTACGCCCTCACGAAAGAGGAGTTCGCCGGTTGGGAACGCCTCTATCAGCGCCATGGCGTGAAGGGCCTGCGCACCACGCGCCTGCAGAACTACCGCTAGACCAGTTACTGCCAGACCAGGCGTCGCCCCGGGGCATTCTGGGTGGGGCGGCTCGCCTCCGGGTATTAAGGTTTCGCTAACCACTTCGGTCGCGAGTCTTAACACGCCATTTACCACGCACTGGGAATTTCCTGCCTAGTCGCAAATCGCGGCGAAGCAGTTTTCCGGGCGGGCATGGCGGACATCAAACCAGACGATTCCAAGGGACTGATCGGCCAGCTGGCCCGGTCAGGCCGCATGCGTATTGCCGCGGCGCTCGTCGTCGTCGCCCTGGTAGGCGGCGGTCTCGGCGTGATCATGCTTCAGGGCGGCGAAGGCGGGAAAAAGCTCCTGTTCTCCGGCCTCGACCTCGAGGAAGCGGCCGAAATCAGCGGCAAGCTCGACACCGCCGGCGTCGCCTATTCGCTCGAAGGCGGCGGTTCGGCCATTTTCGTCGACGCCGCCAAGGTCGAAGACGCCCGGATGATGCTGTCCGAGCAGGGCCTGCCGACGCGCGGGTCGGTCGGCTGGGAGATCTTCGACAAGTCCGACGCGCTGGGCGAGACCCAGTTCGTCCTCAACATCAAGAAACTGCGGGCCATGGAGGGCGAGCTGGAACGCTCGATCTCCGCCTATGACATGGTCCAGTCGGCCAAGGTCCACCTCTCGATCCCCGATAAACCGCTCTTCCAGCAGAACAGCGACAAGCCCAAGGCTGCCGTCGTCCTCAAACTCTCCGGCAACATGATGCCGGCCGAGAAGGTACGGGCGATCCGCAACCTTATCGCCTCGCAGGTGCCGGGGCTGAGTGTCGAGTCTGTGACCGTGACAAGCACGGACGGCAGGCTTCTGGCGGCTGCTTCCGATGAATCAGGCTCGGCTACCGGCGGCGGCACGAACGGCGACGAACGGCGGCTGTCCATGGAGGAAAGCTACCGGAAAAAGGTTCTCGACGTGATCGAGAACATTGCCGGTCCGGGTGCCGCCAAGGTGACTGTTTCGATCGACGCCGACTTCAATCGCGTCACCCAGAGCTCCGAAAGCTTCGATCCCGATAGCCGCGTTGTCCGCTCGGAAACGACGGTGGAGGACAGCTCGTCGAGTTCCGACCTCGCGCCTGGCGATGAAACGACGGTCGCAAACAATGTCCCGACAGGTGCGGCTCCCGCTGCCACCCCACTGCCGACAAGCCAGTCGCAGACCAACCGTACTGAAGCCACGATCAACTACGAGATGGACAAGACCGTCCGGACCGAAGTGATCGAGGGCGGCGCGATCAAGCGCCTGTCCGTCGCCGTCGCGCTGGACCAGGTGCGCGTCGCCGGCGCGGAGGGCGCGCCTGCCACCTGGCAGGACCGTTCCCCGGAAGAGATCGCGCGTGTCACGGCCCTGGTCAAATCTGCCGTCCTGTTCAACGAACAGCGCGGCGACGTCGTGACGGTCGAAAGCACCGCCTTTGCCCGGCCAGACACGTCGATGGATGGCGCGGCAGCGCCCGGGCCGTTCGATCTGGACAAGTTCGACCTTGTGCGCATCGGCGAAATCCTCGCCCTCGTCCTGACGGCGCTGGCGCTGGTATTCTTCGTCCTGCGCCCGCTGATCTCGGGACTGTTCTCGAAGCCAGATCCGGACAGCCTGCCTCCGGAAATCCAGGCGCTGAAGGGCGCCAAGCGCGCCAAGGCGATCGCAGCCCATCAGGCGCAGCAAGTCATCCTGATGCAGCAGCGTTCAGGTGATGGTGAGACGACGATCCGCCACAGTGGCAGCCTGCCTCAGGGCAACACGGTGAACTTCGAGACTTCGACGCCCGATCGTCTTGACGCCGGAATCGACGTTGCGCGCATCTCCGGACAGGTGAAGGTGTCGTCGATCAAGAAAATCTCCGAAGTCGTCGCCGCCCACCCGGAGGAGTCGATCGCCATCATCCGGTCGTGGCTTTCTGAAGAGTCATCGGATCGTGCGGCATGAGCAAGAGCGCCGCCCAGCAAAAACAGTCGGCAAGCCAGTCGGACGAAAACGCCGGCGCGCCTGCGCCGCCCCAGCAGCGCGAAGACATCAGCGCCGACACCAACCGCCGCATTGTCGAGACGATCACTACAGTCGCCGGAATGCATGGTTCGGAGAAGGCGGCGATCCTGCTGCTGGCCCTCGGTGAACAGGCAAAGCCGGTATGGGATCTGCTGGACGATGATGAACTGCGCGAGATTTCGGGCGCAATGTCCAACCTCGGCCCGGTCAAGGCAGAGACCGTGGAATACCTGATCAAGGACTTCGTGAACCGCCTTTCAGGCTCTGGCGCCGTCACGGGCTCCTACGAGCAGACGCATCGCCTGCTGCTGCAATTCCTGCCGCGCGAGAAGGTGGATGCGCTGATGGAGGAGGTGCGCGGCCCCGCCGGCCGCACGATGTGGGACAAGCTCGCCAATGTGAACGAGCAGGTTCTCGCGAACTATCTCAAGAACGAATACCCGCAGACGGTTTCAGTCATCCTCTCGAAGATCAAGACGGAGCACTCGGCGCGGGTGCTCACGGCCCTGCCCCCGGAATTCGCGCTTGAAGTCATCCAGCGCATGCTCCGCATGGAGCCGGTACAGCGCGACATTCTTGAAAAGATCGAAGTCACGCTGCGCAATGAGTTCATGACCAACCTGGCACGCACATCGAAGCGCGACAGCCATGAACAGATGGCATCGATCTTCAACAATTTCGACCGCCAGACCGAGGGGCGCTTCATGTCGCTGCTCGAGGACAAGAACAAGGATGCGGCCGACAAGATCCGCTCGCTGATGTTCGTGTTCGAGGATCTCTCCAAGCTCGATCCGGGCGGCGTCCAGACGCTGCTGCGCAACATCGACAAGAACAAGCTGGGCCTCGCGCTCAAGGGCGCCAATGACGAGATGCGCAACCTGTTCATGTCGAACATGTCGGAACGCGCGGCCAAGCTCATGCGTGACGAGATGGCCGCGATGGGGCCGGTCAAACTCAAGGACGTCGAGACCGCCCAGCAGGAAATGGTGGTCGTCGCCAAGGCGCTCGCCGATCGCGGCGAGATCATGCTCGCCGAAAGCGGTGGCCAGGACGAGTTGATTTACTGATGGTCCAGACATCCCCCTTTCTGTTCGCAACCGAGTTCAACGCCGAGGGCGAAGTGCTGTCCGGCCCCGAGCGCAAGTACTTTTCGCGCGACGAGGCCGACCAGCTGGCTGCCAAGGCGCGCGCCGAGGGCGAAGCACGCGCGAAGCAAGCGGGCTTTGCCTCGGTCGACCGCATTGTGGTCACCCTCGCGCCGGTCGCGGCCCAGCTTTCCGCTGTCGCCGAACAATTGCGCGCTGAAGCCGCGGAACTTGCGATGATCGCCGCCAAGCGCATCGCCGGCGCGGCGCTTGACCGGCAGGGCGAGGAAATCGCTGCAGCCGCAATCGCCGACGTCATACGCCAGCTCAAGCTGAACCCTGCGATCACCGTCGCGATTGCACCGGACGCGATCCCCGCCGTCGAGCGCCGCCTTGAGCAACTCCGCGCCAAGGGCGTCGGCGGCAGCGTGTCGTTCGCACCCGACGCCAAGGCCAAGCCTGGCGACTGGCGCGTCGAGTGGGCCGACGGCGCGACCGGCTTCAGCCGCGATGCCGTCGAGGCCGCCATCGACACGATCATCGCTTCCCGCCTGCAGGACCCTGTGGCCCCGCAGCTCGACCTGTTTGCCGCCGCGTAGGACATCATGAGCACCAATGACCTGAATCTGCCGGATCTGGCCCAGAGTGGCGTCGCCGCCCCGCGCAAGGCCAGCATGCCGTCCTCCGATATGCTCGATGCGCGCGACAAGATCGCATCTGACCTGAAGCCCGTCTTTGACGTGCCGGTCTCCGTGCAGGCCGTGATCGGACGTACGACCATCGAAGTCTCGAAGCTTCTCGAACTCACCGAAGGTTCCGTTCTGGAACTCGACCGCCGGGTCGGTGAAGCCATCGACATCTATGTCAACTCCCGCCTGGTCGCCCGTGGGGAGGTGGTCGTCGTCGACGATCGTCTGGGCGTGACCATGACGGAAATCATCAAGAACTCGGACGGCTGAAGGAAAACCCATGCGTGTTCTGATCATCGGAAATCTCGCGGGACAACTTTCCGCTGCCACCAAGATCGCCTACGACAAGGGCGCGAAAGTCCTGCACGCGCACGACGCCGCTACCGCAATGGAGCTGCTGCGCACGGGTCGCGGCGCCGACATCGTAATGATCGACGTCCATGAGGACATCAGATCGCTGGTCAATGCGATGAAGCAGGAGCGCATCGTTGCTCCCGTCGTCGCCTGCGGCATCGGCGCAAGCCCCGACACCGCCGCCAACGCAATCCGCGCCGGCGCGCGCGAGTTCATTCCGCTGCCCCCCGATCCCGAACTGATCGCAGCCGTCCTGGCCGCTGTCGCAGACGATGACCGCCCGCTCATCGCGCAGGACTCCGCGATGATCGAGATCAAGCAGCTGGCCGACCAGATCGCGCCGTCGGATGCGTCCGTGCTGATCACCGGCGAGAGCGGCGTCGGCAAGGAAGTGATGGCGCGCTACCTGCACAAGCGTTCGCGACGTTCGGAAAAGCCGTTCATCTCCGTCAACTGCGCCGCCATTCCGGAAAACCTGCTCGAGAGCGAACTGTTCGGCCATGAGAAGGGCGCATTCACTGGCGCCGTGGCGCGTCGCATCGGCAAGTTCGAAGAGGCCGATGGCGGCACGCTGCTGCTGGACGAGATATCGGAGATGGATATCCGGCTTCAAGCCAAGCTGCTGCGCGCCATCCAGGAACGCGAGATCGACCGCGTCGGCGGATCGAAGCCGGTGCCGGTCAATATCCGGATCATCGCAACGTCGAACCGCATCCTGCAGGAGGCCGTGATCCGCGGCGAGTTCCGGAAGGACCTGCTTTACCGGCTCAACGTGATGAACCTGCACATCCCCCCGCTGCGGGAGCGTCCGAACGACCTTTCCGCCCTCGCCGACTATTTCGTCGAGAAGTACGCGACCGCCAACGGATTTGTCCGGACGCTGTCAGATGCCGCGCGTGAAAGGATCCACTGCGCGTCCTGGCTCGGCAATGTGCGCGAGCTCGAGAATGCGATGCATCGCGCTGTGATCCTGGCGCGCAGTTCGGAAATCACGGTCGACGACCTGCGTACGCCGGATGGCCGCCCAGTGCAGGGCAATGCGCTCGACGCAACTGCCGAGCGCGCCGTCAACGCAGCCGAGATCGCCATTCGCGAAGCAACCATTCGCGTCGGCCAGACAGTGGCGGAGGTCGAGCAGGACCTGATCCTGCAGACGCTCGATCATTGCCTCGGCAATCGCACGCACGCCGCGAACATTCTCGGTATCTCGATCCGGACGCTGCGCAACAAGCTGCGCGCCTATCAGGACGCTGGCATTGAAGTGGCGGCGCCTGGCGAAGTCCGGGCGGCTGGCTGATCGATATGGCTCAGGCTGCGACCCTCAACAACGAACCGTTTGACCTGAACGCGTTCACCAAGCTGTTCGCTCGTGGCGAATATGCGCTCGGGCTCGGCGTGATGGCGCTGGTGATGATGCTCATCATCCCAATCCCGCCATTCCTGCTCGACTTCCTGCTGGCGATCTCGATCACGCTGTCCGTCCTCATCCTGATGACGGCGCTGCTGATCAAAAAGCCGCTTGAATTCTCGGCCTTTCCAACCGTGCTGCTGCTGGCGACGCTGCTGCGGCTGGCGCTCAACATTGCGACCACCCGCCTCATCCTCGCCCATGGCCATGAAGGCCCGCAGGCGGCCGGCAACATCATCGAGGTTTTTGGCGGCTTCGTGATGGGCGGCAATTTCGTTATCGGCGTCGTGGTGTTCATCATCCTGATCATTGTGAACTTCGTGGTCGTCACCAAGGGTTCGGGTCGGATCGCGGAAGTCGCGGCGCGGTTCACGCTGGACGCGATGCCCGGCAAGCAGATGGCGATCGATGCCGATCTCTCCGCAGGCATGATCAACGAGGAGGAGGCCCGCAAGCGTCGCAAGGAGCTGGAGGGCGAGAGCAATTTCTTCGGCGCCATGGACGGCGCCTCGAAGTTCGTCCGCGGCGACGCGATGGCCGGTATCCTCATCACCTTCATCAACATCATCGGCGGCATGATCATCGGCGTCGCCCAGATGGGTATCTCGTTCGAGGAGGCTGCAAATTCCTACACCCTGCTGACCGTCGGCGACGGTATCGTCTCGCAGATCCCGGCGCTCATCGTCTCGATCGCGGCCGGTATGCTTGTCTCCAAGGCTGGCGTCGAAGGCGCAGCCGACAAGGCGATCGGCATCCAGCTGTTCACGAATCCGCAGGGCCTTGCCATGGCGGCTCTGATGGCAGGCTTTGCAGGATTGCTTCCCGGAATGCCGATCATCCCGTTCTTCGCCCTCGCCGGAGCTGCTGGCTATGGAGCCTATCGCGGTTTCCGGAAGCAGAGAGAACAAGAAGCGACGGCGATTGCTGAAACGGCTGCGACGCAGCGCGCCAAACCCATTCAGGAACCGCCGATCCAGGATTCACTGGCTGTCGACGAAATCAAGATCGAGCTGGGCTTCGGCCTGCTCGGCTTCATCAACGAAACTTCAGGCCGGAAACTCACCGACCAGGTCAAGGCTGTGCGCCGGCAGGTGGCGTCGGAATTCGGGTTCGTCGTTCCGCAGGTTCGCATCATCGACAATCTGGAGCTGGGCTCGGAAGACTATCGCATTCTCATCAAGGAAGTCGTCGCAGGGCGCGGCAAGCTGCGTCCGCAGTTCCACCTTGCGATGGATGCCTCGGGAAGCGCGCCGCCGATACCGGGCGAGAAGATCAACGAGCCGGTGTTCGGCCTGCCTGCTGTGTGGATCGACGACTCGATGAAGGAGAATGCGACGCTGCAGGGGTATACCGTGGTCGATGCCGCGACCGTGCTGACCACCCACTTCACCGAGCTGGTGAAGGAGAACATGGCAGAGCTCCTGTCGTTCGGTTCGGTGAAGCAGCTGATCGAGGATCTGCCCAAGCCGCAGTCCTCTCTCATCAACGACATCACGCCGCAGCAGATCACGGTGTCGGGTATCCAGCGCGTGCTGCAGAATCTGTTGCGCGAGCGCATCTCCATTCGCGATTTCGGGACGATCCTTGAAGCGATTGCGGAGGCGACGTCCGCCTCCACCGATCTGCTATCGGTCACGGAGCATGTTCGCACGCGCCTCGCCCGCCAGCTGTGCAACGCGCACCTTGATCCGTCCGGCGCGCTGCCGATCGTGGCGCTGTCGCCGAACTGGGAGCAGGCTTTCGCCGAGTCCCTCGTCGGCGCCGGTGCGGACCGGCAGCTGGCGCTGGAGCCGTCACGCCTGCACCAGTTCGTCGCCGACCTGCGCAATGCTTTCGAACGTGCGAGCCAGACAGGTGACTCGCCCGTGCTGCTCACCTCGGCCGGCGTGCGGCCGTATGTGCGGTCGCTGGTGGAGCGGTTCAGGCCGCAGACCATCGTGATGTCGCAGAACGAAATCCACCCCAAGGCGCGGCTGCGTTCAGCCGGCGCCGTGTAGAGGACCCCCAACATGAAGATGAAGATGTTCGTGGGACGCAGCGAGGAGGAAGCCCTCGCCATGGCCCGGGCCGAGATGGGGCCGGATGCGGTGATCCTCTCCACGCGCGAGCGGGAAGATGATGGCATGTTCGAAGTGCGCGCGGCGATCGAGCGCAATTTCGGACAGAAATTTGCGGCGCCGAAGTTTGCAGAAGTTCGGCCCGTCTTCGATGAGACACGCAGCCTGCTCTCCTCCACCCTGCGCTGGCATGGCGCGCCGGATGGTTTCGTCCATATGGTGTCGGAAGCAGGCAGCCGCATGGGCGCCGGGATGGAATCGCACGCGGCACTGGCGGCGGGAATCGAGGGTGTGCTGACCTTCAATCCGCTGAACCCGCAGCCGGCGAAGTCGCTGATGCTGGTCGGGCCGCATGGCTCGGGCAAGACGACGGCGGCGGCGAAAATCGCACGCTTCCTCTCGGACAAGAAGCATCCGATCGAGCCGGTGGCGGCCGATTTCGATGCGTCGGGACAGACGGCGCGGCTGGCGGCCTTAACCCTTAAGGTTTCGGTAACCTCAACGCTCTCGCCCGACCATCTGATGCGGCTGGTGCGCGATGCGGACGATCGCGGGCAGCGCCTGGTGATCGATTGCCCGTCCTTCAACCCGCTTGACGAAGCAGACATGCAGCGTTGCAGCGACTTGATTTCACACATGAATGTGGAGCCGATCCTGGTGATCGGGGCCGACGGCCATCCTATGGAAATCGAGGACAACGCGCGCGCCTTTGCGCAGGCTGGATGCCGCCGTGTCATCCTTACCCGGATCGACGCGGTTCGACGCCGCGGAGGAGCAATCGCAGCAATTTCTTCCGCGCGGTTAAGCATCGCTTCACTCGGCATGACGTCTAATGCGACCTGCGGGCTGGTCCCTGCTTCGTCTGAGCGGATCGCGCGGTTGTTCATGACCGCCGCGCAATTCGCGGAAGCGGACCAGCTCAAGGGAGCTGCGTGATGATGAACTTCGGTTCGAAGAAGTCGGAAGGGAAAGGCAGTCATCGCTCGCGCGTGACGCCTGCTTCCGTCATCGCGGTCGCCTCGGGCAAGGGCGGGGTCGGGAAGACCTGGCTGTCCACCACGCTTGCCGCATGCTTTGCAAAAATGGGCCGCCGGACGCTTCTGGTTGACGGCGACCTTGGTCTTGCGAACGTCGACGTGCAGTTGGGCATCGCGCCTGAAACCGACCTTGCAGCTGTAATCGCGGGTTGGGTCGAGCTTGAGGACGCGGTCTGCAAGGTCAATGGCGGCGCAGGCTCTGAAATCGGATTTGACGTGCTTCCGGGCCGTTCTGGCTCGGGCGCGCTTGCCGGACTGCCGGCGGAAGAGGCTTCGCGCCTTGCCGCTTCGCTGACCGCTCTGTCGCTCCAATACGACACCGTGCTGGTCGATCTCGGCGCCGGCATCGAGGACAATGTGATGCGGCTTGCGCGCGCATGCGATCGCTGCGTGATCGTTGCGAACGACGAACCGACGTCGATGACCGACGCATATGCCTTCATCAAGGTGCTGCGCGGATATGCGCCCAGCGTGCAGCCGTGGATCGCCATCAACATGGCCGACACACGCGTCGCCGGTCGCCGCACCTACGAGGCGCTTGCGCGCGCGTCACAGACCTTCCTTGGCTTCCGTCCGCCACTTGCCGGTATTGTCCTGCGCGACCTGAAAGTGCGCGAGGCGATCCGCCAGCAGAAGACGATCGTGAGCATCGACCCGCAGGCGCAGGCAGCGCTCGACGCCCAGCAGATCGCCGAAGCACTGATCCGCGGCGGCGCCGAAGGCATCGAGGCGAAGTCGGCCTGATCTTTTCCTTGGCGTCCATCCCCTCTCGTCCTCCCCGCTTCGCGGGGAGGACCTTGTTGCATGCGTCGAACCCGGGCGCCGCGCGCGGTATTCGAGGACTCTGAGGCGGTAGGGCTGTTCGATCCGCGCAGTATCGATCTTGTCGTCCGCAGCAATGATATGGACAAGCTGGCGATGCAGGCGCAGGCGGCGCTCGGCCACAGCCAGCCACTTCTGCGCCTCGGCGGGATTGCCGTGTCGGCGCCCGAGTTCGCCCAAGCGGGATTCGGCCAGGTGGAATTTGTAGCCATACGGCTGAGACGCTCCACTCCTGCCAGTCGTCCTGCCTTGGCCCACACGCCAGGACCTCGCCCAGAAAGCGTCGTTCGCAAGCCGCCAGGTGGAGACAAAGCGGTTGGCGAGAGTTAGTGGGTGACTATCTTGACCCGGCGCCCGATCACCCTTGCAGAGCTACGCAGATACACGGTCGCGCGAACATTGTTCGCCCCCGTGACGCTGGCTCGCGCGATCGAGCGCCTGGGCTTTGTCCAGGCCGATCCAATTCGCGCGCCAGCACGCGCACAGGATCTGACCCTGCGCCATCGCGTGCGCGACTATCGTTCTGGCGACCTTGAGCGTCGTTATCCAGAGCTCGCAATCGAAGAAGACTTCTTCGTCAACTATGGGTTCCTGCCGCGCGACACGCATGCGCTCCTGCATCCACGCATGCCGCGAACGCCCTGGTCAAAATCTCGTCAGGAAAAGGCCGCCGCCGTACTTGCGTTTGTGCGCGAACGAGGCGTCGTGCACCCTCACGAGGTCGACGCACAATTCCAGCATGGGAAAGTACGGAATTGGTTCGGCGGCTCGACCAACGCCAGCACGCAACTGCTGGACCAGATGCACTATCGCGGCCTCGTGCGGATAGCCGGTCGCGCCAGCGGCACCCGTCTCTACGCGGCGCGCGAAGCCACACCCCCGCCGGTCGCCCCCCAAGTCGCGATGGACAGGCTCGTCGACATTATCGTCAGGAAGTATGCGCCCCTGCCTGAGCGGTCGTTGGCAGAGCTTGTGGCCCGGCTCCGGAGCGGCGCCCCGCAGTGGGCGAACGATTGCCGAGCTGCACTGCAACGTTCGCGGGCGAGGCTGCCGTCCGCCGAAGTGGACGGCACACGTTGGTTCTGGCCTGCCAGCGAGAACCCGAGCGCCAAACGATGGAGCTCCGTTGACGTCACAGACGGCGAAGTTCGCCTCCTTGCGCCGTTCGATCCGATCGTCTGGGACCGTCGCCGCTTCGAAACACTATGGGGTTGGGCTTACCGCTTCGAGGCCTATGTGCCGGCGGCCAGGCGGGTGCGAGGGTACTATGCACTGCCGCTATTGTGGCGCGACGCCGTTATTGGCTGGGGCAACCTCGCTGTAGTTGATAACCGGATGGAGTCGCAGCTCGGCTACGTGTCCGGCAAGCCGCCCCGCGACCCGAGGTTCAGGCGAGCGCTGGAAGAAGAGCTTGAACGTATGCAAACATTCCTCGGTATGGCTTAGCCGGCGACCTCGATGCTATCAGAAGCCGCCCGCCGCAAAATCATCAATGGCAGCGCCACCCCAACCCAACCGCTGGCAATGCTCGGGCGCACCGGCAAAATCCCGCCCAATTTCTGTCCATAGGCTGGCGCACATCCGCTCTTGCAATACATCCGAGCTTGGTTCCGACACGCAGGCAAGATCGACCTCAAGCCAACTCTGCCGCCCTACGCCGACCGCGCAGGATCGTTTTCAAGGAGGATCGGCTGGCCATGCGGCGTGGCATGCGCTGCACGCTGCCAGGCTTCGGCCAGCGCATCGACCTCGACTGTCGCGGTGACATTCAAGGATACCAGCAGGCTTTCAAGCGCGGCGAGCCATGCAGCATAGTAGTTCTCGCCGCCGGGCGCTTTCACCTGCGTGGACAGCGCATCGGCCCACTGGCTCCAGCTGAACAGGCCGCGTTCATGCAGCGCGACCACCATCGCAAAGGCTTCAGCCTGCCACGGCTCTGCGAAGACACGGGCATCGGGCGAGAGATCAAGCCGGGACAAGATAGCTCTCCCACGCATCGATGCTGACGGTGAGGCCGGAACTGGCAGTCTCACCCCACAACTCCTCGCCCGTAAACGCAACCGTATAAACGTATTCCTGCGCTTCGCCCGCGCCATGCGCGTTGGTGTCCGGAAACACAAATCCTCCGTGCACCGCCTCGATCACGCCAACACAATCACGGGCATAACGCGGCAGGCGGGTGTGACCGCTCGGATTGGTCCTGCGTGTACGGACGCGGTCGCCAGCAGCAAAAAGCGGCGGGGCCGCCATCGGCCGGTCGCACGGCCCGCCACGCGCCAGCGTCGCAGCGACGTTGCCAGCGGTCAGGATTCGCATCGACCCAGCCGCCGGATCGACGGCGCGCTGCGCGGCAAGATCAGCCGCTGTGATGAAGCCATGCCGTAGCAGCAGCGCCTCAAGCGCTTTGGTCCATATCTCGTAATAGCTCGACGCATAGTAGTCCGCCGGATGCAGCGATTCGCGCGCGTGGCGGCTCTCGTCGATCGTCCATTTGCCCAGAGCGCCTGCGCACAGAGTGAGGCCGAGTGCACGCTTTTCCCAGGTCGCATGGAACACAGGCTCGTCGATTTCAGGAGCAACCAGCCCGAAGCCCATCTGGCCGCCGAGATCCTGTGGTCCGTTCATGACTTACCTGCAGATCGGGCAAGGCCTGTCCCAATCATGCTGTCGCGCGTGACCAGAGCAGCAAGCGCCTCGGCGTCGAGATCATCGGTCCCGACGGGACGCTGCGGGATGACGAGATAGCGCAGCTCCGCCGTGGAATCCCATACACGAATTGATGTGTCGGCGGGCAGGCCGAGCCCGAACTCGGCCAGCACGCTGCGCGGATCCATGACAGCGCGCGAACGATAGGGGGGCGACTTGTACCAGACCGGCGGCAGACCAAGCACCGACCACGGATAGCAGGAGCACAGCGTGCACACGACGAGGTTGTGCACGCTTTCCGTGTTGAACACCGCCCGCATGTGTTCGCCCTGACGGCCTGTATACCCCAATGAAGCAATGGCGGCGGTGGCGTCGGTCTTCAGCCATGCGGCGAAGCCTGGATCGGTCCAGGCCTTCGCAACGACATGCGCGCCATTGCGCGGTCCGGTCTTCGTTTCGTAGGTCTCGACAATGGCGTCGATGGCGGCGGGATCGACCAGCCCCTTGCCGACAAGAATGGTTTCCAGCGCCCGGACGCGCGCCGTCATCGGGTCGAGCTCGTTGTCAGGATGATCGTCGTCGTGATCGTGATGGTCGTGCGCCATCCAGCGATAGTAGAACCGTAACTCATCGGCAGACAAGGCGGAGAAGCGCGAACGAAAACCCGCTATCCCACCAGGCAGCCGTGCGTTGAAACGCTCCGGGGTTGGTGACGCCCTCCGCCTTCATGACATGCACTTCCATGTATCGGAGTGGGTTTGGGACTGCCTTGCGGAGCGTTGCGCGGCCGATCCGCCGAGCAATCGCCGCCTGCTCACCGGCTGCCTGCTCCGGTCGCGTCACCCGTGGCGATTACTGGTTCGGCGATCCGCAGCTCCTTCGCTCGGCCGTTCGAGGAGGGCCCTGCCCGTCGTTCCGGGAAAGGGTCCTCGGCTTCCGCGTCGCCAGGACCGTGTCTTTGCGACTTGGGACCATTTGCGGCGCGCCACTGCGAGCTCCGATTGTCCACGCTGGACGACTGACTCGCCACGCCGGCCGTCAATGTCCGCCTCGGGACAAGAATGTCCGGCTCTCCGCTGGCACGACGGGCTGGAGCTTTCGACACCCGCCGTTCGCCTTGACTGAAGCGATGCGGCTGCAGGCCGCGCGACACCGTCAGGCGCGTCCGGGCCGTGCGCTTCAAGCGTCCGGCGGTTGCTCACCGTACCTTCTCTTTCTCCTTCGGAGCGGAGACGCGTTGCGGCTTCGCTTCGAACCTTGGCTTGGGCATGAGGCGGAAGCGGGACTGGCACCACGCCCAGCCGACGCCGACATCGAGCAGGGCATCGGAGCGGCCGCATGGACAGGCGAACTCCATCACGAAGTGGACGCGATAGGTCTCGCCGGCAATGAGAGGGACGGGTTCGCCCGTGACGTGGTTAGGCGCGGCATTCACGCAGAGAACAAGATCGCCGGGGCCGATGGCGTCGCTCATGACTTTCATCCCGTTCGGTGCTGCGGGAGGATAGCGTTGGGGTGCTAGGGGGCAAGGTCGTTTGCGGGCGCGACCCTTTGAGACATGCGCCAGCCTTGCAGGCGGCCCCCCGCCTTCGGCGAGGGAAGACTTCACCTTGTGGCTACCGCCCTGCGCGGTTGATGGCGACCTCGTCGAGCTGGGCTTGTTCTCGGGTGGCGCGGTCGGTGGCGGCGCGGATTTCGGCCTGGTCGAGGAGTTGCTCGAACTTGGATTTCTCGATGTAGGCTTCGGAGAGTTTCTGGCGGATCGCTTCCAGCGCCTTTTCCTTTGCCGACATGTGCACCTTGAGGTCTGCAATCTGCGCCTTCACGCGCGTGCGGTAGGCGGGCAGCATGGCCGCGAACATGGGGTCGCGGGCGGCATTGGCGAGTTCGGCCTGCTCGCGGGCGCGGATGGCATTCTCGCGGCTCTGCAGCTCGGCGACTTCGACGCCAAGCTTCGCGGCCTCAGTGCCGAGTTCGTCGAGCTTGCGTTGCGCGACTTTCAGAAGTGTGCCGAGCGACTTCATCTAACGGCTTTCTTCTGGGCGGCGGCCGGCGCAGCGGCGGGTGGCGACAGGATGGCGCTGAGTTGCGCGTAGGCCTGTTCGGGCGTCGTAACGTCGTGGACGTCCTGCTGCAGGAAGGTTTCCATCTGCGGCCAGAGGCGGACGGCTTCGTCGACTTCGGCGTCGGCGCCCTTTGCGTAGGCGCCGATGCGGACAAGTTCTTCCATGTTGGAATAGAGCGCCATCAGGCGGCGGGCGCGGGTGGCGACGGCTTTCTCCTCTGACGTCTGCAGCATGTTCTGCAGGCGGGAGATGGATTTCAGCACGTCGACGGCGGGGAAGCGCCCACGTTCGGCGATTGCGCGCGCGAGCGTGATGTGGCCGTCGAGCGTGCCGCGCACAGCGTCCGAGATCGGTTCGTTGTGATCATCGCCATCGACGAGTACGGTGAAGAGGCCGGTGATCTGGCCTTGCGGCTGGCCTTCCTCGACAGTGACGCCGGGGCCTGCGCGCTCGAGCAGTTTCGGCAGTTCGGCGAAGACGGAGGGCGTATAGCCGCGCGTGGTTGGCGGCTCGCCGGCGGCGAGGCCGATTTCGCGCTGGGCCATCGCAAAGCGCGTGACGGAATCCAGAAAGCAGACGACCTGCTTGCCTTCGTCGCGGAAGTGTTCGGCGACGGCGAGGGTCAGCCAAGCGGCGCGGCGGCGGCGGGGCGCGGCTTCGTCTGATGTGGCGGTGACGATGACGGATTTGGCCAGGCCCTCGGGGCCGAGCGTGTCCTCGACGAATTCTCGGACCTCCCTGCCCCGTTCGCCGATCAGCCCGATGACGATGACGTCTGCATCGGCGCCGCGGGCGAGCATGGACATGATGGTCGACTTGCCGACACCGGAGCCGGCGAAGACGCCGAGACGCTGGCCGCGGGCGCAGGGCGTGAAGACGTCGATGGCCTTCACGCCGAGCGCCATCTTCTGATCGACGCGGGCGCGCGACTGGGCGTTGGGGGCGACGGCGCGCACCGGGCGGGCGCGCAGGCCAGTGGGAAGCGGGCCTTTTGTATCGAGCGGTTCGGCGAAGGCGTCGATGACCCGGCCCAGCCAGCCATCGCTGGGACGAACCACATCGAGGCCGGAGACGAAATGAACGGGTGCGCCCGGGCCGAGACCCTCAAGCTGGTCGCAGGCGAGGATGATGGCACGGTCGCCGGCAAAGCCCACAAGTTCGCCGCGCGGGCCGTTTTCGTCACCGAAGCGAACGGAGGCGCCGAGGCGCAGGGCCTCGCGCGGGCCCGAGGCCTCGATGCGCAGGCCTTCAAGCGCGGTGACGCGGCCTTCGTGGCTGCGGGGGTCGAGCGACTTGATGTCCCGGATGGCCGCAGCCAGCATGATTTGACGCCTGACGTTAATTCCGGGCGGAAGCCTTCGGAAATGTCATCTGGCGCTGAAACGGGTTTCAGACCCGTTAACCACAAAAAACCCTGCCGATCCGGGCTTTTCAGACTCTTTCATAACAATGGAATCAGGGTAACGTTTATGAATCAGTCGGGCCAGACTGAAACTTGCCGTTAACCTTTTCACTGCCTTAATGCGTGGGTTAATACCGCCGCAAGGCAACCGCGATTCGGGAGAATGACATGCGGGTCCTTCTGATTGATGACGATGAACACCTGACTCGCAGCATCGAATTGATGCTGAAGAGCGCGGGGTTCAACGTCTTCACGACTGACCTCGGGGAAGACGGTGTCGACCTCGGCAAGGTGTATGAGTACGACCTCATTATCCTGGATCTGGCACTGCCCGATATCTCTGGTTATGAAGTCCTGAAGCAGCTTCGCATGTCGCGTGTGAACACGCCCGTGCTGATCCTGTCGGCCAACCCTGACATCGAAGCGAAGGTGAAGACGCTCGGCTACGGCGCCGACGACTATCTCACCAAGCCGTTCAACAAGGACGAGCTGATCGCCCGCATCACCGCGATCGTGCGCCGCTCGAAAGGCCACGCCGAGAGCGTGATCCGCACCGGCGACATCCTCGTCAACCTGGACGCCAAGACCGTCGAAGTGAACAACAACCGCGTTCACCTGACGGGCAAGGAATACCAGATGTTCGAGCTGCTCTCCCTGCGCAAGGGGACGACGCTCACCAAGGAAATGTTCCTCAACCATCTCTATGGCGGGATGGACGAGCCGGAACTCAAGATCATCGACGTCTTCATCTGCAAACTTCGCAAGAAGCTGGCGCAGGCGACGGGCGGCAACCATTTCATCGAAACAGTCTGGGGGCGCGGTTATGTGCTGCGTGATCCGGACCCCCGGGTGGCGGCGGCCACAGCTGATAAAGCTGCTTAAGCGCCGCCGAAGCCGGACTGACCAACATGAGAGAGGGCGGGCCGCAAGGTCCGCCCTTTCGCCTTGAAGGCGGCGCCTTTCAGTTGGTGGCGGACAGGCTCGACAGCACGATCTCGGCCTTGTGGCCGAAGCCCTTGCCGTAATCGAGCAGCGATATGATGTGCGGCGTGATGCGGATCAGCGTGGTCTGGCTCATGTCGATGCTGCCCTGCTTCGCGATTTCATCACCGAAGCGCTGCATCATCAGCGTGCCGACCTTGGCCATCTCCTCCGGCGCGGTCACGATCGTGGCGTCGCCAGCGAGCGACAAGCTGCGGATCGTGTCCCACGCGCGGTAGGGCGCGTTCACCGTGACGGAAACACGCGGGTCACGCGCGATGTTCTCGGCCTTCTGGCTGTGCGACCACGTCCCCAGGTATAGCGTCAGCCCATCGCTGACGAAGCTGACAGTGGTGGCCTGTGGCCAACCGTCAGGCCGGTTGGTTGCAACCGTGAGATCAAGCGCCTGCCCAAGAATGTCGAGCACGAGACTTTGCTGATCGCGTGAAATGGCCATGGCCGCTGCCTCCGATGCGCGCAGCAGCCTGCTCTCCCTGCCAAGCGCGGGCCTGATCCAGGTCAAGGCGGTGATCGGGCGATGCCAGGCCGGGACAGGCCTTGGCGGCCCACCTTCGCCTCGCGCTTTTCGAGATGGGCGATCAGCAGGCGCAGATTCTTTGTGTTCGACTTGAAGGCGATGTCGAAGATGTCGCCCACGATGGGGAGCGCGCCGACGCCGACGTCGATCCCCCAGTTCGTGTACATGCGGGCGAGCGTGAATTTCGAGATGCCGTGGCGCCTGGCTTCCTGGATCAGGTAGAAGCCGAAAGCGCCGGTGATCAGGTCGCCGACCACGGGCACAAGGCCGATGACGCTGTCGATGCCGAAATTCACGCCCGCGATGGTGAACTGGCGGTCCAGCAGCTTTTCCAGCTTGCGCAGCCGTTCCACGTCCGCGCTGGCTTCTGGAGGCAGGATTTCCGGGGTCATGGGAAGACGACCTGAATGGCTCGGGTGAACGGGCACTACGCGGCGGCCCGAAAAAGGTTCAAAAGCCACTGCAAGGCGAAGGCGGCTGCGCGACCGGAGGGGTCGGCGCACAACGCGACCGGCCGTATTGGAGGCTTGAGATGGACATCCGCGAACAACTGGCGCGCGACCTTCTGGGCGCCCCCTATGGCCAGCTCAGCCTGCAGAAGCGCAGCGTGATTGACCTGATCGCCGACCAGAAGCCGAGCGGGCTTGCCCCTGTCCTGGATCACGACAAGCCAGGCACGTTCGGGGAGAGGCTGGCCGACAGGGTCGCGCAGGTCGGCGGCTCGTGGGGGTTCATCATCGCGTTCGGAGTGATCCTTGCGCTGTGGGTCGGCGGCAATGTGATGCTGGCAACGCGGGCGTTCGACCCCTACCCCTTCATCTTCCTCAACCTGATGCTGTCGATGATCGCGGCAATCCAGGCGCCGATCATCATGATGAGCCAGAACCGGCATGGCGCGATCGACCGCGCAGCGGCGGAACACGACTACATCGTGAACCTCCGCGCGGAGCTGGAGATCATGCTGCTCCACGACAAGCTGGACTCGCTGCGCGAGCGCGACATTCTGGGGCGGACAGATGCGATCAGCGCGCAGCTGAAGCAGCTGTGCGAGGATGTGGCGGTGTTGAAGGGGCGGGAGTGAGTGCGCGATCCGCCTGCTTCGCCGCCACCTCCCCCGCTTTGAGCGAGGGAGGGCTTCCACTTGCAGCTACTTCCAGGCCGCCGCTTGCGTGCGCGCGATGCGGACGAGGTCGCCCATGGAGTGGTCGACGTCGATGAGGTGGAGGCCCCAGTTCAGGTCGGGGCCGGTGGCGCGCATGATCTCGCCGGCGAGTTCGTCGGTGCGGGCGTCGGCGGGGTCGGGCGTGACCGTCATTTCGAGAAAGTGGTAGTCGCCCTTCTGGACGCACTTCGTCGAGATGAGGCCGGGGACTTTCACAAAGGGCGTGGTGATGCTGGGCTGGGGTCTGGCCCAGTCGGGCTGGTTCGGGCCAGCGGAGCCGTTCAGGAAACCCTTGGTCATGAAGTAGGAGTCCGGCACACCCTGTCCGCTTGCGAGGTTTGCTGGGTTGTTGCAGGCGGCCATGTTGCCGCCGGCTGCTTTTGCAAAGCGCGCCGTGTCCGGCGGCGGCAGCGTGTTGCGGAAGGATGCATAGGAGATGACGCAGCCTGTCTGGCCTTCGGCGCGGCAAAGCGGGATCGTCCTGTAGGTACCGCCGGTGTCATTGCCGGGCTGGACCAGCACGGTGGAGCCGAGCAGCATCGCCGAGACGAACTGCTTCTGCGCCGGCTTGCCTTCGATTTCGTTGGCGATCAGGCGCGCGAGGACGCCAGCGCCCTGCGAGTGACCGATGAGGATCACACCGCGGCCTTTGTTCTCGTTCGCCATGTACCAGTTCCAGGCGTCGAGCACGTCGTTGTAGCCGCCGACACCGGCGGGGAGACGCTCGCCGATCGGCTGCGGGCCGCCGCTGGCGATGCGCAGCGCGGTGAGCGTGGTCTGGCGGTAGATCGGCGCGAACTGGCGGCAGACAGAGCCGAAGCGGGCGAACTGCAGCTTGATGTCCTCGATCTCCATCTTGTCGACGGTCCAGTCGGACGCCCAGGTCTTGTCGTCGGAGACGGTGGGGTAGACGAAGAAGCAATCGACCTTCGGATCGGCTGCCGCCTTGAATTTCTCGACCGTGGTCTTGCCGTCCTTGGCGATGATCGTGGCGTCGAGGTTGATCTTGCACTTGTCGTCCGCAAGGCCTGGACGGCAGAGCCAGAGCGAGGGGTTCGCGAAGTCTGCATGCGCGATGTCGACAGGCGGCAGGGGCTGCGGCGCGAGCGTGGGGACGGGGGGCGGGGCGCCGGCGCAGCCGCTGATCAAGGCCACGGCCAGCGCGGCGCTCGCGATGTGTGTGCGCATTGGTTGTCTCCCTCGATGCGGATCATCGTCCGCTTGAGTGCGGCAGGTAATGCCTAAGCGTGTTGGCGGGCAAGGGGCGTGGGATCACGCAGGCGTGCGCACGCGACCTCAGCGCCGGTCATGGGCGCCCGGACATCCCCGATCAGGCGTTTGATCCAGCTCAACGCGACGCGCTGCCAAGCAGCTGTGATGGACGGGCCGGGAGCGTCGGCGAACGCGCGCCGTTCGGTGGGCAGGACAGTCCCCGGCTGGCCGACAGGCCAATTTCAGGATCGCACTCGCCCCGAGAGGAAAGATGCAAACGTCAGGCGGTTTGCCCGCGATCAACACAGTCACGCTCGGCGCTCCGTTCCGATGGCTTGGGAGAGGGTGGAGCGATCTGTGGAAGGCGCCGTTCGCGTGTCTCGCCTACGGCCTGATGCTGGCAATCGCCAGCGCCTGTCTGGTAACTTGGATGTTCGCATCCGGGGGCGCCTTGCTGGCCGTGATTGTGACCTGCGGCTTCGTGTTCGTAGCGCCGCTTCTGGCCATGGGCTTCTATGAGGCTGGCCGCCTAATGTCGCTGAACAGGAAGCCGACACTGGGGGACCTCGTCTTTGTGCGGTCGGCGTTCCGGAGCGATATCGCCTATCTTGGGCTCGCGCTGGTCATGATATTCTTCATCTGGGGCGAGATCGCGCGTATCGTGTATGGACTTTCGACGTATCGCCTGCACCGGACCGCGGAGGAGTTTATCGCCTTCGCGGTCGGCACGCCGGAGGGGCACGGCATGCTGATATCCGGAACAATCATCGGCGGGGTAATCGCATACCTGACCTATTGCATCGTTGTCGTCTCGATCCCGATGCTCCTTCGCAGGGAGTCGGACTTCTTCGTCGCCATCGTCACGAGCGTGCGCGCCGTCACCCGGAATCCCGGACCAATGGCCTTGTGGGCGCTGATCATCGCAGGCCTCACCGCCATTTCGGTCGGGACGGCCTTTGTCGGCCTGATCATCACGTTTCCAGTGCTAGGCCTGGCAAGCTGGCACGCTTACCGCGACCTGGTGGTTTCAGCACCGGAAGAAGACACGCGCAGATGAGGACGTCGCTCCTCATTCATGGCGGCGTCCTCCTGCAAGCTCTACCCCGCCGTGGGGCAATTGCCCGTCAGCGCCTCGCCGGCGAAAGCCTTCTTCACGAAGGGCGTCGAGTCCGCGAGCGAGCCGTTTACGGTGCCTGAGTGGTCGAGGTCGGGGTAGACCCTGTGCTCGATCACGCTGCCGGCGGCGCAAGCATCCTTGAAGAGGCGCTCCTGGCCGGGGGGCGGGACGTCGGCGTCCTTGCCGCCCGTGCCCATGAAGACCGGGCCTTTCACCTTGAGCGATGAATAGGCCATCAGCGGGAAGAACTTCGCCATCGCGGGCGTTGGGTCCGCGGTGAACATCTTCGCCTGGCTCATCTTCTCGGCTTCGATCTTCGTCCACGTGTCCATCAGGCACTGGGTGCGGGTCGACTCGAAGAAGGGGCGCGCGGGAAGCGATGCGTAGTCCGCGATCTTGAACAGCGGATCGGCCTGTTCGGCGAGATACATGATGTACATCGAGTAGGCGAGAACGCCCGAGACGGCTTCGGGATCGCGAACGGCAGGCGCGGCGTCCATCGTGAAGTAGGGCGTACCGGTTGCGACAGTGCCGCGGATGTCGAGTTCGGGCGCGTAGGTCGCCGCCTCCCCTGCTGTTGCGAATGCTGCGCCGCCGCCCTGGCTCTGGCCGACGAGGACGACCGGCTTGCCGATGTTGAGAGCGGGGTCGCCCTGCACGGCGCGGATGGAGTCGAGCACGGAATAGGCAGCGGGGCGCGTTGCGAGATAGGGGTGGCCGCCAGGCGTGCCGAGGCCCTGATAGTCAGAGGCGACGACGGCGTAGCCCTGCGAGAGCCAGTGGTTGAGATACTTCTGGTCGCGCTCAGAGCGCGGGCGATTGGACGGCGCGCAGACATCGGCAATGCCGACCGTGCCGTGGGCCCAGGCGATGAGCGGCCAGCCCCCGGTGGGGGCGTCGCCCTTGGGCAGGAAGAGTGTGCCCGAGACAGCGATCGGCGTCCTGGCCTCGCCAAGTCCGTTGGTGGACGAATAGAGAAGGCGCATCGCCTGGCCTGCCTCGGCCAGCGAGGTTTCCGGCGGCTGCGTCATGGTGCGGATGAGCTTGCCGGGCTCGGCGGGGATAGAGGGGTCGGGCGTGTAGAACGCATCGACGCCGCCGTCACCCTGCATGGGATCTGCAGCTGGGGCCGCGGCAGCTTCCGGGGGAGCAGCGGGAGCAGGTTCAGGCGCGGGGGGTGGAACGGGTTCCCCGCAGGCAGCCAACGCTGCGCAGCTGATCATCAGTGAGACGAGGAATTTCATTCCGATGGCTCCGACAACGAATTGCGCGGCAACCTAGCGGACCCAGCGCTGGCCGCTACCCCCTTTCCTTGCGTTACCGCCGGGGCATTCTGGGTGCTGCGTTGCGGCAGGCATTCTGCTAGCATTGCTTCATGCCAGCCGTCACACGCGTTGATCCCAAGACCATCTTCACGCCGGACGAATGGGCGCGGGTGTCGCGTCAGTCGGCGTGGAGGGGCCCTGCCCTTGTCGGGTATGCGTGGGCGGTGATCGTCGGGGCGGGTGCGCTGTTCATCGCGTTTCCCAATCCCTTGACCTATGCGCTGGCGGTGATGCTGATCGGGGCGCGACAGCTGGGGCTGGCGATCCTCGAGCATGAGGCGGCGCACGGGACGCTGCATCCGAATGCGAAGCTTAATGACTGGCTGGCGGAGTGGCTGTGTGGCGGGCCGGTGGGCGGAAGCCTCAAGCGGTACCGGCCCTATCACCTGACGCACCACAAATACACGGAGCAGCCGGAGGATCCGGACCTGGCGCTGTCGCGTCCGTTTCCGGTCACGCGCGGGTCGCTGTGGCGGAAGTTCGTGCGCGACCTGACGGGGCAGACTTTCTACAAGCAGCGGATCGCGCCTTTCATTGAGCGGCTTGGCGGCAAGACACGCAAGCCCCCGCGCGTGCCAGACAATCCGGGCCTGCGGTTCTGGGTGTCACAGGCGGTGATCTTCGGCGTCACGACGGTGCTGGGTTACTGGTGGGCATGGCTGGCCTTGTGGATCGTGCCCATGGCGACATGGTTTCCGCTGGTGACGCGGCTGCGCGCGATGGGCGAACATGCGATGGTCAATACGCAGGAAGATCCGTTCACGCATGCACGGACGACGCTCGCCAATCCGATCGAACGGCTGCTGATTGCACCGTTCTGGGTGCACTATCACTGCGAGCACCACTGCTTCATGTATGTGCCGTGCTACAATCTGGAGAAGACGCACGAACTGCTGATGCAGAAGGGCTTTCGCGAGCGCATGCGGATCACAAACGGGTATGCCGAGGTGTTGAGGCGGTGCGGGTCGCGCTCTGAGACAGCCGTGAGACCTGCATGAGGATACGGGCGCGGCCAGCTCGCGAGGTACGGACGTATGGCGAGGAAACGCGGGAGCTGATCCTCAAGGCCGCCGAGAAGCTGTTTGCAGCACAGGGCCTCCAGAGCGTTTCCATGCAGGACATTGCCGCCGAAGCCGGCGTCTCGCGCGCGACGGTGTTCAACCAGTTCGGATCGAAGATCCTGGTGCTGGATGCAATCACGGCACGATCGCTTGAGAGCTACCGCGCGATGCTGCGCGCTGCGCTCGACGATGCGCAAGCGCCGACCGCCGCCCTGCTCCGCCGCCTGTTCCGGCAGATGGGCAGGGGCATTGCGGGCAACCAGAATCTTTACCGGGAAGTGTTCGTCGAGATCCGGAAGGTTTCGATGGGACTGGACGGCGATGGCATATCGCCCGGACTGAAACGGGAGACGTTCGGCATTCTGACCACGATCTTCGCGCGCGGCCAGGCGCGCGGAGACATTTCGCGCGCAGCTTCTGCGCAGGTGCTGGCGACAGCGTTCGACAGCCTGCTTTCCGGGGCGGTGATCCAGTGGCTGCACGCGCAGCGGCGCGGGAGCCTGCCGACCATGCTTGAGTCGCTGGTCGATGTTTTCCTCGACGGCGCGGCGGCCTGAGGCGACGCCGTTCACAACGAAGTCATGTCGAGGCGCCTCGAGCTAGTTGCGCGCGCGCCAGAATTGGACTGTAGTCTACTTCAGCCGGCTCTTCCCCCAACCCTGAGCCGGCGCCGGGACAAAACGCCTTATGCACGGACGTCAATTCCGGAAAGGGAGACAGGCCGATCAATCGGCCTGTCTCCTGATTCCAATCGCCTTCATGCTGGCCGCCGGTCCGGCCAGCGCGCAGCAAGCGGAGCAGGCGCCTGCGGCGCAATCCTATGCGGCTGATTTCTTCGCGCCCTTCAATCCTGTGACCGCGGAGGACATGATCCGCCGCCTGCCGGGTTTCTCGCTCGATGGCGGTGACGACAGGCGCGGGTTTGCGGGCGCGGCAGGCAATGTGCTGATCAATGGCGAGCGGCCGAGCTCGAAGACGGCGCTGGCCGAGCAGCTGTCGCGCATTTCGGCGCGTGATGTGTTGCGCATCGACATTCGGGTCGGCGGCGGCGACGGGACGGATGTTTCCGGTCAGACGATGATCGCTGATGTGCGGCTGCGCCCGCGCGAGGCGGGCGCGACCAACACATTCGTGGCGCAGGCGAGCCAGCTCGACCCTTCGGGCAGCATCAACCCGCTTGTCGTGCTCACCAGCGGGTTCAAGCTCGGGGATGTGAACCTGAACCTGGCGTTGCAGGCGCAGCCTGCGCGGCGCGGGCGGATCGAATACGAGAAGGAGACACGCAGCGGCACAGGCGCGCCTGTCTCGCAGGGCCCGGAATTCCTGCAAGGTAGCTATTGGGAATACCGGATGAGCGGCCGGGCCAGCTGGAAAGCCGGCGAGAGCGACGCGTTCAACGTGAACCTGCAGGCGACGCCTTCACGCGACGGGCGGCATACGTTTTCGCAGACCTTCAATGCAATAGGCGCGCTGACGCAGGTCGATGACAGCAAGGTGACCGGCGATGACGCGTGGGCTGCGGAAGCGGGTGGAGACTGGGAGCATCGGCTATCGCCTGACGCATCGTTCAAGCTGATCGGCCTTGCGAGCGGACGGCATACAGGGTCGTCCGAACGGTATTCGACCAATTTCACGGCGGGCGGATTCCGCAATACCTTCATCGAACGTTCGGCCGACAGCGGGGAGTTCGTCGCGCGCGGCGTGATGTCGTGGAAACCCCTGAAGGACCATGCGATCGACTGGGGCGGCGAAATTGCGTTCAACTATCTCGACAGCAATCTCGACGTACGGGTGCAGACGCCGCGGGCGACGATCGACGCGACGCCGCCGGTTGCAAACACGCGCGTTGAAGAGGAGCGCGCCGAGGCGTTCGTCAGCGATGTGTGGCAGGCAGCGCCTGGGCTGCGCATCGAAGCGGGCGTGACGGTCGAGACCTCGATCATCACGCAGTCGGGCGATGGCGCGCAGGAGCGCAACTTCACCTATTTCAAGCCGCGCGTCGGCGCGACCTGGTCAGCCGACAGCGCCAACCAGTTGCGTTTCCTGCTGGAGCGCGATGTGAGCCAGCTCGATTTCACCGAGTTCGCCAGTGTCGTGTCGCTGTTCGACGGGACGGTGGATCTCGGCAATCCGAACCTGGAGCCCGAACGGACATGGCGATCGACACTGGAGTGGGAGCATCGCTTCGGCACGAAGGGCGTGGTGACGCTGTCGGCTTTCCATGACGCGGTAGAGGCGGTGCAGGATCAGATTCCGATCGCCGGCCTGTTCGATGCGCCGGGCAATCTGGGAGATGGCCGCCGCACCGGCGTAAAGCTGGACGCCACGGCGCCGCTGGATGTTGTTGGCCTGACCGGTGGCGAACTTCGGCTCAAGGGGATGGCGCAAGAGAGCAGCGTGACCGATCCGGTCACCGGCATCTCGCGGAGATTCTCTGACGAGCCCGACTGGAGCTATTCGGTCGATGTCCGGCAGGCGCTGCCCGATCTGAAACTTGCCTGGGGGGCGCTGTATGAGCGCGCCGATGAGGTGGACCAGTACCGACTGCGGGAGCTTCGCACGACGGGGTGGGATGAGGCGAATTTCGATCTTTATGTCGAGACGACTGCGATTACCGGTCTGATCGTGCGCTTCACCATGGCGGACGTATTGCTGCCGCAGGAGATTCGCGAGCGGCAGTTCTTCACGCCTGATCGTGGCGCTTCAGCCCTGCCCTCCTCCATCGAGACGCGCGCGGCAACGGGTGGTTTCGGCACACGGTCGTATGCGGTCCGCGTGTCTGGCAGGTTCTAGAAACTGTCACGGCCCGCCGTACCGGCGGGCCGTGCTGTCTCAAATCGCGTTGAGCGTTCGCCGCCTAGAACTGGAAAAGTGCGGAGATGCCGAACGAGTCGATCTCGCCGTCATCGGGCTCGTAGCGCGTGTATTCGAGCCGGAGCTTGGTGAAGGGGATCTGACTAAGCGCGATCCCGGCGCCATAGGCAAGGCCGGAGCCATCTTCAGCCACCGAGCCAAGCCCGCCGGCGTCTGCTTCGATGGAGAGGTCGGCATAGCCAACGCGGCCGAACAGGTCACCCACCAGCGGGATCGGCAGCCAGCCGACTGCGAACACACCATACTCGCTGTCGAGGCCGACGCTGACTTCCTGGCCGAGCACGTCGAAATTGTCGTCCTGAATGCCGATGGCGAATTCGCCCTCGAAGCCGAAGAATGCATTGGTCTTGAAGCCCGCGCGCCCGAGGATCGCGCCGAGGCTGACATCCTGGCCATTGACGTCGGACGTGAAGATGGTCGCCCCGGCGCCGGCATAGACCTGCGCGGAGGCTGCGGGCGCAAGAAGCGCGGCGACCCCCAGGCCACCCGCGGCGGCAAGCAGAGTGCGTCTCATGTGATGTCCCCAATTGCTTGCCGCCGAGCGCGGCAAGGGGAATCTACCGGCAGTCGCGTCAACGGCAAGCCGGAATGGCGTGACATTGAAGACATGGGGCAGCATGGGCTCTTTCCCCAGCTTCTGATGCTGACAGAGCGCCAGCAGCAGGCAGCGGCAATGACGTTTGAACCGCGGGCGCGGCTGGCCTACCTATGCCGCATGGAATCGGAAGACCCCAAAATCCCCGAGGAAACGCCGGACGACCTGCCCGAGGATGCGGTCGACAACGCCGACGACTTGGCGGACGACCTGCCCGACGCGATCGAGATGGAGCCGGAGGAAATCTCCTCTGGCGTCGAGATTGATTCCGCGGACGGTACAAAGAAGAAGCGGATGTCGGGCCCTGACATCATCCGCGACCAGGTTAGCCGCCTGCCGGGGAAGCCGGGCGTCTATCGGATGTTCGGCGAGACCGGCGAGCTGCTCTATGTCGGCAAGGCGCGGAACCTGAAGGCGCGGGTTTCGAACTACGCCAAGATCGGCGGGCAGACGCAGCGCATCGCGCGGATGATCTCGCTGACGCGGACGATGGAGTTCGTGGTCACGGCGAGCGAAACAGAGGCGCTGCTGCTTGAAGCGAACCTGATCAAGAAGTTGAAGCCGCGGTTCAACATCATCCTGCGGGATGACAAGAGCTTTCCGCACATTCTGATCCGCGAGGACCATGAGGCGCCGCAGGCGCTGAAGCATCGTGGAGCGAAGCGGATCAAGGGGAAGTATTTTGGTCCGTTCGCGTCGGCCGGCGCCGTCGATCATACGCTGGACACGCTGCAGAAGGCCTTCCTGCTGCGAACATGCACGGACAATATCTACGCGACGCGCTCGCGGCCCTGCATGCTGCACCAGATGGGCCGGTGTTCGGCGCCATGCACCGGGTTGATCCCGTTGGACGAGTATCGTGATCTTGTTCGGGAAGCTGAGCGATTTCTCAACGGCGACGCCGAGACGCTGCAGCAACAGCTGGTGGCGCAGATGGAGCGCGCGGCGCAGAACATGGACTATGAGCGTGCCGGCGCGTTGCGGGATCGCATTCGCGCGCTGTCGTCGGTACGGCAGAGCCAGAGCGTCAATCCCGACGGGCTTGTGGAGGCGGATGTATTCGCCATTCATTCGGAGGCAGGGGCGTCTGCAGTGCAGGCCTTCTTCTTCCGGGCGGGACAGAATTGGGGCGCGACGGTCTGGTATCCCAAGCATGATCGCGATGACTCGTCAGAGCAGGTGCTGACGGCGTTCATCGCGCAGTTCTATGATGACAAGCCTGTGCCGAAGCTGATCCTCCTCAATCGCGAGATCGAGGAGTGGGATCTTATGACCGAGGCGCTGGAGATGAAGGCAGAGCACAAGGTGGAGATCCGCACGCCGCAGCGCGGCGAGAAGCGCGGGATCGTGGCGCAGGCGACGTTGAATGCGAGAGAGGCGCTTGGGCGGAAGCTGGCCGAGACGCAGAGCCAGCAGAAGATCTTTGCGGCGGTGCAGAAAGTCTTCGATCTGGCCGAGGCGCCGAAGCGCATCGAGGTTTATGACAACAGCCACATCATGGGCACGAACATGGTGGGCGGCATGGTGGTGGCGGGGCCGGACGGGTTCGAGAAGAACGCCTATCGCAAGTTCAACATCCGCGACGTCGATCTCGAGCCCGGTGATGACTACGGCATGATGCGCGAGGTGATGCGGCGGCGGTTTGCGCGGCTGAAGAAGGAGTGGGAGGAGTTGAATGCTCCAGCTGTCGATCCATTGCCTCCCTCTGATGCTGGAGCTGCCCCCCCCTCGGTCTCGCTTGCAAGTGCGAGCGATCTACCTCCATCAGTCCGTCGGGCTGAGGGAAGCAGGAAGCCCGATGCGTGGCCTGATCTGGTGTTGATCGATGGCGGGTTGGGCCAATTGTCAGCGGCGAAGGAGGCGATTGAAGCGGTGGGCTTCAGGCCGGGCGAGCTGAACCTTGTCGCCATCGCGAAGGGGCCGGACCGGAATGCGGGACGGGAGCAGTTCTTCCGGCCGGGGCGCGCGCCGTTCCAGCTGCCGCCGAACGACCCTGCCCTGTACTACCTGCAAAGACTGCGCGACGAGGCGCACCGCTGGGCGATCGGTGCGCATCGGGCCAAGCGCTCCGCGGCGATCGCTGGACAGAACCCGCTGGATGAAATTGCGGGTGTCGGCGTGCGGCGCAAGAAGGCGCTGCTGAACCGCTTTGGCTCGGCCAAGGGCGTGAGCCGTGCGACGATGGCGGACCTGCAGACCGTGGAGGGTGTGAACGAGGCTCTCGCGCGGCGGATCTACGATTTCTTCCATGGCGGATGAGCGCGCCGCGCGCATCGCCGATGCGACGCGGGTATGGCTCGCACCGCATTATCCGGCATGGAAGGAGATGGCGGCTGCGGAGGGCGCGCGGCTGGGCAGCGTGCTGGGAGAAAATCTGATCGCGGCACATCACATCGGCTCGACCGCGATCCCCGGCATCGCGGCGAAGCCAGTCGTGGACCTGATGCCGGTGGTGCGGAGCCTTGAGGGGCTTGAAGCGCGACGGGCTGATATCGAGGCGCTGGGCTATCTGTGGCGTGGCGCGTTCGGGATTGAAGGGCGGCGTTACTGCATACTGGAGCGCAACGGGAAGCGTGTGTTCCATGTCCACTTCTATGCGGAGGGAAACGCGAACATTGCCCGCCAGCTTGCCTTTCGCGACTTTCTGCTTGCGCACCCGGATGAGGCGCAGGCGTACGAGACGACCAAGCGCAAGGCGGCTGCGGCGCATCCCGACAACTCGATGGCCTACAACGATCACAAGTCGGGCTGGATACGCGCTTGCCTCGAGCGGGCAAATGCGTGGTCAGCTGGCGGCTAGGACTTGTGAGGCGCGAGCGGCATCATTGTAGCACCGACCGACTTGAGGTCTCGGATCATGTGCTCGGCCCGGGCCTTTGGCATGGAGAGGCCGACACGAACGGGCGGAAAGCCTTCGACGATCTGCTTCGTCTCGGCAAGACCCCAACCGGTGTACTCGCGGACCACCTTGATGACGTTGATCTTGCTCTGGCCAGGCATCAGCATGAAGACGTCGAAGGTCTGGTTGGCGTCTACGGACGACTCGACGCCCGCGACAGGCGGAATACTTCCCGCGGCGCGCGCATCGTCAACGAACTTGTGCATTGCGTCGCCGATCGTCGAACGCGGCAGGGCCGCTGCAGGAAACGAGCGCATAAGCTCCGCGGTTGTGCCGCGCGCGTCGCTCCACGGGATCTGGTGTCGGACGCCAAGAAAATACCGCAGGTCTGGGCCCGGCGTGCAGCCGGAAACGATCACAGGCGCGATCGTTTTTCGCGCTGTGGAGGCAAGCTGGATCTCCTGCAGCACATCGGGACTTTCGTTAGCGGCGGGCGTGACGAGGAGGACGAGGCCTGCGCTGCCTTCGATCGCCGTGACGATCTGGCCTGGATAGGGAACCCCGGGTTTCACGTCGCGCGGGGCGATCCAGCAGCGATGGCCCGCAGCTTCGAGTGCGGCGGACAGCTGCTGAGCGATGAGGCCGCCATCGCGCGTCGAGTGCGAAATGAAAAGGTGGGTCATGCGATTCTCCCCTCGCCTGCCTATCAATGGATGCGGCAGCTGTCATGCTTGCGGGAACAGGAGCCCTGCCACATTCACGGCTCATTCATGGGCGATCGGGCAGCTCATCAGCATCCGCTCCACGTTTCCGGGGGATCCATGCTTCGACCTGCGCTGCTTGCCCTCGCCACCATGATCGTGGGCGCAGCGCCTGTCGCGGCCCAGACCGCTGCCAATGCGGCGGGGGCCAGCGGGGTTGCGCCGCGTCCTGTGGCGCCGAATTCCACCACGGCCGCTCCGGTGAAGCCGACCGTCAGCGGCCACCTGACCAATTTCACACGCGGCTTCGTGCAGGTGCAGACGCAGTACACAGGCAATGTGGTGTCGCAGACGCTGGCATCGGCGCTGCAGCGGTCGCGCGATGCGGTGCGGCCGGAGTCGAAGCCGATCCCCGAGGAAGTGAAGCGCGAGCTGATCCCGTTCTATCCGGCGGAGCTGCTGGAGAATGTGCGCTACACGATCGGCGACACCAGCCAGGCGGGGCTGGCTGGCTTTGCAATCCGCAACGGGCGCGCAGCGGCTGTGACGCTGATCGACACGGTGGTGTTCAAGGACGAGAGCTATGTCTCGAGCCTCGCGTTGTGGGCGCACGAGATCCACCACGTGCAGCAGTATACCGACTGGGGGCTGTCGACCTTTGCAGCGCGTTATGCGTTCGGCTGGAACGAGGTCGAGGCGGAAGCCGGCGCGCGGGCGAAGGCGTTTGTAGCCTGGTATCGCGAGCGCAAGGGGCTGGAGTAGACTTTCCATCGCCGTGAATTTGCCGGATGGTCCGCATCAGAAGCGGGGAAACCTCCATGCCTGAAGCGATCATCGACCCGGACCTGCCGATCATCGACCCGCACCACCATCTATGGGATCGGCGGCCGGTGATGCACCTGATCCCGCCACCCGTGCATCCCTTCGAGCACATCAGCTATCGCAAAGGACACTACCTGCTGGATCAGCTGCTGGGGGACACAGCCAGCGGGCACAACATTGTGGCGACCGTCTATCTCGAGTGCCGCTCGATGTATCGCGCGGAGGGGCCGGCCGAGATGAAGTGCGTTGGCGAGACCGAGTTCGTCAACGGTGTCGCGGCGATGGCCGCCAGCGGACTGTATGGCAAGACGCTGGCGTGCGCGGGGATTGTTAGCACGGCAGAATTGTTGCTTGGGGCGGAGGTTGGCCGCGTGCTGGATGCGCACATCGCGGCGGGGGCCAGGCGGTTCAAGGGCATACGGCGGTCGACATCGTATGATGCGGATGCGGGCGTGCTGGGGCCGCTGAACCGCAATCCCCCGGGCGTGATGATGGAGCGGAAATTTCGCGAAGGCTTTGCCGAGCTGGGCAAGCGCGGCCTGTCGTTCGACGCGTGGATGATGGAGCCGCAACTGCCGGAGCTGGTCGACCTGGCGCGACAGTTTCCGGAGACGCCTATCGTGCTGGACCATGTCGGCACGCCGCTGGGGATTGCGAGCTATGCGGGCAGGCTGCCGGAGCGCTTCGGCGTGTGGCGCGAGAATATCCGCGCGCTGGCAAAATGCGAGAATGTGCATGTGAAGCTGGGCGGGCTGGCCATGCCGTTCTGCAATTTCCCGTCGATGCTGTCGGAGACGCGCGCGCCGTCCGAGCAGCTGGCGAAGGAGTGGGGCCCCTATATCGAGACATGCATCGAGGCGTTCGGCGCGAAGCGCGCAATGTTCGAGAGCAACTTCCCCGTCGACGAGGTGAGCTGCGACTACCCGACGTTGTGGAATGCGCTGAAGCTGACGGCGGCGGGCGCGAGTGCAGACGAGAAGCAGGAGCTGTTCTACGGCACTGCGAACAGATTCTATCGGTTGGGGCTATAGATCACGTGGCCGTCGCGCATGACTTCGAAGCGGCAAGATCCGCCCGAGGCGTGCGCTTGCTCGAGCCCGATCGCGCCATTCAGCTGCTCGATCATGCACGATCAATGGATTGGTATGTCACGTCGATAGAGACATATGAACTGGATGCCGAAGGACATCCCCTCAACGCCGACTGGTCCATGCTCGGGCCAGACAAAGCCGGGCCAAGTCCAATACCTCCAGACACGCTGAATGATATTGCCGAGCGCATTTTCAGGATCACATTTGAGCAGGGGCTGCGCGTCCTCTTCAATGTTTGGGTTGCACCGCGCGCCGGCTTCAATACGCGGCCGGCCTGAGAACCCTGCATCGGGGCGGCACTTCCCTTCCGGCAACCTCAGGTCCATCCTCTTCCATCGGCATCAGACCGACGGGAGATGGAATATGCATTTCGAGCTCGCGGAGGAGCACCGGCTTCTGCAGGACCTCGTTGCGCGGTTCGTGCGGGAAAACCTTATGCCGCTGGAGAACAAGGTTCTTGAACGCGATGCCAGTGGGCAGGGCGCTTATCTCTCGCATGAAGAGCGCGATCGCATTGATGTTGTCTCGCGTGAGATGGGGTTGTGGGGGCTGGACGCGCCCGAGGATGTCGGCGGGGCGGACCTGCCAGCCGTCGCGATGATCGGCGTCAACATCGAGATGGGAATGACGTGCGTTCCCTATTATCTGCCGCCGGACTCACCGAACCTGCGCATGCTGATGGCGACGGTGAACGAGGATCAGCGTGAGCGTTATCTGACACCCTATGTGCAGAAGGGGACGGTGTCGGCGATCGGCATTTCGGAGCCGGGCGCTGGGGCGGACCCTGCCGCGATGATCACGCGGGCGGTGCGCGAGGGCGATGAGTGGGTGATCAACGGACGCAAGATCTGGATCAGCCGCGCGCAGGAGGCGGACTTCACCATCCTGATGGCGGTGACCGACAAGCAGAAGGGCGCACGCGGAGGCATCTCTGCGTTCCTGGTGGATCGCGGGACACCTGGGTTCAACGTGCTGCGACGGATTCCGATGCTGGGCGGGCAGTTCACGTACGAGGTGGCGCTGGAGAATTGTCGCGTGCCGGCGGCGAATCTTCTGGGCACGGAGGGACAGGGCTTTGCGCCGATGCAGGTGCGGCTCTCCACGCGGCGGCTGCAGATGGCGAGCTGGTCGATCGGCATGGCGCAGCGTGCACTCGACATGATGCTGGAGTATGCGCCGCAGCGCGTTGTGTTCGGCGAGCCGCTGGCCAACCGACAGTCTGTACAGTGGTGGATCGCAGACGCCTATACGCGGATCAAGGCAGCGACACTGATGACGTATGAGACGGCGTGGAAGCTGGATCGCGGCGCGGATGTGCGCACGGATATTTCCGCGGTGAAGGCGTATGCGACGGAGATGGCATACGAGGTGCTCGACCACGCGATGCAGCTGTATGGCGCGATGGGCGTGACGAAGGAGCTGCCGCTGTCACTGATGTCCGGCCACCTGCGCACGATGCGGATTTATGATGGTCCGACCGAGGTGCATAAGTGGGTGGTTGCACGGAATCTCCTGGGGCTGAAACGGTAGGTCTTGCAAGGCATGCGAGAATGTGAGCGTTTACTCACATCGGCGTCTGACGCGGAGGATAGCGAGACATGACCCAGACCATCTTCATCACCGGAGCGTCCACCGGCCTCGGCCATGCTTCGGCCAAGCTCTTCGCCCGCAAAGGCTGGAAGGTGATCGCGACGATGCGCGATCCCTCAAAGTCGGATCTCGCCGCCATTCCGGGCATGACGCTTATGCCGCTCGACGTAACCAACGCCGGGCAGATCAAGGACACCGCCGCGAAGGCGCTGGCGCTGGGGCCAGTGGATGTGGTGTTCAACAATGCAGGATATGGGCTGGCCGGGGCGTTCGAGGGCGCAACCGACGAGCAGCTGCAGACGCAGCTGGACACCAACCTGCTGGGCGTGATGCGCGTGACTCAGGCTTTCCTGCCTGCCCTGCGCGCGCAGAAGAGCGGCATGATCCTGACGACGACGTCGATCGGCGGACTGGTCACCTTCCCATTCAACTCGGTCTACCACGCGACCAAGTGGGCGCTGGAAGGATGGAGCGAGAGCCTGGCGTATGAGCTTGCACCGTTCGGCATCAAGGTGCGTACGCTGGCGCCGGGCGGGATCGCGACGGACTTCGCCAGCCGCTCGCTCGTGATGACGCCGCATCCGGCATACATGGAAGCGATCGGAAAGACGATGAAGGCATTCATGGATCCGGAGCGCCGTTCGGGCGGTTCGACGGCAGAGAAGATAGCCGAAGAGGCGTACGCGGCGGTTACGGATACGAGCGATCGCGTGACGTTTGTGGCGGGAGACGATGCGCGGGCGACGTATGGACAGCGACTGGCGGCTGGCGTCGAGGCGTTCCGCAAAGGCATTCGCGAGCGCTTCCTGGGGTAGGCAAGATGACGGACCGCATTGGCGACATTCACATTGCGCACGACGGCTTCGTGGCGACCGTCACCATCGACAAGCCGCCGATCAATGCGGTGAGCGTCGACCTGATGCGTGATCTGGCGGATGTGCTGGAGGGGCTCGACAGGGATGGCGTGACGCGGGCGGTGGTGCTGGCGACGGCCGGGAAGGTGTTCTGTTCGGGGGCAGATCTCACGCGGCGCGCGGACGAGATCGGTATTGCGGCGAAGGATGAGGCGCGCGGCAATCCGCTTTACGACCAAGCGGTGCGGTTGTTCTCGACGGAGCTGCCGATTGTTGTCGCCGTGCAGGGCGCAGCGGTCGGGGCGGGGCTGGGGCTCGCGCTGCTGGGGGATTTTCGGGTCGTGGCGCCAGAAGCGCGGTTTGCCGCGAACTTCACCAAGCTGGGTTTTCATCCGGGGTTCGGGCTGACCCATACCCTGCCCCGCCTGGTTGGGCGACAGCATGCGGCGCGGATGTTCCTGACGGGCGATCGCTTCGATGCGGAGGCGGCGCTCGGGATGGGGCTGGCGGACGAGATCGTGACGCTGGATCAGTTGATGGCGCGGGCGCAGGCGCTGGCCGGGTCGATTGCGGAGAATGCACCCCTGGCGGTGCGCTCAACACGCCAGACGTTGCGCGCAGATCTGAGCGCTGCAGTGCGAGCGGCCACCGACCACGAATTCGTGGAGCAGCAGTGGCTGATGAAGACGGACGACTTTCGTGAAGGCGTGAAGGCCGTTGGCGAACGGCGTCCGGGCGACTTCAAGGGGCGCTGACGCGGCGAGCCTCGCGCTAGTTCAACGCCTCGATGCCGCCGATGAAGACCTTCACGGCGCGCTCGACCTGTTCGCGCACTTCCTGGTCGGTGGGGACGTAGGACGGCATCAGCAGCGTGCGGAACTGCATGCGTGAGCGGAGGAGATCGAAGTAGATCGAAGCGGCCTGCTCGGCATTGCCGATCCGGATCTCGCCAGCTGCCACACGGTCTTCCAGATAGCCGGCGAGCGCCCGCCTGACGGCTTCCTGGGCGCGCTTGCTCCAGGCTTCGGCCATCTCCGGAAATGTCTTCGCCTGTGCGACCATCAGACGAAAGAAGTTGAGGTTCTCGGGCTGGACCTGCCGGAACAGGAAATCCTCTCCGATGCGGGTCAAGCCTTCGCGCAACGGGGCGTGGGCGGCGAGTTCCAGCTGCATCTGCGTCGTGATTTCACTCACGCGTGCATCGATCATTGCCTCGAAGAGGCCCTTCTTGCCGCCGAACTGTGCGTAAAGGGTCGACAGGGAGCCGCCAGCACGGCGGACGATCTCGGCCATGTTGGCTGCTTCATAGCCATGCTCGAGAAACACCTCGCGCGCTGCCTTCAGGAAAGCGGCGCGCCGAAGTTCAGCTCGGCCAGCTTCGGGTTCAACGGTCGGGGTATCGGCGGGGCCGGAATCTGATGGCGACATGCAACGCCTAATACCTCCAATCCTCAGGACTTGATACTCGCGTGATCGCGGCTACATTTCAATTCAACCGTAACGGTAATTACAGTCGTCTGGCGAGCTGCAGCTAGCCGGCTATCCCAGGACGCGAAATGGCCCTGAAACCAGTCAAGATCGAACCGGCTGAGCCCGCACCCCCGCCGGCGCAGCATGAGGCGTCCGCGCCCGATGCGTCCGCCCAGCCGGCAGCGGCGCCGGCGGCCGGCGGCGCTCGCAAGAAGGTCTTGCTCGGGCTCGCAGCGGTCGCTGTGCTCGTTGCGGGCTGGTTCGGCGTGGACTGGTTGACCAACGGCCGGTTCAACATCTCAACCGACAACGCCCAGCTACGCTCCGACATCGCGCGCGTGACCCCGAAGATCGAGGGTTATGTGAAGACGGTCCATGTCGCCGAGAACCAGACGGTCAGGCGCGGCGACCTGCTGATCGAACTGGAAGCGGACGAATTCGAGACGCGGCTGGCGTTTGCCAAGGCCGAGCTCGCGCAGGCGGAAGCCGACGCGGCGCAGGCCCGGGCGCGCATCACCGTGCAGCGCGATACGCTGGCCGAAGCGCGCGCCGCGCGCGAAGCGGCGGACGCCTCAGCCGACCTCTCCTCATCCGACGAAAAGCGCCTGACGGAGCTTGCCGAAAAGGGTTGGTATCCGAAGGCAAAGCTGGAACAGGCGGAAGCTGCGCGTCGCACGGCGAACGCACAGCTTTCGCAGGCCACTGCATCGATCACGGCGCAGCGCAGCCAGCTTTCGAGTGCGGAAGCGGCCGCGTTGTCAGCCGCTGCGAAGGTGGAGGCTGCACGCGCGAAAGTCGTTGGCGCGCAACTGGAGCTGGATCGCACGAAGATTCATGCGCCGATGAATGGGGTGGTCACCAAGAAGGATGTGGTCGAGGGACAGATCCTGTCGCCGGGACGTGTGGCGCTGTCGATCGTGTCGTCGGACGATGTCTGGGTGGTCGCAAACTTCAAGGAGACGCAGATCACCGAAATGCGCGAGGGCCAGTGCGTCAACGTGCATGTCGATGCGCTGCCGAACCTGCATGTGACCGGCAGGGTGCAGAGCCTGTCGCCGTCGACGGGCGGTACATTCAGCCTCGTGCCGCAGGACACAGCGACGGGGAATTTCACCAAGATCGTGCAGCGCGTGCCGGTGAAGATCGTGCTCGACCGGCAAGCGCTCGAGACAGGCCTGCTGCGCGCCGGCCTGCAGGTCACGGCCACGGTCTCCACCAAGCCTGACTGCAAGTAGAGATGAGCGCGACCGCCACCACAGCCCCGCCAGGAGCGTACACGCCCCCGGCCAGGGGAACGCGCGAAAGCCTGATGCTCAACATCGGGTTTTTCGCGATGGTGGTCGGCATGTTCATGGCGATCCTGGACATCCAGATCGTCGCCTCCTCCATCGCGCAGATCCAGGCGGGCGTTTCGGCGTCGGCTGAAGAGGTCGCGTGGATCCAGACGAGCTATCTGATCGCCGAGGTGATCGGAATTCCGCTGTCGGGCCTCCTCAACCGCGCGCTCTCGATGCGGCGGCTTTTCGTGTTCTCGGCGGGGGGGTTCACGGCGGCGAGCGTGCTGTGCGCGTTTGCGTGGGACATCAACAGCCTGATCGTCTTCCGCTGCATCCAGGGATTTCTTGGCGCGGCGATGATCCCGACAACGATGGCGGCGGCGTTCACGCTGTTCGGGCCGAACCGGTCGATGCTGCAGCAGGTGGCGGTGGGGATGGTGGCGACGCTGGCGCCGTCGATCGGACCGACGCTGGGGGGGTGGCTGACAGAGAACATGAGCTGGCACTGGCTGTTCCTCGTCAACGTGATCCCGGGGATCATTTCCGCGACGCTGGTATGGAACCTCACGCCGAAACTGCCGACGCAGATGAGCCTGATCCGCAACATCGACATCATCGGCCTTGCGGCCATGGCGCTGTTCCTGGGGGCGTTCGAATACGTGTTCGAGGAAGGCCCTGCTGCGGGGTGGCTGGAGGACGAGCATCTTGTCGTGTGGATGTTCCTGTGTTCGCTGGCGGCGGTGGTGTTCTTCTGGCGCGCCTTTACGCGGGCAAATCCAGTGGTGGACCTCAGCATTTTCAGGGATCGCAATTTCGCCGTCGGATCGACGGTCGCGGTGATTGTGGGTTTCGGCCTGTTCGGGTCGATCTACCTGACGCCGCTCTTCCTCGGCACCGTGCGTGGCTACAATTCGCTGCAGATCGGACAGATCATGAGCGTTGGCGGCATCGCCATGTTCATCGGCGGACCGATCACCGGGGTGCTGATCCGCAAGGTGGACCCGCGTTACGTGCTGGCGACGGGCCTGTCGCTGGCGGCGATCGGGCTGTACTGGAACAGCTTTCTGACGGCGGAATCCTCGTTCGAGGAATTGTTCTGGCCACAGGCGCTCCGCGGCCTCGGCCTGATCATGTCGATGATCCCGTCGAACTTCATCGCGCTGGGGACCCTGCCCCCGCACAAGATGCCGAATGCCACGGGTCTGATCACGGTGTGCCGCAACCTTGGCGGCGCGGTGGGGCTCGCGGCGATCAACACGATGCGGCTCAACTACACCAACCTGCACAACCAGGAGATTTCGGCCGGGCTCGATCCGTCGCGGCCTGAGGTGCAGGACTTTCTGCTCCAGGCGGAGGCGAGTCTGCGTGCGGCGGGCAATCCCGACCCATCAGCGGCGGCGCTCGGGCAGCTGGTGCGTCGGATGCAGGTGGAGTCGAACGTGATGACGTTCAACGACCTGTTCCTGGTGATGTCGATCTGCTTTGCGGTGATGCTGTGCCTTGCGCCTCTGCTGAAGCGGCCCGCCCCGGCGGGTGGCGGAGCGGCGGCGGAGGCACATTGACGCCCTCCAAATCCGTTCGGGAGAGGAACAGGGCGGCGCCCCTTGTGTAGGTGACCCCATACCCTACCTCTTGCTCTGGATCAGGCGTCCGGCCGAATGGCGGGGGCATGATCCGTCGGGATGCCGCTTGCGGGTCCCGCTTCGTACCTGACGACTGCTTTTGACAAGGGTCAATCAATGGACTTCGAACGCTATACCGAGCGCGCACGCGCAGCTGTTCAAAGCGCCCAGACGAGCGCGCTTGCCAGCGGCCACCCGCAGATCCTGCCGGAACACCTGGTCAAGGCGATGTTCGCGGACCGCGATCGTCTTGCGCTGAATCTCATCCGCGCCGCCGGGGGCAATCCGGAACTGGCGAATTCCAACATCGACAAGCTGCTGGATTCGCACCCGAAGAGCACGGGTGGATCGCAGCCGGGGTTGAGCCAGGACCTCGCACGGCTGTTCCAGATGGCCGAGGAAGACGCGAAGTCTGCGGGCGACGATTATGTCACCGTCGAGCGGCTGCTGCTGTCAGCCACCAAGATGAAGAACAAGGCGGCTGACGCGCTGAACGCAGCCGGTGCGACGACGAGCGCGCTGGTGAAGGCGATTGCCGAGTTGCGCAAGGGGCGCACAGCAGACACGGCGACCTCCGAAGAAAAGTATGAGGCGCTGAAAAAGTACGCGCGCGACCTCACAGAGGCTGCGCGATCAGGCAAACTTGATCCGGTGATCGGGCGTGACGAGGAGATCCGGCGCTGCATCCAGGTGCTGAGCCGCCGCACGAAGAACAATCCGGTGCTGATCGGCGAGCCGGGCGTGGGCAAGACCGCCATTGCGGAAGGCCTCGCGCTGCGCATCGTCAATGGCGATGTGCCGGACAGCCTGAAAGAGAAGAGCCTGATGGCGCTCGACATGGGCGCGCTGATTGCGGGCGCGAAATTCCGTGGAGAGTTCGAGGAGCGGCTGAAGTCTGTGCTGCAGGAGGTCACGCAGGCACAAGGCCAGATCATCCTGTTCATCGACGAGATGCACACGCTGGTCGGTGCGGGCAAGGCGGAGGGGGCGATGGATGCGTCGAACCTGCTGAAGCCGGCGCTGGCGCGTGGCGAGCTGCACTGCGTTGGCGCGACGACGCTGGAAGAGTATCGCAAGCATGTGGAGAAGGATGCGGCGCTGGCGCGGCGCTTCCAGCCCGTGTTTGTCGGCGAGCCGAGCGTGGAGGACACGATCTCCATCCTGCGCGGGCTGAAGGAGAAATACGAGGTTCACCACGGCATCCGCATTTCGGACGCCGCGATCGTGGCTTCTGCGACGCTGTCGAACCGCTACATCACGGATCGCTTCCTGCCCGACAAGGCCATCGATCTGATGGACGAAGCGGCGGCGCGCCTGCGCATGGCGGTGGAGTCAAAGCCGGAAGAACTGGACGAGATCGATCGGCGACTCATGCAGATCCGCATCGAGGCGGAGGCTCTGAAGAAGGAGAAGGATGACGCCTCAAAGGATCGGCTGACGCGGCGCGAGGCGGAGATCAAGGAGCTGCAGGCGAAGTCGGATGAAATTTCGGCTGCTTGGAAGGCCGAGAAAGGCCGGCTTGCGGGCGCGACCAATGCCAAGGATCGCCTCGACAAGGCGCGGGCTGAACTGGCCGACGCTGAACGCCGCTCGGACTGGGCGCGCGCGGGACAGATCAAGTATGGCGACATCCCCGCGCTCGAGAAACTGATCTCGGAATCCGAGGGCAAGACCGACACCTCCGCCGGCGCAAAGGCGCCGCTGGTCAAGGAAGAGGTGGACGCGGAAGCAATTGCCGCTGTCGTCTCGCGCTGGACCGGGATTCCTGTCGACAAGATGATGGAAGGCGAGCGCGAGAAGCTGCTGGGCATGGAAGACGGGCTGCGCAAGCGCGTGGTCGGGCAGGACGAGGCGCTTGAGATCGTCGCCAATGCCGTGCGCCGTGCGCGTGCAGGACTGCAGGACCCAAACCGGCCTATCGGCAGTTTCATCTTTGTCGGCCCCACTGGGGTGGGCAAGACCGAGCTGACCAAGGCGCTCGCCGAGTTCCTGTTCGACGACGAGCATGCGGTACTCCGCCTCGACATGTCGGAATACATGGAAAAGCACGCGGTGAGCCGCATGATTGGCGCGCCTCCGGGCTATGTCGGTTACGAGGAAGGCGGCGCGCTGACCGAAGCGGTGCGACGCCGGCCATACCAGGTGATCCTGTTCGACGAAATCGAGAAGGCGCACCCGGACGTGTTCAACACGCTGCTGCAGGTCCTAGACGATGGACGCCTGACGGATGGACAGGGCCGCACGGTGAACTTCAACAACACCGTGATCATCATGACGTCGAACCTCGGTGCGCATGCGATCGCTGACGACAAGTCGGAAGGCGAGATATCGGGTCGCACGCGGGATGAGGTGATGGAAGCCATTCGTGGGCATTTCCGTCCGGAGTTCCTCAACCGCATCGACGAGATCGTGTTCTTCAAGCGGCTGGGCCGAGGCGAGATCGATCGCATCGTTGGCGTGCAGCTGAAGCGTCTGGAGAAAATCCTCGGCGATCGCCGCATGACCATCAATGTCAACGACGAGGCGATGCAATGGCTGTCGACGCGCGGCTATGACCCCGTCTATGGCGCGCGTCCGCTGAAGCGCGTGATCCAGAAGGAGCTGCAGGACCCTCTCGCCCGCCGCATTCTCGAAGGCCGCATCAAGGACGGCGATGCGATCACCGTTACGGTCGATGGCGGAGCGCTTTCTCTCAATGGGGTGCCGGCGGAGGTGAAGAAGGCCGGGCTGAACTAGTCAGATGTCCGTCTTCGAAAAACCCGAAACAGCGAGGGCGAGTATCGAACGGACAATTTTTCTCATCGGGTGATGGTCGATGAGGAGCGCCTCTGGGATGCCGCAGCCGGTGCCGGTTGAAGTTGCACCGATTGATGGCCTTCCGTTGCGTGAGGACGGCCCGCGCACATGCGCCGGAAACGGATCACTGGGCCTGCGCCGAAATCAGCCGCATGCCGCGCCTGTCGGATCGGCGCCCCGGCCACCACAGGCCGATGCACAGAGGGAAACAAAGCCTGGGAAGCGAAAAGCCTCTCATGCGCTCTCCCGGCTGGCGAACAAGACCGTACGCGACATGCAGAAACTGTCACAATTTTGCATCCCGCAGCACATTCGAGTGCGCCTCGGACTGCGCGCGCCTTGTGAGTAACCTGCACCCTGCTTAGCGTTTGAGAACGATTTGTGTCGTGCGTCCACGCGCTCTTTTGGGGTGCGGGATGAAGCATCGGTGGGAGCCAGAAATTCTACATGCGCATTCTCAGCACTAAGAGCCGCCTTCTGGCGGGAACTATTCTGATGGGAGCCGCCCTGATCGGCGCAGCGCCTGCAGCGTTTGCTCAGCAGGGGGCTCAGCCGGCGGCGTCTGATGGTGAGGATGTGGTCATTGTGACCGGCACGCGGCGGACGGACCGCTCGGCGACGGACTCGCCCTCGCCGGTCGACGTCATTGGCGGCTCGGAACTCTCCGACCAGCCCGCCTTCAACCTCCTCGACGTGGTCAGAAACATCGTCCCGTCCTTCTATGTCCCGCAGAACTCGATTTCCGACGCCTCCACCTTCGTACGCGCGCCCTCGCTGCGCGGCCTCGGCGCCGACCAGGTCCTGATCATGATCAACGGCAAGCGCTATAACCGCGCCGCCCTTGTTCAGGTTTACACGGGCGCCGACACCGCCCTGTCATTCGGCGCCCAGGGCGCTGACATCGGCAACATCCCGGCGATCGCCCTCGACAACCTGCAGATCCTGCGGGACGGCGCGACCGCGCAGTATGGCTCGGACGCCATCGGCGGGGTCATCAACTACCAGATCCGCGAGGACGCAGGCTTTGAAGTCCAGGCCATTTACGGCCAGACCTTCGAGGGGGATGGCGTACGCACGCAGCTTGCCGCCAAGGGCGGCTTTGACCTCGGCGGCGCCGGCTTTGTCACGGTGGCCGGTGAATGGTTCGATGATGAAGGCACCAGCCGCGGCGCCACGCGCCCGATCGCGCTGGAGCTGGCGCGGACGAACCCGGCCGTCGCCAACCGCATTCCCAACGCGCCGGATGGCCCGGCCCAGATCTGGGGATCCTCGCCTTCGAATGGCTGGAAGACCTTCCTGAACGCTGGCTATGATCTGAGTGCGGAAAGCGAAGTCTACCTGACCGTCAACCTCGCCGGCAGCGAGGCCGATCAGAGCTTCAACTACCGCCCGCCCATCAACGCGCCCGTGCCGCTGGTGGTTGATGTCGGAACAGGCACGCCGTCGACCCGTTCGCCGGGCCGGAACGCCGCGTTCACTGACATCTTCCTGACCCCCTGCCCGACCGGCAACGCCACCTGCCCGGCCGGCGGTTTTGTCAACGACACCAACAGGTTCAACTTCACCTCGCTTTATCCGGGCGGCTTTACCCCGCGCTTTGTCGGCGAGGTCGACCAGGCCTATGGAACGGGCGGCATCAGGGGTGAGGTCGCAAGCGGCCTGACCTATGACTTCTCGGCCACCTTCGCCCGCAACTCGCTTGATCTGTCGATGAACCAGTCTCTGAGCCCGTCTTACGGTCCGCAGACCCAGACCAGCTTCGAGTTCGGCGAGCTCATCCAGACCGAGCAGGTAATAAACGCCGATTTCACCTATCCGCTGAGCGTCGGTTTTGCGAGCCCGGTGACGCTGTCGGCAGGTGCGGAATACCGCAACGAGGAGTACGAAAAGACCGCTGGCGATCCGCAGTCCTATGGCGCAGGTCCCTACGCCGTCCAGACGCTCTACAACCTCGTCTCGCCCGGCGTTTACGCCCCTGCCGGCATCACCGCCACCAAGCCCCCGGCCGCCAGCGGCTATGGCGGCACCAGCCCCACATTCGCCGGCAAGAGCAGCCAGTCGAACTACGGCGTTTATGTTGGCGCTGAAACGGATCTGACGAGCCAGCTGAGCGTCGGCGCGGCGGTCCGTTACGAAGACTATACCTCCTTCGGCTCGGCCCTCGTCGGCAAGCTGAACGCCATCTACGAAGTGAACGACGTCTTCTCGATCCGCGGAACTGTGGGCACGGGCTTCCATGCCCCCTCGCCCGGTCAGAACAACACCCAGATCATCACGACGAACTTCCGGTCCGGGAACCAGGTGCAGACCGGTACATATCCGGTGTCGAGCGACATCGCCCAGTTCTATGGGGCGCAGGGCTCGCTGGATCCTGAAGAGTCAGTCAACTATGGCCTCGGCTTCATTCTGAAGCCGATGGACGCTCTGACCGTCACGGTGGACGGCTACTCCATCGAGGTGAAGGACCGGATCGGCCTGTCGCAGACCTTCACGGTCTCGGCGGCAAACCTCCTTGCGCTTCCCTCTCTGTCGGCCGTCGGCCTCGGCGGTGATGTCAACTACTTCACCAACGGGTTCGACGTGACGACGCAAGGCGTCGACGCCATCGCCACCTACGGAACGGATCTGATGGGCGGAGACCTCACGCTCTCGCTCGCCTACAACTATAACAAGAGCGAAGTGCAGGACTTCAATCCGCTGGTCATCAGCGCCGCCCAGCGCTTCAACGTCTCCAACATCGCCCCCAAACACCGTCTGGTGGCTGCGGGCGGCTGGCAGATGGGCGACTTCACCGTCAATGGCCGGGCCAACTACTACAGCGAGTGGGCCAACGAGCTGGAGTATCCGGGTCAGACATTCGGCGAGAAGGTCCTTCTCGACCTTGATGTCAGCTACACCCTGTCAGACACCTACACGCTGACGGTTGGCGTCAACAACCTGACGGACGAGTATCCCGACAGGATCGCCCCCTCCACGACCAACCCGGTCTATGCGCTGACCAACAGCCTGGCTGACGGTCAGGTCTATCCGCGCTCGGGCGGGCCGTTCGGCATGAATGGCGGGTTCTGGTATACGCGCCTTCGCGCCGTCTACTAGGCGCGCCGAGCGCCTGAAAAAAGGAGAGCGGGAAGGCCCACGCCTTCCCGCTCTTTCTTTTTGGGCTGCCAACGTCGGAGCTCAACGTCGGAGCAAAGTGTACCAGTCAGGGTCGACACAAGGTCTCGCGCAGGAGGCCCATGACTGGCTTTCCGATTTCCGTTGGCGCCTGCAGCCTAGGAGCCTTCAGGCTTGGTCAGTTTCACGGGCATGTTGATGCCGGGCCAGTCGGTTGCAGCGCCGCCTTTCTGGGCGGGCTCGAAGACCATCTTGGCAACAGCTGCAACGATCAGGTCGTTGTACTCGGACGGAGTGCAGTTGGGCTCAACGTCCTTCGGCTTGCCATTGGCGCCGACGGTGTACTTCACATCGCACATGCCTTCCTTGTCGACCTTGGCAAGCGCGGCGGTGATATCGCGTTCGCGCAGGCCGTCGACCAGGACCGGGGATTTCTCGCCGCGCGGGTCGGGTCCCGCGGGGCCAGCGCCGTAGTTGAAGATCTGCCGCATCGGCAACGAATCCAGGAATTCCTTCTCGAGGACTTCCGCATCCCACACGCCTGTCTCGATCGTGCGCGAAACGTACGGGGCCATGTCGGCGTGCGTGCAGTCGACTGTGATGTCCTTGGCGCGGCCGTTGGCGCCGACGATGTACTGCGCCATGCACGAGCCGTTCGCCTTGAGCAGCGTGTTGCCTTCCTTCATGGCCGCGACGTCGAATGGCGTCGTCTGCTTGGCCGGGCGATCCGGCAGGTCAGTCTTCTGGGCAAGGGCCGGCGCCGCGAACGCCAGCGAAGCTGCGGCTGCACACATCCACTTCAGCATCTCAATCCTCCGATGTGGCCAGCGTCTATCCAGACAGCGCCAGCCTGTGACGCAACATTATACCCGGCTCGCCCCGGCGTCGAAGCGGAAAAAGCCGCTGTGGGACAAGCGGCTAGCAGCGGCGGCCGCACGCGACCGTTAGCCGCGCGGCCTGCAGGTGCGCAAAGGACACACTTCGGGGCTTCTTCCCACCCCGTTGTGCATGTGCGAATAGCCTTGTCTCGCGCTTGCGTCGCTGCGTGCTAGCCTGCCTCGATTCAATGCCAAACTCATGGACGGACGTTGAGTGGAATGACCGCAATTCGCACCATAGGCATCGTCGGCGCAGGGCAGATGGGCAACGGCATCGCGCATGTCTGCGCGCTGGCGGGGTTCGACGTGATGCTGAACGATGTTTCGGCGGAGCGGCTGGAGGCCGGGGTCAAGACGATCCAGCGCAACATGGACCGGCAGGTTCACCGCCAGATGATCTCGTCGGACGCGCGCGATGCCGGGATGCGCCGCATCCGCACAACAACGTCGCTTGAAGATTTCGCACATGTCGACTTTGCGATCGAGGCCGCGACCGAGAAGGAATCGGTGAAGCGCGCCATCTTCGACGCGCTGTGCCTGAAATTGCCGAAGACGGCGATGCTGGCGACAAACACATCGTCGATCTCGATCACGCGTCTTGGCGCGGCGACGGATCGGCCGGAGCGTTTCATCGGCCTGCACTTCATGAACCCCGTGCCCCTGATGAAGCTGGTCGAGGTGATCCGCGGGCTTGCGACGGACCAGCAGACCTATGACGCCGCCGTCCACATCGTGGAGCGGCTGGGCAAGCATGTCACGAATGCAGAGGACTTCCCCGCCTTCATCGTCAACCGCGTGCTCATGCCGATGATCAACGAGGCAGTCTACACGCTGTATGAAGGCGTCGGCACAGTGGAGTCGATCGACACCGCCATGAAGCTGGGCGCGAACCATCCGATGGGCCCGCTGGAGCTGGCAGACTTCATCGGCCTCGATACGTGTCTGTCCATCATGCAGGTGCTGCACGATGGACTTGCCGACACGAAGTATCGCCCCTGCCCGCTTCTGGTGAAGTACGTTGAAGCTGGCTGGGTCGGCAAGAAGGCCGGCCGCGGCTTCTACGACTATCGTGGCGACAAGCCGGTTCCGACACGCTGAGCCCACGACGATGGCCGTTGCTCTGATCACAGGCGCAAACCGCGGAATCGGCCTGGCGCTGGTGAAGGCGTTCGCCGGGCGCAGGGACAAGGTCTTCGCTTGCGTGCGTGCTTCATCCGATCGCGACGCACTTGATGCGTTCGCGGCCTCGACACCACAGTGGGTCCAGGTGATCGAGATGGATGTCTCGGACCCCGCGCAGATCGGCCGCGTGCGGCGGAAGCTGGAAGCTGAACCGATCGACGTGCTGATCAACAATGCCGGCATCGGCGGGCCGGACAGGCAGTCTGCGACGGACATGGATTTCGAGGGGCTGGAAGAAGCCTTCCGCGTCAATTCGATGGCGCCCTTGCGCGTGGCAATTGCCTTCCTGCCCAACGTGAAGGCGGCAAAGGGGCGGATCATCACCCTGTCGAGCCAGATGGGCGCAACCGGCGCATCGGCGGACAATCTCGCCTATCGCGTCTCCAAGCAGGCAGTGAACCGGCTGATGCGCGGGCTCGCCACCGAGCTGAAACCGCACGGCATTCCGGTGCTGATCGTGCATCCCGGCTGGGTAAAGACCGAAATGGGCGGCGAAAGCGCGCAGCTCACCACCGATGAAAGCGCCGCGAACCTGCTGAAACTGATCGACAAGCTGGACATTGCCTCGACCGGCCGGTTCCTGGCGTGGAACGGCAAGGAGCTGGCGTGGTAGGCGTCGTTGCGCCACGGCCGGCAGGCTCGCGGCGCATCGGTCTTTACTGGATTTACGTCGGGCTGCTTTCGATCGTCTCGATCTTCTGGCTTGCCGTGGTCTCGCCCATCATCCGGCCGACGCTGCCGACCAACCCGGCCCACCTGCTCTTCTGCATCTTTGCAGGTATCGCGATTGCGGACGCCGCGGCGCACGCAATCGACGACATCGCCGGCATCTGGAAGCCGCATGATCTTGGTGGCGCGATGACGCCGCGCAGGAAGTTCAGCGCGGGCAAGCTGCTGCGCGACGATATCGGCGGGATGCTGTCGCATCTCACGGCGGTGCCGGTGATCGCGGCGATGGCTTACGCCTACACGCTGCTGCCCGCGCGCATCGAGGACAGGCTGTTCGGCGCGAGTGCAGGACAGGGATTCGTGGTCTGGAATTTCCTGTCGCAGGCTATCATGGGAGGGCTGGACGTGTTTGCGTTCTTCCTCAGTCAGGACGCGAAGACGGCGCTGCAGCAGAATTTGAACCTCACAGAGCTGCAGCCGAAGTCATTCGAGGCGGGCGCGGTGCTGGCGGGGCTCAAGCTGTACGGGCTGCTGATGTTCGTGTCGGTGCTGCGCGTCGTGGGCGCGCCGGTGGTGCTGTTCAGGACGTGGATGCAGAGCAGGAAGGGGCGGCGGGCAAAGTAGCGACCCGCCATCTCCGCTCGCCCCTAATTCAGATCCCGCATCGCGGCTGTCATCGTCGGGCCGATCTCGTCGTGGAGGACGAGGTCGGCGAGATCGTCGAGCTGGGTCGGCTCGCGGTTGAGGATGACGAGGCGCGCGCCGTACTGTTTTGCCTTCACCGGGAAATGCGCGGCTGGCGTGACGACAAGCGAGGAGCCGAGGACAAGGAAGAGGTCGCAGGCCTGTGTCTCGGCCTCGGCCGCGAGCATGGGCTCTTCGGGCATCTGCTGGCCGAAGGAGATGGTCGCGGTCTTCACCAGACCGCCGCAGGCGCGGCAGGCTGGAATCTCGCCGCGGTCGACGAAAATGGGACGCAGGTCATCCAGCTCATGCCGCACGCCGCATTCGAGACAGGTGGCGTAGCTGGCATTGCCGTGCAGTTCGATGACATGGCGGTCCGGCACGCCGGACGCCTGGTGAAGGTTATCGACATTCTGGGTGATGATGGACGAGGCCTTGCCGGCGTGGACCAGCCGCGCCACGGCAACGTGGCCGGCATTGGGCTCCTTCCCCACCCAGCCCGCTGCGCCCGAGAACACCCGCGTCCAGGCCTCGCGGCGCTTGGCCTCCGAGCCGACGAACTCCTGGAAATAGATCGGCTTCATCCGCGACCAGACGCCGCCGGGCGAGCGGAAATCCGGAATGCCGGATTCCGTGGAGATGCCGGCGCCCGTGAACACCACGATGCGCCGGGCGTCGCGGAGATATCGCCCGAGAATGTCAGCGGTTGAGCCAGCCATGCCGTGAAGATGCGCGATTGCGCGCGGCTTGCAAGACTTGGCCGCCAGGAGCCACTCACAAAAGAGAAGCGGCGCCGCGTGAGGGGCGGCGCCGCAAGTCCTTGTCGACGTTTGGTGTGGGCCGGACTCGACGTCGCTCGTGTCTCCGGACTGGCCTGGCTACTGGACGCGGACCGACTCGATGCCCCTGGCCTTGAGCATGGCCTGCACGCTGTCCTCACCGATGAGGTGGCCGGCGCCGACGGCGATGAAGATCGTGCCCTTGCCTTTCAGCATCTCCTCGATCTGGCCGACCCAGTTGGCGTTGCGATTGGGCAGAAGCGCTGCGTAGAGGTCCGGCGAGGCTTCGCGCATCTCGGTGACGAAGAGTTGCTCCATTGCCGCGACGTCGCCGCGCGACCACTGGTCGACCATTCCGTCGAGCATGGTGGCAGCGTTATCGTACTCCTCCATGGTCTCGCGCAGGTAGGCGAGTTCTTCGTCGCGCTCCATGCTGGCGAACACCTTGATCTGCGACTCCGGCGTTTCAAGACCGTTCGGCTTGACGCCGCGCTCGCCGAAGGCCGCCTCGATCTTGGAGTCGACGCCGGAAGCAGGGTCATAGCCGGCGCGGACCATCGCCGAGGTCGAGATCGTGAGGGCTGCGAACCACGGACGGAAGATGTTGAGCTGGGCGCCGGTCATTCCCGCGAGCTTTGCAGCCTCGTCCAGCGTCTTCATTTCGTCGGGCGTGAGGTTCGACGACAGCGGCGTTGCGGGCGCGAGGCCGAACTGCGTGATCAGCGGCATCATCTGGGGCGCCAGCTGTTCGGCATTCGTGGTGGGCAGTTCGAGCCAGAGTTGTTCGGCTTCCTTGATCGCGGCCTCGAGCCTGGGCGTTTTCCACTGTGTTTCAGGCTTCAGCAGGTGGACCGTGCCGAACAGGTAGATGGTGGAGTCAGCGTCCTTGACGGCCCACATGGCAGGCTGGGCAAGCGCCGGCGCGCCAAGCGCGGAGGCCGCGATCACGGCTGTGGCGATCGTGCGACGCATGCCGCGTCCGATCGAGGCGGCAAGGGTTTCGGCGATATTCATCGTATCTCTCCTGGGGAGGGTTGAGGGTTGAGCAGTCGATGGTGGTTCGGTCAGTCGGGGCCGGCGCTAGTGGCCGGCTTCGGCATCGTCGGGAGAGAAGATCGCCTCGATGCTCAGCTCGAAGAGTCCCGCGATGGTGAAGGCGAGTGGAAGGGAGGGGTCGTATCGTCCGGTCTCGATTGCGTTGATGGTCTGTCGGGACACTTTGAGTTTCTCCGCAAGATCGGCCTGGCTCCAGGCCCGCTGGGCTCTCAGGACACGCAGCTGGTTCTTCATGCGGCCCGCCTTTTCTTTGCGCGGGCATTGCCTGCGACGGCAGCAGTGATGATCGAGGCGGCCATCATCTGCACGAAGGTAATCGCCGCGAAGGACGCACTTGCGCCGAACGGCGGCACAAGCCCCTGCACTTCCGCGATGGACCAGACAAACGCGCCAGCGGTGAAGATCACGGCCGAGACGGCATAGGCATTCACGACCTGACGGCGCTGGAGTTCGTCCATCAGATTCCACAGGATGATGCTGGCAAAACCACTGGCGGCGCATGTGACGAGCGCGATGATGCTTGGCCCAAGCGTGGCACCGTCTCCCGACTGCTGGGCGATCGCGAGCGCGATGCTTGCGATTCCCATGGCAGACAGGCCCGCGCTGCTCAGAGCAAGAATCCCACGCTCAGCCTTCCTGATGTCCATGGCTTCGGGATCACAATCCGGCTCCAGGTTGAGCGCGTAGGCGGCCGGCGAACCGAAAACCGCAAGCGCCGCCACCATGAGGCCCGTGGCAATCGATATCCCGCCGATCGCCCAGAGAACGATATCGGTCACGGACGGCTCGGCCAGCGGACCGTTCACCGCCTGGATGGCGGCCGGCAGGCCGACCAGAACGTCCATGCTGTAGCCGGTGAAGAACCCGGCGACGGCGCCAAGCAGCGCATAGAGAATCCAGCGCGTCATCTTGCTGCGTCCCTTGCCCAGGGCTTGTCCGAGCAGGACGGCGCCGACGACCAGCACCACCGGCAGGACATGAACGGTGATGCGCGCCGCAAGGTCAGGCACGCCAAGGTCGGCAAGGCGCGCCAGCACTTTCGGCGTTGGCTGGCCCGTAGCGGAAAGCAGCGCCACGGCGACCGCGACGGTCAGAACGCCGGCGGCCCTTCGCTTTGATTTTGAAGCTTCTGTCGACATGACAAACCTCTTTGTCGTTTGGTAAAGCTTGTTTTACATGTCTCGATCTTGAAGTCAAGCGTGTTTTACAAAATGTCGTACATACTTGTCCTCAAGACACGTATGGATTTGGCGGATGGCCGCGATTCACGACGAATTTCGGAAAACCGCCGCCTGGCCACGCACGCGGCGCACGAACTTCCGATTCGCTTTTCCCAAATGCCCGGTGCAGGATTTCTCCACAGGGCTGAGCCCCCACAAGAGGGGCGAGTTGTGTGGGTCAAGTGCGATGAAGTTCCGCGACGTTCTCAACAGCGATCACCTCTTGCTTGTCGCCTGCCATGATTGCGGGGCGAAGACCCCGCTTGATCCGGCTCCAATCGCGCTGCGCGTGGGCATACAGACGGACATCGCGGCCGTGACGCCCGAATTGCTCTGTCCGGTTTGCGGGTCTGCCGACATCACGCTGGGCGTCCACTCGCCTGTCGCATCGCGCCAGAGCGTTTCGCAGCACGCCAAATAGGCTGGCAGCCGGCGCGCGCTTGCGCGCGCGATTCCCCAGTCCTATCCCAGAGTCACATAAAGCACAGGGAGATGCGCCATGGCCGACCTTCTGGAAACCAAGCAGGACGGTGTCGCCATCCTCACGATGAACCGGCCCGAGGCGCGCAACGCGCTTTCACAGCCGATGCTTGGCGCGCTGCTCGAAGCGCTGCCACGACTTGCAGCGGATCCCGACGTCGGCGCGATCGTCATCACGGGCGCAGGCGGCGCCTTCTGCGCCGGTGGCGATGTGAAGGGCTTTGCCGCGACGGACGGCGGCGCGAACCATGGCCGCTCGCCCGAGCAGGCAGCGCATGCGCTGCGTCAGAGCATGGAAGTCTCACGCTGGCTGCACGACATGCCGAAGATCACCATCGCCTCCATCCCCGGCGCAGCGGCGGGCGCGGGCCTGTCGATCGCGCTGGCGTGCGATTTCCGGATTGCGGCGCGCGGCGCGAAGATCACGACAGCTTTCGCGAAAGTCGGACTCTCGGGCGATTTCGGCGGCACGTATTTTCTCACGCAACTGGTTGGCTCGGCCAAGGCGAAGGAGCTTTACCTCCTCTCCGACGTAATCCTCGCCGAGGAGGCTGAGCGCATCGGCATGGTGAACCGCGCGGTTGATCCCAGGGAGCTTGAGGCCGAAACGATGGCGCTGGCGAAGCGCTTCGCCAATGGCGCACGCATCACGCAGGGGCTGATGAAGCGCAACCTCAACATCGCCGAGAAAGGTGACATGCTGCTGTCCTTCGACACCGAGGCGCTGAATCATTCGCGCACCGCTCAGACGGCAGATCATGCGGAAGCCGCCAGGGCTTTCGTCGAGAAGCGCGCGGCGGTGTTCAAGGGCGCCTGACTGCGCGTGACCCACGCGCTCGAAACAACCGGGCTTGGCAAGAGCTATGGCGCCGTCACGGCGTTGTCGGCGCTCGATCTGTCGATCCCGAAGGGCATGGTCTATGGCGTGCTCGGGCCCAATGGCGCGGGCAAGAGCACGCTGTTGCGGATGGTGCTCGGCCTTGTGACGCCGAGCCGCGGCGGGTTCAGGCTACTGGGCGAGACCAACATCAACGCGACGGTGCTGCGCCGGGTCGGCGCGATGATCGAGGCGCCCTCGCTCTACCCTTTCCTCACGGCGCGCGACATGTTGCGCATGGCGGCGCGGATGTCGGGATTCAGGGAAGCGGGACGTGAGGAGGCGGTGCTCGCGCGTGTCGGCCTGACCGATGCGGCGGATCGCAAGGCGCGCACATTCTCGATGGGCATGCGCCAGCGTCTGGCGCTTGGCGCGGCGCTGCTGGCGCGGCCGGAACTGTTGATCCTCGACGAACCTACCAACGGACTCGATCCCGCGGGCATCCAGGAAATGCGCACGCTGGTGCGTGAGCTTGTCGATCAGGACGGCGTCACGATCATTCTTTCGAGTCATCTGCTCGACGAGGTCGAGAAGGTCTGCGACCGCGTCGCCATCCTCAACCATGGCAAGCTGATTGCCGAGGGGCGAGTTGCCGATCTTGTTTCAGGCCGCGGCGCAATCTTCATTGCGGCGACACCGATCGCCAAGGCGCTCGCCATTGCCGGGCCGCGCGCACGGGCGCAGGGCGATGGCATTCGTGTCGACATTGCGCGGGAGGAAGCGCCCGCCCTCATCCGCGCCCTCAGTGCTGGCGGCGTCGACGTGTTCGAAGCGCGTTGGGCCAACCAGAGTCTTGAGGACGTGTTTCTCAGCAGCACGGCTGCCAGCGGCGCGGGTGCGTCATGATCGGGCAAGCCTTCCGAGCTGAACTCTTCAAGCTGTGGCGCAATCGCTGGTCGCTGTTCTGGGCGTTCGGCTTCATGCCGGTGTTTGGACTGGTCGCAGGCCTGATCGAGGAAACGTCGGTGCGCGCCTATGTCGGCGACCTGCTGCCTTACGCCAATCCGTTGCGATACGGCTATGCAGGCCTCGGCACGACGCAGTCGTCGCTCTTTCAGGTCTTCGCCATTGTTGGCGCGGCCATCCTTTTTGCCGGCGAGTACCGTTGGGAGACATGGCGCGCCATCCTGCCGCGCACTGACCGCACCGCAATCATGATCGCCAAGCTGCTCCTGTTCGCGCTCGCTGCCAGCGTCAGCATCCTCGCATCCGGAGTGGGCCGCTTTCTCGTCGGGCTCTATGACGCGATGCTGACCGGCCAGGCGGATGCACCCTCCGATCCCTGGCTTGGTCTGCTCACCGGATTTGGCGGCGCGCTGCTTCAGCTCATGCTTACCGGCGCGCTGGTCATGGCTGTGGCCGTTCTCTCCCGCTCACTGATGGCCGCCATCGTCGCACCGCTGGTTATCCTCGTGGCGATCGATCTGACGGCTATCAGGTTCCGGATCGAGACTGGCGAGTTGTGGCTTGCCGCGCTGCCGAACTTCGCCGGACGCGCCATTCACGAATCCGGCCTGCTGCTGCTGGGAGAACCGGATGCGATTGGCGTTCACCTCGCAATACCGGGCGCGATCGCCATGATGCTGTGGACCGCAGTGCTGGCGATCGTTGCGATCGTCGCATTCCAGAGGCAGGATCTTTCGCGCGAATAGCCGCGCGATTTGATCGCGCGCAATCCGGGCTTCGACAGCCGACGCAGTATCAGCGACAGAGCCCGGTTTCCGGCTCAAGGATCGCCTCCCATGCGCTTGCCAATAATGTTGATCGCAGCAGTCACCCTTGTCGCGTGCGCAACCGAGCCGGCGCCTGCCTGGCAGTCCGGCGACGCCGAGGTTGGCCATCAGGTCGCCCAGGACCTATGCGCCAGCTGCCATGCCATTGAACGGACCGGCGACAGTCCCAACGCGGCAGCGCCGCCGCTCAGGCGCGCGCTGTGGAATTTCCGGCCCGACTGGCTGGCGGACGATCTGCACGCCTCGCGCGCCGTCTCGCTCCGGCGCATGCCGGTTTTCCACTTCGGCGAGGGGCATGAATACGATGTCGTTGCCTATCTGCTGTCGATCCAGGAGGACGCTCCTCCGATGCCGCCACCGTCCTGACGCGCAGAACCGTGCCGGACTGACCAGCGCTAGAGTCCTTCAACTACAGCGCTTCCGGCGGCTCGCTGCGAACCATTCGCAGAAAATCCCCGCTGCGCGCCCTAATCGCGCAAGCGTGTTTCCGGCCAGCCGAGATTTCGCTTGAGCGCTAACGCGCTGTCATTGGCGTTCACCAAACCCCGCGCTATGGATTCTCTCAAGGCGTGCGCCGCGTTTATCGGGGCACGTGCGTCGCGGGTTAGAAACTGGGCGGAGGAACCGGAACCACTTTTCCGGAAACACGCCCGCGGAGCTCCAAATGACAACCTACACACTCAACGTGAACGGGAAGACCCAGACGGTCGATGTGGACGGCGCAATGCCGCTCCTGTGGGTCCTGCGGGACAAACTCGACCTCAAGGGCACGAAATTCGGCTGCGGCATCGCGATGTGCGGCGCGTGCACCGTGCACCTCGATGGCGAAGTGGCGCGCGCGTGCGTCACGCCGGTGTCGTCGGTCGGCGCCAAGCGCGTCACCACGATCGAGGCGATCGGCGAGACGAAGACCGGACAGGCCGTCCAGAAGGCATGGCTCGACGTCGACGTCATGCAGTGCGGCTACTGCCAGGCGGGACAGGTGATGGCGGCGACCGCCCTCATCAACAAGAACCCCAAACCGAACGACAAGGACATCGACATGGCGATGCAGGGCAATGCCTGCCGCTGTGGCACCTATGTCCGCATCCGCGAGGCCATCAAGACGGCCGCGGGCGTTGACACCAAAGACACGCGGGAGGTCTGAGCCATGGCTGACGGCAACATCACCATCAACACATCGCGCCGCTTCTTCCTGCTCGCAGCAGGCAGCGGCCTCGTCCTCGCGGGCTGCGTGACGCCGGCAGACACAACCGATGGCGCCCCCGCTATCGCTGCCGAGCCGGCGAAGCCTGCCGCACCCGTCGTCGACATGAACAATTTCGTCGCGATCTCGCCTGACGGTACGATCCGCATCATGGCGAAGAACCCGGAGATCGGTCAGGGCATCAAGACGATGCTGCCCATGCTGATCGCGGAAGAGCTCGACGCCGACTGGTCCAAGGTCGTCATCGAACAGGGCGATGCTGACCAGAAACGCTATGGCCAGCAGATCGCCGGCGGCTCGTTCGCGACTCCGCAACACTGGATTCCGCAACGCCAGGTTGGCCGCGCAGCGCGCCAGATGCTGCTTGCTGCGGCGGCTGCCCGCCTCGCAGTGCCGGTCAGCGAGCTTACAACAGAGCCCTCGATGGTCGTCCATGCTGCGACAAACAAGAAGATCCCGTATGGCGACCTCGTCGCCGACGCAGCAAAGCTGACGCCGCCGGAGCCCGCCACCCTGACGATGAAGGACCCGAAAGACTATCGGATCATCGGCAAGTCGATGCGGAACTGGGACTCGCCAAAGATCGTGCGTGGCGAACCCATCTTCGGCATCGACGTCAAGGTCGATGGGATGAAGTACGCGCACTTCGTGAAATGCCCTGTGTTTGGCGGCAAGATTGTTTCCGCCAACACCGCCGAGATCAAGGCACTGCCCGGCATCACCGACTCATTCGTGGTGAAGCAGGTCGGCACATCGCTCATGGGCCTGCTCGATGGCGTCGCTATCGTCGGCGATGACTGGTGGACCGTGAAGGAAGCGGCCAAGAAACTGAAAATCCAGTGGGACGAAGGCGCAGCCGCCGATCATTCCACCGCTTCGTTCGACAGCCAGGCGAGCGCGCTTGCCAAGGCCAAGCCGCAAGCCTTCCTTGGCCCCCAGGGCAGGGCCCCGACGGAAGCTAACTGGGCTGCATCAGAAGCGGCCGTGAATGGTGCTGCAAAGAAGGTGGAGGCCTCCTACACCTACCCCTTCCTCGTTCACGCCCCGCTTGAACCGCAGAACTGCACGGCCCACGCCAAGGCCGATGGCACCGTGGAAATCTGGGCTCCGACACAACTACCCGGCCAGGGCATAGGACTGGTTGCCGAAGCACTCGGCGTCGCCGCCGACAAGATCACCTGCCACATGATCCGTTGCGGCGGCGGCTTTGGCCGACGCCTGGCCAACGACTACATGGTCGAGGCGGCGGCGATCTCGAAGCAAGCCGGCGTTCCCGTGAAACTGCTCTGGACGCGCGAGCAGGACACGCAACACAACCCGTATCGCCCGGGCGGCTACCACAACTTCCGCGCCGGACTCGATGGCCAGGGCAATCTTGTGGCCCTTACGAACCACTTCGTCACCTTCGGCGCCAATGGCCGCGCACTTGGCAACGCCACCTCGCCGCCGACGGAGTTTCCGTCGGGCTTCATCGCAAACACCACCTACGGCCAGTCGCTCGTTCCGGGCAACATGCCGACAGGCCCGCTGCGCGCGCCGGTGTCGAATGCGGTCTGCTTCGCCTATCAGTCGTTCATCGACGAAGTGGCGATCGCCGCAGGCAAGGACCCGCTTCAGTTCCGGATCGACCTGCTCAACTCGCCGGCTGCGGCCGTGTCGGGCGAGAAAGGCCCGATGAACGCCAAGCGAATGGTCGACGTTCTCAATGTTGTTCGTGAGCGCTCCGGCTGGGCCAACCGCGCGCCCCTGCCGAAGGGCACGGGCATGGGCGTCGCCTTCTACTTCTCCCACCAGGGTTATTTTGCCCAGGTTGCGAAGGTGAAGGTCGAGCAGAACGGCTCCTGGCGAGTGCAGAAGGTCTGGTCGGTGGGCGACGTCGGCTCGACGATCATCAACCCGATCAACGCACACAACCAGGTGCAGGGTTCGATCGTCGACGGCATTTCCGAGATGCACCAGAAGATCACCTTCGACAAAGGCCGGACGGTGCAGTCCAACTTCCAGGACATGCCCCTGCTGCGCATGGATTATGCGCCGCAGATCGACAGCCACTTCCACATCTCGAACAACTCGCCGACAGGCCTTGGCGAGCCCGCGCTGCCGCCGGTTCTGCCGGCCGTGGCAAACGCGATCTTCGCGGCGACCGGCAAGCGCATCCGCGTGCTGCCCGCGGTGCAGAGCGACCTTCGCTGGACCTGATCGGCCCGATCAGCAGTCAACGTCCAGACGGCCCGGAACCTCGTTCCGGGCCGTTTTGATTCTGCGGCGCTCGCCTATGCTGCCGTAAGGTCAACGGCATTGGCCTTATCGCTTCTCGCTCATTCGCGGGGCAGACCTTGCCGGCTATCGCGTTTGTGACCGGAAAACAGGCAGTTTCAGGCCGGCAAAAGACCCCGCCGCGTTGACGATTTTTCGCCTAGAATGAATACTGGAAATTCGCATTACACAGCGCCCGAACTCATGGGCGCGAAGGCCCGCTTAACGGGCACCAGAGGGAGAGCTGGAATGAAACGTGTCCTGATGACGAGTGCGCTCGCCGCCGTGATTGCCGTCGCTGGCGTCAGCGCGGTGATCGCCGCCCCCGCCCCGACGACGGGCCTGGCGCCGGAGCGGGCTGGCAACTTCCAGCTCACCGACACCACGCGCCTCGCGCACGAGCTGTTCTATTTCAAGCACGCTCCGGCCATCGTCCTGATGTCGCAGACCAATGGCGGCAAGCTGTCGCGTGAAGGCGCCCGCGCGCTGGCGAAGGTGCAGGACAAATACAAGGACAAGGGCGTCCTCTTCTACATGATCAACTCGACCCCGGGCCAGTCGCGCGAAGCGACAGCCGCCGAGGCCAAAGCCCAGAAATTCGCGATGCCGGTCCTGATGGATGAGCTGCAGCTCGTCGGCGAGGATCTCGGCATCCAGCGCGAAGGCGAAGTCTTCGTCATCGAGCCGAAGACCGGTTTCAAGGTCGCCTACCACGGCCCCGTTACGGAAGCCGCAAAGGCGATCGACGCCGTGCTGGCCGGCAAGCCGGTCGCCAACCCGCGCATCGAAGTGAAGGGCGGCGCAGCCATCGCGTTCGCCGAGCGCGGCAAGGTCGCCGAGCACGCCAACATTTCCTACTCCAGGGAAGTCGCGCCGATCATCCAGGCGAAGTGCGTCGCCTGTCACCAGGAAGGCGGCATCGCGCCCTTCAAGTTCGACTCGTATGAAGTCGTGAAGTCGTTCGCGCCGATGATCCTTGAGTCGGTGATGTCCGACCGTATGCCCCCCTACTTCGCCGATCCACATATCGGCACGTTCCAGAATGACCACGCGCTGACGGCCGATCAGACCAAGAAGCTGATCCACTGGGTGCGCGCGGGCGCTCCCCGCGGCGCGGGCTCCGACCTGCTGAAGGAAACCGCCGGCGTTGCGCCGGAATGGCCGACCAACCTCGGCAAACCCGACGTGATCGTGACGCTTCCGTCCTTCGACGTGCCGTCTTCCGGCACGGTCGAGTATCAGAACATGCGCATCGACAACCCCTTCCAGGAAGACACCTGGCTGAAGGCGATCGCCGTGAAGCCGGGCGCACGGTCCGTCCTGCACCACGTGACGTCGAACCATTCGCCGGATCGCGGCGCGAAGCCTGCCCGTATCCCGGGCGGTTCGGTCGGCTCCTACACGCCGGGCGCCGAGCCCCAGGTCATCGCCGCAGGCGCTGGCGCCCCGGTTCCTGCCGGCGGCAAGCTGTCCTTCTCGATGCACTACACGACGACCGGCAAGTCTGCGACGGACCAGACGCAGATCGGCTACTACACGCTGAAACAGGCGCCCGAGTTCATCAAGCGTTCGACCGTCATCTCCGACTTCGCGCTGAAGATTCCTAAGGGCGAAGCGCGCCACACCGAGATCGCCTATCTCGAATTCCCGGCCGACGCCTATCTCTACACGCTCTATCCGCACGCCCACTATCGCGGCTGGTCGGTCGAGCTGAAGCAGATCGCGCCGGACGGCAAGGAGACGATGCTCCTCAGCCTCCCGAAATACGACTTCAACTGGCAGCGCGACTACGATCCGGTGGACCCGATCCACATCAAGGCCGGCACCAAGCTGGTCGCCAAGTGGATCTACGACAACTCCGAGCACAACAAGGCCAACCCGGACCCAACCATCAACGTCACCTGGGGCGAGCAGTCCTGGGAAGAGATGATGTACTTCCGGGTCAACTATCGCTGGGCTGACGAGACCGTTTCCAACGTCCGCAACGACCTGCAGGCGAAGCTGATGGACTCGCGCACGATCGGCGCGCTCGACAACAACGCCGACAACAAGGTGCAGATCGACGAGCTGACCGGCACGATGGCCTCGGTGCGGACCCGCTTTGCCGACCTCGACACCAACAAGGACGGCGGGCTCGACAAGAAAGAGCTCGAGGCCGGCAACGTCTCCCGCGCCAGCGCCACCCGCGACCTGCGCGACGCCGACATCGACCTCTAGTCGATTTCGCACCTGAGAACGGAAAGGCCCGCTCGCAGGAGCGGGCCTTTTCTTTTGTGGCCGCGTCCAGCGTCTTTCCTTCTCGCAGACCTCGCTTGCCCAAGGCGCCTGCGCGCGTCACAAACCGCTGTGCTTGTCCCAATCTCCTCCGCCGACGATCTGCGCATTGCGCCCTATCGCGTGCTGAAGGACCGCGATCTCGATCGCGGAGCAGGGCGCTTCATCGTCGAGGGCGTGATTGCGCTCGAACAGCTGATCCGCGCCGGGCGGTTTGCGATCGATTCTGTCTTTCTCTCGGAAAAGCGCATCGAAGCGCTCGCGCCGCTGCTTGCGCAGCTTCCCCACACTCCAGTCTACACCGCGCCCCAACCCGTGATGGATGGCCTTGCGGGCTACCATCTCCACCGCGGCGTGCTCGCCCTGGCGCGGCGCAATGACGATCGGACAGCCCAACAACTCCTGGCCAGCCTCCCCGCCGGCCCGCTCACCCTGCTCGTCCTTATCGGCCTGTCGAACCATGACAATGTCGGCGGCTGTTTCCGCAACGCGGCGGCGTTCGGCGCGTCCGCCGTCCTCCTGGACGAGACCAGCTGCGATCCGCTCTACCGCAAGTCGATCCGCGTATCTTCAGGCGCCGCCCTCACCCTGCCCTTCACGCACGGCGGCGATGGCGCCTCGCTTCTCGCGGCGCTCGCCGATGCAGAGATCGAGACCTGGTCGCTCTCACCCAGCGGCGGCGAAAACCTGACGACGCTCGCACCTCCGCCTCGGCTCGCGCTTGTGCTTGGCGCAGAAGGCCCCGGCCTGCCGGCCGACCTGATCGCGCGCAGCCGGCGCGTCTCCATTGCGATGGCTGGCGCGATGGACAGCCTCAACGTCGCAACCGCCGGCGCAATCGCACTCGCGCACGTCTTCACGCGGCGCGACGTCTGAGCGCGCGTTTACATCCCCTCCCATTCGCAGCCCGCGCCTGTTATGCAGAGAAGCGGACAGCGAGAGAGGATTCATCGTGCGTGGAATCATCGTCGGAGTTCTAGCGCTTGCAGCCGCCTGCTCACCTGCAGCCGAAAAAGCAGACGAGGGCGTGGACGCCATCACGCCGCGCAATCCGTTCTTCGGCGCCTGGGAGCTGACCGCGGCGCGCGTTGCGCCCTGGTGGGACAACCAGGGCGAGGAGCCCGCGCCCGATCCTGCCTTCTCGAAATTCAAGCTCGCCGCAGACGCGTCCTCAGGACCGCCGATCGTCACCTGCAGCAAACCCGTCTACAGCACCAATATCGTGCCCCCTCGCGCGCTGTTCGAGGGTAACCTGCCGGATCCGGCCAAGGACGCCGCCGCCCTCGGCCTCACGGCGCTCGACATTACGACGCTGACGTTCACCTGCGAAGATAACAACGCCAGCGTGTCGCTCGACTTCCCGATGGTGGACGACGAGACAATCCTGCTCGGCATCGACAACGTGGTCTATACTTTCAGGCGCACCGGAAGCTGAGCAGATGACGCCTTCTCGCGGAAAGTCGACAACGGCTGATCCGGGATTAACGATCCGCTAACCATAACACCCCCACGTGTTAACGGTTGGAGCCTTGGGGCCTTATGCGCGTCCTCGTTACAGGCGGTTGCGGATTTCTTGGATCCGCCGTGGTGCGTCTCGCTGTCGAGCGTGGCGACCAGGTAATGAATCTTGACCGGCGCGGACGCACAACGCCCACGCCGGCTCTCACACCAATAGCGGCGCGCGAAGGCTATGCCCGTCTCGAGGCTGACGCGTCCGACCGAGCGATGATGCGGGCCGTGATCCGCCAGTTTGAACCCGACGCCGTGATTCATCTCGCCGCTACGCCCGATGCGCCGGGCGATGCGCTGATCGATGGCGAGATCGGGGCCGCCTACGCCGTGCTCGAAGCCTGTCGCGCCTATCGCGAAGGCCTTTCCGGCGAGCGGCGTCAGAGCTTCCGCATCGTGCACGCTGAACAGGCCACAAACGACATCAGCTTTCGTCCCACGCGCGTTCAGGCTGCGCGCAGCGCCGCCGCCGCGCTTATGGACCGCTGGGCGCGTGCTTGTGACCTGCCGCTTGTCACCTGCGTGGCGGGCGAAGCCTTTGGGCCGTGGCAGCCGCAGACATCGCTGATGGCGCGCCTTGTCGCGCACCTGATGCATGATCGCGACTTCACCATTCCCGATGGCGGCGAGATCGTGCGGGACTGGCTGCCGATCCGCGATTTCGCAGCCGGCCTGCTGCGCGCCGCAGAGGCCGCCGCTCCGCTGTCCCGCATCGACTTCTCCGTCGGCGCCGAGCGTCGCGATATCGACATCGCCGAATCCGTCTGCGCCCTGCTCGACGAGCGCACGCCCCGCCCGGGCGGGCGCTGGATGGATCTCGTGACGTGCGAGGGACCGCCCGCCATCTCCTCCGGCCCGATGCTCGACCAGATGGAGGCAGAGCAGACCATCAGGTGGCAGCCGCAGGGTTTCCATACCGGGCTCGACCGCCTGCTCAGCTGGTCACTCGCCAGCCGCGCTGCGGTACAGGCGCGCACGCACGCCGTCGCCGCGGAATAGCGCGGTCTCTCACGCCCGATTGAGCCTCCTTCGTCTTGCCACGCCGGTCGGCAGCGGTACGTTGCCGAAAACAAAAGACGGCTCCGGGGAGGAGATTCAATGACCCATTTCCGCGCGTTCGCGCTCGCGGCGCTTGTCGCCTGCGCCACATCCGCTTGCGCGCCGCGCCCGGATGACGTGACGGCGGAGCACGCATCGGCCGAGGCTGGCGAACACCCGGGCGAGGCTGTCTACCAGCAATGGTGCGCATCCTGTCACGACAGCGGCCAGCAGAGCGGCGCGCCGTCGCTTGCCGCCATCCGGCAGCTGAACCGGGCGACGGTGAAATACGCGCTCGAGCTGGGTTACATGAAGATCCAGGCGCAGGATGTACCCAAGGAGGAGCTCGCCCAGCTCATCAACTGGCTGCCGACCTCGGAAGAAAACAACGATGCGTGGATCAACGCCGCGCGCTGCCCGGTGAAGACGCGCGAAGTGCGCCTCAACGGCGCGCCGCGCACCTCGACCACGTTCGGCGTCACCAACACGGCCAACCGCGCGCAGACCGCGCAGGAGACAGGCCTCACCCGCGATCAGATGAAAACACTCGACGTCGCGTGGGTGGTTGCATTCCCGCAGACACCAACCATGCGCTCGCAGCCCGTGATCGTCGGCGATACCATCTTCATCGCCGCGACAGATGCCGGGCGGCTCTACGCACTCGACACCAACAGCGGATGCGTGAAGTGGCACTACATTTCCGAAATGACACTGCGCTCCTCCCTCACCTTCGCCGAGGCGACGGACAAGTCGCCGGCCGCGATCATCATGGGGGACGCTGCGGGCTTCGTGCATGCGGTGGACGCCAGGACCGGCCGCAAACTCTGGGTCTCGAACGCGCGGCTCAACGAATACAACCGCATCACCGGCGCGCCTGTCGTCCATGATGGCAAGGTGATCACGCCGGTATCGGCGATCGAAGTGAACTATGCAGGTTCGGACGATTACCAATGCTGCAAGGGACAGGGCGCCGTCATCGCGTTCGACCTCGCTTCGGGTGAGAAGCTCTGGACCGGCACGACGATGGAGCCCGCGCAGCCGACGCGTCTTTCGCGCACCGGGACGCAGCAATGGGGGCCTTCCGGCGCCATCATCTGGTCGACGCCCGTCATCGACGAAAAGCGCAACGTCGCCTACGCGGGCACCGGCGAAAATGTGTCGTGGCCCGCCACCGACACATCCGACGCCATCATCGCGTATGATCTCGATACCGGCGCCAAGAAGTGGGTGTTCCAGGCGACGAAGGCCGATATCTGGAATTATGCCTGCGGTCGCCGCGGCGCCAATTGCGACTGGCCCGGCGAATACCACAGCCCAGACCACGACTTCGGCGCCACCGCAATGCTGATCGCGCGCAAGGATGGATCGGAGCTGGTCGTCGCCGGCCAGAAGTCTGGTGTCGTCTGGGCCCTCAATCCCGATGATGGCCAGCTGGTCTGGTCGAACAAGGTCGGGCGCGGCTCGGCCAATGGCGGCGCGCACTGGGGACTCGCCTTCGATGGCGAGCGCATCTTCGCTCCGATGAATGACCCCAACCGTCCGCCGACGCCAGGCGAGAACCCGAATTTCGGTCCCGGCATCCATGCGCTTGATGCGATGACCGGCGAGATCAAATGGTCCTACAAGCCGAACCAGCGCGATTGCGGCGCAGAGATGCCTGTGGCGATGGCCTACGCGCCCGCGCCGGAATGGCGCATCCAGCCGGTGTCTGCGCCCATTCTGCCGACGCCGCGCGTGGCTGCGACGCCGCCGCGTCCCGCCACGCCAGCAGCTGCAGCGCCAACCATAGCGAACGCCGCCGCCACGCCGCCCGCGCGTACCCCTGCGCCGTGCCGCCTCGGCATGTCGCCTGCCCCGCTGCTGGTCGACGGCGCCGTCGTCACCGGCACGACGCAAGGCATGCTGCGCATTTTCGATGGCAGGACCGGCGAGGTCCTGTTCGAGTACATGACCAACCGTCCGTTCGAGAAAACCGTGAACGGGATTGAAGGCCATGGCGGCGGTCTCGACTCGGCGCCGTACATCGCGGGCGATGGCACGCTGTTCGTGCAGTCGGGCTATGCGCGCTTCGGCGAGCCCCCGGGAAATGTGCTGATCGCGTTCAGACCTCAGGCGCGATAAACGCAGCGAATAGCTGTTTCGGCATGACGAAATGCAGGCCAGCAGCAGGCCACCGAACGGGACAACCCTCTGCGGTATGTTGTCTCTCTTCCGGCGCACAAGGATCCCTGTCAGGGTGATTCCCGCGCCAACTGCATGGCATTGACGCACAAGGTGATGTGGCTGCGTGCAGCAAAAACCCGAACCCACACCGACAGAGACGCACACAAAGCTGCTGGAGATGGCGGCGCGGCTGGCTGGCGTTGGGCATTGGCATTTCCACGTGCCCAGCGGCCGCATCGTGTGGTCGGCTGAGACCTATCGCATCCACGGGCTCGATCCTGATGCTGGCGAGCCAGACTACGAAGCTCTTCTGAAACTGTACGACCCTGACAGCGGAAGGCAGCTTTCTGAACTGGTCAGCCGCGCGATCGCGACAGGCGAGGGTTATGAGTTCAAGGGGACGATCGTGCGCCCCGATGGGTCAACACGCTACGTTGCGGCCAAGGCTGAATGCCTTCGCGACGCACAGGGCGTGGTCGAAGTGCTCTTTGGCGTGTTTCAGGACGTAACCGAGCAGACGCGTTCGGAGCGCTTTATCAGAACGCTCGCCGACAGCATCCCGGCGATGGTCGGCTATTGGGATTCAGACCTTCGCTGCCGCTATGCAAATCTTCAGTATCGCGACTGGTTCGGGCGCAACCCCGATGAAATGATCGGCCTTACGATTCAGGAGCTGATGGGTCCCGAACTTTTCGCGAGGAATGAGCCGTTCATCCGGGGCGCATTGCGTGGCGAAGCGCAAGCATTCGAGCGAACTTTGGAGAAGCCGTCAGGAGAGATAGGCCACATGCTGGCGCGCTACATTCCGGATATGGATGACGCCGGACGCGTGCTTGGCATTCTGACGCTTGTAACCGACGTGACGGCCATCAAGCAGACCGAATTCAGGTTGCAGAAGGCAAATGAACTGACTCACGAGGCGCTGACGACGGCGCAGGAGGCACTCGCAGCGAAACGCGCATTTCTGGCAAACATCTCGCACGAACTGCGCAATCCCCTTACAGGCATCGTTGGATTTGCCGCATTGCTTGCCAGGGAAGCCAACCTTGATGAGCGCGCCTCAGGCCAGCTCATGCACATCAGAACGGCAGGGGAAACGCTGCAGCGTACGATCGACGACCTGCTTGACATTTCCCGGCTGGATGCCGGGCAGATGGCTATAGCTCCGCGTCCGGTTGACCCTCGATTACTCGCCGACAACGCGCTGCATTTCTTTTCCACGCAATTGCAGGAAAAGAACCTGACTGCAGAATTGTCTGCCGACGGACTGCCCCAGGCCGTCATGCTGGACCCGTTGCGGGTGCGCCAGATCATCACCAATCTGATCAGCAACGCGGTCAAATTCACTGCCGCGGGGGGCATCAGTATCGATGCTGCCTACGACGAGACAACGCAACGGCTGACCCTTCAGGTAAGAGACACCGGACGCGGCATCGCGCCGGAGAACCAGGCGAAGCTGTTTCAGCGGTTTGCGCAGATCGACGCCTCAACCCACCCGGCAAGAAGCGGAACGGGATTGGGGCTGGCTATCTGCAAGGAGCTTGCAGAAGCCATGGGTGGCGAAGTCGGATTCATGAGCAAGGCAGGAGAAGGCAGTTGCTTCTGGGTTGTTCTGCCTGCGCCCCGCGTGCTGCACCTGCCAGACAAACCCAACGACGAGCCTGCTGCCGACTCCGAACGCATGCTGGCTGGCGTCGCTGTGCTGATCGTCGATGATCACCTGGCCAACCGGACCCTGATACGCCAACTTCTCGAACCGCTCGATGTGAACGTTTACGATGCAGGCAGTGCGGCAGAGGCGCTGGAGAGGACAGCGGCGCAGGAATTCGACATGATACTTCTAGACCTGGTGATGCCGGACGTGGATGGCATCGGGGCCGCACGGATGATCCGCGCGCAGGGTCGCAATCAGGCGACGCCCTTGATCGCATTCACTGCGCTCTCCGAAAGGGATTTCGCCGGAGAAGACGCTGGTTTGTTCGATGACGTCCTGACCAAGCCCATATCACCACGAGGATTGCTGGAGCTCCTGCTCCGGCATAGGTCAGGTCAGGTGGCCCAGGTTTGATGTTGTTGCGATAGCATCCCTGGCAACACGGCCGCCGGGCAGCAAGCGCCCTAAGGACGATCCCGATCTATGCCTGCAGCCGCGATCGCATGGGCTACAACTGGCCCGTGAGAATACCACAGCTCCGACAACCATCCCTGCGCCACAGCCGAGCTGATCGGGCGGAAGGACGGAACGAGACTTGTCGCAACCCGCAGAATCCAGCTGCAGTCTGGAAGCCTGATGCCAGCAACTGTGCGCTTGTCCGATGGCACAGGGCTGACCGCGTGAAGCTCTTGACCTGCATCAATGAGGCAGCAGCGGATCGGCCTAGTGTGGTCTGGTCACAGCCATCAGATGCAGGGCCAAGCTCCGTGAAAGACATACTCTTCCACTTCGACAGCTATCCGGACCCGACGCCAGTCGCAGCGATCGATCAGGCTGTCAGGTTTGCTGGAGCACTTGGCTCCGGAATCACCGCCCTTGCGGTGCAGGTCGACTTCAAGCCCCCTGGCAACTGGCTTGCAGAGCGTCTTGTCAATCTGAGCGGCCTGTGTGCGCAGGAAGAACAGAAGAGTCTTGCGAACTGCAAGGCAGCATTGGCGGCCTTTTCGGAGAAAGCCGCGACAGAGAGTGTGACAGCAAGTACGCTGCTCGCCAAATCGGAGCAGGCCCTGCTTGGCGACCTGGTAAGTTTCCACGCGCGCACGCGTGACGTATGCCTCATCCCCATGGTCGACAGCTTCGACGGACAGCGTTCGGTCGCCGAGGCGGTGCTGTTCCAGTCGGGACGACCTGTCGTGATCTTCCGCCCAGGCGCCGCTGACCTTCCCGCAAAGACGCTCGGAAAGATCGTGCTCGCCTGGGACGGCAGCCGCCAGGCTGCGCGTGCGATGGCCGATGCGCTCCCCATCATGAAGCTTGCGCGCGAAGTGCGGGTGCTGACTGTCATCAAGGAAAAGCCTGAAGCCACGGCGGGACTCGGCAATGACGTGGTCCGGCACCTTGGCTTGCACGGCATCAAGGCGGTCGCTGACGAAGTCGATATTGGAACCCGCAAGATCGGACCGGCGATATCCGATTTTGTGAAGGCGCAGGGAGCAGACCTGCTGGTTATGGGCGGATATGGACGTTCGAAATTGCGCGAATTCATCCTGGGAGGCGCGACACAGCACCTCCTGCAGGAGCCAGGCGTCGCAATCATGCTTTCGCACTAGAGCAAGAGCGCCAACTCCCGAATCTAGGGGATGGCCGGCCTCGAGGCGCTCTATTTCTCGAACGGGTCCCGCATCAGGATCACGTCTTCCCGTTCAGGGCTCGTGCTCAGGAGCGCGACCGGTTTGCCAACCAGCTCCTCGAGACGGCGGACATACTTCACCGCCTCACCCGGGAGCTGCGTCCAGCTGCGCGCGCCACGGGTGGAGCCCTTCCAGCCCTTCACGGTCTCGTAGACAGGCTCGACATTTGCCTGGTCGGTCATGCCGGCGGGGAAGTGGCTGATGATGCGATCGCCCAGCTTGTAGTGGGTGCAGACCTTGATCTCGTCGAACCCATCCAGCACGTCGAGCTTGGTCAGCGCAAGGCCAGTGACGCCGGACACGGCGCAGGCCTGCCGCACCATCACGCTATCGAACCAGCCACAGCGACGCGCGCGGCCAGTATTGGTTCCGAACTCGTGGCCAACCGTACCAAGCCGCTGGCCGATCTCGTTGTCCTGCTCGGTCGGGAATGGTCCGCCGCCGACGCGCGTGGTGTAGGCCTTGGCGAGCCCCAGCACATAGTTGATCGCGCCAGGCCCGGCGCCCGATCCGGCAGCCGCCTGTCCCGAGACGACGTTCGAGGACGTAACGAACGGATAGGTGCCGTGGTCGACGTCGAGCATTACGCCCTGCGCGCCTTCGAACAGGATGCGCCGGCCGAGCCGTACGGCCTGGTCCAGCCGCTCCCACGCTGGTTGCGCATAGGCGAGGATCTGCGGCGCGATTGCGAGCAGGTCCTTCTTCAACTGCGCACCATCCGGCTCAGGCAGGTTGAGGCCGAGGCGTAGCGGACGATGATGGGCCAGCAGGCGATCGAGTTTCAGGTCCAGTGCAGCAGGATCGGCAAGGTCCGCCACGCGGATCGCGCGCCGCCCGACCTTGTCTTCGTAGGCCGGACCGATCCCGCGCCGCGTCGTGCCGATCTGTGCGCCGGCAGCCGCCTCTTCGCGCGCCGCGTCGATGTCCTTGTGCCAGGGCAGGATCAGCACGGCGTTGTCTGCGAGGATCAGGTCATCCGGCCCAAGCTGTACGCCAGACTTCCCGATGCTCTCGATCTCGTTCAGCAGGTGCCACGGATCGACCACCACACCATTGCCGATGATCGACAGCTTGCCGCCACGCACCACGCCCGAGGGCAGGAGGTTCAGCTTGAACACCTTGCCGTCGATCACCAGCGTGTGGCCCGCATTGTGGCCGCCCTGAAAGCGCACGATCACGTCCGCCCGGCTCGACAGCCAGTCCACGATCTTGCCCTTGCCCTCGTCGCCCCACTGGGCGCCGACCACTACAACTCCAGTCATCGACGTGGCTCCTGAATGCGCGGGCAAATGACACCCCACAGCCGCCCGGCGCAAGGCATAAAGCCCGCCGAATCAACCTTTCGGTAACCGGCGGGCCGCACCGTTCGCCACATGGCAAAGCGCACCCGTACGAAATCGCACCCCCGCCGTTCCCGCGGCCGCTCCGGCTCAACTTCCGTTGTGGTGAGCGCCATTCTGGGCGTGCTGGCGGTGGCCTGGTATGTCTGGGGCGAGGATGCCGGCTTGCCCTTCCCGGCGCCCACCGGCGGCGGTGCTGAAGCCTCTGCCCCCGAGACGCCCGACATCATCGTCACAGAAGCGAATCCGTCACCTGCGCCCGAGGGCGCCATCGTCGGCACGGCCTCCGTCATCGATGCGGACACGCTCGACATCCGCTCTGAGCGCATCCGCCTCGTCGGCGTCGATGCGCCGGAGTCTGGCCAGAAGTGCAAGGATGCCAATGGCGCGCTCGTGCGCTGCGGATCGACCGCCGCCAACGCGCTCGATGCGTGGATCAACCGAAACCCAGTGACATGCGTCTCCGAAGGCAAAGACCGTTACCAGCGCGTGCTGGGCAAATGCTCCGTCCGTGGCCAGAGCGTTCAGGACTGGCTCGTCCGCAATGGCCACGCCGTCGCTTATCGCGAATACTCAACCGAGTTTGTCCCCGCCGAGAACGCCGCGCGCGAAGCGAAGGCTGGAATCTGGGCTGGCGAATTCGTCATGCCGTCCGACTGGCGCAAGGGACAACGGCTTGAGGGCGAGCCGGCGACGAAAGCTGCGGCCGGGGCGCGCTGAGAAGGCGCGCAACCCTTCCCGGAGCCCGACGTTCGTCGGGATCAGTGGGACAAGGTTGATCAGGAGGTGCAAGCCCTTGCCATCCCTGCCCGCACGTCCGAAGACAGCGCCATGATCACCACCAGACGCATCCTTGTCACCGGCGGCGCGCGACGCGTCGGGCGGCGCCTGTGCGAGAGACTCTCCGCGGCTGGCCACGCCGTCATCATCCACGCCAATCGCAACGCAGCTGAAGCAGACGAACTCTGCAGACAATTGCGCGCCAGTAATCCGAACACATGGGCGATCAGCGCCGACCTCGCAGATGCAGCCGCCGCCAGCGCACTCGTCGGGCATGCGGCGCAGTTGGCCGGCGGCCCGCTCTGTGGGCTGGTGAACTCGGCCTCGGTCTTCGACTACGATGACCCCCGCGCCATGAAGCCCGACGTATTCGATCAGGCGATGGCGGTGAATCTTCGCGCCCCCGCCCTGCTCTCCGACAGTCTTTTCGCGCAGGCCGATCCGACGCGCGACACTGTCATCGTCAACATTCTCGACCAGAAGCTCTGGAACATGAATCCTGACTTCTATTCCTATACGATGAGCAAGGCTGGGCTCCTCGCGGCCACCGACATGATGGCGCGCGCCTTTGCACCGAAGGTACGCGTCAACGCCATCGCGCCGGGCCTGCTGCTGCCGAGCTTCGACCAGACACAGGACGAGTTCGAGACCGCCGCCAGCCGCAACCCGATGGGCCGTCCGATCAATGTCGACGATGTAGGCGCCGCGCTCGACTTCCTGCTGGCCACGCACGCGCTCACCGGGCAGGTCATCCATGTCGACAACGGCCAGCGCCTGCAGTCGAGCGCGCGCGACGTGATGTTCGACACAAGACCCGAAGGCGGCGCGACATGAGCTTTCCCAGCTTCTACCTGGTCCGCATCGGCGGCATCGAGACCTCGGCCTCGATCGGCATCCACGCCTTCGAGCAAGCTGCCCGCCAGCCCCTGCTCGTGTCGGTCACGCTGATGCTGAAGCCGCCGCCGGGGGCGGACGCGATCGAGGGCGTGCAGGACTATGATTTTGTGCGGGAGGGCGTGCTCGCGCTGGTAAATGGCCGGCATTTCAACCTGCAGGAGACGCTGTGCGGGGAAATCCTCGACCTCTGCCTGCGTCAGCCCGGCGTGCTGGGAGCGGTTGTGCAGACCAACAAGCCCGACGTATACCCCGGCGTCGCGATCGTGGCCTGCCGCATGGGGCGGATGGGCCAGTCGCTGCCCGGCTTCCCCTGGTGGACGCTGGACGTCTGAGTTCCGGGTCATGTTCGAGATCAGCGCAACGGCCAGTTTCGAGGCCAGCCACTATATCGAGGCCGAAGCCGGCAGCGCGCATTACCGCCGCGTGCACGGCCATTCCTTCCTTGTGACCGCCAGCGTCGCCTCCCCCGCCCCTGACAGTGATGGCTGGGTGATGGACCTGGGCGCGCTGGAGGACCTGCTGGAGCGCGTCCTGTCGGGGCTGGATCACACCGTCCTTAACGACGTGCCGGGCCTTGAGAAGCCGACATTCGAGCATATCCTCCTCTGGATCGAGTCGCGGATGAAGGCCGAGGGGGTTTCCCCCTCTCGCCTTGAGATCGAGCGGCCTACATTACGTCAGCGGGCGGTTTATACGCCCGCCAGATAACGGAGCCGGACAATGGCCAAGGCGAGCGACCCCAGGAAACCGGCGAAGGCGAAGGCTGACGACACAGCCAGTAGCCAGAGCGACATCGCGAAAAAAGCCCTCGAAAAGCTGCAGAACGCCAAGGCCGCAAAGAACGGCCCGCCCGGCGGCCTCAAGAAGCCCGGCTTCGATCCGAACCAGCTGAAGGGCGGCGGAAAGGCCTTTGGCGGCGCCGGCAACCAGATGATGCGCCGCACGCAAGGCAAGGGCGGCGGTGGCGGTGGCGGTGGCGGCGGTGGGGGCGGCGGAGCCTGATCGCACACGTCACGGTCCGCACCTCTTCGCGAGGCTTTACTGCTCCGCAGCTTCCAGGGCGGCGAGCCATTCAGCCTCCGCGGCGTCGAGCTGCGCCTGAACCTTCGCGCGGGCCTTCAACTTGGCCTCTGCATCGGCCTTGTGCGTGAACGTGCCGGGGTCGCCGAGGTCGCGGTCGAGCAGCTCCAGCGCGGCGCGCTGCTTCTCGACCTCCTTCTCGGCGGTCTCGATGCGGTGTTTCTGCTTGAACGACATCTTTGGCGCGGGCTTCGGTTTCTCGTGCCCTCCGCCTGATGGCGCGGCCTTCTCCGCAGCCGCGGCGATCTCTGCGCGTGCGATGGCGTGCTGCTTGTCGGACTCGGGGCGGTCGGCGGCGAGGACCAGCGCCTTGTAGTCGGCAAGATCGCCGTCATACGGGTTGGCCTTGCCGTTGTTGACCAGCCATAGCCGGTCCGCGGTCGCTTCCGCCAGATAGGTATCGTGAGTGATGACGAGCACAGCGCCGTTGAACTCGTTCAAAGCATAGATCAGCGCCTCGCGGCTATCGATGTCAAGGTGCGAGGTCGGTTCGTCGAGAATCAGAATGTGCGGCTTCTTGTAGGTGGTTAGCCCCATAAGCAGGCGCACCTTCTCGCCGCCGGAAAGCTTGTCGACCTTTGTCTCGCACTTCTCGTGACCGAAGCCGAACTGCGCCGCGAGCGCGCGGACCTGCGCCTGACCCGCGTTCGGCAGAAGATCTTTCACGTGGTCGAGCACAGTCTCGCCGGCGCGCAGTTCGTCGAGCTGATCCTGGCTGAAATACCCGATGCGGAGATTCTTCGAGGCGCGGCGCATGCCCTGAAGCAGCGGCAGCTTCTGCGCGATCGACTTCACAAGCGTCGTCTTGCCCTGCCCGTTTGCGCCGACGATGGCGATGCGGTCATCGAAATCGAGACGCAGGGACACCCGCTCAAGCACCGCTTTGCCAGCCGCGTAGCCCATGTCGACCTTGTCGAGCTCGAGAATGGGAGATGCCAGTTCTTCGACCTCGTAGAACTTGAATGGCACGGTGCGCTCGGCCAGCGGCACGGTGATCACCGTCATTTTCTCGAGCATCTTCATCCGGCTCTGCGCCTGCGCGGCCTTGGAGGCCTTGGCCTTGAAGCGGTCGATGAAGGACTGCATGTGGGCGCGCTGGACGTCCTGCTTTTCCTTCTGCGCAGCGAGGTGCTGCGTGCGCTCAGCGCGACGCTGCAGGTAGGTGTCATACCCGCCCGCCTGCAGCACCAGCTTGGTGTTTTCGACCGCGAGGATGTGCGTTACCGAACGGTTCAGCAGGTCGCGGTCGTGGCTGACGATGACGACGGTGTGCGGGTATTTGCGCAGGTACTGTTCAAGCCAGGCTGCGCCTTCGAGATCAAGATAGTTGGTCGGTTCGTCCAGCAGCAGAAGCTCGGGCTGCGCAAAGAGAACGCCGCCCAGCGCCGCGCGCATGCGCCAGCCGCCCGAGAATTCCCTGCAGGCGCGCGACATGTCGTTCTGCGTGAAGCCGAGGCCGACAAGGATCTCCGCCGCCCGCGCCTCGCCCGACCAGGCGTCGATGTCGGCCAGCCTCTCGTGGATTTCGCCGATGCGGTCGGGGTCTTCGCAGGTTTCAGCCTCGCGCATCAGGCTGGCGCGTTCGATATCGGCTTCCAGCACGACATCGAGCAGGCTGGTGTCGTTGGCCGGCACTTCCTGCAGCACATACCCCATCTTCGCGCCGCGATTGATGCGCACCGAGCCGTCACCATTGCCCTCGCCCTTGGCGAGTTCCTCACGGATGATGCGCAGCAGGGTCGACTTGCCCGTGCCGTTGCGGCCGACGAGGCCCACCTTCCAGCCATCGGCAATCTGCGCCGACGCCCCCTCGAACAGGGGCCGGCCATCGATCCGGAACGTCAGGTCATTGATCTGGAGCATGGTGGGAGAGGGTTTCTTGGCGTCTTTTGCCGCCCGTATGACGGCTTGGCCGCGGTGCGTCAAACGCCGATCCTGCGGCCATTCCGTCAGGTTCGGGCCCGGTAAAGCAAAAGGCCCGGCTGCTTCCAGCCGGGCCTTCGCAACTCAAGTCAGAACCAGCTTACGACTTGGAGATCGCGATCCAGCTCTTGGCCAGCCAGGCCGCGCCGTTGTCGGCCTTGATCGACTGCCAGGTCTTCACAGCATCCGCCTTCTTGCCAGCTTTCATCTGGGCGACGCCGAGACGCAGCTTCACGAGGTCTGCCGTGCCCGCGGGCATTTCGCCCTTGGCCAGCGCCTTGTTGAACAACTCGATCGCCTTCGCGGTGTTGCCGCTTGCGAGATAGCCTTCGGCGACGATGCCGAACTGTTCGCCCGTCGCGCGGGTCGCGGCAATCGCTTCGCTCTTGGCCAGTTCGGTTGCCTTGTCGGCGGCGGCCGCCTTGGTCACGGAGTCGACCTTGGCCTTGTTCTTGGCAACGTTGGCGTCGTTCGCCTTGACCAGTATGGCCCAGGAATTGGCGGCCTCGATCGCAATGCCGCGATTACGCGCAGCTTCGGCCATCTCGAACCGTTCCTGCGGTTTGAGGGTGACCTTGGCGGCTTCCATCGCGCGGAACACGTCAAGCTCGACATCGGCGGAACGATAAGTCGGTTCCTTCTTGGTGCGCTCGATCAGCATACGCCAGTAGGTGTCGTTGCCCATCGACGGCGCGATGCGCTCCAGCGTCTTGTAGTACTCGTCCATCTTGTTCTGCCCCGCGAGCGCGTTGAGCAGGATGTTGTAGTGGGTGGCCGTCGGCTTGCCGGCCGAGATAGCCTTGTTGATCGCGGTCTGTGCGCCGGCGAAGTTCTTGGCCTCGAGCTCCTTCTTGGCGACAAAAGCGTGCTCGGTGGCCGTGCCGCCGTACTTCGAGATATTCTCCTTGGTCTGTGCCAGGGCCTTCGCGGCATTGCCAGCGTCGGCATAGCGGCCGGCAAGCATCTGGTCGTAGTTCTTGACCGGCAGACCGCTACCGCCCGAGGCTTTGGCCTTCTCGATGGCGGTGATGCAGCCCTGGTGGTTCTTGATCGATGGGTCGCAGCTGGCGGCGACGCGGATCTGTTCGATGGCGCCGCGTTGCTGCGCGCCCGAGGCGTGTGCAGCGGCCGCATCGGCCTTGGCGAGCGCCTGGCTCCAGTTGCGGGAGCTCAGCGCGGAGTTTGCCGCGTTGAAGTTCTCGACGAATTCCTTCTTCGCCGTGACCTTCTGCGCGTACGCCGCGGGAGCGGTTACGCTGGCTGCGCCAAGCGCGCCGAGCAGGCCTAGGCCCAGGGCGGGCAGGCTGTTGCGCAAGGCTTTGCCGAACGTCTGCATCTTTTATCCTCCACCTTAATTTTGACCGGGCGTTTCGACCGGGGGCGTTCCGACAGGAAACGGGATCACGTCTGAACTCGATATAGCCTGCTCGACCCCATCCTCAACACGATTCACGCAGCTTGAACTGCGCGAGGCGGCCCCCGGCCATCGGACGGGTGCCGCCTGCAATGACACCGGGCAGAATGCGGCGTGATCAAGGTCCCCCGATCACGCTGCAGTCATCAGGTTCCCCCGATCACGCCCATCTTCTTGAGCCCGTTCCGCTGCGCGGCGGCCATCACGTGAGCGACCACGCCGTACTGCGCCTGACGGTCAGGCTCGATGTGGATTTCGGGCTGGATGTCGCGTTGAGCTTCGATCTTCATCCGCGAGTCCAGCGAATTGCGGTCGACGATCTCGCCCATCCACGAGATCTGGTTGTCGAAGCCGATCATGATGCGGACGGGCTCCGGCAGGTCGTCCGGCGGCGGCGGCTGGTTCGGCGGCGGCGGAAGCGGCGTATCCAGCTTCACCGCGTGGCGCTGCGGCGGCAGCGTCACGATCATCATGATCAGAAGAACGAGCATGACGTCGATCAGCGGCGTCGTGTTGATTTCGGAAAGCGGTGCGCCTTCTTCGCGTTCCCCAACTGCCATTGACATGAGGCATTACTCCTTCAGCCCTCCCCCCGGCATGCCGGGAGGAGGAAATTACAAGTCAACCAGTGCTGCCGGGACGCGGCGCCTTGGTGATGAAGCCGACCTTCAGAATGCCTGCCTTCTGCGCGATCTCGACGACCCTGCCGACCTGGAAGTACGGGGTCGTGAGGTCACCGCGGATATGCACTTCAGGCTGGGGATCCTGGCGGGCGAAGGCAGCCATCCTTTGGGCAAGCTGGGAATCGCTCAGCTCCCGCAGGTCCTCGTAGACGGCGCCGTCGGCACGAACGGAAAGGTTGATGTTCTCCTTTTTCGGGACAACCACCTGGTTCCGTTCAGTCGGCAGCTCAACCTCGATGCTCTTCACCGCCACCGGGATGGTGATCAGGAAGATGATCAGCATCACGAGCATGACGTCGACGAGAGGGGTCGTGTTGATCTCCGAATTGACCGGAGATTCATCCGTCTCGACCAGCTGAATGCCGCCGGCTCCTTCTTTCCCTATCTTTTCGTCAGACATGGTGTGGCCTCCTGGGCAGCCGCGACCATTAGGCCTTGGCCGAAGAGGCCATCAGCTTGTCGACGTCGTAGGCGAAGTGGCGCGCGGCGTCGGAGATGTTCTTGTTCCGGCGGCCGAGCAGGTTGTAGAAGATAACCGCGGGGACGGCGACCGCGAGACCGATGGCGGTCATGATCAGCGCTTCACCGACCGGACCGGCCACGCGCTCGATCGATGCGTCGCCCGAAGCGGTGATCGTGATCAGCGCCTTAACGATACCCCACACCGTGCCGAACAGGCCGACGAACGGGCAGATAGCGCCGACGGTGGCAAGGAAGGCCATGCCGCCCTGCAGGCGTCCGTTGATGCGCTCAAGCTCGATACCGACCTGGTGAGACATGCGGTCAGAGCGGGAAATACGCGCGCCGAGGCCGGCCTGCGCCGAGTTCGCCTGGGCGATTGCACCTTCAGCCACTGCGCGGAAAGCGTTGTTGCGGCCGAGAAGGTCAAGGCCCTCGTCGAGCGTGTTGGCGTCCCAGAAAGCCGGGATCTTCTTCATCTGGCTGCTCAGCATGGTCTGATCCACCGCCTTGGTGACGGCGATGTAGATCGTGCCAGCGAACATGATGATCATGATGATCAGCGTGCCCTTGCCGACTTCGTCGCTCTCGGTCCAGACGGCCGCAAGCGTGAAAGCATCTTCCATCGAGTGAGCTTCGCCATCTGCCTTGGCCTCTTCGCCAGCAGGCGCAGCGGCGGCAGCTTCAGGAGCGGGAGCTGCAGGAGCCTCTTCCGTCGGAAGCATCGGCGGCGCATCGGCCGGCTGAGCAAATGCGACCATCGGCATGGACAGCATCGCAAGCGCGGCAAGCAACAATTTTACCGGATTGGACTGCCGCTTCAGACCATCCCCGAGATACGCCATCTTCATAACCGTCTTCTCCTCATTCGGGTCACCCCGAGACTAGTTGCGGCGGTGCGAAGCTATCCCTTCGTGCCGCCTGACCGATAACTCGTTTGAGCGCCAATCCCCCCAGCGCGTCCGCCGTAAAGCCACACCTACTCCGGCAGCTTCCAGACCAGCGTCATCTCGTAAGGCTTGTAGGCCGGCGGGCACCAGGCGACCGGCTTGCCGTCGCCATCCTTGGCCGGCGTGAAGGGCAATTTGGACATGCCCTTGACGGCCGCCTCATCAAGCGCCTCAACGCCGCTCGAGCGGATAACCTTGACGTCCGACGCGCGCCCCTCGGCGCTCATGCACATCGAGAGCCTGACTTCGCCTTCCTGCTTCTTGCGGATGGCGGACGTCGGATAATCCTTGGAAAGCATCTCGTCGAACCGACGCTGGTTGGCCTTCGGCGCAACGGCCGGGCGCGGCGGCGGAGCAGGCTTCGCTGCCGGCGGAGCCGGCGGCGGCGGCGGGGCGGGATTGGCAACAGCCTGCACCTGACGGACGGCATTTTCCTGCGGCGGCGGCGTGTCGAACACGAAGTCCGGCAGGATCACCTGCGGCGGCGGCGGCGGCAGGTCCACATCGACCGGCGGTGGCGGCGGCTCCTCCTCGACGACCTCGTCGAGTTCCTCGATCATGACAACTTCAGTCTCGATCCGCTCATTGGTCTCGATGATGCCGAGCCCGTTGGCGAGCGCATAGCCCGACACGCCAAGGCCAAGCACGACGCCGACGACCCCGGCGACACGCGTCTTGGTATTGCTCCGCTTCGTAGCGTAATACATGTCTCTCTCGCTCTCGACGCCCCAGTGTCTCAACCCCGGCATCTAGGCCTTGGTGGCGAGACAGGTTTTCTATGCCTTCGTTTTGCCCCAAGCGCCAGACTGACAGCGGCGTTTTTTGCAGAACAGGTTGCGCGTTCTCGTCGCATTTCTGAAAAACGCGTCGGCTCGCAGGGGCCTAGGAAACGGCGCTTTTATTGTTGTTCGCCGCACCGCCGGGGGGAGCCGGCGACCCTTCTTTTGCCGGGATATGCCCTGCACGTCATGCTTCGTCAATTCGCAGTGGCGCCGCGTTCTTCAACTTTCCGGGTTGGAAACTGACCAGTGCGTCAGCAGCGGGCAATTTCGGGTCAGCGATTCCCCGCCGAGGCCGCCTCGTCCTCGCTCGATCCGAGAACTTCCTCCACTGTCGGCGGGTCCTTGTCGGGATCGGACAGCAGCCCTTCCCACTTCGCGATCACCGCGCAGGCAATGGAGTTTCCCACGACGTTGGTCGCGGTGCGGCCCATGTCCATGAAGGCGTCGACCGCCAGCACAAGCGCGATCCAGGTCGGGTCCATGCCCATCGCCGGCAGCGTGGCGGAGATAACGACCAGCGATGCACGCGGCACCCCGGCAATCCCCTTCGACGTGACCATGAGCAACAGGAGCATGCCAATCTGCTGTTCGATCGTCAGCGGCACACCCATCGCCTGCGCGATGAACATCACTGCGAACGTGCAGTACATCATCGAGCCGTCGAGATTGAACGAGTAGCCCAGCGGCAGCACGAAGGAGACGACCCGGTTGGCGACGCCATGCCGCTCAAGCTGCTCAAGGAGTCGCGGATAGGCCGCTTCCGAACTCGCCGTCGCGAAGGCCAGAAGGCCCGGCGCGCGTACATCCCAGATCAGCTTGAAGACGCGCGGCCCGAGGATCAGGAAGCCGACCAGGATAAGCACGGACCACAGCACCAGCAGCGCCAGGAAGAACGTCCCGACCAGCCGGCCATAGTCAGCAATGACGCCCAGACCCTGCAGCGAGACCGTGTAGGCGATGGCGCCGAACACGGCGAATGGCGCCGCCATCATGACGTAGCCGGTGACCTTCAGCATGAGGAAAGCGCCCTGCTCCAGCAGGTCCGTGACCTTCGCGGTCTTCTGTCCCAGCGACTGCAGCGCCACCCCGAGGAACAGGGAAATCACCACGATCTGCAGGATCTCGTTCCGCGCCATCGCGTCCACGATCGAGGTCGGGAAGACGTGCGTGATGAACTCCGCCAGCGAGAATGCGCCGGTCTGCACCGTCGACGGGTCTGCCACCGCCGTCTCCAGGGTGACCGGGAAATTCACGCCGGGCTGGAACAGGTTCACCATCACAAGCCCAAGGCCCAGCGAGACCAGGGAGGCCGTGATGAACCAGCCCATCGTGCGGGCCCCGATCCGCCCCACGGCCGCTCCACCGCCCAGATGGGCGATGCCCACGGTCAAGGTTGTGAGGACAAGCGGCGCCACGATCATCTTGATCAGGCGCAGGAAAATGTCCGACAGGATCTTGAAATAACTGGCAATATCCGTCTGGCTCTTGCTCGGCGTCTTCTCGATTTCGAGCGTCGTGACCTGCCCGTTCTTGTTCTTGTCGGCCTGCGCGAAGGTCAGGCCATCGGTCCGCCCCATGGCCGAAGCCGTGAATTCCGCTTCGCTCAGCGCGCCATCGCGATCGGTGTCAAACGCCGCCACCCGCTCGGCCGCCGCCACGGCTCGAGCGCCCTGGTCGCCATAAACAAGAGCGCCAACGGTTGCACCCAGCACCATCGCGAGAATCAGGCCGATGAAGATCAGGCGTTGCATGCGGCGACGGCTCCACAGGAAAGGTCTGCCTGCATAACACGCGAAAGCGGGCTGACTACCCTTGCGCGGCGACAGCCCGCCCGATCCATGCAAGCGTGCACCTATTCGCGCCACCATGCCCATCCGTCTCCGGATCGGCCTGGCGCAGGAGACTGCTGATGGATGAAGGCGCGATCGACCGCGAGGCGATGGGCAAGATGGCCAAGGCCCTCGTCTTCATCAAGGGCGCGAACGACCCCACCGCCATCGCCCTCAAGCTAGCCTCCGACACGGGCAAGCCCGCCGACATCAAGAAAGCCCGCGCCCTCTTCATCAAGCTCAAGCCCAGCGAGCGCAAAGGCGCCATGGCGATGATCTCCGACGATTAGGGATTCTACCCGAGCATCTCTTCCGCCTTGCTGCTGAGCAGCGCTCGCGCCCCACCCTCACCCCGCACCGCCAACACAGCCGCTAGTCCCTGCGCCTCGGCCATCGCCAGACCGGCGTCGCACCCCAGCGCGAAAAGCGCCGTCGCCCAGGCATCGGCCTCCATCGCGCTCGCATGCAGCACCGCCACGCCCGACAACTCGCCCATCACAGGCCGCCCCGTGCGCCCATCGAGCAGATGCGAGCCGCCCTCGCGCCGGCGCACGAAATCGCCACTTGTCGCCACTGCCAGATTCACCAGCGCCACATCCGTTCCGCTCGGCTCATCCTCTGCATACGGAAGATCGGACAGTTCCAGCCCCACCCACCAGGGTTGCGCATCCGGCTTTACGCCCTGCCCCGCGAACTCGCCGCCGATCTCAACCAGGAAACTTGCCACGCTCAAGGTGCGCAGCGCGCCTGCGCACAGATCGACCGCATAGCCCTTGGCGATCGAGGACAGGTCAAGCGCTACCCCGCCCGGTTGCCAGGCATGGAGGCCGGCCATGTCGAGCTTGATACTGCGCCACCCCTGCAGCACGGGCTGCCCCGTCAGAAACCCCGATCCGAAGCCCGCCGCCTCGACATGGCGCCCCAGCGACGGATCGTATGCGCCATCGGTGAGCGCCGCGATTTCCAGCGCGCGGTTCAGCACGAATGCAAACTCCGGTGGAGTCTCCTGCCATCCCTCTGGCGCCGCATTGAACCGGGAAAGATCCGAGCTGCGCTCCCACCCACTCATCTGCCGGATCACCAGCGCGAACGCATCCTCCAGAGCCGCCACGACCGCAGCGGTCCCAAGCGCCTCATGCGCCACAAACGACAGCGACCACCCCGTCCCCATCGTGGCGCCCGAGAGCCGCCGCACCGGCGCATCGATCCGCGACGCCCGCACGTCGGCGGGTTTCAGGCCTTTCGGAATGAGGAGACGAGGGTCGCGATTGCTCTTGGTCACTGTCACGCCCACTTAAATCCACGATCGTCGCACAGACCGGGAAATCCTGACGGGGTCATTCCCTTGCCAAGCCCCGGAACGACCCGGAATTCAAGGCGACCGCCGACCAATTCACCCCGGCGGTGCTTCAAGCACAGTCACGCAGATCGACTGCGATGTCAGTTTCCTGCCTTGCATCGTCATCCTGCCGGGGGATTCCGCTTCGAGCCTGTACGTGCCGGCGTTCCCGAACGCGCCTCTTCTGAGCACTCAACGGCGTTGATCTACATGGTCAGCTTGAGCGTGACGACGCCCAGCTCTTCCTTGCCCCTGGCCGCGCCTTGCGCTTCGCCACCGGGCGCCCATCTGAACGGTATCTCGACGAGTTCCTTGCCGCCCACTTCGCGACTTGCTTCCACAATGATCTTGTACTCGCCCGGCGGCAGCATCGCGATCGGGCCCCTGGCGGTGTCGAACTTCATGCTGTTCCTGCCGGGCGGCTTGGTCGGGCTGGAGACGCCGTCCATAGGAAGTTCAAGGCTGCGGCCCGACCTTCGCCACCACTGGCGGATGTCCTTCAGCCACTTCTCGCCTTCCTGATCCTTGAGATCGACATCGTACCAGACCGACAGGTTGGCCGCGACCCTGCCGCTGGCATCCTCGATCCAGATAGCGACGTAGGGCCTGTGATACTCGGCGACGTTGAGCTTCGGAATCTCGACGGAGACTTCCAGCGTGCCCGCATGCGCCGCGCCCGCCATCGCCACCGGAACCGTGAGCATCAGGACGTTGCGCATGAAAACTCGGCCTCAAACATGAACCAGGAAGACGGCGATCACCGCCGGAACGAGAAGACCCGCACCAACGATGAACCAGGTCGGCGCCCGGCGCGGCGCGTGCATCCAGAGCAGCACCAGCCCGGTGATGCAGAACAGGATGGCCGCAATCGAGAAGATGTCGAGAAACCAGAACCACACCGGGCCTGTGTTCCTGCCTTTGTGAAGATCGTTGAGCCACGCGATCGCGCCACGATCGGTGTTCTCGAAGATGACGTCGCCCGTCTCGCGGTCAATCGACAGCCAGGCGTCGCCTCCGGGCTTGGGCATCCCGACATAGACTTCGTCCTCGGACCACTCGCCGGTCCGCCGTGACACCGGTGCGCCAACCTCCCTGGCGAGCCAGTCAGCCACCGGCGCAGGCAGTATCGCCCTCTCGCCTCCGGGCGGCGCCTCGCCCAGCTGAACGAGCAATTCGGGTGGCAGGATAGCCGTCCGTTCCACCACGACCGGCTGGCTTTCGATCTGGCCCGCATGGTTCAGTGTGATGCCGGTGATTGCGAACATGAGCATGCACACCAGCGTCGCCGCGCCCGTGATCCAGTGCCAGACGCGCGCCTGGGTCATCCAGAACAGCCGGCGCACCTTGGCCTTGTGGGCCTTCTTCGCGGCCTTTTCGGCGTCTCCGATCAGAGCTGTTGAGCTGTCCGCGCCCTCGGCCATCCCGCATCCCGGCGGCCGTTTTTCGGCGCCATTCCCTGTCGGCGCCCCAGCGGCTCCGTCCAGCCCCGCAGTTACGCGACCAACCCTCTAATTGCAACCCATTCTCATTTGCAGATGAGCAAAAGTGCAGTCGTGACCGGCTTTTCAGCATCAGGGTGGACGACGCCCTTCCTGCTCTTGAGGCTGGCGGGCGGGCATGCATGTTGGCCAGAACACCCCCCTCTCCTGAACCCAAGAGACATCGATGGCGAACTTCTCCCGGCTGAAACTGGCCCTCATCGGCGCAACCGCGCTGGCCGGCTGCTCGACCATGGCCACCGCGCCGGCCGGCGTCAGCGCCGAAGCATGGGCGATCCATAACCGCCTCCTGACGCTCGACACCCACCTCGACACACCCGCCTTCTTCGACACGGTGCGTGGCTACGACATCATGGAGCGCCACGACGTCGAGCGCGACGGATCGCAGGTCGATTATCCCCGCATGGTGGACGGCGGCCTCGATGGCGGCTTCTGGGTCATCTATATGGGCCAGGGCCCGCTGACGCCGGAAGGCTATCGCGATGTGCGGGATGCGGCGCTGATCCGCGCGATGTCGATCCACAAGATGGTGGCGGCGAACCCTGACAAGTTCGAACTTGCACTCACGTCGTCCGATGCCGCCCGTATCGACGCGAGCGGCAAGAAGATCGTCTACATCTCGATCGAGAATTCCTACGAACTTGGCGAAGACCTCTCCCTGCTCGACACCTTCTACAAGCTGGGCGTGCGCATGGCGGGCCCGGTGCACAACGGCACAAATCAGCTTGCCGACTCAACCAACCCGGGCGCGATCGGCATGAAATGGGGCGGCCTGTCGCCGATGGGTCGCGACTACGTCAAGCGCGCCAACGAACTCGGCATCGTGCTCGACGGCAGCCATTCCTCGGACGCCGCAATCGAGCAGATGATCGACCTGTCAGCGACGCCGATCATTCTCTCGCATCATGGCGCAGACCATCTCAACGAGCATCCGCGCAATGCGCCCGACGCCCTGCTCAAGAAGATGGCCGCGAAGGGCGGCGTTATTCACATGAACGCCCTCGGCTCCTTCATCAAGACGCTGCCGCAGACGAAAGAACGCACCGACGCAATGGCGGCGCTGCGCACCAAATGGGGGAACCCGAACCAGCTCGAAAGCGCGCGCCATGAGCTCTATCTCGACGAACTGAACGCTATCGACCGTCAGTTTCCGGAGAACCGCGCGACGTTCGAGGACTACATGCAGCAGGTGCTTTACACGATCAAGCTCGTGGGCGTTGATCATGTCGGCTTCGGCGCCGACTGGGACGGCGGCGGTGGCCTCGACGGCTTCCGCGACATCACCGCCCTGCCAAAGATCACCGATCGTCTGCTCAAGGAAGGCTATACCGAAGCCGATCTCGCCAAGATGTGGAGCGGCAATGTGATCCGCCTGCTGAAGGCGGCCGAGGACTACAAGGCGAGCCTGAAGTAGGGCGCCGGGAGGGAAGCGAAATCCACCGTCGCGCCAAACCGGCCAGAGGTGGATTTCGCGTTGCTCAATCCACGCTACGATAGTCCCGGCGCCAGGTCCTTGAGCATGAACGCCGAGGTCAGCAGCAGGTAGACGCCGAATACGCGCTTGAGCTTGACGGGGTCGAGCTTGTGCGCGGCCGCCGCGCCGAGCGGCGCTGTCCAGATGCTCATCGCGACGATAGCCGCCAGCGCGATCACATTGACAAAGCCCACAGATCCTGCCGGCAGGCCCCGTGCGCCGATGCCGGCGATCACGCTGCCGATGGCGCCGGGCACGGCGATGATCGTGCCGAAGCCGGCCGCGGTCGCCACGGCGCGGTGCATGTTGACGCCGCTCATCGTCATGATCAGCACGGCCGGCGTGCCGCCGCCAATGCCAAGCAGCGACGAAAAGGCGCCAAGGCCCGAACCAAGGGCTGCGCGCGCGGGGCCCTTCGGCATGTTTTCCTCGACCTTCGCCTTACGGCCAAGAATCTGGAAGATGAATTGCAGACCGAGCGGGATCAGGAAGAGCCCGAACACGATCTTGAGCTGGCTGCCATCGAGAAAGCTGGTCAGCGCGACACCGCCGATTACGCCGGCCACCACCCAGGGCAGCCACCCCTTCAGGATGTTCCAGTCGACCGCCCCGCGCTTGGCGTGCGCCTGCACGGATCGAAGCGAGGTAAAGAAGATCGTGGCGAGCGAGGTGCCGATCGCCACATGCATGATGTGCTCGTCCCCACCCTGATGCGGCAGGACCGTGAGCACGGCTGCCAGGGCCGGCACGACAACGAAACCGCCGCCTATGCCGAACATGCCCGCTACGAATCCCGCAAACAGCCCTGCCATCAGCATGGACAGGACCAGCAGGCCATACTGCTGGAACATCTGTCCCAACCAGTCCTGCTGCGAGGCAAAGTCGGCCATGTCGTTCAACGCCACTGGGTTTCTTCCTGAGCCCGATATCTCGGGATTGGTCCATTCCGCCGAACGGGAATCATCTTTCGACCGGAAGGCTTGCGACATCGCGCTCTGCCGGTCGCGCGGGCAAGACAGTCGTGGCTCGTCCCGCCACTAAACATGCACGGCGCCGCCTATTGCAGCGCCAGCGCCCGTCCGGCGCCCACGCGGGAGGAATGCGCGCCCCCCCGCGTGGGACCTTCCGGTCAGGCCGCTCAGAACGACTGCTTGGCGCGGACGTAGTAGAACGAACCCTGCCAGTCGACGATCGAATCGGATCGATAGATTCGCCCGTTTGTTGTTTCCTGAAGGTAGGGATTGCCTTCGGCCGGATAGCTGTCGAGGATGTTGCGTGCGCCGACGGCGAGCGCGAGATCTTCGTTGACGTCCCAGGCCAGCTCGAGGTCGAACAGAACTTCTGCGGGAATCTCCTGCTTGGCGAGACCCTGCGGATAGGCGGTCGGCGGGCGGTTGTTCAGGGGATCATCAGCGTCGGTCCGGCACGTGAAACCGTCCGACCCGTTGCCGGTGAGGCAGTTCGACACCGTGTAGTCTCCAGAATAGCTGGCCCGGAACAGGCCCGTGAGCGGACCGTATTCGTGCTGCGCCGTGAACACACCGCGGATTTCCGGCGCCCCATTCTCGAAGTCGAACACGTCTTCCTCGAAGAACAGTCTGGCGATGTTCACCTTCTCTATCGCGTACGTGTTGTAGTTCAGGCTTGTGGTGAACGTGGTCTCGCCGATATCGCCCCAGTCGGCATTGTAGGAGACGACCAGATCGACGCCTTCGGTCTTCGAGTCGAACGCGTTCTGGAAGAAGTTCACGCCGCCGATCGTGTCGGCGCCGGGAACGGCTGCAGCCAGCAGCGCCGCACGGATTCCAGCGTCCACGTTGATCGTGGCGGTGGCGTAGAACTGGTCTTCAAGGTCGATCTTGTAGAAGTCCAGCGTGACGTCGAAACCGGCGAACGAGCCGGTCGCGCCGAGCGAGTAGTTGGTTGACGTTTCCGGTTTCAGCTCCTTCGCGCCAAGGAATTGCGAGACAGGATTGGTTGCCGGGAACAGGCCAACCGCCACCGGCTCGCCGGCGGGAAAGCGCGTCGAGACGTTGATGGTCGAGAGCTGGCCTGGGGTCGGTGCGCGGAAACCCGTTCCGATGGAGCCCCGCAGGTTGATGTCCGGAGTAAGCTTCCAGCGACCGGCGAGCTTGTAGTCGAACGTCTCGCCGAAGTCGGAGAAATTCTCGAAGCGGAGCGCGAGACCGAGGAAGATCTCGTTGGTGACGTCTGCTGCAAAATCGACATAGCCGGCATAGCTGTCGCGATTGAGGGAGCCGGAATAGGCCGGGTCGTTGCCAGGAAAACCATCCGACCCCACGGCCAGCTGGGTATAGACCGGGTCGGACGCCGTCTGGCAGTTGGCGGTCGTGATGCCAGCTGCTGTCCCGGCAGCCGTGGCTGTTCGCGCCGCGACCGCTGTTTCGTTGGAGCAGAAATTCCAGGGGTCCTGCCGTGCATAGGGACCAGCAATCCAGGACGCCTCCTCGCCCGGCACGATCTCGTATCCCTCGTCGCGGTACTCAACGCCGAAGCCGATATCGAGCGGGTTGGCGAAGAAGCCGACCGGAACCGAGTAGACGAAGTCGGCATTGAGACCGAGTTCGTCCGAGATCAGGTCACCGGGGCTGAAGGACGTCGGCGACAGGTTCCCCAACGATGGGTTGACCGTGTTCCAGAGCGTGTAGTGGATCTGGTTCTTCCCGTAGCGACCCGAGAAATCATAGAGGAAGTCGGGCGTGAACTCGCCCTTCACGCCGCCGGTGAAGGAGTAGTCGACGACATTGCCGCCGAAACGCGGCGTACGCCCCGCCGGATAGTTGGTGAGATACTGGAAGATTGCGCCGGTCTGCGTGCGGATGCGCGATGTGTTGATACCTGCGACGGGGCTGCGATAGTTGAAATCGCCGTCCGACTGACTGTTCGAATAGTTTGCGAAGCCGTAGAGCTCCATGACGTCCGACAGCTTGTAGCCCGCATTGACGAAGCCCCGGATGGCTTCGGCCTCGGGCTGCCCCCAGATCTGAACGTTGGCGGTATCGAAGTCAGCGCCGGAGCCGAAGAGGTATTCGAACTGCGGGTTGGCCGCGAGGTATGTCGCAACATCGAAACTGCCCTGCTGCCAGTTCACCCCGTTCGTCTGGCCGCGCTGGATCGCCCATTCCATGCCACGGTTGGTCGGCTGGGCGGATGTACCTTCCACGCTGACATTGATGAAGCCGGCGTCGCCTATCGGCAGGCCGAGATTTGCAGCGAGGAACACGTCCTCGCCATCGCCCTCGCCATAGCCGCCCGCCTGGAACTGGATCTCGCCGCCTTCCGGGGCATCCTTGAGAATGAAGTTCATGACGCCCGCAATGGCATCCGATCCGTACTGTGCAGCCGCACCGTCCCGCAACACTTCGACCGTCTTGAGCGCCGATGCGGGAATGGTGGCGACATCTGGACCCTGCGTACCTGAACCTCCGATCGAGACCAGCGCCGCCCGGTGTCGACGTTTGGAGTTCACAAGCACCAGCGTCTTGTCGGACGACAGCCCGCGCAAGGCCGCCGGACGGACGAAGGTCGCACCGTCGGAAATCGGCTGGCGTGCGATGGTGTAGGATGGAACAAGCGTCTTCAGGACGTCCGCTGTGTCGGTGAACGAGATGTCCTCGATCGCCTCGGCCGTAAGCACGTCCACCGGCACCGCGGAATCCGCGACGCTGCGGCCCTCTGTGCGCGAGCCGGTGACGACGATGATGTCTCCGGATGCTGGCTGATCGTCAGCCGCGGTATCGGGCGCACTCTGCGCCCATGCCGAGCCTCCTCCCATCAGCGCCGCCCCCACGACTGCGCCGATAATACCTGAGTAGAGAAGTTTGGTCTTCATTCTGCTGGTCCCCGTGTGTCTCGAATTCTCCTCTGTTTCCGTCCCGGTCTTTTCTGGGTGGAGGGCCGTTTCTTGTTGAGACGATGAGGGCATCGGGACTTGCACGGGGAAAGCCGAACCCGACGGGACTGGCTCGGAATCGTGAGCGTGTTGGAATGTCGGGCGCCGCGTTTTCGTAGGCACAACGGGATACAGGGCGGAGCTGCGAACGCAGCCGCCCGATGCGAATTTTCCTCATCGCGTCGCAGCATTATGACAGGTTTGAATCACGCGGCCATGGCGCATGACGCAAACGGCGCCCAGGTCACGATTAAGCGCGCTGCGTGGTGATCGCTTGAGCGTGATTGCCCAATGCGCCGCCACGACAGGGGCGCGCGAGGCGCCCGCCGGACGCATTTGCGCAATTCCTGCGCGCACTTGCCTGAAGGTCGATCAGGATTCCACGCGCCGCTGGAAGTTGAGGCGCAGCGTGCCATCCATGTGGGCGAACGACGCCCAGCCATGTATCCGCTTTTCACGCAGCTTGGCTCCGCATAGCCTGCGCTGACATCTGGAGACTCGACAATGACGCGCGCGAAGGCCTTTCGGACTCTTCTCTGTGCTGCAGCGCTGGCGGCAGCTGCGCCCGCCGCGCTCGCGCAGGCCTACCAGCCGCCGCGCACGCCCGATGGCCGTCCCGATCTTCAGGGCATGTGGACCAATTCGAGCATCACGACGCTGGAACGCTCCAACGCCTCCCTGCCCCTCTTCCTCAATCCGGAGCAGGTCGCGAGCATGGAGGGTCAGCGGCTACAGCAGGAAGTCTCGCAGAACAGCCGCACCAACCCTGATGAGGGCGCGCCGGCCGCTGGCGGCGCCATAGGCGGCTACAATGCTTTCTGGCTCGACCGCGGCATGCGGGTGGGCGTCGTCAACGGCAAGGCGCGCTCGTCATGGATCACCGAACCGGCCAATGGAAAGATGCCGGTCTCCGACGCGGGCCGGAAGCGGATCGCGGAGATCATGAAGACGCGCAATGAGGACGGTCCGGAAGGCATGAATCCTGCGGACCGCTGCCTTGTCGGTTCACGCGGCTCGGGCGGGCCGCCTATGCTGAACAACATATACAACAACACATACCAGATCGTGCAGACGCCCGACCATGTGATGATCGATGTCGAGATGATGCACGACGCACGCATTGTGCGCCTGAACCAGTTGCACAGGCCCGCGCCCGTCACGCAATGGCTGGGCGACAGCGTTGGGCGCTGGGAGGGCGACACGCTGGTGATTGTAACGAAGAACTGGAATCGCTGGCACGGCGATTACGAGCCGGTCTTCCTGTCCGAGCAGGCGAGCGTAACCGAGCGCTTCACCCGCACAGGCGCGGACGAACTGACTTACGCTTTCGAGATCGACGATCCGGGTTTCTACACGCAGACATGGAAGGGCGAGATGATCTTCACGACGTCCAGCGGCCCGGTCTATGAATTCGCCTGCCATGAGGGTAACCACGCCCTGCATGGCATTCTGCAGGGCGCGCGGATTCTGGAGGCGAAGGCGAAGCCGTAGCTTCCGCTACTTCACAAACGCCCGCACGACGCCCTCGAGAAACTGCTGACTCTCGTAAAGCGAGCGCACGCGCAGCTTCTCGTTGAGGCCATGCGCGTTGGTCTCACCACTTTTTGCGAACATTCCGCTGAGGCCGTAAGTCGGAATGCCGGCATTCATGAGGAAACGGCCGTCGGTGGCGCCTGCCGCCATCACCGGAGCGATCGGAACCTCAGGCCAGACCTTTGCAGCCTGCGCCTTGATCGGTCCCATGATCTCGTCAGTCAACGGCGGCGCGGACGAGCCGTCGCGACGACGCACGATGGCGACCTTCACTTCGGGATCGTTGATCGCGGCTTCAAGCGTTTCCTGCACCTGCTCCGGCGTCGTGCCCTGCATGACGCGGCAGGACAGCGTCACCGTCGCGCGCTGCGGTAGCGCGTTTGGCGCATGTCCCGCTTCCAGTTGCGTCGCGACGCAGGTGGTATGGAGCGACGCGTTGTAGGTCGGATCCGCCATCAGCACCCGCAGTGCGGCAGCATCTTCGGGAAAGCGCGCCAGAATCGACATTGCCGCCCCAACGCCGCCGCCGAGGATCGGCCCGGTGATGCGGAAGTATTCGCGCACAACTGGCGTCAACTGGACCGGAAAGGACAGCTTCGAGACTTTGTCGGCGGCAGCGACCACGCGGTAGATCGCATTGTCGGGCGTTGGCCGCGACGAGTGCCCGCCCGGATTGGTCACTTCCAGCGTGTAGACCTGGTGGATCTTCTCGCCCGCCTGCACCTGCAGGACCAGAGGCCTGCCGTCATCCGCCAGAAGCCCGCCCGCGCCTTCGTTCAGGGCGAACGCGACGTCGAACAGGCTGCGGTGGTTGTTGAGAATGTAGTCGATGCCATTGACGCGGTTGGAGGTTTCCTCCCCGCAGGTCAGCGCCATCACGATGTCGCGCGACGGGCGGAGATTTCCCTCGCGCTTGAAGCGGGTCATCAGTTCAAGCCAGACGGAAGCCTGGCCTTTCATGTCTGCGGTTCCGCGGCCGAAGAAGAAACCGTTCTCCTCGATCAGCGTGAAGGGGTCGCGCTCCCAGTCCTCGCGGCGGGCATCGACAACGTCGATATGCCCGACCAGCAGTACGCCCTTCTTCGTGGCGCGCGATGACCGCAATGTCGCAACGATGTTGCCATCGTCGGGACGGTCGGGCGGGATGATCACCTGAAGATCTTCCGGCGCATATCCAGCAGCGAGCAGGCGCGTCTCAGCCGCGCGCACGACCTTGGTGCAAGAGCCGGTCGTGGGCGAGGAATCGATCTCGACCATTTCCTCGAAGATTTCGCGAAGCGCCGCGCGATTCGCCTCGGATGTCTGCGCTGCGGCCGGGAAACCCAACGATGCGGCCACGACAGCCGCGAAAGCCAGTGACGTCTTGCGCACATCAGTCTCCGTTCTGGGGCCATGAGCCCGACGGCGCCTGTGTGACGCATTCACGTCCGGCGCACAATGCAACAAGCCGACCAGGGCGTGCAGTTAGCAGTCGATGTCGTACTTTGCCAGCCGCTCGCGATAGCGGCGAACGGCGTCATGAACGTCGCCGATTGCGGAAGCGACCGTGGGGTTGTCGAGGTTCGGGGTCGACCGGATGCGACCCTTGTCATCGGCGTACAGCAAGCCCCTCTCGATCAGCTGCTTGACCTTGCGCCGCACTGTCTCGCGCGGCATGTCGAGCCTGTCCGCCACCTGCAGCATCGTGATCGAGCCGCGCCAGTCTTCAGGCGCTCGGTCGGTCGTCGAAAGCTCGTCAACCCTGGCGGGGTCGGCCAACACCGGACGCATGGTGGCTTCAGCAACGCAGAGGTGTATCGCGATGCTTTCCAGGTCAGCCTGCACGAGCGTGCGGGTCGCATGGATCACGTCGAGCAGAAGCTCGAGCGAAGCATAGGCCTTGGGCCGCAGGTCTTTGGGTATTGAAGCCATCAGTACTCATCGTACGCGATCAAGGATGGCCGCGGAAGTGCGCCACGCGCCGCAGGGGTCCCGCCAGACCGCCGTCAGGCCCAGCAGACACCCGTAAGCATGCCGCCCGAGTCAACCAGCATCCGCGCGCCCGCACCATCAAGCGAGGCAACGCCGATCTCGCCGCCGAGCGAGGTATAGGCCATGCGGCGGCGCGGCAAATCGAGAGCGACGCCGATCGCCTCCTTGAGCCCGCGCACGAGAATCTGCCGGTCGAGGCGCGTTGCGGGATCGAAACCGGCAGGCGCGTCCATCGGCGCACGCGACACCGTGTTGTCGCCCCGGTCGGTCCAGTAGAGCGTGCGCGAAGCAAGGTCGAGATCGAGGTCGATAGGCTCTGGCAGGCGCGAGAAGAGGGTCACCATATCGCGGCGGTTCGCGGGCGTGGCGCCGCGCGGCGCCCGCATGTCAATGCGCCGGATCAAGCCCTGCCCTGCATTGTCGCCGCCCTTCTGGGTAAAGTAGACATGGCCGCGGCTCGGATCGAGCGCGAGGCCCACGCACCAGCGAGACTGGTCGCCTGCGTCCAGAACCGGGTTGCCGGTGACGACCAGCGTCTCGATGTTCGAGCCGTCCAGATTGCAGCGCTGCACCGCCATCCCCTCCCGGTCGGACCAGTAGAGCTTGGCCGCGCGCTCATCGATCTTAAGTTGCTTGGGCGTGAATGTGCCACCTGGCGTGACAATCGTCGTCACGTTGGAGCCATCGCGCTCGCAACGCATGATGAAGCCGTCGTCCTTCTCGGCGCGGCCCATGTTCGTCCAGTAGATCTGGCCAGTGGCCGTGTGGACGGCGATGCCGTCATTGACGCCGGAGGGCCGCGAACCATCCTTCGGCGAGTCATCGACCAGCGTAACGGGCGAGCCGCCCGCGGCGTCCAGCATCAGCACCTTCGCCTGGCCAAGAAAGAACAGTTTTGGCGGCGCGACGGCGGGTTGAGCTTGCCCCCCCACGCTCTCGCAGCCTGCCAGCACGAACGCCCCGCCAAGTCCGGCCGCCAGCTGCCTGCGGTTAAACGACGTCATACGCCCCTCGCCGATTTGTGGCGGGAGACTAGCGGGTGGCCCGCAGGGTGGATAGAGCCCGGCGAAATCCACCCTAGCTTCACTAGGTTTGAGGCGCCCAGCTTATGCCGAAGGCGCTGACCTTTGGTTGCGCAGCACGCATCGCCGGCAGGCTGGACGCAGGCTGCACGGCATCGCCGACGATGTCTGCGGGCAGCGAATCGGCGCCAGGCGCCAGGCGTACGGCGGCCGCGCAGCCATTCGCCTCGCCCAGCTTGCCACCCTTCCAGTCTGCAACGAAGCCGCCATAGTCCCACTGAAAGCCCATCACCTCGAAGGGCATGCCATTGGCCGATTCGACCGCTTCAATGCCATCACCGATCTTCACCCCGCCCGGACCGGTCCATCGCGACTCAGGCGCGCTGACCATCACGGCCGAAAGGTCAGTTCGCTCCTCCTCGTTGCGGAACACCACCTCGATCCGCCGCGCAGGATCGGTGGGGTAGATCGCCGTCACATTGATCTGGGCGCCTTCGGGGCCGGCGATCGTTTCGGGAATCACATTCGCCCTGCCAAACACCGCCGCCAGCGAAGCGGGGGTCGCCTCGCGCGTGAACGGAGCGCCGCAGCCGAGCACGAGCGATGCTGTCGCCCTCGCGCCTTCAGTGGCGCTCTCCAGCACTGGCGCTGGCGTCTCGGCGACGTCCACGGCTGGCGCCACGTCCGCCTCGCTCCCGCAACCAGCGGCAAGAAGACCCCCGCAGATCAGGCTGGCCGCAACGAAAACGCGCATTCTGGCTCCGCCGGTTGGCTGAAGGCCAGAGTGGGACGGCGATGCGGGCGGCGCAAGGTCGCCAAGGCAGCCAGAAAATCTGCTCCGGATACTGAATTTTTGTCCACGCGGGCCAAAGCGCGCTTGACCCGTCGCCCGGCTCACGCCGAACGTGCCCGCAATGTCGCGTGCTATCGTTCGTCCATCAGGCGAGATCATTGACCGCCCCCGGCGCGGCAGCCTTTACATTTGGGCTCTCGCCGCACTGGTCGGGGCGCTGATTGCCGTTGCGGTCGTCGTCGTCGTCGGAATCATCGCTTACGCGCAATGGTTTGCCTTTGGCGCAGTTCCAGGCCGGCTCGCATCGCGGCTGGTCGAACTGGAATGGTGGCGGCGGCTGATCGCGCCGCTGGTCGGCGGGGCGATCATTGCGCTGCTACTGAGGCTCGGCATGGCGCTTGGCTGGGGATCAGCTCCGCGCGCCTACGGACTCCAGGATGTCACACAGCATCGCCGCCTGCGTGGGTCGATCCGCTCGACCACGATGACGCTTCGCGACGGATTCCTGTCGATTCTGATCGCGATCGTGTCGCTCGGCTGGGGCGGCAGCGCCGGACGGGAGGAGCCCGCCGCCCACCTTGGCGCCACGATCGCGGTTCTGCATGGCCGCCTGCTCGGTCTCGATGTCGCCTCGCGACGCCTGCTCGTCGGCATGGGGGTGGCGGCGGCAATAGCGGCCGTGATGCACGCGCCGATCGCAGGCGTGTTCCTCGCGCGCGAGCTGATCCTGCGCCGTCAGCGTATCTCATCGCTTGGACCTGTTGCGGTGGCGGCGGTGGCCGGGTGGCTCGTCTCCGTCTGGCTGCTCGACGGACGCGCGCTGATCTCCGTGCCGCCGGTCGGAAATGTTCCAGCGATCGTGCACCTTGCAGCGCTGGTGGGGCTGCCGGTGCTGATCGGCTTTGCTTTCCTGTGCAGCATGGCCTGGACGCGGACGCCGGTCCTTGTTGCCGCGACCGCGACGCGCATCGGCCTTCCGCTGTGGCTGCTGCCAGTGGTCGGCGGCCTGATGCTCGGCGTGATCGCCATGGCATTCCCGCAGGTGCTGGGCACAGGCTTCGAGTCATTGGGCGCCGGGCTCAGCGGCAATTACGGTCCCGGCCTGATGCCGGTTCTCGCCTTCGCGAAGATCGCAGCCGCGGCCGTGACCTTCGGCTTCCGCTGGGGAGGAGGCGCAATCGCACCGGCCATGTTCGTAGGCGCAATGGCCGGATCATCGCTCGGCGTGCTGGCAGGCTTTCTGCTCGGCATTCCGCCGCCGCAGGCCTATCTCGGGCTCGTCGGAATGGCGGTATGCATCGCTGTGCTTCTCGACGCACCGATGGCGGCGGCAATTCTGGTACTGGAGCTTTCCGGGTCGACGGCTGCGGGCGCATCCAGCCTGGCGTGCTGCTATCTCGCCTGCATGGTCGCGCGGCGGCTGTCACCGCCGAAGGCCGAAGATACCGGCCAGACCTTGCGCTGGCGCTGAGGCCGAACCTCTCCTATCGTCCCGCCGGGGCGGGGCTGCGACACAGGGGCGGCATCTGGAAACCGAGACACCACAATTGCGCACCCGCACCGCCGCGCCATGGGCGCTTGGCGTTTTTGCCGTGCTGCTCGTCCTCTTCTTCTTCCGTGCGGCGCCGCTCGAACTCGACAGCGTGCGCCAGACCAATGCGACGGACCAGTTCGACACGCAACGCGCGATCGAGCGCCTCGGGCGCGTACTGGATGGCACGCCGCATCCGGTGGATTCGGGCGCGCTCGACGAAACACGCGCCCGCCTGCTTCAGGAAATCCGTACGCTGGGCTTTTCGCCCGAACTGCGCGCGCACAATGTCTGCCAGTCGATGTCGGGAACCGCGGCGCGCTGCGCCTTCGTGCAGAATGTCTTCTTCACCGCCGGACCGCGTGAAGGCCCTGCCCTCGTCCTGTCGGCGCACTATGACAGCGTCGACGCCAGCCCCGGCTTCGCAGACGACGGCATCGGGCTCGCCGTCTGGCTGGAGGTGGCGCATCACCTCAAGCAGCAACCCCCGACGCAGGGCGTCGTCTTCCTGCTGACCGATGGCGAGGAAACCGGCCTGCTGGGTGCGCAGGCCTTTGTCGACAATCAGGACGACTATCCATTCACTGTCGGTCGCATAATCAATCTCGAGGCGCGCGGCGTGCGCGGGCCGGCGATGATGTTCGAGACCGGCCATCCCAACGCCGGCCTTGTTTCCGACTGGGCGAAGAGCGGCGCGCGGCCGTTCGCCAATTCGATGATGACGGCAGTCTACGAACTCCTGCCCAATTCGACAGACCTGACCGTGCACCTCAACGCCGGGTTCAACGGCGTCAACATCGCCATCTCGGACGGGCTCGACTTCTATCACACCAATCGGGACGACCTTGCCCAGTTGAACCGCGCGAGCGTGCAGCACATGGGCGACCAGGCGCTCGGCGCCACGCGCGCCTTTCTCGCCAGCGACTGGAGCAAGGATGGCGCAGCCGGCGAGATTGCCTATTCCGATATTGGCTCGCGCCTGTTCGTTTCGCTGCCGCAGGTGTTTGCGCTTGTCCTGCTGGGGCTCTGCTTCGGCGTCGCGGTCATGCTCAACATCCGGCCGAGGCGCGAAGGAGGCTGGCAGAAGCTGGATTGGCGGGCGCTTGCCCTGCCACCAATCCTCATCGCCGCATCGGGGCTTGCAGCGTTCGGGCTGCAGCAGCTGATCGCGCTCATCCGTCCCGACACCGCCTTTTGGGCCGCCCATCCTCAAGCGTTCAACATGGCGATCTTTGCAGTGACGCTGCTTGTCTCGTCGGTGGCGCTGGGTTGGGTGGCGCCGAAATCGTCGCGCGAAACCCTGTATGCCTCCGGCTGGTTCTGGTTCCTGATTGTCGGGATGGGGCTTAGCTTCGCACTCGCCGGCTTTGCGATGATCTTCCTGATCCCCGGCATGGCCTTTGTGCTCGCGGGCGCCGCGGCGTGGCTTTTTCCGCGTTACCAGCTGATCGCGTATGGCGTGGCGAGCGCCTTCCTCATGCTCATGTTCTTTCCGCTCATCCATCTGCTCGACGTGACGATGGGGCTGGGCATGGCGGCGATGTTCGGCGTGGTCGAGGCGATGGTATTGGCGCCCCTCCTTGCCATGATCGGCGGGGTGTCGCGCGGTCGGCTGAGGATGGTCACGCCGCTCGGCGCCGTTGCCCTGGTCGCTGTTGTCGCCACAGTGCTCGTACCTGCCTACAGCGTTGAGCGCCCCCTGCCGCTCAACTTCACGGCACACTACGATATCGATGCTCAGAAGGCTGCTGTCTTCGCTGGCGCGCGCCAAGGCGCATTGCCCGAGGCCATCGGCTCGCAACTCACAGTTGGCGAACATCCCTCTCCGCCCGGCGCTGCGCCGAACCTTGCCAGCAAGGCGATTGCCTTCACCCCGCCCGGCCCGGCGAGTGCAACCGTGCTCAACGACACGACCGCTGAAGACGGCAGGCGCACAATCCGCCTTCAGTTCTCCGCGCCAGATGCACGGCAGGTTCGCCTGCGTATTCCTGCGGCGGCAAACCCTGTGTCCGTGGCGTTCGGCGGCGCTGACTACGCCTTCCGCGGCGGCCCGGCGGAGATCTACGCCATCGACATCATCGGTCGATCCGCGAATGGCGCGACGGTGGATGTGACGCTCGCGCCTCGCCCCGAGGGCGCCGAGGCGAAGCCGCTGACATGGCTGGTGCAGGGCTACTGGACGCGACTTCCGGATGACGCGAAGAGCCTTGCCGACGCGAGGCCCGACACCGCCGTGTTCATCCAGATGGGCGACGTTTCGGTGACGACGAAACAGCTGCCCCTGTAGTTGCCCGGCTTTTCGTGAAAGCCTCAATTCGCTGTGCAGAACCGCCGCGAATAACCAGTCGCTAACCATTGGCGCGCGACACCTTGGCCGCGGCGGGATAGTCTCCTGCCTGCTCTGCGACTGACCCGAAAAACTGCGAGATGAGGTAGATATATGTCCGGCAAAGATCCCCGTGTCGTCGCCGAAATCGCCCGCATCATCGCAAGGGAGCTGAATGCCGGCGAAGGTCAGGTTGCAGCAGCAATCCAGCTGCTTGACGAAGGCGCAACGGTTCCTTTCATCGCGCGCTACCGGAAGGAGCGCACGGGCGGGCTGGACGATACGCAGCTGCGCATGCTGGCCGAGCGTCTTGAATATCTCACCATCCTTCACGACCGGCGTGAAGTCGTGCTCCGCTCGATCGGCGAACAGGGGAAGCTGACGCCGGAGCTCGAGAAGCAGATCCGCGCAGCCACCACCAAGGTTGAACTTGAGGACCTCTACGCCCCCTACCGCCCCAAGCGGCGCACCAAGGCGAGCGTTGCGCGGGAGGCGGGCCTCGAACCACTGGCCGATCGCCTGCTGTCCAATCCCGCGCTTGATCCGGTCGCGGAAGCGCTCGCCTACATCTCGTCGGACAAGGGGGTCGAGAATGCCGAGGCAGCGCTTGAAGGCGCGCGCAGCATCCTGATCGAGCGCATTGCAGAATCGCCCACGCTGGTTGGACAGCTGCGCGAGAAGGTGTGGACCGGCGGAAAGCTCACGACTGGCGTGGTGAAGGGCAAGGAAGCCGAGGGCGCTAAATTCTCCGACTATTTCGAGTTCAATGAGAACATCGCCAACATGCCGTCCCATCGCGCGCTCGCCCTGCTGCGCGGCGAGAAGGAAGGCGTACTCAAGGTCGATCTCGATATTCCGCACGACGAGAAGGCGCGCCATCCGGCAGTCACATCGATCATGTCGGCCTTCAACATTCAGGACCGCGGACGTCCGTCGGACAAATGGCTGGCGGAGACTGCCCGGCAGGCATGGAAACAGCGCCTCGCGCCGTCCTCGCACAATGATCTGGTCGATCGCCTGAAGGAACGCTCCGATGCCGACGCCATCCGTGTGTTCTCGCACAACATGAAGGCGCTTCTGCTGGCGGCGCCGGCGGGCCCGAAAGTGGTGATGGGCGTCGACCCCGGCATCCGCACGGGTTGCAAGGTCGCGGTCGTGGACGCGACGGGCAAGCTGCTCGAGACAGCCACCATCTATCCGCATGAGCCGAAGAAGGACTGGAACGGATCGCTTGTCACACTGGCGCAGCTGGCCAGGCGGCATGGCGTGGAACTGGTCTCCGTTGGCAACGGAACGGCAAGCCGCGAGACGGACAAGCTGGTCGCCGAACTGTCATCCAAGATGCCCGAGCTGAAGCTCACGCGCGTCACGGTCTCCGAAGCGGGCGCCTCGGTTTACTCGGCGTCCGAACTGGCGGCCAAGGAGTTCCCGGATCTCGACGTCAGCCTGCGCGGCGCCGTTTCAATCGCACGCCGCCTGCAGGACCCCCTCGCGGAACTGGTCAAGATCGAACCCAAGGCAATTGGGGTCGGTCAGTATCAGCACGACGTTGACCAGAACGCTCTTGCGCGCTCGCTCGATGGCGTGGTCGAGGATTGCGTCAACGCTGTCGGCGTCGATGTGAACACGGCGTCCGCCGCCCTGCTCGCCCGCGTATCCGGGCTCAACACGGCTGTCGCTGCGAACATCGTTACGTATCGCGACGAACACGGCGCCTTCCAGACGCGCGCGCAGCTGAAGAAAGTCCCGCGCATGGGGCCCAAGGCCTTCGAACAGGCGGCAGGCTTCCTGCGCATCATGGACGGCAAGAATCCGCTGGATGCGTCGGCGGTGCACCCGGAGGCCTATCCGGTCGCCGAGCGTATCGCAGAGAAATCTGGCCGGCCGCTCAAGGCGCTGATCGGCGACAAGGCCTTTCTCTCGATGCTTCAACCGGAAGCTTTCGCCAACGAACAGTTCGGCGTGCCGACCGTCACCGACATTCTGGCCGAGCTGATCAAGCCGGGCCGCGATCCGCGTCCTGAATTCAAGACAGCGACCTTTGCCGACGGCGTCGAGAAGATTTCCGATCTCAAGGTCGGCATGAAGCTCGAAGGCACGGTCACCAACGTCACGGCCTTCGGCGCTTTCGTGGACATCGGCGTGCACCAGGATGGCCTCGTCCACATCTCGGAACTCGCCGACACGTTCGTGAAGGACCCACATTCGGTCATCAAGGCTGGCGACGTTGTGAGTGTTCGCGTCAAGGAGATCGATGCCGACCGCAAGCGCATTGCGCTGTCGATGAAGCGCGAGGTGGCAGGAACACAGGGCGCGCATGGCAAGGCGGCGCCATCACAGGGCAAGGACAAGGGCGGAAAACCCGCGCCGCAGAGTTACTCTGCCGGTCCGGCCAAGCCGTCTGACGATTCAAATCCGTTCGCAGCGCTGAAGAACCTCAAGCTGAACTAGGCTGACTGCGATACGCGCCCTGCCGCGATCAATGCCGCTGGATGATGCCGTCGACCTTGCGCCAGGCTGCGGGGGTCAGCGGCTCACCTGATGCGACACGGACGGAATGGATCACCGCGTCGATCTCACGTCGCCAGAAATCCAGGAATTTCTCAAGCCGCGGAAACCTCGGCGCTTCATCGAGCGTCTGCCACATGAAGGTCTGCAGCAGCGTTGGGTGCTTCGGCATGTAGTACAGCACTTCGGCGGTCAGCAATGTCGCGCCTTTGAGGCGCTGCTCGAATTCGCCGTGCTCGCGTCCAGCGATCAGCCTGCCACACTTTGCATCATCCACGATCGGGTCGACTCCCCTGCAATGTGCCGCAAGCGTGCGCGTCGATCACGAATGGTCAACCGGGCTCAACCACTGCATGTGCAGATTGGCAGTCGTGAGTTGCGGCTGCTGCCTGCCATCACGCTGTCAGCCTGCCCTCGGTCTTGATGCGTTCGGCCTGCTGCTGCCAGGTGCGCGCGACCGTCCTGCGTCCGGCGCGTGTCTGGATGTCGGCGAGGCTCCTGGCCGCCTGATAGGCAGCGGGATGATCGCCGCTGCGCAGCGAGGCCACCAGTTTGAGCCGCAGTTTCGCCTGCGCGACGCCGGCAGTCGCAGAAGCCGGCGCGTAGGCGACGGCGGCCGGTGCGGCTGGAGCGCTCTTGTCGGCAACGCCGGGCTTCGGCGAAACCGCCTTCGCCGCAGGCATTGCCTTGTCTTTCTTGCCGCCGAACAGGAAGGAAAAGAGTCCCATAGATGTCGCCCCTGATTCACGGGACGACATTATCCGGCGGCGCGCTGTCCGCAGCGTTGCTCGATCGAACCGGCAGTGGAAAACGCACCGGCGCCCGGTTTGCAATCACGCGGCGCCTGCAGTTCGATCAGAGGTCGATGCCCGTTGCGGAAAGCAGCGCAAGCCTCAGATGGCGACGACAGGCGTTCGGAGATAGACGCGTCCGTCGCTCTCGGGCTTCGGCAGCGCGCCGCCGCGGATGTTGACCTGCAGCGACGGCAGGATGAGGCGCGGAGCGGCCAGTGTCTTGTCACGCGCGGTGCGCATCCGGACGAAGTCGTCTTCCGTGACGCCATCGCGGAGGTGGATGTTGGCCGCGCGCTCCTCGGCCACCGTGGTCTGCCACACCGGCTTGTCGCGGCCGGCAGGGAGATAGTCGTGGCCGACGAAGATGCGCGTCTCCGGCGGCAGCGCGAGAATGCGCTGGATCGAGCGATAGAGCGTTGCCGCGTCGCCGCCGGGAAAGTCTGCGCGGGCCGTTCCGTAGTCGGGCATGAACAGCGTGTCGCCGACGAAGGCCGTGTCGCCAACGACGTAGGTGACGCATGCGGGCGTGTGTCCCGGCGTGTGCATCACGCGCGCCTCGACATTGCCGATGCGGAACACCTCGCCGTCGTTGAACAGGTGATCGAAGACGGACGCCTCTGTCTCGGCTTCAGGTGCGCCGAACATGGAGCGGAACTGCGTCTGCACTTCGGTGATGCGCGCGCCAATGCCGATCTTCGCGCCGGTCTTCTGGCGGATGTGGTAGGCAGCAGAAAGATGGTCGGCGTGGGCGTGCGTCTCCAGCGCCCAGACGACCCGGAGGCCCAGGGCTTCAGCTCGCACGAGCATTCTGTCCGCGGATGCGGTGGACAGCTTGCCGGTCGCCGGATCGAAATCCATGACCGCATCAATGATCGCCGCCTCGTGTGTCTCGGGATCGGAGACGAGGAAAGACGCGGTCGAGGTCGCGGTGTCGAAGAAGGCTTCAATTCCGATCATTTTCAGCTCCAGGCCATCTGTCCGGCAGCATTCATATATTAGCTCTTGCTAAAATAGCAAGCGCTGTTATATGGACGCCATGATGGACCTGACGACCTTCTCCCTTGCGGACTTCGAAGCCAGCGCCGGCAAGGCGGCCGGGCTATTGCGCACGCTCGGCAACGAGAAGCGGCTGATGATCCTGTGCCAGCTCGGCGATGGCGAAATGCCCGCCGGCGCCCTGCAGGAACCGCTCGGCCTCTCGCAGTCGGCGCTATCGCAGCATCTCGCCGTGCTGCGCGAGGCCGGTATCGTGGAAACACGGCGCGAGGCGCAGACGATCTATTACCGGATCACCGATCCCGCTGCGGTCACAGTCATCGAGACGCTGGCTGCGATCTTCTGTCCCGAGAAACCCACGCCCCTACGCAAGAAAAGATAGCGAGCGCCAACACCATGACAACCCTTACCCCCATTGATGCACAAGCGCTCGCGCGCCGTCTGGAAGCTGGCGAGCTGACGCTGATCGATGTCCGCGAGCCCGACGAGTTCGCGCGCGAACACATCAACGGCGCAGTGTCACTGCCCCTGTCCCGCCTCGAAGCCGGACACGTCGCCCTGCGTGGTGTCACGCCTGTGGCATTCACATGCAGGACTGGCATGCGCACCAACTCCAACTGCGCTCGCCTGGCCGCCCATGTCGGCGAACCGGCCTATGTGCTGGACGGCGGGCTCGACGGCTGGAAGAAGGCTGGCCTGACCACCAACGCGGATCGCAAGGCGCCGATCGACATTATGCGGCAGGTACAGATCACTGCTGGCAGCATCGTGGTGACCGGCGCCGTGCTCGCGATGTCCGTGAACCCCGCCTTCGTCTGGCTGTCGGCCTTCATTGGCGCAGGCTTGGTCTTCGCAGGCTCTACGGGCTGGTGCGGCATGGCGAAACTTCTCTCCGCGATGCCGTGGAACCGCAGGACAGCATAGGCGGCGTCCGATGCCATTCGATCCAGCCATCGCTGTCGTGCTTGGAGGCGCCGTTGTCGGCTTTCTCCTCGCCGTCTTCGGCGGCGGCGGATCGGTTCTTGCGGCGCCCGTTCTGCTCTATCTCGGCGGCGTGACGGATGCGCACGTCGCGGTCGGCACGGCGAGTGCGGCGGTGGCCGCCAACGCGGCGCTGAACCTTCTGGGGCACTGGCGCGGTGGACGGATCAAATGGCCGTGCGCAACCGTCTTTGCCGTTGCGGGTCTTGCGGGCTCGTTCGCGGGCTCAAGCCTCGCGAAGCTGATCAGCGGCCAGCAACTCCTGCTCGCCTTCGCCTTCGCCATGGCGGCGATAGGCCTCTCGATGTTCCGCAAACCGAAGAGCGAGGGCGACCCGGACGTCCATATCAGCATGAAGCTGATCGCACGCCTCGCGCCGCTCGGCTTGCTGACCGGACTGGCCGCGGGCTTCTTCGGCATTGGCGGCGGCTTCCTCATCGTGCCCGGCCTGATGCTCGCCACAGGCATGACCATGGCGAACGCCACCGCCTCATCCCTCCTGTCGGTCGCTCTCTTCGGCGCCGCGACCTCCTTCAACTATGCCCTTACCGGGCAGGTCGACTGGCCCCTCGCTGGCCTGCTCCTGCTCGGCGGCGCGGTGGGTGGCGTGGCGGGGTTGTTCGCGGCAAAGGGCCTTGCCGGTCATGCCCGGCTGGCGCGCAGCCTGTTTGCGGGGATGATCATTCTGGTCGCCATCTACGTCGCATGGCGATCGCTGGGCGTGTGAGAACAAACCGTAAATCAACGCGCTACGGCGCTGGCCTTGCCTAAAGGGAAAACCCCAGCCAGATCAGCGCGGAATGAGCGATTCACGCGATCCAGCTGACATTCCCTTCCCGGACGATGAGCCGGCCGGCCGGGCGCCCCATGACAGGGAGCCCCATGACCGGGAGCCGGGGTCGGACGACGATACCCCCATGCCTGAAGGAGCGGTGGATTTCTTCCGGCTGCCTGAGGACGAGGACATTCCCCTGCCCGAAGAGCGGTTCGAAGCAGCGCCGGAATTCGAGGATACGCGCTCGATCTCGCAGCGGGCGGCAGCGTCCCGGCCGCAGGGACACGCCAATCCGAATGCCGACTACCTGAAGGGACTGAACCGCGAGCAGCGCGATGCGGTGATGGCGACGGAGGGGCCGCTTCTCGTGCTGGCGGGCGCGGGCACCGGCAAGACGCGCGTGCTGACGACGCGGGTGGCGCATATCCTGGCGCAGAGGAAGGCGTGGCCGAGCCAGATGCTGGTGGTCACCTTCACGAACAAGGCCGCGCGCGAGATGCGCGAGCGGACGCTGAAACTGATCGGGGACGAGGGCGAGGGGCTGCGGTGGTTTGGTACGTTCCATTCCGTCTCGGCGCAGATCCTGCGGCGGCATGCTGAACTGGTGAAGCTGAAGTCTGGCTTCACCGTGCTGGATACGGATGACCAGCTGCGGCTGATCAAGCAGATCCTCGAGGCGGAAGACATCGACCAGAAGCGGTGGACGCCACGCTATCTCGCCTCGCTGATCGACGGGTGGAAGAACCGCGCCATCGGGCCCGAGAAGCTTCCGCCTGGAGAATCGCGGCAGTTTGCGGAGGGCAAGGGGCAGAAGCTTTATCAGAGCTACCAGAACCGGCTCGCGACACTGAACGCGGTCGATTTCGGCGACCTGCTGCTGCACACGATCCGCATCTTCACAGAGCACAAGGAAGTGCTCGCCGACTATCACAACAAGTTCCGCTACATCCTGGTGGACGAGTACCAGGACACCAACGTGGCGCAGTATCTGTGGCTGCGCCTGCTGGCGCAGGGGCACAACAATATCTGCTGCGTGGGCGATGACGATCAGTCGATCTATGGCTGGCGCGGGGCGGAGGTGGACAACATCCTGCGCTTCGAGAAGGATTTTCCCGGCGCGAAGGTTGTGCGGCTGGAGCAGAATTATCGCTCGACCGCGCACATCCTTGCCGCCGCGAGCGCGGTGATTGCCAACAATTCGAGCCGGCTCGGCAAGACGCTGCGGACGAATGCAGACTCGGGCGATCTCGTGAAGGTGCGCGGCATCTGGGATGGCGAACAGGAAGCGCGGCTGATCTGCGACGACATCACGAGCTGGCGGCAGAACGGCCGGCGCTATGACGAGTGCGCCGTTCTTGTGCGCGCGTCGTGGCAGATGCGGGCGTTCGAGGAACGCTTCATCGTCACCGGCACGCCCTATCGCGTCATCGGCGGACCGCGCTTCTTCGAACGGGCGGAGATCCGCGACGCCCTCGCCTATCTGCGCCTGATCCGCTCGGAAGCCGACGACCTTGCCTTTGAGCGCGTGGTGAACCAGCCCAAGCGCGGCGTGGGCGACACCACGATCCAGAAGCTCTACGTCGCCGCGCGGCAGGTGAACTCCTACCTCACGCGCGTCGCCGATATGGAGATCCGCGGCGAACACATCAAGGGCCCGGCCAAGACCGGCCTGCGCCGATTCCTGCTCGACATGGAGCGCTGGCGTGCACAGGCGCCCGACACCGAGCATCCAAGGCTGCTGGAAATCATCCTCGAGGAGTCGGGCTATACCGACATGCTTCAGGCGGACAAATCTCCGCAGGCGCAGTCGCGGCTCGACAACCTGAAGGAACTCGTGCGTGCGATGGGCCAGTTCGGCTCGCTCAACGACTTCCTCGAACACGTCGAACTCGTGATGGACAATGCGGAGGGCTCGAACAGCCATGACCAGGTGCAGATCCTGACGCTGCACTCGGCCAAGGGACTCGAATGGCCGATGGTGTTCCTGCCGGGGTGGGAGGAGGAAGTGTTTCCGTCCCGGCGCAGCCTCGACGAACAGGGCGCCAAGGGGCTCGAGGAGGAGCGGCGGCTTGCCTATGTGGGCATCACGCGCGCGCGGGAGCGGGCGTACATCTCATTCGCCGCCAACCGCCAGATCTATGGCCGCTGGACCAGCGTGCTGCCGAGCCGCTTCGTCGACGAACTGCCCGCAAAGCATGTCGATGCGATCAGCGAGACCGGATACGTCGCGCCGGGCGGCGGCTTCTACGGCAGCGAAGTGAAGAGCCAGTGGGACAAGCCCGGCGGTGCATCCGGTGCGCGCCGCGGCGGCTCCAACCTCGATGAAGGCAGCGAGCCCACCGTGTTCGACAACACGTCGGCGGGCGGCTTTCGCGGCGGCTATGACAGTCCTGGCTGGCGCCGCGCGCAGGCGGCAGCGGCGACGCGCGGAAATACGCGCCCACCCGACATTGAAGGCCGCGCCTTCCGCTCTGGCGATTCAGACGGCCGCCCGCTTCAGCGCGGCAAGACGCCAGGCGACATGCTTGCCTCCTCCGACCCATCAGCTGCCGGTGGCCTCGCCCTCGGCCAGCGCATCTTCCACGACAAGTTCGGCTACGGTCGCATCACGGACATCGAAGGCGCCAAGCTCACGGTGAATTTCGAGAAGGCAGGCGTGAAGAAGGTGGTCGAGAGCTTCGTGAAGCGCACGTAGGGTGCTCTGAGCAGAGCGAACTGCAGCCTGCGCACGCTGACCTCCCCAACTGCGTTCTAAACAAGGCGCCGCTCTCGAATAACCCGGTTGCCCCATCCCCTCCCCGCGTCCACGGTTGCGGTTCGCCTCGGCGTGGTGGAGGTCTGCTGCGCCTGGTGGCGTGGAGACGTCATGTCATCCTCTCAGTGGCCGCAGAAGCGGCAGACAGCTGCGCAGCGCGCCAACGAAGCCAATCGGGCGCAGCAGGTTGCGGTGAACGACAAGGGCGGACGGCCGAGCGATCGCCGCGCACCCGCGGCCGGCGAGGCCTCGGACCAGGGGCTCATCAACGACAATCGCCCGGTGGGCGTCGGATTGCGGAAATAGCCGCGGCGCCTGGACTTCTGGCCTGCAAGCTCGCCCGGGAGGCTGCGTCCCGATGCGCGGCAGATTTATGCCCGTTCGTTGAGCTTTCATGCTAGTGTCCGGGACGGACCTCCGGAATCGCCCGGTCTTTCGTCTGCGACGCGCCATGCCAGGCGCCGGTCGTGCGTGACCCGAAAGGCGCGTTCCAATGGCCAGGACCCCCGACAAGCGTCAGCCCTATGATCCGGCCAAGGCAATGCGCGAACGTGCTGCGGCCGAGGCCCAGCGCGCGGCGCCGGCGCTGACCAATGCGCAGAAGCTGGCCAGGCGCCCGCTGCTGCGTCCGGAAAAGCCGGCGGCCAGCAGCGAAGACTAGCGCGCAACGACCGGGCGCTGTTTGCCGGACTTCCTCGCCAGACAGCGTGCGGGCTGTGCGGCGTCTTCTGCCTCGTCTCGCACGACCCGATGATGGCGACGCGGCGGGCGACCCCGCTTGCGCGCCGTGGAGACTTCCGAGATGGCGACCTTCAAGAAAACCTACAAGCCCAACGAGAAAGCCGCGCCCAAGGGCCCGCCGATCTCTGATCCGAGCGACACCAAGCGCTCCTTTGATGCGCGGCCGAAGCCTTCCGACGACCGCCGCCGTGAAGAGCGCGCGCGTCCGGGCCAGCACATCGACCAGGCGCCGTCGGAACGGCTGCTCGACTCGGCCGATGGCGACGACAGCTCGGAAGACTAGGCCTTTCGGCTCACGAAAAGCTTTGGGCTGCGCGGCTTGAAGTCCGGGCCGCCGGTAGGGCAATGTCCGCCCCGACAAGGAGCGACACAGCTCCATCGCCGGGAGGTTCGCCGCATGACACTGTCTATCCTCAAGCGGAGCGTGGGCGTTGTGCTGTTCGCGGCCGCCATGCTGGCGCCCGCAGCGATGGCGCAGAGCGCGACGTACGAGCCGGCGCGGCTGAGCAGCGGCAAGCCCGACCTGCATGGCGTGTGGAGCACTGCATCCGTCACCAAGCTTGAGCGGCCGGCGGGGTTGCCGCTGGTTCTGACCCGGGAACAGGCGGACGAGCTGGAAGGCGGCGCGCTGTTCAACCAGCGGATGAAGACAGAGGCCAACTTCGTCGACCCGAAGACGGGCGCGCCCGAGAAGGGCAAGGCCCTGCCCGGCGTCGGCAATTACGATGTCGCCTATACCGATCCGGGCGCGCATGTGGCCAGCGTGAATGGCGAGCTGCGTTCGTCGTTTATTGTCTATCCGGAGAACGGCAAGATTCCTGCGATGACCGAGGAAGGCCGCAAGCTGCGCGCGGCGATGCCACGGCGGGTGGGCTCGGGCTTCGACAATCCGGAAGAGCGCGGACTATCCGAACGCTGCATCATCATCGGCAATGCGGGGCCGCCGCTGGGCCAGTATCTGTACAACAACAATTTCCAGATCGTGCAGACCGACTCGCACCTGATGCTGATGTCCGAGATGATCCACGATGTGCGCATCGCACCGATCGGCGGCAAGCATCGCAAGGACGATCTGGCCCAGTGGCATGGCGATTCCGTCGCATGGTGGGATGGCGACACGCTGGTGGTCGAGACGCGCGCGATCAACGCAACCCAGCGCGGCGCGGGCGGTACTTTCCTGTCGAAGGATGGGACGATGATCGAGCGGTTCAGCCGTATCAGCGACAACCAGATCCTCTACGCGTTCGAGGTGAATGATCCGACCGTCTACTCGACGACATGGAAGGGCGAGATCCCGCTGAACCGAATCGCGCAGCCGGTCTACGAGTTCGCATGCCATGAGGGAAACTACGGCATGTACAACATCCTGCTCGGCGGCCGCGAGAATGACCGCAAGGGCCGTGAGCAGACAGGCGGCGAGAGCCGTTCGGAATAGCGACTAGCGGCGCTGCAGCTTCGCATTCTCGGCTTCGAAGATCGCTCGGACAATCTCTCCGTTGGAGGGCTGTTCAGTGAGCGTCTCTGCGTCCCACAATGATCGCTGGGTATCGAAGAAATCGCCACCGTAGATGTGCAGGCCAGCGGTGAAACGCGGCAGCGGATTATTGACCGAGTGGATCACATCGCGCGGCAGGCTGGCGACATCGCCAGGGAAGAGCGCGCTTGCCCCGCCCGCCCTCAGGCCCTGCGCCGTACGCTTCCAGAAGATGTTGTCCTCGCGGCCGGAGTAGAGACCGATCAGCGCCCACATCTCATGGTTGTGGGGCGACAGCGTCATGTTCGGCGCCCACTTGGCGGCGAACATGGTGAGGCGCGGGCTGGCCACAAGGACATCCAGGCCGGCGCTCGCTGGCTCGCCAAGTTCGGCCAGAACCGCAGCGTGTTCGGAGACGGCGCGGGCGAGATGGTCCTGGATGGCGGCCTGAGGATCGTCCTCGTCGAGCGAGGCGACACAGTCGGCGACAAAGCGGTCACGGTCGAAGGGCATGGGTGAGACTTAGGCCAGCGCGGGGGGTTGGGGAAGCGCGGATGCAGCGTCGCGTCGTCGGTCGCAAGGGGGCGCCGAGGTATGGGGCAGCTGGATGTCGGTTTTGCGAGAAAGCAGGCAAGCCGCGGGCGTCCGTGAGCACGCGCACGGATGCCCGCGGCAGGCACAACGAGCGGCCGCGCAAGTTGATCACGCAACCGCGCCGGCCTGATCGCGTTGTTCTGCGGAAGCATGCTCAAGGAGAAGCACATGGCGCGCGAACAGATGAACGACAGACCGCATCCGATTCACGACGAAATCTTCGGCAACGACCCGGATGGTTTCGTCAACGACACACCGCCGGGCGCGATCGGCGAGCGCGTCAACATCATCGGCATCGCGGCCCAGCCGGAGCGGAACCAGCCGATGCGTGGTGTTGGCGATACCGATCAGGGTGACCGCCAGCCCGACGGCGACCGCCGCCGCTGACCTGACGCGGGCGGCCGCGATCAGCAGCAAGCCGAACAGGGCAAACAGGGCCAGCAAGGCGGTCAGGATGATCGCTCACCGCGCCCCGACGACAAGCGCGATGAGCGCAAGCCTCAGCAGCGCCAGAATTCGATCGTCGCTGCTTCAGCAGCACGCTTGAACAACACGCCCCGGACCGGAAGGCCCGGGGCATGTCTTTTGCGAATGGCCCAAGTGCGATCAGAACGTCACGCCAGACCCGCGGGATGACACGGCGCGGGGCGCTGCTATAAGCCCCGCACATTCTCAGCCGGGACAATCATGTATCGCGTTCATTGCCTTCTGCCGCGCAGCGATGCCGAGCGGCTCTCCGATGTGCTCTCCAGCATGGACCCCTCCCCCGCCTCGGCGGTCTCCGTGGAAGAGGCGTCCAAGATCTCGTGGAGTCTCGACGCCTTCTGCATCGAGGAGGACCAGGCGAACGAGGCAGCTGCGATCATCGAGCATGAGGCGCCGGGCGCGCGGGCGTCGGTCGAGAAGCTGGATGACAAGGACTGGGTGGCCGTGTCGCTGGCGGGATTGCCGGCGGTGCATGCCGGGCCGTTCGTGGTGGCGGGATGGCATGAGCTGGCGCATCTCGAGGGCGGGAAGATCCCGGTGTGGATCGAGGCGGGGCCGGCGTTCGGCACCGGGCATCATGGCACGACCAAGGGCTGCCTGCAGTCGCTGTCGGCCGAGATCAGGCGCAAGCGGCCGCAGCGCGTGCTCGACATCGGCACGGGGTCTGGCGTGCTGGCGCTGGCGGCGGTGAAGACGGGCACGCAGTTCGCGCTGGGGACCGACATCGACAGGGAGTCGATCCGCATCGCGCATGAGAACCGCAAGAACAATCGCGTGGGGCGGCAGCTCAAGCTGATGCATGTTCGCGGCTCTGGCCATGCGGCCATCAGGGCGCGTGCGCCCTATGACCTGGTACTGGCGAATATTCTGGCGCGGCCGCTGGTTGGGCTTGCGCCCGAGATCGCGAAGCTGGTGAAGCCCGGCGGGCGGGTGATCCTCTCTGGCCTTCTGACCCATCAGGAGCCGCAGGTGCGGGCGGCCTATGCGGGGCGTGGACTGACGCTGGTCCACAGGCGGCGGCTGAATGGCTGGTCGACGCTGACATACGCGCGGGCAGGCTGAAGCCGGCCGTTTACTCCGCCTCGTCCTCAGGCTCGCCCTTGCCCCACGCCAGCAACGCCCCTGGCAGGGTAAGCGATGCGATCAGCAGGCCCCAGAAGATAGCGTTCCAGTGCTCGCCTGTTTCAGGGAGCCACACCATCAGCTTCTGGTTTGCGATCAGGTCGCGCCCGATCATCAGGTAGATGATGCCGAGCAGCACAAGGCCCGAGAAGATCGAATGGGCGCCGAAGGCGGCGCGGTTGCGCTCGGCCAGTTCGCGCTCGTCCAGCATGGTCTCCGGCTCCTGGCTCTGGCGTTGCAGGCTGGAGCCGGCAAGCACGGCGAACAGCGCCAGCGCGGCGGCTATCATCAGCAGGCCAGCGACATCGCCGGCGATGCCGAAGGTTTCCGGCGTCGAGACGAGCTGCAGGATGCAGCCGAGCGGATAGAGGGCATACACACCCGCAAACATCGCGCGCAGGGTGGAACGCGGGAAGGACTTTCCGAGCGGGTAGCGCTTCGAGGGGACGAACATCTATGAACTCCTTTGTTCCTTGAGGGTGCGCCCGAGCGGTGCGAATGGCTTGAGCGAGAAGAGCGCTTCGACGGGCGCCTTGAAGACGTCTGCGAGCTTGAGCGCCAGTTCGACCGAGGGCGCGTAATCGCCCCGCTCAAGATAGCCGATGGTCTGCGGATTGACGCCGACGAGATCGGCGAGGTCCTTCCGGCTCATCGACATCTCGGCACGGAAGACTGCGATCCTGTTGTGAACGACTGACATAGCAGGCCTTTAACGCAACGTATTGTTGTCTATACACAATACTCGAAGGCGCGGCAAGGGGTTTTGAGGTGCTCTTTCAGGTCGCGAACGCTAACCAGAGAAACACCGGCCAGGTCAGGACGATGGCCGCAAAACACGCTGCAATTCCGGCTGGCAGCCGGGCCCGTTCGACCGCTGCCGGGACGACGAAAGCGAGAAGCCAGATCAGTTTGTAGAACACCTGCATCGCCAGCAGCGGCGCGAAGATACGCGGAAAAAAGAGCCCGGCCGCCGAGGCTGCGAGGATCGAGAGCCACAGGCTGCCGACGAGGAGTTCGAGGCCGCGGCTGGCGGAGACAGCGCTCTGGAAGACTGCGCCCTGCCCCCGGCCGGCGAACATGGCGAGGCAGACGGGCGTCAGGATCGCGATGTTCAGCGCGTAGGGAATTTGCAACCACAGATCCATGTGCCTCTCCCGTTGCCGGCCTCTACGCCATGGCGGACAAACCGGATCGGTTGCAGCCGGGAATGACAGGCGCTGCGGGGAGGTCTAGAACGGCGGCACTCCCATTCGAGGCGCAGGACATGAGACAGACCTACGAAGTCATTGGCGGGCCTGACGTTGGCGCTGCATCGCTGCCGCTGCTGCGTGCGGCGCTGAAGGGCGCGGGGCTGGAAGGCGTCTATATTCCGCATGACGACGAGTACCAGAACGAATACCTGCCCGCCTGCTATGAGCGCCTCGCATGGGCGACAGGGTTCACGGGGTCGGCCGGTTCGGCGTTCGTGTTTCTGGATTCGGCCATCGTGTTCGTCGACGGGCGCTACACGCTGCAGGTGAAGCAGCAGCTGGCGCCTGGGCTGTTCACAGTGGGCGATCTTGTCGATCCGGGCGCGTTCGGCTGGCTGGCGAAGCAGGCGATGGCCGGCAAGCGGATCGGCTATGATCCGAAGCTGATGTCACCGGATGCGCTCGACCGGCTGATGGAAGCGGCGGCGAAGGCTGGGGCGGTACTGGTCGCGACCGAGGCCAACCCGATCGATGCGGCGTGGCAGGGGCGGCCGACGGAGCCGATGCAGGCTGTCGTACCGCACGACGTGACGTATGCTGGCGAGGCATCGTCGGCCAAGCGCGCGCGGTTGGGCAGGATGCTGGCCGAGCAGAAAGTGGACGCTGCGGTAATCACCTCACCTGCGTCGCTGGCATGGCTGTTCAACATTCGCGGAGGTGATGTGTCGCGCACGCCTCTGCCGCTCGGGCGGGCTTTGCTGTTTGCGGATGGGCATGCGGAGCTGTTCATCAACCCGAAGAAGGTGGGGCCGGAACTGGTCGCGCACCTCGGCAACGAGGTGACGCTGCATCCCGAAGGCGCAGTTGAGGTGCGGCTGGCGACGCTGAAGGGCAAGCGCGTGAGCGTTGACCCGTCGATGGCGTCAGCATGGTTCTTCAACACGCTGGGCGAGGCTGGAGCGCATGTGGTGCGGGCGGCTGATCCGGTGATGCTGCCGCGCGCGAAGAAAAATGCGGTCGAGGTCGAAGGATCGCGGCAGGCGCATCGGCGCGATGGCGCGGCGCTGAGCCGCTTCCTGCGCTGGTTCGACGAGCATGGGCAGACGGGCGAAGTGACCGAGATCGACTGCGCCATGAAAGTGGAAGAGTTCCGCGAGAAGACGGGCGCGTTGCAGGACCTGTCGTTCAACTCGATCTCGAGCGCGGGACCGAACGCGGCGATCAACCACTATCGGCCTGACACGAATACGAATCGCAAGCTGGAGCCTGGATCGCTGTTCCTGCTGGACTCAGGCGGGCAGTATCTCGACGGCACAACCGACGTGACGCGCACGATGGCGATCGGCGAGGCGTCGGACGAGATGAAGGACCGCAACACGCGGGTGTTGAAGGGGCATATCGCATTGTCTCGCGTGCGCTTTCCAAAGGGGACATCAGGCTCGGCGCTGGATGTGCTGGCGCGGATGGCGCTGTGGGAGGCGGGGCTCGACTATGATCATGGCACCGGCCATGGCGTCGGCTCGTACCTTGGCGTGCATGAAGGGCCGCACCGCGTGGCGAAGGCGCCGAACGCTGTGCCGCTTGAGCCGGGCATGATCCTCTCGAACGAGCCGGGATACTACAAGGCCAATGCGTGGGGCATCCGCATCGAGAACCTGCAGGTGGTGACGCCTGCCTCGGCCGTTCCGGGCGGCGATCGCGAGATGCTTGGGTTCGAGACGCTGACGCTGGCGCCGCTGGATCGCCGCCTTATCGTGACGGGCCTGTTGAACGAGACCGAGCGGGCGTGGGTGGATGCCTATCATGCGCGCGTGCTGGCCGAGGTGGGGCCGCTGCTGTCGGGCGATGATCGCGCCTGGCTGGCGGAGACGTGCCGGCCGTTGTGACCATCAGACTGGCTTGGCTGCGGCTTTGAGAGGGCAGGATATGAAGCTGGCTTGTGCGTTCGTTGCCGCCGCGATTGCAACCGGCTGCACGACGATCGGCGGCATGCCAGGCGACATCCAGTTCGCGTCATGCGCGGCTTATGCGCCGGCCTATCGGGTCACCGACGAATTCATGCGGACCTTCAACACCAGGGATGCGGAAGCATGGGGCAAGACGTTCCATTTCCCCTCGGTGCGCATCGCCAGCGGGAATGTGCGGATCATCAACGGGCCTCAGGATCTTGAAAGCGGTTTTGCAACGCTGGGCGCTCAGGGTTGGGATCGTTCGGACTGGGCGAAGCGGGAGGTGGTGCAGTGCGGCCCCAACAAGGCGCACATGCTGACCACCTTCGTGCGATACCGTGCGGACGGCTCCGTGCTGTCGCAGTTCGACTCGCTCTACATCGTCGAGTTCAAGGACGGGCGATGGGCGCTGACCGCACGATCGAGCTTCGCGCCCTGATGGCATCGATCCACGCCTCACCCGGCGCGACCAAATTCGGTGAAGATGCTGCGCTGTATGATTTCGCGCGTCCCGATTATCCCGCAGATCTTTTTGTCTGGTTGCGCGCAAAGTGCGGCCTTGACGCGCGCAGCGACTGTTTCGAAATCGGCGCGGGGACCGGGCACGCCACCCTGCCCGTTCTGGCGACGCCGGTGCGTGCGCTGCTGGCAATCGAGCCGGATGCGCGACTGGCGGAGCGGTTGGGCGACAAGGCGGCCGGCGATGCGCGGCTGATGATCGAGATCGCGCGGTTCGAGGATGCGCGGCTGGAGGATGGCGCGTTCGACTTTGGCTTGGCGGCGATGTCGCTGCACTGGCTGGCGCGCATGAAGGCTCTCGCGCAGGCACGCGCTGCGCTGAAGCCCGGTGGGCATTTCGCGATGTGGTGGAATGTCTACCACAATTCGGCGGCGCCTGATGCGTTCGGGCGCGCGACAGAACATCTGTTCGCAGGCGTGGAGCAGGATCCGAACGCGACGGCGGGAAGGCCAGCGTTTGCGCTGGATGTGGCGGCGCGGACGGGCGAGCTGCGGTCGGCGGGCTTCAGGGATGTGGAGCACCGGTTGTTCGAGCAGGAGGTGACATTCACGCCGGAACGCCTCTCGGCGCTCTACGGCACATTCTCCCGCGTGCGCATGGCGCCGGAAGAGACACGCGCGCGGCTACTGAGCGAGGCCGAGCGCGTGGCGCGCGAGACATTCGGTGGCGCGGTAACACGGACGGTGATGTGCAGCGCCTTTGTGGGCCGGCGGCCCTAGCTACTTCTTCTGTGCAGCTGACAGCAGCGCGGACAGCATCTGGTGAAGCGTGCTGACGTCGCGGTTGTCCGGCCCCTGGAAGACGCCGACCACCAGTGCGGATGCGCCGACCGGATGGCACATGGTGAGCTCTGTCTGGCCGTCGATTGTAAGGGCCGGTCCGTCGAGCCAACCCGCCGGTAGCATCAGAGGCCGGTGATCTGCACGGATGTCTGAACCAAAAGAGTCAAACAGGCTGGCGCATGTCGTGCCCGGAACGACCACCGTCTCGAGCGTCAGCTCCGGGAAGGTTGGCAGGAGACGATCGAGAAAGTCCGCGCTATCGCCGGCGTCAGGCAGCCAGAGATAGCCGTCGGGCGGAAGATCGACCTCAAGGCCTGACAGGGTAAGCGTCACCCGGCGCGCAGCTGGTTCGCTTCCCCTGTTGCGAACGTCGGTGCGGCGCGTGGGGAAGACGGGCTTCGTACGGACTGCCGTGAACGACTTCGAGGCCGCGGCCAGGGCGCCGGACTTGCCAGCGCTGTCCATCACGGCTGCCTGGGACAGGGTTTCGGGTTGATTGGCGAGGAAGTGGTAGAGGATCAGGCTGGGTCCGGCCTCTGTTCCGCGGCACAGGACGACCGCGGGCCGGCGACCGAGCGCGTTTTCGAATACGAACACGCCGCCGCGGACGATCCAGGACTCACCCCAAAGTGTTGCAGCCTGCGTCCAGGCAGCGTCCAGCTTGGTGGCGGCGAGCGTTTCGCTGCATCCGCCGGCGGTGAAATATCCCGAGAGCACCCAGTTGCCGGTCGCGACATTGCCGGTGGCGGTTTCGATTTCGTCGATGATGTCACGCGTGTCGAAAGACGTTCCGCCGCCCGATAGCGCCCAGCTGCCTGAGACGTCGTACTGGATGCCGGCCTTGGCTGGCAGGTCGATGACGAGGCCGGATGTGGGGAGCTGCGCTTCGCCCTGGGCGAGCCTTACGGGAACGGCCTGGGCGAAGGCGGCAGGAGCGATGAGTGCTGCGCAGGCAGCCGCCAGCGCAAACCGGGCACGTGTTGAGAATGACATGTCAGCTCCGCCCCGAATCCAATCCCCGGCGCACAGTATGCGGGGCTGCGGGAAAGGGAAGCGGCGGGCGCAGCGGCGCCGAGGACGGGGCTAGTCCTCGTCCATCTTGAGCGCCGCGACGAACGCCTCTTGCGGGATCTCGACCTTGCCGAACTGGCGCATGCGCTTCTTGCCCTCTTTCTGCTTGTCGAGGAGCTTGCGTTTGCGGCTGGCGTCGCCGCCATAGCATTTCGCGGTGACGTCCTTGCGCAGGGCCGAGATGGTTTCACGGGCCACGACCTTGCCGCCGATGGCAGCCTGGATGGGGATCTTGAACATCTGGCGCGGGATGAGGTCCTTCAGCTTCTCGCACATCGCCCGGCCACGCTGTTCGGCGCGCGCGCGGTGCGTCAGCATCGAGAGCGCATCGATCGGCTCGTCGTTGACCAGCATCTGCAGTTTCACGAGATCGCCTTCGCGGCGGCCGATCTGGCTGTAGTCGAACGAGGCATAGCCCTTCGAGATCGACTTCAGGCGGTCGTAGAAGTCGAACACCACTTCGTTGAGCGGCAGCTCGTAGCGGATCATGGCGCGTGCGCCGACGTAGGACAGTTCCTTCTGGATGCCGCGCCGGTCCTGACAGAGCTTGAGGATGCCGCCGAGATATTCGTCGGGCGTGAAGATGGTTGCCTCGATCCACGGTTCGTGGATGTCGAGGATCGCCATCACGTCGGGCATGTCCGCCGGGTTGTGGAGGTCGATCGTCGTGCCGTTGCGCATGTGCAGTTCATAGACGACCGACGGGGCTGTCGCGATCAGGTCGAGGTCGAACTCGCGGCTGAGACGTTCCTGGATGATTTCAAGGTGGAGCAGGCCAAGGAAGCCACAGCGGAAGCCGAAGCCGAGAGCGGCGGAGGTTTCCATCTCGTAGGAGAAGCTGGCGTCGTTGAGGCGCAGGCGTCCCATGGCGGCGCGCAGATCCTCGAACTTCGCGGCGTCGACCGGGAAGAGTCCGCAGAACACGACAGGCTGCACTTCGCGGAAGCCCGGCAGCGCTTCCTCGGTCGGCTTGCGTTCGTCGGTGACGGTGTCGCCGACCGAGCAATCGGCAACTGTCTTGATCGAGGCGGTGAAGAAGCCGACTTCGCCGGGGCCGAGTTCATCGGCGTCGATCAGCTTGCCGGGCAGGAACACGCCGACGCGGTCGAGCGTGTAGTGCGCGCCGGTCTTCATCATCTGGACTTGCTGGCGCTTCTTCAACGTACCATCGACGATGCGCACAATGACGACGACGCCGAGATAGGTGTCGTAGTAGGCATCGACCAGCAGCGCCTTCAGCGGCGCTGTCGCGTCCCCCGTCTTGGGCGGCGGCAGGCGCGTGACGATGGCTTCGAGCACGGTATCGACGCCGAAGCCGGTCTTGGCGGAAATCTCGAGCGCGTCCGATGCGTCGATGCCGATAACGTCCTCGATCTGCTGCTTCACGCGGCCAACTTCAGCGGCGGGAAGATCGACCTTGTTCAGGACGGGCACAATCTCGTGGTTGGCGTCGATGGCCTTGTAGACGTTGGCGAGCGTCTGAGCCTCGACGCCCTGCGAAGCATCAACGACCAGGAGCGATCCCTCGCAGGCGGCCAGGCAGCGCGAGACCTCGTAGGCGAAGTCGACATGGCCGGGCGTGTCCATCAGGTTGAGGACGTAAGTCTCGCCATCCTTGGCCTTGTAATCGAGGCGCACGGTCTGGGCCTTGATGGTGATGCCGCGTTCCTTCTCGATATCCATGGTATCGAGGACCTGCTCGGTCATTTCACGCGCGGTAAGGCCGCCCGTCATCTGGATGATGCGGTCCGCCAGCGTCGACTTGCCATGGTCGATGTGGGCGATGATGGAGAAGTTTCTGATCTTGTCGCGGGGAGTCATTCTTTGTTCCTTGGGCGCCGCGTCTAGCAGACAGGGATTAAAGGGCCAAGCAGCCGCGGGGGCGCACCTGCAGGATAGCCCGATCCGTCGGTTTTCCGGGCAAATCCAGGGGAATTTGGCCGGCCCGCTCTGGCACAGGCATTGCGGGCAAAGGGGATGGCCGAACCACCCCGTCCAGAGCCGATGCGCAATTCCACGGCCGCGCGAGCCCGTTTGTGGAAACCTGCCGCGCTGGGTGTGCTGTGCGCCCTGGCGGGAGGCGCGGCGGGGTGGTTCGGACACTCGGCCTGGACCGACCGGCAGACGCGCGACGACCGCGCCATGGCGTCAGGCGAGTTGCCCTCGCAGCAGCCGACCTTGCCACTCGAGCCCCTGCCGGCTCCCGAGCCCGAAGCCGCGCCTGCGCCTGTGCCTGCCGAGAGCCTGCCGCAGATGGGTGAGGCTTTCGTGGAGCGATTTGACGGCGGCGTGGACGCGCGCTGGAGCGTCTCTGACGGCTGGTCGAATGGCGACTGGATGACGAATGACTGGCGGCGTTCCTCGGTGGAGACGGCGCCCGGCTTGGTGGCCCTCAAGCTGCAGCCGGGACCCGAGGGCTCGGCGCACCGGCTGGCCAGCGGCGAGCTGCAAAGCCACGAGCGGCATCGCTACGGCTATTTCGAGGTGCGGATGAAGGTTCCGCGCGGCGCCGGGCTGGTGACTGGGTTCTTCTCCTACGCCGGACGGGACGGGGGGACGCGGCCCAATGAGATCGACATCGAAATCCTTGGACGCAACACCCGCGTCGCGGAACTCACCATTCATGAGAACGGCAAGGCGACATCGACGAAGGTTACCCTGCCCTTCGACGCAGCGGATGGATTCCACGTCTATGGCTTCGACTGGCAGCCGGGGTATGTGCGCTGGTACATCGACGGTCAGCTGGTACACGCGGAAACGGGAGGGGCGGCGCGGCGTCTTGTACGACCGCAGCAATTGATCCTGAACCTGTGGGCGAGCGAACAGCTCGACTCGTGGGTGGGCAAGCTCGATCTCGCCAAATCGCCGTGGCGGCTGGACGTGTCCTGCATGGCGTATGCGCCAGTCTATGCCGGCCCGATCTGCGGGTGACGCAGCGGCTTGCGGCATTCCGCATGTCACTTTAGCCGGAGAGTGACGGCTTGTTGATGGTCGTTTCCGGGCGCGTCGTTGCTGCTTGCCGCCGATTCCGCTATGAAAATCCCAAAGGCGGCCGCTGTCTGGCGGACCGCATATCGGCTTTGGGAGGAACAAGCATGCAAGCCCGGACACTCAAACTCGCCCTGGCGTCTGTCTGCGCCGCCGCGATCGCCGCCGCCGGCGTCACCGCCTACGCACAGATCGCCGGCTCGAACATGGTCGCAAGCGCGGTGAAGCCAGCCGATCGGGCGGACGATTTCCGCCTGGTTGACCAGAACTCCAAGGCTCACCTGCTGAGCTACTACAAGTTCGCCCCGGCGATCGTGGTCGTGAGCCATGCTGTTGGCTCCTCCGACATGAACGATGCTGCGCTGAGCATCCGGAACCTTGCCACATCACTGAAAGGCACGGACGCGCAGCTCTTCCTGATGAACTCGACGCCGGGCGTGACGCGCGAGGCGATCTCCGCCGACATGAAGGCGCTGAACCTCGACCTGCCCGTCCTGATCGATGACACGCAACTCGTCGGCGAGAGCCTCGGCGTGAGCCGTGTGGCGCAGGCGCTGGTGATCAACCCGAAGACGTGGAAGGTCGTCTATTCCGGTCCGACGGGCGCAAAACTGAACGCTGCGGTCGACGCGCTGAAGTCCGGACAGGCGGTGAAAGCCTCGCATATCGACATGACGACGGCGGCCCTCGCCTTCCCGAACCGCGACAAGGCGGCCCATGCGAAGATTTCGTATGAGAAGGAGATCGCGCCGATCCTCGCCAAGAACTGCGTTGCCTGCCACTCGGAAGGCGCCATCGGCCCGTTCGCGATGGACAGCTACGAGAAGGTCAAGCAGTGGTCCGGCATGATCCGCGAGGCGATCCGCACGGACCGCATGCCGCCCTACAACGCCGACCCGCATGTGAATGCGTTCGCGGCCGATATGAACCTCAAGGCAAAGGATGCGACGACGCTGATCCACTGGATCGAAGCCGGCGCGCCGCGTGGCGAGGGCTCTGACCCGCTGAAAATCAACGCCAAGGCCGCGCCCGAGTGGGAGCTTGGGACGCCTGACCTGATCATCGAGCTGCCGGAGTATGCGATCCCCGCCTCGGGCGTTGTCGACTACCAGAACCCGGAAGTGAAGAACCCGCTGACCGAGGGGCGCTGGCTGCGCGCCGCGACGGTGAAGCCATCTGACCGCCAGGCCGTGCACCACCTGCTCTCCAACGGAGCGGGCGGATATGCCGTCGGCGCTGAGACGACGGTCTATCCGCAAGGCACTGGCACCTGGGTCGCCCCGGGCCAGACCTTCCGCTTCCAGATGCATTACACACCCTATGGCAAGGCAACGGTCGAGAAGACCCGCGTCGGTCTCTACTTCTATCCGAAGGACGCGCCGCCGGAGATCCTGCGCCGCTCGGCCGTGATCGCCAACGCCGGCATCGAGATCCCGCCGAACACGGCGCGCCACGAGGAGGTCGCCTACATCACCTTCCCCGAGAAGGCGACGCTGTACACCGTCTTCCCGCACGCCCACTATCGCGGCGAGAGCATGGCTGTCTCGATCATCAGGCCGGGCTCGACCAAGGAAGAGCTGATCATCAGCCTGCCGAAGTACGACTTCAACTGGCAGCGCGGCTATGACTTCGCGACGCCTGTGAAGCTCGAGCCGGGCACGAAACTCGTGACGCGCTACACCTACGACAACTCGAAGAACAACCCCGCCAACCCCGACCCGACGATCAGGGTCACATGGGGCGAGCAGAGCCATGAAGAGATGCAGTACACCGCGCTCGGCTTCCGCTGGGATGACGAGACCGTCGCCAACCGCAAGGACGACTACCAGAAGCGTCTCGAGGAATCGCGGTCCATGGGCATCATGGACAAGAATCTCGACGACAAGGTTGCCAAGTCCGAAGTGCGCGGCCGGATGGCGCAGATGCTGCTGGCGAACTGGGACAAGGTCGACACCGACAAGGACGGCTACCTTGTGACCAGCGAGATGACGCAGATCAACGGCATCATCAACGGCCGCATCCGCGAAGCGCAGGCCCAGCAGTCGATCGGGCAGTAAGGTTGATCTGAGTTCGAAGCAGAGCAGGCGGGCCGAGAGGCCCGCCTGTTTTGTTTCTGGTTTGCGCTCTTGAGCGTCGAGAGCGTGATCAGACTGGCTTCAGCCGGTGATGCACAACGCCCCACTCATTCCCGCCCGCATGACCAAACAGCCCGGCCGTCGAGATGAAGAACAGCCGCCAGCGGTTCTCCCAGAGCCTGGCGTCCTTGCCGTAGACGTCGGCGAGAATGGTGCGGATGCGGTCGCGGTTGGTGTCGAAGTTCCTGAGCCAGTCGAGCGCGGTGCGCTCGTAGTGCTTGCCGTTCCACCACCAGTCCTGCTCGACCTCGAACAGGTCAGGAAAGTTGGCGATCAGGTCGCGGCTGGGCATCACGCCGCCGGCGAAGAAGTGGTGCGCGATCCAGTCGGCTGGGTCGTTCACATCGAAGCGATAGGGCGCTGTGCGATGCGCAAAGACGTGCGTCAGCAGGCGCCCGTCCGGGTGCAGCCAGTTGCGGCAGCGCTCCAGCAGGGCTCGCCAGTTCGACATATGCTCGAACATCTCGACCGACACGATGCGATCGAAGCGCTGTTCCGTGTCGAACACGTTCATGTCGGCGGTGATGATGCGGACGTTGGTGAGACCCTGCTCGCGCGCGCGGCCTTCGATGAAGGCGCGCTGGCTTGCTGAGTTCGACACCGCCGTGATGCGCGCGCCGGGATAGCGCGCCGCCATGAACAGCGTCATCGAGCCCCAACCGCAGCCGAGCTCGAGGATGTCCTGCCCGTCGGCGAGTTGGGCGTGCTCGCAGGTCTGCGTCAGCGCGCGGACTTCAGCCTCCGCCAGCGTCTCGCCCGGCTCGTAGAGGCAGCTCGAGTACTTGAACTTCGGCCCGAGACAGAGCGCAAAGAACTCGGCGGGGATTTCGTAGTGCTGCTTGTTGGCGTCGATCGTGTGCTCGGCGATCGGATGGTTGCGCATCTCCTCGGCGAAATCCGCCGCTGCATTCGCCGGCACGGATTTCATCTGGTGCCTGACGCGACCGACGAGGAAGGACACGGCGCCCTTGCGTACGCTGTCGGGCAGCGGCGCGGATTCGAAAGCTATAATCGCGCGGGCGACGAAGCTCATGACGTCTTGCCTTTCGGAGGAAGCGGGAAGAAGGCGCTTACCCGCCTCTGATAGTCGCGGAACTTGTCGCCGCGGCTTGCGAGCATGGATTTCTCGGTGGCGGGTACGCCGGTCGCGAAGCGCAGCAGGATGAACATCACGATGGGCGCTATCCACGTGACCCACGTCCACAGCTGGGACGGGTCGAAGGCGATGGCCGGATAGGCGAGCCAGCCCAGCCATTCGAAGAAGTAGTTCGGATGGCGCGACCAGCCCCAGAGGCCCTTGTCCATGATGGCGCCGCGAAGACCCTGGGCGCGGAAGCGGCGCATCTGTTCGTCAGCCATACCTTCGCCGATGATGGCCACGACGAGGATCGCAATGCCGAGGAGATCGCGCAGGCCGAGTTCGGGCCCACCGCCATGCGCGGCGACGAAAACGGACAGCGAGAGGATCGCTGTCGCGGGCGCCTGCGGCAGGACGAGGATCATCATGTTGCGCTGGAAATTGGCGCCCCACTCCTTCCGGAAGCCGGAATAACGCGTATCTTCGGGCTCGCTCGCCACGCGATGGCCGATGTAAACGCCCAGCCTCAGCGCCCAGATAGCCGCCAGCGCAGCGACCAGCAGCTGTCGGTTACCGTTGGCAGCCGGTTCGGGCCACAAGGCAGCCGTGAGGCAGGCGGCCCCGGTGCCAAAGGTCCAGAACACGTCGACCCAGCCGCCATTGCGGACAATGCGCTGGAACAGCCAGGCCAGAAGCATGACAACGGCCATGCCAACCAGAGTTGCAAGAAAGGGAGCGAGCATGTTCACGGTGCCTCTACGCGGCTCTTTTGCTGACGGATCAGCGCGGGTCGGCTAGAAAGCCTCTCCCTGAACAAATGGAGTAGTCTCGCCCCATGTCCACCGCCCTTCGCGTAACAGACCTCGCCAAGAGCTATGGGGGCAAGCGGGCGGTCGACGGCATCAGCTTCGACGTGCGGGCGGGCGAGTTGTATGCCCTGCTCGGCCCCAATGGCGCGGGCAAGACGACGACGCTGCGGATGGTGGCGGGCCTGCTGGCGGCGGATGCGGGGTCGATCAGCGTGTTCGATGTCGATGCGCGTGCTGATCCGCTGGCGGCCAAGCAGATGATCGCCTGGCTGCCGGACGAGCCACTGCTCTATGACAAGCTGACGGCATGGGAGTATCTGGAATTCGTCGCCGGCCTTTGGGGCGTGCCGCCGGCGGATGCGCGGGCGGAGGCGGAACGGCTGCTCAAGATCCTCACGCTCTGGGACAACCGGAATGACCGCTGCGAGACTTTCTCGCGCGGCATGAAGCAGAAGGCGGTACTTGCCGGGGCGCTGCTGCACCAGCCGAAGCTGCTGATGCTGGACGAGCCGCTGACGGGTCTCGACGCCGCCGCGAGCCGGCTGGTGAAGGACATGATCCGCGAACGCGTGGACCAGGGCGCAGGCGTGATCCTGACAACGCACATTCTCGAAGTCGCCGAGCGCATGGCGGATCGCATCGGCATCATCAAGGACGGCAAGCTGCTGATCGAGGGCTCGCTTGAGGAGCTGCGCACGCAGGCTGGCGCGCAGGGGCAGTCTCTGGAGGACGTGTTTCTGTCGCTTACTGCGCAGCCAGCGGCAACACGCGAAACTGCAGACGCACAATGAGCAGGCCGGGCAGCATACGCTGGCTGATGGCGCACGAGCTGCGGCTGTTCTGGCGGCGCGGCAAGATGAACTCGCGCAGCGGCCTGATCATCATCGGGCTCGTGCTCGCAGCGTGGCTGGCGATGAGCTTCTTCATGTTCCGCGGCCTCGGCCCGCTCATTCCGCCGCCACCATTTCTGGATGGCCCGGCAGATGGCCTGACACTCACAATCATAGGCGTCGTCGTCGCCTTCATCGGCTCGGTGATGATGTCAGGCGCCATCCTGGCGGCCGTGGAGGCGATCTACACGCGCAATGACCTCGACCTGCTGCTCTCGTCGCCGATCTCGCCCTGGCGCGTGCTGGTGGTGCGCGCCTCAGCCATCGCCGTCAGCGCGCTACCACTCTACGCCGGAATGCTGGGTCCGCCTCTGCTCTGGATGGCGGTGTTTTCTTCGCCGCTGTGGCTTTCGGCGCTGATCGTGCTCGCGTCGCTGGCGTTTGCGGCGACAGGCATCGCGCTGCTGATCGTGACCGGCCTGTTCCGCGTGATCGGCCCGCGGCGCACGCGCGTGCTGGCGCAGGTGATCAGCGCAGTGGCGGGCGCAGCGGTGTTCCTCGGCTTCCAGCTGTTCAACATCAACACGCGCGGCGACGAGCGGATGGATCAGCAGGAAATTGTGGAGATGATCCGACGGCTCGATCTCGACCCACAGGCGTGGTGGCTGTTCCCGTCGCGCGCGTTCACGGGCGACATTCCCTCGACACTTGTATGGCTGGCAGCCGTGGCCCTCGTCTTCCCGCTGGGCGTCTATGTCTTCAGCCGTCGCTTCGTGGCGGACGCAGCTGCCGCCTCGACCATGGGCCAGCGCAAGCGTGTGACCGATGGCCGTGTCGCCAGCGTGCGCGGCGGCGTGATGAGATCCGTGATGCGCAAGGAGTTCAGGCTTCTGCTGCGCGACCCGCTGCTGCTTTCGCAGGTTGGCCTGCAGCTGATCTATTTCGTTCCGCTCGTCTTCATCCTGTTCCGTCCCGACCGGGGACTGACGCTCAGCGAGGCAGCCTTCGCACCGGCGCTCAGCCTGCTGTCCAGCGCGCTGGCGGGTAGCCTGACCTGGATCACCGTCTCGGCCGAGGATGCGCCTGATCTTCTTGCCTCAGCGCCGATCCGGCCGAAGGCCATCGACCGCGCCAAATGGCTGGCGGCCGTTTTGCCTGTGCTGGCCCTGATGACGATACCGGTCGCCATCCTGCTCTGGCGCGAGCCATGGGCGGGCGCGTGGTCGGCAGCCGGCGTTCTGTGCGCCGCCACTTCGGCCGCACTGATCGGCCTGTGGCGGCGGACGCCTGGCTCGCGCCGGGACTTCGTACGACGGCGCGCCAAGGGATCGCTGATGTCCGGTCTTGGCCAGTCGTTCGTCGCAATCAGCATCGCTGGCGCAGCAGGGCTGGGTGCTCACGGCCTGCCCTGGCTTGCACTGATCCCGGCGATCCTTGGCGCATCCGTGCTGGGCGTGCTTCACAAGCCAACGCCCAGCCATGCAAACGCGACCTAGACCTTCAGCGGCTGGGGCAGCAGGTCGGCGAACTTCCGGCCGTCCTTCGCCATCGAGCGCAGGAGGTTCGAGACCGCGATTTCGGGGACGGTTTTCGACACGCGCTCCGTGACATCGAGCACGCGCTGCAGCCCGACCTTGTCGCCAAGGAACATCGGTCCGCCCTTGTCCTGTGGCCAGCCATAACCATTGAGCCAGGTCACATCGATGTCGCCCGGACGCTGGGCCATGCCTTCTTCGAGGATGGCCGCGCCTTCGTTGATCATCGGGAAGACGCACTCTTCGAGAATTTCTTCCTGCGTGACCTTGCGCGGAGCGACGCCAGACTTCGTCGCGAACTCCTTCACGATCGCCTCCACTTCCGGAGACGGACGGCCGACGCGGTTTTCGTCATAATCGTAGTATCCCGCGCCGGACTTCTGTCCGCGGCGCGGCGTGCGCTCGCAGATCATGTCGCGCAGGGGGTTCGCGGTGGCGGCGCCCGGCTTCCAGCCGATGTCGAGGCCGGCGAGATCGGACATCTGGTACGGGCCCATCTTGAAACCGAATGCGTTGAACGCGGCATCGATCTCCCACGGCATCGCACCCGCCTTCAGCAGCGCACCCGCCGGCAGGCCGCGCTTCGAGAGCATGCGGTTGCCGATGAAGCCGGGGCAGACGCCAGCAAGCGCCGCTACCTTGTTGATCTTCTTCGCGAGGTCCATCGCGGTGGCGACCACAGTGTCGGACGTGTGCTTCGCACGCACGATCTCGAGCAGCTTCATCACGTTCGCCGGCGAGAAGAAGTGCAGGCCGATCACGTCTTCGGGGCGCGTCGTTACCGACGCGATCTCGTTGATGTCGAGATAGGAAGTGTTTGTCGCCAGGATCGCGCCGGGTTTGCAAATCCGGTCGAGGTCCGCGAAAATGTCCTTCTTCACGGCCATGTCCTCGAACACGGCTTCGATCACCAGATCGCAATCGGCCAGATCGGCGCGGTTGAGGGAGCCGTTGAGCAGGCCCATGCGGATACCGACCTCTTCCTGCGGGAAGCGGCCCTTGTCGGCCGAGGTCTGATAATTCTTGCGGATCACGCCGAGGCCGCGATCGAGCGCCGCCTGCTGGATTTCGACGATCGTCACCGGAATTCCCACATTGGCGAAGTTCATCGAGATGCCTCCGCCCATCGTGCCGGCGCCGAGCACGCCGACCTTCCTGATCGGTTTCAGCGGCGTCCCGGCCGGTAGCCCCTTCACCTCCCAGGCCGCTTTGGTCGCGGCCGAGATGTAGGCGGAAATTTCGTCGGCCGGAGCGGCGGGGGCGGCAAGGCTGGTGGCTGTCATGGGATGTCCTCGATAACTGACGCGAGCGCTGGGGTTGTAGATCGAAACCATCGTCGCGGGAAACAGCATTCGTCCAGGCGCCAGCCGTCAGGCCGGTCGCCTCGGGTGGCATAAATCCAGCGCCGGCCAGCGCAGGGCTTCCTGCAGGTCTGCGCGGGCGAAGGTCTTTTCCTCGACTGGCGTCGTCCGCTTGAAGAGTTCGATCATGGCGCGGGCCCAACACGGAACGACCACGCCTTGGCCCGCACGTGTTTCTGCGATCGCATCATCACGCCTGCCGCATCGCCATCGAGAACCGCGCCAGGCTTGGCGCTGACATGGCCGGTCATGATCAGCACGAAATCGATCCTGTGCTGGACGTCAGACACCGCGTCGAGCCGGCGCTCCATCCATTCCCTGTCTTCATTCGCGGTCTTCGTCGTGAACTCGAAGACCAGCAGGCTGGCCCGGCGAGAATCGGCCTGCACAATGCCTGCGGGAGTATGGGTCTTCTGATGCCGTCGCCTGTTCTCGCTGTGGACCAGCCGGCCGCCACGACCACAGGTCCAGCGCCGGACGATTTCTGCGCGGCGGGCGATTTCGCACTGGCCGGCGCCTCAGCGCTGCGGCATGCGACACTTGGTCAGCAGCTTGCCCCGGCGTAACATACTTGCTTGTTGGCAAACTAGTATGCTGCGTTGCGCAATGGCTTTGCGCAGCAATCTCACCCGGGCAGACGCCCTCGCCGCCAGCGATCGCCAGACCCAGGCGGCGCGGCGCGAGACGGCCGAGCGCGCCATTCTCGAAGCCGCCAAGAAGATTGTCGCCGAACGTGGCCTGGACGAACTGACCCTCAACGAAGCGGGCGAGGCCGCCGGGTATTCCCGCGCCCTGCCCGCGCATTATTTCGGCACCCGAAGCGCAATGCTCGGCGCGCTGGCAGACTATATCGTCGCAGAATACTCCGAACGCGTGCGCTCAGGACCGATCGCGTCGCACGGGCTTCAGCGACTGATCGATGTGATCGTTTTCTGCACGGAGGATGCAGAACGCGATCCGACCACCGTGCGGGTTTATCAGGCGCTGATCGGCGCCGGTCTGACACGCGCCGATCTGCGCCCGCTGAGCGCACGCATCACGCAACAGGCGGTGGAAGATATCGCCGTTCTGATCCGCGATGCGCGCCAGCTGGGCGAAATCAGGCCTGACGTGCGTTCAAGGACCGAAGCGTCTCTCATCATCGCGGCACTGCGAGGAGTTCTGTTCCAGTGGCTTATCAATCCCGATCACGTTTCCCTGTCGCGTATGCGCGACAGCCTGGCGACGAACGTGCGGAACGCGCTCAAGGCCTGAACGAGCCTGCGGCGCGCAGCCTCGAATACTGGGCCGCCTCCCGCGGCGACCAGCCTGCCCTGCATGAGGGGCGGACCTCGCTGACTTATGCCGAATGGAACGAGTACGCCGACCTGCTGGCAGATGCGTTCGCCAGCCGCGGCCTTGGCGTGAACGATGTCGTTGCCGTGCGTTGCCGCAATCGTATCGAGTGGGCCGTGATCGCGATCGCTTGCGCCAAGATCGACGCGCGCCTGCTGACGCTCGACCCCGACCTGCCAGCCAGCATGATCCGCCAGCAACTTATCGCCAGCGGGGCCTCAGCCATCATCGTTGGCGATATGGCGCCTGTGCGGATCGCCGCCGCGCTGGACGGGCTCAGCCTGCGACTGCGCGCCAGCATGGACGCAACCTATCCCGGCTTCTTCAACTTCTGGGATCTGTTCCCGCCAGTGGCGCAACCGCGTTTCGGCCGCGTGCAGCCCTCGCTGATGGCGTGGACGTCCGGCGCGGGCAAGGCATATGTGGCGCTGCCCCGGCGGCGCGCAGCTCCGGCTTCACTGTCGCGCCCGGCCGTACGCGAAGAGGGCGCATCGCTTATAACCCTGCCGATGCACCACACCTGGGGATGCATGCAGTTCTGGTCCGCGCTGGCCGCCGGCCGAGAAGTGATCATGATGCGCGCCTTCAACTCAAGCGAAGCGCTCGACGCGATCCGCGCGCGCAAGGTCACCCACTGGTGGGCCTTTCCCGAAACATTTCTCGAGCTGAAGCGCCGAGGAAACCTGCTCGCGGCAGCGGACACGTCTTCGCTGAAGGAGGTCATGATCGGTGGCGCCGCTGCGCCGTGGGCGCTGAAGGCGTGGCTGGCTGACATCTTCGGCGCAATCTTCAGCGAGGCCTATGGGTCGACGCAGACGGGCCATATTGCGACGCTGCCCGCCGAAGCCTTCGCGACCAAGCGCGGCAGCTGTGGGCGTCCCATCCGTGGGGCCGCAGTGGAGATCCGTGACGCCAGGGGCCAGCGTTTGCCTCCAGGCGTTGTGGGGGAGATCTGGGCGCGTACGCCTCGCACGCTGGAGTGCGAACTTGGCGGCGAGGCGCGGCAGGTTCGCCGCGACGCAGAAGGCTTTGTGGCGACATGCGATGCAGGCCATCTGGACCAGGACGGCTTCCTGTATCTTGCGGGACGGGCGGCGGCGGCCCCTGATGCTGCGGATCGCAAGGCCGGATAGCCGAACCTGCTGGTCCGGATTGACGGACCTTCAAAGGCATCGTGCGGGATGACAAGCCGGGATTTTACTCGTTGAATGAGACCCCATTGGCTCGAGTCCGCAGTGAGCCAACCTGAAGGAGTCCCCCATGCGCCTTGCCAAGCCTCGCATCGCTCCCCTTCAGGACGCCGAGTTCACACCTGAACAGGTGGAGCGACTATCCAAGTCGCGCCAGAAGGACGGATCGATCCTCAACATCTTCCGCACGCTGGTGCGCTCGCCCGACGCCTTTCGCGCTTTCTCGTGGTGGGGCGGATACATCATGTCGCGCAATTCCCTCTCGGCGCGTGACCGGGAGATCGCCATCCTCCGCGTCGGCTGGCTCTGCAAGTCCGGTTATGAATGGACGCAGCATCATCGCATCGGGCTGCAGTCGGGTCTTGATGCAGCAGAGATCGCGCGAATCAAGACGGGAGCGGGCGCCGATGGCTGGACCGACGCGGAGCGAGCGCTGCTGAGTGCGGTGGACGATCTCAACCGGGACCACTTCGTCTCCAATCCGTCCTGGGCAGAGTTGTCGAAGCACTACAGCGAACGACAGTGCATGGACCTTGTCTTCACAGTCGGCCAGTACACTCAGGTGTCGATGATCCTCAATTCCTTCGGGATCCAGGTCGAGGACGGCCAGACCGTGGATCCCGACCTCAGGACGCTCTGATGGAGGGGCGGCTCGCTGGAAAGACAGCCATCATCGTGGGCGCCGGGCAGACGCCGGGCGACACGATCGGCAATGGCCGCGCCATGGCGATCCTGTTCGCGCGCGAAGGCGCGCAGGTGATGTGCGTGGACCTGCGCCTCGACAGCGCAGAGGAAACCGTCCGCATGATCATGGACGAAGGCGGTCCGCGAGCCGGTGAGGCGTTCGCCTTCCCCGCCGACGTGACGCGCAGCGCCGATTGCGCGGCCATTGCCCGCGAAGCGGCGGCGCGATTGAACCGGATCGACATCCTGGTCAACAATGTCGGCACCGGCCGCGGCGACGCCCCGCCCCACGCCATCGAGGAGGATGCGTGGGACCGAATCATGGACCTGAACCTCAAATCGATGGCGATGACGATACGTCATGTCCTGCCCGTGATGCGCCAGCAGAAGTCCGGCGCGATCTGCAACATCTCCTCGCTGGCCGCCATCGCCGGGCACCACATGGTGACGTACGAAGTCTCGAAGATGGCGGTGAACCGGCTGACCACGGTGGTCGCGGCCGGCAACGCCAAGCACAATGTCCGCTGCAACGTGATAATGCCCGGCCTGATGGATACACCCATGGCGATTGCGGGTATCGCGGCAGCCAGCGGCAAATCAGTCGAGACGCTACGGGCCGAGCGAAATTCGCGGGTTCCGATGGGGCGTATGGGGTCGGGCTGGGACACCGCCTACGCTGCGCTTTTCCTCTGCTCTGACGAAGCGCGTTTCATAACCGGGGCGATCCTGCCGGTGGATGGGGGTACATCCGTCACGGTAGGGTAGTGCAACCTGACCCCGATCTGATGCCCTCCGCCTTGAAGGTGGTCAGCTCAACCCATGTCGCCTTGGCGGTCTCAGTGGTCATGTACAGACGGCCAGCAAGAAAATACTAAAGAATCTCGGCCAGTATTTCACCGGGGTGGGAACAAGAACGCAAGCAATGTTCAGGAAGACGCCCGACAAGCCCGACCCACTTGCGCAGCGCATGCGCAAGATCGCGGACGTGCCTGTGGAGGAGGTCACCTACTCCACCGTCACGCCGGGCGAAAAGCGTTCCGACCGCAAGCCGACCTTCAAGGCCGCCACGCTGGCCTTCATCACGGGCGAGCGGGTTGACGTAGTGGTCAAGAATGTCAGCGACACGGGCGCCCGCGTCGAGTTCATGCGGGACATCCAGCTTCCCGACCGCGTACTGGTTTCGGAGCCGACCCTGCGCCTGAAGACCTGGGCCTATGTCATCTGGCAGACCCGCGGCGCTGCGGGGCTTCAGTTCGTCAAGACGTAGGCGCTCTGCGACCTCGCGGCGGATGGACGAAACGTCCCCCTGCGCGCCAAGTGATTGCATGGATAAGCCCCTCCCTCCCCGCGACACCTGGCTGGCCATTCGCCGCGGCCTGAGGCTGCGTTGCCCCGCCTGCGGCCGCGGAAAGCTGCTGCGGGGATATCTCACGCCTGCGGCCGCCTGCACGGAATGCGGTGAGCTGACGGGCGAAGTACGCGCCGACGATGCTCCGGCATGGGCAACGATCCTTGTTGTCGGGCACCTCGTCTCGCCAGCCTTCTTCCTCTTCGCAACGCAGGACGCCAATGCAAGCATGATGGCGTTCACCCTGATCGCATCACTCGTGGTGGGGCTGAGCTTCTTGCTGCTGCCGCGGATGAAGGGGCTGTTCATGGGCGCGATCTGGGGATCACGCGCGGGAGAGGAGCGGGCGGAGGCGGACTAGGCCCGCCCCGCGCACGCGTTGTCCTACTCCGCCGGCGTGCCCGGCGCTTCTGGCTGAGGTTCGCGCTTTCTGCCGTTCAGCAGGGCCTCATCTTCGGCGGTCGGCTGTGTCGTGAGCTTGGCGGCCCACGGGTTCAGCCAGCGCTCGAACTGGTCGACGAACGAGTAGACGACCGGAACAAGGACCAGTGACAGCAATGTCGAAGAGATGAGTCCGCCGATGACCGCGACAGCCATGGGCTGACGGAAACCGGCTCCTTCGCCAAGGCCCAGCGCGACTGGCAGCATACCCGCCGACATCGCGACCGTGGTCATGACAATGGGGCGCGCACGCTCGCGGCAGGCCTCGAACAGCGCATCATAGGTGTTCTGGCCGCGTTGCTGCGACTCGATCACGAATTCAACGAGCAGGATGGCGTTCTTCGCGGCGATGCCCAGCAGCAGAACGCAGCCGATCATGACCGGCATCGAGATTTCCATCCCGCAGATCAGCAGCGCGAGGAATGCGCCCGAGAACGACAGCGGCAACGAGGCAAGGATGGTGATCGGCTTGAACACCGATTTGAACAGCAGCACCATCACCGAGTAGATCAGCGCCACGCCGGAAAGCAGAGCAATGACGATGCCGCCGAACATCTGAGCTTCGGCTTGGTCGTTGCCAATGCGCGCCCGCTGAACGCTGGGCGGAAGGTTCTGCATTGTCTTGGTCTTTTCGACCGCCTCGTTGACCTGGCCCGACGTGATGTCGGGCGCGAAATCAGCTTCAACGGACGCGCGACGCTCACGAGACAGGCGCGTGATCTTGCTCGGCCCCTGCTCGTAATAGATGTCGGCCACCGCGCCCAGCGTGGTAGACGTGCCATCGCGCGCAGGAACGCGCAGCTCTGCCAGCTTGGCAAGATCGGAGCGGACCTCGTCGGGCAGACGCACCCGGATGGGCAGGCGGCGCTTGCCTTCCGAGAATTTGGGCGTGTTGGCTTCGATGTCGCCGGTCGTTGCGATGCGGGCGACAGCGGCGATCGCGTCGGTGCCGACATTGAGTCGCGCAGCTTCCTCGGCACGCGGGCGGATAATCAGCTCCGGGCCTGGCGCCGAGGGGAAAAGGCGCGGATTGCGCACTTCCGGCATGCTGCGCATCTCATAGAGTAGATCGAGCTGCGCCTTTTCGAGCGCCTCGGTGTTTTCAGACGACAGGATGATGTTGACATCCGACCCGCCCGGTCCACCGCCAGTCATCATCGCCGTCACGCGCACGTCGGCAATCTCACTTAGCCTGGGACGGATCGCCTGCTTCAGCTCTTCAGTCCTGAGCTTGTGCCCGTCTCGCATCACCAGAGTGGCGAACCCCTGTGTGATGTCTCCATTGGCGCCGGTTGAGCCGACATTGATGAACACTTCTTGCGTGTCAGGGAACTCGTGCAGCATGCCGTTGAGCTGTTGGGTCGCCTGCTCCATCTTGGTGATCGTGGTGCCCGGAGGCGCTTCGATCGAAAACTGGATGTAGCCCGGGTCCTCGGTCGGGATGAAGCCCGTCGGCAACATGCCGGCAACGACGATCGCTCCGAAGAAGGACAGCCCGCCGACGGCGGAGGCTATCAGGCGGTGCTTGAGCGCCCAGGCCAGTGTCGCCTCATAGAATGCCGGCAACTTGCGAACGTCGCGGTGAACCTTTGACGGCTTCAGGAAGTAAGCCGCCATAAGGGGCGAGACGAAACGCGCGACCAGCAACGAGAAGACCACCGCCACTGACACTGTGATGCCGAACTCGATGAAGAACTGCCCCGGCATGCCGCCCATGAACGAGGTGGGCAGGAACACCACGACGATCGACGCCGTGGTCGCGAGCACAGCAAGGCCGATCGCGTCGGCGCCCTCCATGGCGGCGCGGAAAGGCGTGTAGCCCGCCAGCGTTCGCTTCTGGATATTCTCGATTTCCACAATCGCATCGTCGACCAAGATGCCGATCACCAGCGTAAGCGCCAGCAGCGAGACGACATTCAGCGAGAACCCGAGCAGTGAGATAAAGAAGAATGTCGGTATCAGCGACAGCGGCATGGCAGCCGCCGCGATGACCGTGGCGCGCCAGTCGCGCAGGAACAGGAACACGACCAGAGCAGCCAGAATCATGCCCTCGATCAGCACCGCTTCCGTCGCATGGAAGTTGGCCTTGGTGTCGTCTGTCATCGAGAAGATCTTCGTGACAGTCAGCCCCTCATGCGTCTTCTGCAGCTCGGTGATCGCCGCATAGACACCGTTCTCGACGTCCACCTCAGAGGCGCTGTCGACCTTGACGATGTTGAAGCCGGCGACGGGCCGGCCATTCAGGCGCGCAAAACCGCGCGCTTCGCCTGAGCCGTCGCCGACGGAGGCGAGGTCGGACAGTCTGGCGTATCCGCCACTGCGCAGCGGGATGGTGAGATTGCGGAGATCTTCAACAGTCTCGGTCTCGCCGAGTACGCGAACAGTGGATTCGGATCCACCGATGTCAGTGCGGCCTCCGCCATAGTTGCGATAATAGGCCGACAGCGCCTGGTTCACCTGAGCAGCGGTCAGGTTCAGCGACGCCATGCGGGAAGGGTCGAGTGTGACGTTGATCTCGCGGCTGACGCCGCCGACGCGCTGGACCTGGCCGACGCCTGCGACGGCCTGGAGCTTGCGGGCGATTGTATCGTCTATGAACCACGACAGGTCGGTCGCCGACAGGGCCGGGTTGGCGACAGCAAACGTCATCAGCGTGCCGCCAGTGAAGTCGAGCGCCTCGACGCGCGGCGGTTCTATGCCGGCCGGCAGCTCGATTCGGATGGCGTCGATGCGCGAGCGCACGTCATCCTTCATCTTCTGGAGATTCGAACCAATGGCGAACTGGATCTGCGTAGCCGAAACGCCGAGCTGCACGGTAGACGAGAGCTGCTCGATGCCAGGCAGGCTGGAGACCGCGTTTTCGACCAGGCGAGTGACCTGATTCTCCATCTCGGACGCGGCCGCGCCGTCCTGCACGACGATGACCTGCACCAGCGGGAAGGAGATGTTCGGAAACTGCTTAACCGGCAGGCGCGAATACGAGAACAGTCCTGCAATCGTCAGCAGGGTGAACACGACGATGACGGGGATCGGGTTGCGGATCGCCCAGCTGGAAATCGGGAGGTTCATGGGATCATTTCCCTTCCGATGCCGCCGGCGCGAGCACCGCGCCCTCCTCGACAGGATTGATCACGTCACCGTCCAGCGTGAATGCAGAGCCGGTTTCCAGCACGCGGGCGCCCGCAGGCGGACTCTCCAGCAGCTGCACATAGTCGCCCATGCGCTCGCCCAGCTTGACAGGAACGCGCGTGACCTTGTTGTCGTTATCGACCAGCATCACCGCTGGGCCGCCTGATTCATAACGGATGGCGCTGGCCAGCACACTCAAGGAGCCGGTGGAGGCTGCGTTGAAATGCGCTTCTGCGAAGCCGCCGGGACGGAGCTCCCTGTCAAAAGGAAGCTCGATTCTGGCCCGGCCCAGACCTGAAGCAACGTCGACACGCGGCGAGACGAAGCGCAACTTTCCCTTGATCGTCCGGCCGCTCGGCAGCGCCACGTCAGCCCGCTCGCCAACCTTGAGCATCGGGAGCTTTGAATCCGACATCTCGGCGTCGAGTTCGATCAGACCATCGCGGGCGATCCGGAAATACGGCGCCGCGCCGCCTGATATATCCCCCGGACGGATCGCCCGCTGGAGAACCATACCCGACACGGGCGCGCGCAGTGTCATGCGCGCCTGACGCACCTTCATCTCGTTGACCTGCGCTTGCGCCGTCAGCATCGCGGCATCGGCCGTGGCTGCTTCCATGCGCCGCTGTTCAAGCAATTCCTTCGAGAAGGCGCCTTCCTGGGTGAGCGATTCGGCGCGTTCGAGCTGGCTCTTCCTGAAGAGCACATTGGCTTTCTGCGTCGCGAGCTGAGCTTCAGCCTGGGCGATCTGCGCCTGCAGCAAGGCATCGTCGAGCTTGGCCATCGCCTGGCCCTGCTTCACCCAGTCGCCTTCATCAACAAAGACGGCGGCGACGCGATAGCCGGGCAATTCCGTTCCAACCGCGGCTTCGTCACGAACAACGAGGCGGCCCTTGGCCTCGATCTCCTCGGCAAGGCTACGCGTCTCGATGCGGGTGATCCGCATCGCCTGGAGACCGGCGGCAACGCCCATGGCGGACGTGCTGGCGGCTTCCTCGGCGGGCGCAGGCTTCTGGCCGCAGGCGTGAAGGCCCAGAAAGAGCGTGCCCGCACCGGCGATCGCCGCAAGCGAGGTGAGCGTTGTGCGCTGTTTAGTCATCTTATGTCCTTGCGCGTCCGTAGGGAGGCCGTGTCGCTTTCCCGCGAGCCCCGAAAAGCGCATCCCGATCCAAGGGCGGACGGGAGAACGGCTTTGCGACACCACCGCGAGCATCTGGGGTGCATGCCCCCTTTTTGGGAGTCACGCCCTGGCTCCGGATCGAACTTGGTGGGTGATTTCTCCGACAAATCGGGCGCGCGCGGCTTTCCCCTGTCGGAACAGGCGAAAACTCACCGGCGGCCGTGGACTTATCGGGGAGGTCCATCTTGCCCAAACTCGGAAACTCTGGCGTTTCCCTACATCATCCTGATATACACTGCAAACATGGTGATCGTGTTAAGCTGATCACGTTTCGAAGACTTCTGAGGCTTTGATGCAGATTCCACAGGAAGCGGCCGAGGTCCTCCCCACGCGGGAACGGATATTGGCTGCCGCCCGCAAGATCTTCCTGGATGGAATGCCTGAACACGCAACCATGGACGCCGTCGCCCACCAGGCCGGCATGTCCAAGAAGACCATTTACCGTGAATTCAAGAGCCAGGTTGAACTGCTCGGCGCGCTGCTGATCGAGAACGTCGCGGACATGGGGCGCTTCCCGGCGCCAGAACCAGGCGATGACATCGAGGTCGAACTCTATGGCGTGCTGGTCCGGATGGTCAGCCACTTCACCAATCCCCGCTCGATGTCGCTGATGCGGCTGATCGTGTCCGAAGTCCGGCGCTATCCCGAGCTGATGAATGCGGCCAAGCCCAAGGGCTTCCCAAGGGAAATCCTCGCCAACTGGCTGTCGGCGCCGGCCGTACGCGACCAGTACGCGATCGAAGACCCGGACGAGGCCTCCGCCATGCTGTTCGGCATGGTGATGCAGGACTCGGGCTTCCGCCTGATGGTCGACAGCAACGCGACCATGCCGCTGCACCAGATCGAAACCCGCGCCCGGCGGGCGGTGCAGATATTCCTGCGCGGCGTGCGGAAGGGCGGCTGAGCCCCCTACTCCCCGTCCGCTTCCAGCGCCGTGTCCAGTTCCAGCGCCATGCCAACCAGAATGCCCGGCAGGGCGTGGTTCCCTTCGTGGCATGCGTATTCGTAGATCGGCTCCCGGCTGTAGCGCATGGGCATCTGGCCTTTCCACGTCTCGGTATAGCTGACCGGATCGATCACCTCGAACTGGTAGTCGATCTCGACGTCCGAGACGCGGCGGAAGCGCTCGATGACCTTGCCCTCCTGCGAGAGCGGAATGCGGCCGCGGGCCTGCAGCCGGTGCAGATTGCGCGTCTCGACAACCAGGGTGTCGCCGTCCCACCAGCCGATCGAGTCGCCGAACCAGGGCTGGATGTTGGCCGGCAGGTCCTTCTCCGTCTCTCCATCCGTCTTCAGCCGGACAATGCGCGCATCGTGATTCATCTCGATCTGCAGCATCACATGGTCCGGCGTCTGCACGATCTGCACGTGATTGTTGTACATCGCGTTGGTGATTGGCGGTCCGCCCTGGTTGGCGAAGGAGACAAGACACCGATCGCCCAGGGTGCGGATTTCGGGACCAGTGTTTGTCGACGCGCGCGCATTCGTCATCCGCGAGCCGGCAGCGGCGCTGCCAGCACGGTTGAACGGGATCTGTCCGTTGGCCGGCGAGACGATCCACGACGAGCGATACTCGCCATTGACCCTGGCGTATTCCGACCCCGGATCGATCCAGAAATTGTTGTAGCCCTTCACATCGCCGCCGCCCTTGCCGTCGCCAGCTCCGGCCGTCTCGGGCGTGCGCTCATTGTCGTTGCGCAACCGAACGTTGTAGTACGAATTCTCGGTGATCGCGTCGATCTTCTCCTGAGGAATCACCAAGCCCATCCCCTGGGTCCCATTCTGTGCGTTGCGCGTGAGCGTCGTCAGAGACGCGGTCGACCAGACGCCCTGCAGATTCGGCGCGCCCCAGGCGGTGCGCGGCGCCGCGTAGGACGGGTCCCAGGGCTTGAGTTCGCTGAATGTGGGCAGCGCCGCCTGCTGCGCGGATGCCGGCATCGCAATCGCGCCAAACGCAATCGCGGCGAGCGATGCGCCGATTGTCAATAGTCTCATGAAACCCTCCCGAGGCAGTTTTCCGGTTCGCAATGCCGGGATATTTCCCGTGCATATACGCTGCCGTTCGATCAACGTTGCGAGACGCTAATTCCGTCGACCCCACCTGTCGATCCAGGCACGTACGCAATTCCTGGTGAAATGCCGCCCGCGTAAGGCAGCACGTCAGCCCATCGGTGCAAGCCGCATCCATACGCCCTCACGCTCGGCCACCCGCCGTTCCACCAGCAGCCGAGCCACCTGACTGTCGTCGTGAAACGCCGCGCCCACCGCGCTGTCCAGCATCGCCTTGGCCAGGTTGTCGAGGTCCATGTGTGGCGGATCGCCCGTGAACTCCATCGCAATATGCGCCGACCAGTCGCCCCAGCGCGGCCGGACGCGAAAGTGCAGCCTGAAAAACTCCTTCAGAAGCGGCTTGTAATACTTCGCCTGCGTCGTGAGCCCATCGACGCCGATCTCAAGCGCACCGTCCTGCTCAAGCCGCGCGCGCACCTTGCCATGGCGCGTCCAGGGTGTGGGTGGGTGATCGTCGGCGTCCAAGCGTGCCTCTCAACGGGACAAGTCCGACCCGTATAGGCCGCCGGGCCGATTCTGGAACAGCGCGCCAGACAACAACACCGAAAAGCTCTGAAACTGCGCCGCCTTGACGCTTGAACGGGCGGCTGGGCAGGTCTAGTCCGAGCGGACACAACGACCCTGGAGCTGCACGCTATGGCCGGCAAGACGCGCACCGAAACCGACACCTTTGGCCCGATCGAGGTCGCGGCGGACCGGTACTGGGGCGCACAGGCGCAACGCTCGCTCGGCAACTTCAAGATCGGCTGGGAAAAGCAGCCTGCCCCGGTCGTCCGCGCCCTCGGCATCGTCAAGCGCGCCGCCGCCGAAGCAAACCTCGAGCTCGGCAAGCTCGACGCAAAGCTGGCGAAGAACATCATCGCCGCCGCCCAGGAAGTCATCGACGGCAAGCTGAACGACCATTTCCCCCTCGTCGTCTGGCAAACCGGCTCGGGCACGCAGTCCAACATGAACGCCAACGAGGTGATCTCGAACCGCGCCATTGAGATGATGGGCGGCGTCATGGGCTCGAAGAAACCCGTCCACCCCAACGACCACGTCAACATGAGCCAGTCGTCGAACGACACCTTCCCGACCGCCATGCACATCGCCTGCGCCGAGCAGATTTCGACGGACCTGCTCCCTGCACTCGAACACCTGCACGCTGCTCTCAAAACCAAGTCGAAAGACTGGGCCAGGATCATCAAGATCGGCCGCACGCATACGCAGGATGCAACCCCGCTCACCCTCGGCCAGGAATTCGGTGGCTACGCCAAGCAGATCGAGAACGGCATCGCACGCATCAAGTCGACGCTTCCCTCGCTGATGGAGCTGGCCCAGGGCGGCACCGCCGTCGGCACCGGCCTCAACGCGCCGAAAGGCTTCGACAAGCTCGTTGCGGCCAAAATCGCCGCGATCACAGGCCTCGCCTTCAAGACCGCGCCGAACAAGTTCGAGGCGCTGGCCGCGCACGATGCGATGGTGATGTCACACGGCGCCATCACCACCGTCGCCGCCTCCTGCTTCAAGATTGCCAATGACATCCGCTTCCTCGGGTCGGGCCCGCGGGCAGGCCTTGGCGAGCTCGCCCTGCCGGAAAACGAGCCCGGCTCGTCGATCATGCCTGGCAAGGTAAACCCGACCCAGTGCGAAGCGATGACGCAGGTCTGCGCGCACATCATGGGCAACAACGCCGCCATCGGCTTTGCAGGCAGTCAGGGCCACTTCGAACTCAACGTCTTCAACCCGATGATGGCCTACAACTTCCTGCAGTCCGTCCGCCTCCTTGCAGACGCGGCTGTTTCCTTCACCGATAACTGCGTCGTCGGCATAGAGCCGCGCATCGACAACATCGCCAGGGGCGTCGAGAACTCGCTGATGCTGGTCACCGCCCTCAACGAGCGCCTCGGCTACGACGCCTGCGCCAAGATCGCCAAGACTGCGCACAAGAACGGCACAACGCTGCGCGAAGAAGCCGTCGGCGGCGGCTACCTGACCGATGCCGAGTTCACCAGGCTGGTGCGTCCGGAGAAGATGATCGGTCCGAAATAGCCCGGAGTCGCCGGGGCCAGATTCAGAAATGGCGGTTACGCCTCGACCGTCCCATCTACCTGTTGCACCATGCTCGCGGCGCCAGAGATGACGCCGCCAGCGCAGCAAGGAGTATGACGCCATGCGTATCGTTGCGATCGCCCTCGCCGCGGCCCTTTCGACAGCCGCCATCACCGGAACCGCCTTCGCCCACCATGGGTGGGACGCCTATGACTCAGCGAAACAGCAGAAGGTCACCGGAACGATTTCCGAGCTGAAATGGGAACAGCCCCACGCCGTCCTCTTCGTCACCGTCGCAGGCAAGAAACAGGAAGTCTGGCTTTCCCCCCTGCAACGCATGATCGACCGCGGCCTGCAGAGGGAAGCGCTGAAAGTCGGCAAGACCGTCACCGTCGACGTTCAACCGCACAGCGAGCGCGCCAACGAATGGAAAGCCCTCGCCATCACCGTGGACGGCAAGAACTTCAACCTGATGCGGTAGTTCTCTGGACCGCCGCGCCCCTGACCGGCTAGCTGACGAAAAGGTCGCGACGGCCCAAGGCAGGAGATCATCGATCTCGAGCAGCTCGTCGCGAAGGCGCAGAGTTGCCGCTCGTATGGCTCTGCATTCCGGGGAGGCGAACACTCCTGACCACCTTGGTCGGTCTGGCCGTCTATCGGGTTGACTGGTGTTGGTCCCCGGCTGCACACCGGGCCAGTGCCGGGCAGGCGTCCGGCGGTCCAGAGTCAACATGCCCTACAACGCTCCCATCTCGCAGATCACCCACACCCTCGCCCGCATCGCGCGGCTGGATGAATTGGCCGCCACCGGCGCCTTCCCCAATTTTGATCCCGATCTCGTCGCGCCCATCCTGGACGAGGCGAACAGGCTCGCACGCGACGTGCTCGCCCCACTCAATCCCATCGGTCACAAGACCGGCGCGAAGCTTGGCGACAACGGCGTCATCGCCGCCCCCGGACTCGCTGACGCCTATCGCCAGTTTGTCGACGGCGGATGGATGGGCCTCGCCTTCCCGGAGGCGTTCGGCGGACAGGGCCTGCCCAAGCCACTCGCGCTCGCCGTGTTCGAGATGATCCACGGCGCCAACATGTCATTCGGGTTGTGCCCGCTTCTGTCCTTCGGCGCCATCGAGGCGCTGCTCGCACACGGCTCACCCGAACTGCAGCAGATGTATCTGCCCAGGCTGATCTCCGGCGAGTGGACCGGCGCGATGAACCTGACTGAGCCGCAGGCGGGCTCAGACGTCGGTGCGCTGATAACGAAGGCCACGCCGAACGGCGATGGCTCGTACAGCATCTCGGGCCAGAAGATCTACATCACGTGGGGCGACCACGACATGACGGAGAACATCATCCAGCTGGTGCTCGCGCGCCTGCCTGATGCTCCGGCCGGCTCGAAGGGCATCTCGCTCTTCGTCGCGCCGAAATTCTTCGTGAACCCGGATGGCTCGCTGGGCGACCGCAACGCGTTCAAGTGCATCGGCCTCGAGCACAAGATGGGCATCCACGCCTCGCCGACCTGTGTGATGGAGTACAGCGGCGCCAGGGGCTGGCTGGTCGGCGAAGAGAACAAGGGCCTTGCGGCCATGTTCACGATGATGAACTCCGCGCGTCTCAATGTCGGCCTCGAAGGTGTCGCAGTCGGCGAAGCAGCGCTGCAGGCCGGTGTCGCCTACGCGAAGGATCGCCGCCAGGGCTCCATCTCAGGCGAGAGGGGCGCCGTCCCCATCATCCGCCATCCCGACGTGCAGCGCATGCTCATGACGATGGCCGCCAACGTGCAGGCCGCCCGCGCCATCTGCTACGCCTGCGGCGCCGCAGCCGACATCGCCGAACACCACCCGGACGAAGCCGAGCGCAAGCAGGCCAGGGCGCGCGAAGACCTGCTCACCCCGCTCGCCAAGGCATGGTCCACCGACCGCGCAATCGACGTCACCAATCTCGGCGTGCAGATACACGGCGGCATGGGCTTCATGGACGAGACTGCTGCCGCGCAGTTCTATCTCGATGCCCGCATCACGCCGATCTACGAAGGTACCAACGGCATCCAGGCGATCGACCTCGCCGGCCGCAAGCTCTCCATGGATGGCGGCGCAGCAATGCGCGCGATGCTTGCCGAAATCCGCGGCCATGCCGAGGAACTCGCCCGCATCAACGACTCAAGTTTTGGCTATCTCGGCGTGGTCCTCGACCAGGGCGCCGACGCGCTCGAAAGCGCCACCGACTATATGCTCGCCGAGATGAGCACGAACCGCGACAAGGCCCTCGCGGCCGCCACCACCTATCTCAAACTCGCTGGCGACGTCGTCGGCGGCTACTTCCTCTGCCGCTCCGCCCACGCCGCGCGCGACAGCACAGACGACACCAGCTCGCTCGTGCTCGCCTCCTTCTTTGCCGGCGACACCCTCGTTCGCGCAGCAGGAACGGCCCGCGCGCTCAGCGAAGGCGCCGAGGCCGTGCACGCCTCTGCCGGCAGTCTGTGGGATTGACGAGTTGCCGAACGCCAGCAAACGCTCCCTCTGACCCAAGGGGACATAAATGAAGCGCGCATTCCTGGCCCTCGCCTTAGCCGGTCTCGCCGCCTGCGCAACGCGTCCTGCCGACAGCCCTGAAACCGCTGCTGACCAGCGATTCCGCGCGATCTACGAAGCCGAATGGGACTGGCGCAAATCCATCGACCCGACCGACGGCCAAGAAGACGACACCGGCGGCGCCCCGGGGCTCACCACATGGCCGCGCGTTGATCCCGCCACGCAGGCCACACGCCTCTCCTACTGGCAGGATGTCATGCAGCGCCTCGACGCCATCGATCCCGCCACGCTCTCTCAGGAGCAGCGGATCAACTACGGAATCTATCGCGAGCAAATCGCCATCAACATCCTGCGCATCCGGTTCCGCGAACACGAAAAGCCCCTCAACGCCGACACCACATTCTGGACCAGCGTCGCCAGCTCGGCCCCGCGCGCTTTCCTCAATGAGGCGCAGGCACGCGCCTACATCGCGCGCCTTGCCGACACGCCGCGCTATTTCGATGACGAGATCGCCAACATGAAGCTCGGCCTCGCCCGCGGATTCACCCCGCCCCGCGTGACGCTCGAAGGCCGCGACCGCTCGATCACCGCCGCCTATGACGAGAAGACGCCTGAGCAGTCCGCATTCTACGAGCCCTTCAGGAGCCTGCCCCAATCGATCCCCGGCGAGACTCGCGCCGCCCTGCAGGCCGAAGCGAGCAAGGTCATCGCTCAAAAGGTCTTCCCCGCCTACGCCAAGGTCCACGCCTACTACACGACGGAATACTTCCCCCGCACCACCACAAAGCTTGCCGCAACCAGCCTGCCCGATGGCGAGTCCTACTACAGCGCGCAGATCCGCGAGTTCACCACGCTCGATCTGACCGCAGACGAGATCCATCAGATCGGCATCAGGGAGGTTGCCCGGATCCGCGCCCGCATGGAGGAGCAGAAGACCCTCGCGGGCTTCACCGGCACGCTCCCGGAGTTCCTCGCCTTCCTTCGTACCGATCCGCAATTCTACGCGAAGACACCGCAGGAACTGCTCAACCGCGCCGCGTGGATCGCGAAGTCATTCGACGGCAAGGCACACCTGTATTTCGGCCGCCTGCCCCGCGCACGCTTCGCCATCCGCCCCGTGCCGGACGACATCGCGCCCTTCTACACCGCCGGCCGCGGCGGCTCGGGCGGCTATCTTCTCAACACCTACAACCTGCCCTCGCGCGCGCTCTACTCGCTGCCCGCCCTCACGCTCCACGAAAGCGCGCCCGGGCACTCCTTCCAGATCCCGCTCGCTGAGGAACAGACCGGCCAGCCCGACTTCCGCCGCCGCAGCTACATCTCGGCCTATGGCGAGGGCTGGGCGCTCTACACGGAACTGCTTGGCGAGGAGATGGGCATCTACGAGACGCCCTACGAAGTCTTCGGCATGCTAAGCTACCAGATGTGGCGCGCCGCCCGCCTCGTCGTCGACACTGGCGTGCATGCGAAAGGCTGGACGCGTGAAGAGGCGATCAGGTTCATGCTCGACAACACGGCCCTCGCATCACACGAGGTCACGACGGAGGTAGACCGTTACATCTCCTGGCCCGGCCAGGCGCTGAGCTACTATCTCGGCGAAATGGCCATCGTCGAAGCGCGTGCAAAGGCCGAAGCTGCGCTTGGGCCGAAGTTCGACATCCGCTACTTCCATGACACCGTGCTGCAACTCGGCTCGGTTCCGCTGCCGGTGCTGACCGCGAGGATCGATGAATGGATCGCGGACGGTGGGCCTGATCCGTATGCGGATGAGGACTGATCTGCCTGCAGTTACTCCGCCGCCACCGGCCGCCCGCCCCGCGCCGTGACCAGCGCCACGCCCATATACGCCACGAGCGCCGCGAGTACGGCCAGCACATAGCCGCTCTCGTCATTGGCCTGGAAATACCAGGGAAGCGCCGCCGCCGCTTCCTCTCCTGCGAACAGGCTGTAGCCCCACGACACGACGCCGTTGCCGAAGAAGCTCATCGCCAGCCCGGTCAGCAGCGCTGCCACGGCTGCGCGCTCGTCGCCCAGCTTCGAGTGCAAACCGAACATCAGGGCCACAACGATACCGGCCGAGCCGAAGGACGAGGCGATCTCCACCAGCCCCTGAATGCTCTCGCCGGAAGCCGCAGTGGCGAACGCCGCAATGCCGGTCAGGGCCGTGATCACCCGGCCCACCCGCACGCGGCTCTTCTGCGACAGGTTGGGCGCCATAGGCTCCACCAGGTTGCGCGTCGCAATCGCCGAGATCGCCAGCAATGTCGTATCCACTGTCGACAGGATGGCGGACACCAGCGCGCCCATCACGATCACATAGAGCACCGGGTCGAGATACTGTTGCGCCAGCTGCGGCAGGAACTGGTCGGGCCCGCCGTCCGGCACGAACCCCGCCGCAGCGCCCAGGAGACCAATGATCACCGGAATCGACCCGATCACCAGGTACAACGCTGCCGCCAGATAACAGCCCTTCCGCGCCACAGACGCCGAGGTCGCCCCGAGAAAGCGGGAGATCGCCTCCTGCACCACCAGAGAGCCAACAACAGGGATCATCCAGGTGTTCAGCGTCGCCAGCAGGCTCACGGGTGCGCCCGTCTCATCGAGCGCGACGAACGACAGCTGCTCTGGCGCGATATTGGCGAACGAGAAATCATTGCTCGCCAGCACCGCGATCAGCAGCACAACCAACCCGATAATCAGGATGCTGCCCTGCACGATGTCGGTGATTACGTCCCCGAAGAGCCCGCCCACCGCCGTGTAGGCGACGATCACGACCGTCGCGATGGCGAGGCATGTCGCAAGGTCCAGCGTCGTCACCTCGGACACGACATAGCCCAGCGCCAGCAGCTGCGCAGAAGCCCAGAACAGCGAGCTTGGAATGCTCAGCAAGGCTGCAAGCGTATTGGCGGTCGGTCCGAAGCGCTGCCGGAAGAAATCGACGAACGTCATCACCCCAGCTTCGCGCAGCTTGAAGGCGATGAAGGTCGCCATTGCCAGGAGACAGAGCGTATAGCCGAACGGGTCTGCGCTGCTGGCTGATAGCCCCTGCTCCGCGACCGAGCCTGAAGCTCCGACAACCGCCTCCGCGCCGAACCAGGTCGCGAACACCGACATTGCCACGGCAAAAACGCCCAGCTTTCGCCCGGCAACGAAATAATCCGCTTCTACCTTGATGAAACGCGATGCGAAAAACGCGATCCCGAACTGCATGACGAGATACGCGACCAGCGCGAAAGGCAGAAGATTCATCAGTGTTGGTTCCCGCCGTCGCGTTTCCTTCACAATGCTTAGGACAAGTTCGTCCGACTTTGAAGCGGCGGCGAACGCAAAAACATTGTGGCGCCTGAAGGAAGGGCAGTCAGGTCAGCGCTTTGCCCTCGGTATCGAACATCATCACCCGCGACCGGTCGACGAACGCATTCAGCAGCGCGCCCTCATGCGGGGCCGCAACTGCCAGCGGACACATCCAGGTTGCTCCCGCAAACGTTGCCGGAAGGTAGCCGCCACGCACAGGCCCTGCCACCCGCACCACGAATCGCAGGCAGCCGGGGCTCGCACGCTCCAGCGTCACATCCTCGGGATGAAAGGCCAGCGTGCAGGCGCC